>ONRP01000020.1:0-18716 GCA_900320245.1 uncultured Prevotellaceae bacterium
CCCTTGACGATGTAGCAGCCAAGGCTGCCCGCTATCAGGAAATCAAAGACCTGCTCGACGAGAAAGAGATGCGGTGGCTGGAACTGTCTGAGAGTTAACAGTTAACAGTTAACATTTAAGAGTTGACAGTTAAGAGTGAATTGTCTTTTTTCTATTAACTAATTAAGAATGTACGGCCTGCTGGACTGCAATAACTTCTTTGTTTCCTGTGAACGGGTGTTTGACCCCAGACTCAACGGAAAGATGGTTGTTGTGCTTTCTAACAACGACGGGTGTGTCATTGCCCGTAGCAATGAGGCCAAGGCTGCCGGCATTCCCATGGGTTGCCCAGCCTTCAAAATCAAGGAACACACCGATCCGCGCCAAGTCGTCCAACTGTCGGCCCGCCATGTCATGTATCGCGACCTGTCGGACCGTGTGATGAAAATTTTGGGTAAAGAGGTGGAGAACCTGCAACAGTATTCGGTAGATGAGGCTTTTTTTGTTTTGCCTCATGAAGATGTGGAAACCAGCCATCGCGCCATGGCCGAGGCCGTGAAAAAGGTCAAGCAGTATGTTGGCATTCCAGTCAGCATCGGTTTCGCACCATCGCGTACGCTCGCCAAGGTAGCCAACCACATTGCCAAGCGTGACCCACGAATTACCGACGGGGTCTATTGGCTGGTAAGGCCTGAAGCCATTGATATTATCTTGCGCCGCACACCCATCGGCGACGTGTGGGGCATTGGTCGCCGCCTGGCCTCGTCGTTGCTGGCCCAAGGAATCAAGACTGCTGCCGACTTTGTGAAGATGCCGCCATCGCTGGTGCGTTCCCAATATTCAGTGTCACTCGAGCGCACCCAGCGCGAACTCATGGGCCATGATTGCCAAATCGCCAACCCTGTGGACATTGCCCACAAGTCGATTATGACGTCGCGCACCTTTGGCAAGGTGCTCACCGACCGGGACGAAATCGCTGATGCCATCGTCAGTTTTGCCGAACGCACAGCACGGCAGTTGCGTGACGAGAACAGTGTGGCTGGCAGCATCATGACCTACGTCAGGGGTGATTATTTCCGCAAGGACTTGCCCTTCTACTCCAATTCCTGCCAATTGCTGCTCGACACGCCGACCAATGACACGATGACCATCGTGCGGCAGGCACTCAATGCCTTCAACCACATCTGGCGAGACGGCTTTTCTTATCGCAAGGCGGGTGTGATGGCACTTGACATCCAGCACGGTGGCGGCATCCAACTCAACGTGTTTGACCCTGAGGACCACGGCAAACTGCGACGTCTGATGACGAGTATCGATGGCATCAACAACATGTATGGCCGTCGCTCCATCAAACTGGCCCCTGGTCTGCTGCGTGGCCAGTGGTCCCCTAACCAGAACCATTTCAATACCAAGAGCCAGACCCTGCATTTCTACACCGGCATGATTGACCCGTGAGGTTTTACAAAGGGTTGCTCCAAGACATGCAACCTGTATTTAATTCTGTATAAAGATAAAAAAAAGAGCCGGCCATTCAGCCGACTCTTCTCGTTAAACTGTTCTTTTTAGTAGACTTCGTCAGTCCTTGAGCGAATAGGTGACGGTAGTGACCACGCGCACGGTCTTGATCCAGGGAGTGTATTCGTCACGGTTCTCGATGGTGAACTGGCCCTGGTCGGCACTGACAATCTTGTTGAGTTTGCTATGGGAATTCTTGGCGAACTGCTCGGCAGTAACCTGTGCATTCTCGATAGCCTCTTGCATCATCTTAGGCTTCATCTCCATAAAGGAAACAAATTCATACTGAATCTGGTTGTCATAACTGTCGCTGGTGATAGCAACGCCCTCACGCAACAAGTCGCCCTGTTTGGCAATGAGTTGGCGCACCTGGTTGACATTGTTGCTTTTTACCGTAACCACCGAGGTGACAATGTAGCGGTAGGCTTTGTTGGTCTCGTACTCACGGGCTGTCAAGTCTGCCACCTGAGGTGCCCCCAGGCTGATCTCTTCTTCCTTGACGCCACCCTTGATCAGGAACGCCTTGATTTTGGCCTGGGTAGCGGCAATGCGGTCGTAGAGACTTGGCAGGTCGTTACCCACTTCCTTAGAAACGATGGGCCACGTCACTTCGTCGGCCGGCACTTCCTGCACGGCAAGACCTTTGACACTGACCTTGCGGTCCTTGCTAGCAAAATCATCAATACCAGCCTTGATGAACCAGCCCAGGCAAAATACGCTGAACGCGAGGAGGGCTGCCGGAATAATCATTTTCTCTTTCATAATAGTGTCATGAGTTGAATTAAACCATAATCGCATTGATAACTGCAAAAAGTGCGCCATATTGTGTCAATACAGCAAAAAAATTATGTTTTAATAATTATTTATGTTATGGCAGTTATTTGAACGCCTCGGCAAGGGCTTCGGCGCAGCGTTCGCCATCGATGGCACTGGAAACGATGCCTCCGGCGTAGCCGGCACCCTCTCCACAGGGATAGAGGCCCTGTATGGTAACATGGTGAAGCAACAAATTGTCGCGAGGGATGCGCAGGGGCGATGATGTGCGGGTCTCGACGCCGATGACGATGGCATCGTTAGTGAGGAAACCGCGAGCATTCTTGCCGAACACCTTAAAACCCTTGCGCAGACGATTGGCAACAAAGGGCGGCATCCACAGGTCCAGCCGTGAGGGCTGTACTCCGGGCAAATAAGAAGACGGGGGGATGTTGCGTGACGTCTTGCCGTCGACAAAGTCCTTCATGCGCTGCGCCCCGGCAATGAGGGTGTTGCCGGCTTCGGCATAAGCACGGCGCTCCATGTCGCGCTGGAACATCATCATCGCCATCACACCGTATTTGTTGTACTCGCTGGGCAAGTCCTCGGGGTGAATCTCTACCACCATGCCCGAGTTGGCCCAGTGTGAGCCACGGTTGCTGGGTGACATGCCGTTGACCACCAGCCCGTCGGGCTCGCTCACGGCAGGCACGACAAAGCCACCGGGGCACATGCAGAACGAGTATACGCCGCGATGGTCGACTTGGGTGACAAAATTGTATTCGGCAGCGGGCAGATATTCACCACGGCCCAACACACTGTGATATTGTATCTGGTCGATGATGCGTTGCGGGTGTTCAAGTCGCACGCCCACGGCAATACCCTTGGCCTCGACGGTGATGTCACTGTCATGGAGCATCTGATAAACGTCGCGGGCCGAATGACCAGTCGCCAGAACGACAGGGCCCGAGAAACTCTCTCCTCCGGCCGTTTCCACGCCAGTGACCGTGCCGTCCTCAACGATAAGTCCCGTTACACGGGTCTCGAAGTGCACCTCTCCCCCACAGCGCAGGATGGTCTCGCGCATTGCCTTGATGACACCGGGCAACTTGTCGCTGCCGATGTGCGGGTGGGCATCGATGAGGATGTCCTCGCGCGCGCCGTGCTGGACAAAGATGCCCAGGATACGGTTGACCGAACCGCGCTTCTTGCTACGAGTGTAGAGTTTGCCGTCACTGTAGGCTCCTGCCCCACCCTCGCCGAAACAATAATTGCTCTCGGGGTCTACAAAACCCTCACGCTGGATTCTCGAAGCATCTACACGGCGTTTCATCACGTCCTTGCCGCGCTCCAGCACAATGGGTTTGATGCCCAACTCGATGAGGCGCAAGGCTGCAAACAGTCCGCCCGGTCCCATGCCGACGACGATGGCTTGCCGCTTGCCGTCAACAGGCTTGTATTCGATGGGCGGCACCAGGTAGTCCTGTGTCATCGGCTCATCGATATAGACGCGCACCTTGAGGTTGACCACCACATTGCGCTGTCGAGCGTCGATGGAGCGTTTCAAGATGCGGATGCCACGGATGCTTTGGGCTGGTATGTCATTGTATTTGTCAAGATAGCGCACAATTTCGTCCATGCTGGCGGCAGTGCGGGGATTGACACGTAACTTGAGTTCCTGTATCATAGTGGTTGTATTTATTGCCACAAAAATAGTGCAATTCGCGCGATTATGAGTACTTTTGTGGCATAAAACATCATGAATTGACAAATATGAGTGAAATGACAATGAAACGATGCGGTGTGCTGTTTGACCTGGACGGTGTTCTGCTCGACAGCGAGGGGCTGTATACCATTTTCTGGGAGCAGATTGACAAGGAATATCCAACGGGCATCGACCAGTTTGCCAGTTACATCAAGGGGTCCCACCTGGCCCGTATCATGGGCTATTTTGACAATGAGGAAGTGCGTCGTGACATATTGAACAAATTGAATGATTATGAGCGCAATATGCGCTACGAGTTCTTCCCCGGCGCCTTGGAATTTGTCAGACACCTGCGAGAGGCGGGCATCCCGATGGCTATCGTCACGTCGAGCGACCGCAAGAAGATGTTGTCGCTTTATCGCCAGTATCCTGAATTTCCCACACTGTTTGACCAGATCATTACCGGTGACATGGTCAGCAAAGCCAAGCCCGATCCCGACTGTTTCCTGCTTGGGGCACGCCTGCTGGGCGTGGACATCAGCGACTGTATCGTGTTTGAGGATTCCCGTAACGGTCTGTTGGCCGGTCGAGCCTCAGGAGCACGTGTCATCGGTGTTGCCACCACGTTGAGTGCCGATATCGTAGAACCGCTCTGCGACATGACTATCGGTGCCGTTAGTGAACTGACTGTAGAGGGTATGTTGGGATGCTGCAAGAAGAAATAGTTCCCAGAGCAGAGTGAATATATTTCTTTTCTCAATTCTTTGCTTGATTGCAAAAAAGGTTGTAATTTTGTCCATCCGATGAAAACCGACCCAAATATCGAAGATTTTTCTGGCAGCAACAATCCCGTTGTCCGTAAGTTCAATGAGTATCTGGATGCTCATGGTATGCGGCATACCCCTGAGCGGTACGCCATCCTGAACCGCATCATGAATATCAACGGGCATTTCACTATCGAGGAGTTGCAGCAACTGATTGACGGGGACGGTTTCCGGGTGAGCCGTTCGACAGTGTATAATACCGTCGAACTGCTGATTGAAGCAAAGATGTTGAGGCGACATGTGTTTGAGGGCTTGCAGGTGCAGTATGAACGCATCACCCTGCCCCACACCCATCTGATCTGCACCATCTGTGGCAAGGTCAAGGAAGTGAGGGATCCCAATTTTGCCGCCTTCATGAACGCCCGCCGTTTCAATGCCTTCAATACAGACCATTACAGTCTGTATGTGTATGGCACGTGCAGCACCTGTTCACGCAAGTTGAAACGCACGCGGCCGTCAGTCAAAGAGAAACGACCTAAAACGTAAATGACTTTATAAAAACCTATTTAACACTTTTAAAACCGTTAATTTATCATGGCTAAAGTAAAACCGTTCCGTGGCGTTAGACCGCCGAAAGAGTATGTAGAAAAAGTAGCATCCAAGCCCTACGATGTGTTGTCGAGTGAAGAGGCACGTGCCGAGGCCGGTGACAACGAGATGTGTCTGTATCACATCATTAAGCCGGAAATCGACTTCGAGCCGGGCACTGGCGAACACGAGCCCAAGGTCTATGACAAGGCCGTCGAGAACTTCAAGAAGTTCCAGGACAAGGGCTGGCTTGTTCAGGACGACCAAGAGTGCTACTACATCTATGCACAGACGATGGACGGCCGCACCCAGTACGGTTTCGTTGTCGGTGCCAGCGTGGATGACTACCTCGAGGGACGCATCAAGAAACATGAACTTACCCGTCGCGAGAAAGAGGCTGACCGCATGCACCATATCGAGATCAACAACGCCAACATCGAGCCGGTGTTCCTGGCATTCCCCGATGACAGCGTCCTTGAGGAAATTCTGGTCCGCACTTCTCAAACCACTCCCGAGTATGACTTCGTGAGCGAGGATGGCATCGGCCACACCCTGTGGGTTATCAGGGACAAGGAGACAATCGACACCATCACCCGTGAATTCGGTGCGATTCCTTATCTCTACATCGCCGACGGTCACCACCGCACCGCTGCTGCCGCCCACGTTGGTGAGGAGAAGGCTAAAGCCGACCCCAACCACAACGGCACCGAGGAGTACAACTACCTGCTGGCAGTGTGCTTCCCCCAGTCACACCTCAAAGTGATGGACTACAACCGCGTGGTTGTTGACCTGAACGGCAATACCGAGGAGGAATTCCTGCAGAAACTCGGTGAGAAATTCATCGTCGAGGAGAAGGGCACCGAAATCTACAAGCCCGCTAAGTTGCACAACTTCTCGCTGTATCTGGGTGGCAAATGGTACTCGCTGACCGCCAAGGAAGGCACCTATGACGACAACGATCCCATTGGCGTGCTCGACGTGACCATCAGCAGTGACTACATCCTGCGTGACATCCTGGGCATCACCGACCTGCGCACCGACAAGCGCATCGACTTCGTTGGCGGCATCCGCGGCCTGGGTGAGTTGAAGCAGCGTGTCGACAGCGGTGAGATGAAGATGGCTCTGGCCCTCTATCCCGTGACCATGAAGCAGATTATCGACATTGCCGACAGTGGCAAAATCATGCCTCCCAAGGCCACCTGGTTTGAGCCCAAACTGCGCTCGGGTCTTATCATCCACAAACTCGACTAAAGCATACATCTTTAATCAATAACAAGAAAGCGTTAACGGGTTCCTGCCGTTAGCGCTTTCTTGGTTTAGTTGCCTGTATCCCTATTAAAATCAACAAAATGTCACCTGTTCAAAAAAAAACACTACTTTTTTGATAATTACTATTGTTTCATTCAATAAATTTGCACATTGAAAGTGAATTGAACCCAACTTTTATTTATCATTATAACCAATTATTCAAAACTTTATTCTTTATGAGAACAAATCGATTTATCTTACTTCTTGCAGGACTGTTGTCCTTATCGACATCGGCCATGGCTGCCAACGTTGGTGACGTTCCCGTTCACCGCCCACTTATGGAAGAATACACCGGCACTTGGTGTGGATGGTGCGTCCGTGGACTCGTCGGCATGGAATTATTGCGTACTGAGTTAGGAGATGAATTCTGCGGTGTGGCTTATCACAATGGTGACGCCATGCAGGTAGTGAACTCCAGCGCTTATCCCAACTCGGTCAGTGGCTACCCCTCTGCCTATATTGACCGCTCAACCTCGGTAGATGCCCTTTATGGTTTAGGCGACAATACTGGAGACATTCTTTCTACGATGCAGCAGTTTGCCAACCTATCAACGATTGCCGGCATTGATGTCACTGCTCAATGGACCAGCGAAGACCGCACCAGCATCGACATCAATGTCACCACTTGGTTCACAACCGATAAACCCTCGGCCAATTACGCCATCAATGTCATGCTCATTGCCGACGACCTCTATGGTACAGGTTCTCAATGGAACCAAGCCAACTACTATTCAGGATACACCGCTTATGCTAACGACCGCTTCCTTGGTCCATGGGTTAAGAAAGGATCTTCTGTCTCAGGCATTCATTTCAACGACGTTCTCGTAGGCACCAGCGGCGTTGTCGCTAATAGCCTGCCGTCAACAATCGTAGCCTATGAGGACTATGGCTTCAACTACACCTTCACTCTGGCCAAACTGCCAAAGCCGTCGCTCATCCAGAACAAAGACAACCTCCATGTGATTGCTGTTGTTGTTGATAGAACTACCAGGAAAGCCCTCAATGCCAACAGGTGCTATATTGACGCTTGGGTTAATCCTGCGAAACCTGGCGACGTCAACAGCGATGGAGAAGTCGACATCCTTGACGTTACCAACCTCATCGACTATCTGCTTAATGGCTCTGGCGACATCAACTTTGAGAATGCGGATCTTGATACTGATAATACTATCAGCATTAGTGACATTACCGCGATCATCGACATCGTGCTGGGTAAAGGTGAGTAATCAGTGACATTCACTCTCATAGCATGAGTTTTAAGGGTCGGGGATACGTAACAGTATTCCCGACTTACTTTTCCCAATCGGTAATCATTCGCGCCACAACCGCAACAGGAGAACCACAATTAAGCCTCACTCATCAATCAATCACAATAATAATCTGCCCGATTTTGCGTTTTTTTATCAACAACGGCCACCTATTTGAAAAAAAACCACTATATTTGTAGGTTAAAAGAAACAACAAAAAATTAATCACAATATAAAGAGACATAACTGTATGAAATTCAACGTCCAAAGTAAATTGTTGCTCAGCAGGTTGAATGCCGTGAGCAAAGTGGTGAGCAGTAACAATGCTTTCTCTATTCTCGACAATTTCCTGTTTGAACTGCAGAGTGACCGCCTCGTGGTTACGGGCAGTGACATGGAAACGCGCTTGACGACCAACATCGAGGTCCAGAACGTTGAGGGCACGGGCAAGTTCGCTATTGATGTGAAACGCACCATCAATTCCCTCAAGGAGTTGCCCGACACGGCACTGACCTTTGAAATCAACGATGAAACGTTGGCAGTAAAAGTAACCTACCAGAATGGTTACTATGACGCTATGGCCCTGAGCGGCGACGAGTTCCCCGAGAAGGCGGCCAATGCCAACGACGTGAAGCAATTCACCCTGCCCGCCAAGAACATCGCTGCCGGTATCGGCCACACCCTGTTCGCCGTCGGCAAGGATGACATGCACCCTCAGTTTACCGGTATCTACTGGGATATCAAACCCGACATGATTGTGTATGTATCCAGCGACTCCCACAAGTTGGTCCGCTATCGCCAGACCGATGTCAAGCCCGACTTTGAGCGCAGTTTCATTCTCCCTGCCAAGCCTGCTGCAATTCTGGGCAACATCATTGACCGCAACAGCGATGAGGGCATCAACATTACCGTTGACGAGAGCAGCGCCACCTTTGAGAATGCCGACTATCAGTTGTCATGCCGTTTTATCAACGGACGTTACCCCAACTATAACACTGTAATTCCCGAGGACAACCCCTACACGATGGCTGTGGACCGCATGACGCTGCTTAACGCCGTGCGCCGTGTGGCCGTGTTCGCCAATGTTGGCGGCCTTGTACGCCTCGACTTGAGTGCCGACCATGTGGTGCTCACCGCCCAGGACGTAGACCACTCCACCGCTGCCGAGGAAACCATCAAGTGTGAATACAACGGCGAGCCCATGAACATCGGTTTCAAGAGTGCCGACGTCATTGATGTGGTCAACAACATCGACTGTGACGGCGTGTTCCTGAAGTTGCTCGACCCTGCCCGTGCAGGTGTGTTTGTTCCCAGTGAGCAGAAAGCCGGTGAGGATCTCATTGTGCTGCAGATGCCCATGATGATCTAATCATTAAAGCCCTGCCCTAATGGAACTGAACCTGAAGCGCCCGCTTGTGGTGTTCGACCTGGAATCCACCGGATTGAACATCACCGAGGACCGTATCATCGAGTTATCGTACGTCAAGGTCTATCCCGATGGCCATGAGGAAAGCAAAACCTATCGGTTCAACCCCGAGAAGGTGATTCCGCAGCAGGCCATCGATGTGCACCACATCACCAACGAGATGCTCGTGAATGAGCCCACGTTCAAGGAGCGTGCACATGACATTGCACGTGTGTTTGAGGGCAGCGATATCGCAGGATTCAACAGCAACCACTTCGACATCCCGCTGCTGGCGCAGGAGATGAGCAAGGCCGGTGTGGTCTTCGATCCGAGCCAGCATCGGTTCATCGACGTGCAGACCATCTATCACAAGCGCGAGAAACGTGACCTTGAAGCCGCTTGCATCTTCTATTGCGGTCATCCGATGGAGAACCATCATTCGGCTGCTGACGATGCCAAGACAACCCTTGAAGTGCTCAAGGCTCAACTGGACCACTATGCCAACGATGCTGAGCCCCTGCAGAACGACGTTGAATATCTCTCGAATTACTCGACACATAACCGCAACGTGGACTTGGCTGGCCGCATTATCCTCAATGAACAGAAGCAGCCGGTCTTCAACTTCGGCAAGCACAAGGGAAAAACTGTCCAGGAGGTGTTTACCAAGTTGGACCTCGGCTACTATGACTGGATGATGAAAAGCGACTTTGCCGAGAACACCAAGCAGGTGATCACTAAGTTGTACATCCAATACAAGAAACAATAACCGCTGTTATTTAATCATCATGCTGAAAGGCAAGCACATCATCTTGGGCATCACGGGCGGCATCGCCGCATACAAGTGCGCCACCCTCACGCGCCTGCTCATCAAGGCCGGTGCCGAGGTGCAGGTCATCATGACGCCCAATGCCAAGCAGTTCATCCAACCGCTGACCTTGTCCACCTTGAGCGGCAAGCCCGTCATCAGTGAGTTTTTCACGGCCAACACAGGCCAGTGGAACAGCCATGTGGACCTGGGGCTATGGGCCGACGCCCTGATTATCGCTCCCGCCACGGCTTCAACAATCGGCAAGATGGCCAATGGTGTTGCCGACAACATGCTGGTAACCACCTACCTGTCGGCCAAGGCTCCCGTTTTTGTCGCTCCGGCTATGGACCTGGACATGATGCGCCATCCCAGCACGGTGCGCAACCTGGAACTGTTGCGTTCATACGGTAACCACATCATTGAGCCTACTGCAGGCGAGTTGGCGAGTCACCTGATTGGCAAGGGCCGCATGGAGGAACCCGAGAATATCGTTAAGGTGCTCGACGAGTTTTTCAAAGCGGGTGCTGACCTTGAGGGCAAGCGGGTGTTGATTACGGCAGGGCCCACTGTCGAGAAAATCGACCCGGTGCGTTTCATCAGCAACTTCTCATCGGGAAAGATGGGATTCGCCCTCGCTGAAGAATGCGCCAGCCGCGGGGCCCAGGTTACACTTGTAGCGGGTCCTGTCTCCCTCAAGACCGATAGCCCCAACATCGAACGTGTTGATGTGACTACGGCAATGGAGATGCATGATGCCGTGATGGCTGCATTGCCCGATGCCGATGCCGTTATCCTGTGTGCCGCTGTAGCCGACTACCGTGTCGAGAATGTGGCCGACAAGAAAATAAAACGTGAGAAAGACGAAACGCCCGTCATTCGTCTTACCCCCAATCCCGACATCGCCCGTGCTGTGGGTCAGGCTAAGCGCCCCGACCAGGTGACTGTGGGATTTGCTCTTGAAACCGACAATGAGCAGGTCAATGCCCAAGGGAAACTGGAACGCAAGAATTTGAATTTCATCGTTATGAACTCTTTAAGGGACAAAGATGCGGGGTTCCAGGTCGACACCAACAGGGTGACCATATTCACCGACAAGGGAGAAACCATTGAAGGTGAATGCAAGAGCAAACGGGCTGTTGCCCACGACATAGTTGACGTTTTACACAAGTATTTGTCAAAATCATGAAGAACAGGTTATTGATGCTTATGGCGGCACTGTTGTGTGCGCTGTGTGCCCTTGCCGACGATGAGGCTACCGAACTCAACTGCGAAGTGGAGGTCAATAGCCAAAAAATCACTAACGGCAGTAGAGAAGTGTTTGAGGAACTCAAGGAGAAGGTCACCGATTACATGAACACGACAAAGTGGACCAATGCCGTGTTCGGCACCAACGAGAAAATCTATTGCAAACTTCAATTTACTATCAGTACATGGGACGATGCAACTGGACTGATGAAGGGAGACCTTCAGATACAATCACAGCGTCCGGTGTATAACAGTTCGTACACTACCGCCCTCATCAATTTCAAGGACGGCAAGGTAGATTTCCATTTCGAGCCTGGTCAACAACTTGTGTTTAACGAGATGGATATGGAAGACAACCTGACGGCTATCCTCAATTTCTGGGCCTACATGATTATCGCGATGGACTTTGACTCGTTTGAACTCAAAGGCGGTGACCCCTACTATGAGCGAGCAGCACAAGTCGTCAGATTGGCCCAGAGCAGTGGCGAGAGCGGCTGGAAAGCCTTTGAGGACAACGCCAACCGCAGTGCCGTGCTCAGCGCCTTCACCGATAACCAGACATCCCCCATCCGCCAGATGCTCTACGATTATCATCGTATGGGCTTAGACCAGATGGTCGTCACCGTGGATAAAGGCCGCTCGACCATTACCCATACACTCGAGAATCTTGCCAAGATTTATGATGTCGCGCCGCTGTCGGTTTGCCTGACCATGTTCAAAGATGCCAAACTCGACGAGTTGATCAACATCTACAGCAAGGCCAATATGACCGAGAAAGAAACGGTCTATGAGATGCTCTATCAGGTATACCCCAGCGAGACCAACCGGCTTGACCAAATCAAGAAAACAAGCAACTAACGCCTCTGTGGGGTGGTGATATGATCAAGCAACTGCATATTTCCAATTACGCGCTCATCGACAGACTGGATATCCAGTTTGCCGATGGCTTGACTATTATCACCGGCGAGACCGGTGCTGGCAAGTCCATCATCCTGGGTGCTTTGTCACTCATCTTGGGCGAACGCGCCGACAGCAAAGCCATCCGTGACACATCACGCAAAACAGTTGTTGAAGCCGCCTTTGATATCACAGGTTACCGTCTGGAGCGATTCTTCGCCGATGGTGACATCGACTGGGACGAGCATGAATGCCTGCTCCGTCGCGAACTATCGCCTGGAGGCCGTTCACGTGCCTTCATCAACGATACCCCGGTGCCTCTGACGATGTTGCGCGACTTGGGCACCCGGCTGCTCGATATCCATTCGCAGCACAGTAACATGCTGCTGTCCCAGCCGGCATTCCAGTTGTCCATCCTCGACAACATCGCCGGCAATGCCGGGTTGCTGGACGAGTATCGGCATAAGTACCAAGCCTTCCGTGAAGCGACACGCCTGCTCGATGAGATGCGCAAGTCCATTGAGCAGATGCGCCTCAACGAAGACTACATCCGTTTCCAACTCGACCAGTTGCAAGGCATGCAACTGAAGCCCGATGAAGATCAGGAACTGGAGGCATTGCAGAGCAAACTGAGCAACATCACCGAACTCAAAGAGGCTTTGTGGAGTGTTGAAAACGACCTTGACAGCGAGGACAACAGCATTCTTGCCCGCTTGACTGTTGTCGCCCAGCGGCTTGATGAGGCCGAGCGTAACCTGGTTGAGATTGAGGGCATGTCGTCCAGGGTTCGTAATGCACTCATCGACTTGAGAGATATTGCCCAAAGCGTGGGAGGCATTGTGGACACGCTGAACGATGACCCCGCCGAACTCGCAAGGGTTGATGACAGGCTGAACAGCATTTATGCCCTGCAGCGCAAACACAATGTTCAGGACGTCAACGCCCTGATTGATATCCAGCAGGCCTATGAAAGGCAGTTGAACGAAATAGAACATAACGACGATATCATACAGGAACTCACCGCACAGGCCGATGCGGCACGGAACGAAGCCCTCGCCATAGCATCGCAGTTGTCGTCGTCGCGCCACGAAGCGGCCGAACGCTTTGCCCGTGAACTGCTCACCCTGGCGGCGCCGCTGGGTATGAAAAACATCGCGTTTGAAGTTGATTTCAAAACAACAGAACTCTCCCCCACTGGCACCGACAATGCCGAGTTCATGATGTCGTTCAACAAAAACCAGCGCCCCATGCCAGTGAAAGACACGGCATCGGGTGGCGAAATTTCGCGAGTGATGCTGTGCATCAAGACCATCATTGCCCGCCACATGCAGTTGCCCAGCATCATTTTTGACGAGGTAGACACAGGCGTGAGCGGAGACATCGCAGGCATGATTGGCGAAATGATGTCCGAGATTTCCCAGACCATCCAGGTGATTGCCATCACCCATCTGCCTCAGGTGGCTGCCAACGGCGACCACCACCTGCGCGTATTCAAGACAGATACCGAGGTCGAGACCCTCACCCGTGTCGAGGCCCTGGATGCTGATGAGCACATCATGGAAGTCGCCCGTATGTTAAGCGGCAAGAACTTGGATGCTGCCGCTATCGAAAATGCAAAATCACTTATCAACCAAAAGCATAAACAATGATTGACAAGAGCCAATATATCTACGGCATTCACGCCGTTCTCGAGGCTATCGAGGCCGGAAAGGATATCGACAAAATCCTGTTGAGCAAGACCCTCAATGACGAGACCGCCCAGGAAATCAGTGACAAGGCGCGCCAGTTGCGAGTGCCCGTGCAGCGAGTGCCCGTTCAGAAGATTGACCGTATCACGCGCCGCAACCATCAAGGCGTGCTTGCCATGATGGCTGCCGTCACCTATTATCAGGTGGAAAATCTGGTTCCGCAGATGTTTGACGAAGGCGAGAACCCGTTCATCGTGGTGCTTGACGGAGTGACCGATGTGCGCAACTTCGGTGCCGTGGCACGCACGTGTGAATGTGCCGGTGTGAGTGCCATCGTCATTCCCGACCGCGAGAGCGTGAGTGTCAACGCCGATGCTGTCAAGACATCGGCTGGGGCCCTCAATTACCTGCCCGTGTGCCGCGAGCGCAATCTGGTCAATGCTGTCAAGTTTCTGCGTGACAGTGGCTTCAAGATTGTAGGCACCAGCGACAAGAATTCTTCACCCTACACCCAGGCCGACTATACCGGTCCGGTGGCCATTGTGCTCGGTGCCGAGGACAAGGGCATCTCTCCCGAGATGATGAAGTTGTGTGACACCCAAGTCTTCATTCCTGAATTCGGGCATATCAATTCGTTGAATGTGTCGGTTGCCGGCGGCATCATGATTTATGAAGTCGTCAGGCAGCGCCTCAACGACGAGCAAGAGGTGAATTAGGGCATTAAGTTTGCCTATGCCGCAAATAATCGTTAATTTTGCAAGTTCAAACTGAGATATTATGATCAACCGAGTTTTAATAAGGACCAAAGTGGTACAGACCATGTACTCCTACATGCTGACCCGTCCCGAGTGTACGCTTGACAAAGCCTTGAAGGACCTGGACGCATGCTTGTCCAAGACTTATGAACTATACCACTACCTGATGCGTCTGCCCGTTGAGTTGACGCATGTGCAGGAGATGCGCCTCGACGAGGCCCGTAACAAGTACCTCCCGAGTGAGGAAGACCTCCATCCCAACATGAAGTTTGTCAAAAACCGCCTTGTTGCCCTGTTGGCCGGCAATGAACTGCTGGAAGACTTTGCCCAGGAGCACACCATCACCTGGAATGATGACCCCATCTTTGTCAGGATGATGCTTGACAGGGTGCTGAAGAGTGACATCTATAACGAGTACATGGCGTCGGACGATGATGACATGGCTGCCGACATCCAATTGTGGCAGCAACTCATGAAGCATGTTATCCTGACCGACGAGAATATGGCCGACGCTATCGAGCAGCGTTCCCTGTTCTGGACCGAGGACGACATGGACCTGATCGGGCAGTTTGTCAACAAGACCTTCAAGCGCCTCGGCGAAGATCAGGAGGGTGCCATTTTGCCGATGTTCAAAGATGAAGAGGACAGCGAGTTCGGCCGTCAATTGTTCCAGGCCACTGTTACCCAGATGCCCGAGAACAATGCCCTCATCGATGAGTTGGTTCAGGACAGCCGTTGGGACAAGGACCGCATCGTGCTGATGGACCGCATCATCATGCTGTCTGCATTGGCCGAATTGCGCACCTTTGACAAGATACCCACTGCTGTGACGCTTAACGAGTATATTGAGTTGGCCAAGAATTTCAGCACTGCTGGCAGTGGCCAATTCGTCAACGGCATCCTGAACAATGCCGTCAAGAAATTGCGCAAAGATGGCGTGATTCTGAAACATTGAATTCACTTTTAATAATCATATCTAAATCGATAAATTATGCTTTACACGATTTTACTTCAAACAGCCCCTGCTACCACCACTGGAAATACTCAATCTGGCGGTATGGACTGGACTTTCATGCTGATGATTGTGGCTATGATTGCCATTTTCTATTTCTTCATGATTGCACCCCAGCAGAAGAAGCAGAAGAAGATCAACTCCTTCCGCAACAGCCTCAAAAAGGGTGACAAGGTGATGACCGCTGGTGGCATCTATGGCCGCATCCGCGAGGTCAACGACAACCACGTCCTGTTGGAGATTGACAATAATGTAACCATCAAGATTGACAAGAATTCCATCTACCAGTCGATGCAGGATGTTGCCGAGACCGGTGGTGACGCAGCCAACAAGCAGTAAAGGCTGATGCCTGAGGCGTTTTGACTATCCGAGCATGAAACTATTGAGCAGAATACGGGAACGGTTGAAGGAATCACCCCGCACCAAGTCGATCATGCAGTATCTGACTTTTGTGCTGATTTCGGCCGTGTTTTGGGGGTTTCTCACTTTCAACGGTGACGTCCAACTTGATTTGGAGGTCCCCGTCGAGGTGAGCCTGCCTGCCAACGTGCATCTGCTGACAAAAGTTCCTGACACGCTCACAGTCACGCTGCGTGACAAGGGATATCGTTTCATCTCCTACATGTTTTACAAGTCGCCCAAACTCACGCTGCGCTTGAGTGACTACAACGACGGCACCAACACCTTCAAAATCGATCAGAGCCACTTGAAGAAGGCACTTGCGGCTGTGCTCAACAAGCACGCCACGATTGTCAGTGTACTGCCCGAGTCGCTCAACATCAAGTTCACCGACCTGCCGGGCAAGAAAGTTCCTATCAGGGCCGACCTCAGTATCGAACCCCGTGAGAACTACACGCACATTGGCGCCCTGGCACTGAGTCAAGACTCCGTGATGGTCTTCAGCGACGCCAAGACGTTGAGCGAGATTAACGAGGTCTACACTTATCGTGTCGAGGAGAAAGACCTGACCGACACCCTTAGGCGCAATGTCACCATTGCACCTATCAACAACGCTGTTGTCGAGCCCCGTAGCGTCGATATCGTTGTGCCCATCGAGAAACTGAAGCCCCAGACGCGTAAGGTTAAAATCTCGGTGCGCAATGCTCCCAAGGGTGTGAAGATGCTGCTGTTCCCCAGTGAGGTGGAGGTGTCATTCCGCGCTCCTGTAAGCCGACTCAAGGACGATAATGATATCACTGTAGTGGTGGATTACAGTACTATCGATTTCAGCCACCCGAGCAATATGGTCGAGGTGGCAATCGGTGAGGCTCCAGCCACCTATCAGGATTTCAAAATCGTGCCGAAGAACGTGGAATACATCATTGAGAAACATTGATGTTTTGAAGTTGATTGCAATCACCGGTGGCATTGGCAGCGGCAAGAGTGTTGTCGCCCGTTTGTTGCAGGTTATGGGCTATGAGGTCTATGACTGTGACTCCCGAGCCAAGGGGCTGATGACCGCCGATGCTGATGTGCGCCGTCAGTTGATTGACGCCTTTGGAGCCGAGGCCTATTGTGCCGATGGTTCCCTCAACCGCCAGCACCTGAGTGCAGTGACGTTTGGCAACGAGCAAGCCTTATCACGCATCAACGCTATTGTCCATCCAGCCACGGCCAACGACTTGGCCCGATGGGCGGCCGAGAAGGCTGCCGGTGGCGCCACGGCTGCATTTGTCGAAACGGCCTTGCTGCGTACTGCTGGCCTCGACCGTGTGGTGGACGGCGTGTGGCACGTGACGGCTCCCGACCAGGTGCGCATCGAGCGGGTAATGAAGCGTAGCGGCCTCACAGCCGAACAGGTGCGGGCACGCATGTCGGCCCAGGCTATCGAAACAACTATCGCTCCCGGCGACAGTGTCATCGTCAATGATGATGTCCATGCCCTGCTGCCTCAAGTCGAGCAACTGCTCTCGTTGACCAATGAGTGAATAATATCTGAACAACAATAACATTTAAATCAACATCATCCAAAATCCATTATGTTAAAGAAAATTTTATCCATTTCGGGTCGTCCCGGATTGTACAAACTTGTTTCTTATGGTAAAAACATGCTGCTCGTCGAGAGTCTTGTCGACGGCAAGCGTTTCCCGGTACACTCACGCGAGCGCGTGATGTCGCTGGGTGACATTTCTATGTTCACTACTGCCGACGATATCCCCTTGTCACAGGTGTTTGAGAATGTGGGTAAGAAATATGAGAACAAGCCCCTTGATGCCAAGGCCTATGCCACGCCCGACCAATTGCATGACTTCATGGCCGGTGTGCTGGAGAATTGGGACGAGGAGCGTATCCATAACAGCGATATCAAGAAAGTCATCGCCTGGTATAACGTACTTATTGGTGCCGGCATCACCGATTTTGCAGCCAAGGAGGAAGAAGCCCAGGACGAAGAACCCACTGAGGAGAAGAAAGACTAATCAACCGATAGCCTTACAACGATGGCTATAAAAGGCAAATCGATACTATACTTGGCAGCGGCGATTCTCTTGTCGCTGCCAATGGTATCGTGCCACAGTACCAAAAGCAACACACACACCTATCGTCCCTACCATGAGCGCCGCAACCGCAGCGCCGCTCCCAACGATGACGTAACGCCCAACGACTACGTGCAGAAGCCCGTGCCGGGTGGTTACGGACTCGTTGACGAGAAATGGGCAGCCCTTGATATCAAATTGGGACGACATGACAACAAGAAACTCTACAAAGAACTGAAAAGTTGGTTGGGAACCCCCTATGCCCATGCTTGCCAGAACAAGGGCGTCGGGACCGATTGCTCTGGTATGGTCATGGTGGTTTATGAGGAAGTGTACGGCATCAAACTGAACCGCAATTCAGCCAAGATATTGGAGCAAAACTGCCGTGTCATCCAACTTGACGACCTGCGCGAGGGTGACCTTGTGTTTTTCTGTACCAGCGGCGACGGCCGTGTGTCACACGTGGGAATCTACCTGAAAGAAAACAAGTTTGTCCACGCCTCTTCATCACGCGGCGTGGTGGTTGACGACCTGCGACAGAACTACTACGCGACCCATTTCCATGCAGCCGGT
>ONRP01000020.1:18757-62945 GCA_900320245.1 uncultured Prevotellaceae bacterium
CAAACGGCGCCAGACAAAGCGCGGCACGCGCCGCCACAAGGCTGTCAGTATTCTGTATTTCCAATCAATCACTACCACATGCCGCTTGCCCTTGACTGCACGCACAATCTGGCGGGCCACCTTGTCGGGCTTCAGCATCATGGGATAATGGAAATCGCCTTTCAGCAAGTCGGTATCGACAAATCCGGGACGAATGTCAGTGAAACGGATTTTTAAGCCACGCGCATTGGCCTGTTGTTCCAGGGCCTGCAGATACACGTTCTGCATCGCCTTGGTGGCCGAATAGGACGGTGCCGGGCCGAGCCCTTTGGTACCAGCGATGCTCGAGATGGCTGCGATATGTCCGTGTCCTTGTTCGGCAAAGAAACGGTAGGCCTCCCCTATCATGCGCGTGAACCCCAGCCCATTGGTGTTGACGGTATTGAGTTCGATTTCAGGTGTGAGATCACGGTTTTGATGACCGATTCCTGCGGCATAGAAAAACAGGTCCATTCCGCCAACCTCTTCAATCAGTTGGCGCAGCCGAGTTGCTGCATCGTCAGCGGTAACGTCGATGGATGCGGTCACTACCCTATCTGGAGCCTCCTCACTCAGGGCCTGCAAGCGGTCCTCGCGGCGTGCAGCCACACCGAGCATGTAGCCCTCGGCCAGCAGTAATCGAGCCACTTCCATTCCCATGCCCGATGAGGCACCGATGATGATTGCTTTTTTCATAACGTTATGATTGGTTGTCGGGCAAGTCCAATTGCTGTTGCACACTCTCCTCATGAATGGCCTGCATGATGCGCTGTGTGAATTCCTGTGAAAGGCCTAGTGTGCGGGCCTCGTCGAGTCGGGCCTTGATGAGTGCTTGATAACGTGCGGGCTGTACCACGCGCAGGTTATGCGACTTCTTGTAGCAGCCAATCTCGCGTGACACGCTCATGCGACGAGCAAGCACGGCGAGCAGTTCGTGGTCACAGTCATCGATTTGCTGCCGCAACAGGCTCAACTCGTCCTCGATGGGAGCGCCAGAGCGCACGACCAGTTTGCCGAGAATCGATTTCAGTGTCTCGGGCAATATCTGCTGGGCACTATCGCTGAGGGCGTTGTCAGGGTCACAATGGCTCTCGATCATCAAGCCGTCAAAACCCGCATCAAGTGCCAGTTGTGACAACGGCTCGACAAATTCACGTTTGCCGCCAATGTGGGAGGGATCACACAGGATGGTCATACCTGGTGCATGACGGCGCAATTCAAAGGGGATGTGCCACTGGGGATCGTTGCGGTAAAGGTGTGCCCCTGCCGAACTGAAACCTCGATGCACAGCACCCAGGCGCTTGATTCCAGCGCCTGCCATGCGTTGTAACGCTCCCAGCCACAGGTCCAAATCGGGATTGAGCGGATTTTTGACAAGAACTGTCACTTCATCATGGCCCATCAGCATGTCGGCAATCTCTTGCACCGCAAACGGGTTGGCCGTTGTCCGCGCCCCCACCCAAAGGATGTCGATGCAGGCATCAAGTGCGGCTTTCACGTGGGCTTCGGTAGCCACTTCGGTAGCCACCAGCATACCCGTTTCATGCTTGACTTTCTGCAGCCACGCCAGTGCCTGGTCGCCCATGCCCTCAAAACTGCCGGGCATGGTGCGCGGTTTCCACACTCCGGCTCTGAAGGCTGTCACACCGATGTCTTTCAGCGCACGAGCCGTGGCAAGCGTCTGTTGCTCGGTTTCGGCGCTGCAGGGACCGGCAATAATGACAGGCGACCCGCTCTCGCTGTTGGCGAAAGCGAGAGGCCCGATATCCTTGAGTGTGCCTGTGCTCATCAGCAAGCCTTGAAACTCATGTCGAGCGACTTGATGGAGTGCGTGAGAGCACCCACCGAGATGTAGTCCACACCACACTCGCCATAGGCACGCAGGGTGTCGATGGTGATGCCACCGCTTGACTCGGTCTCTACCCTGCCATTGATGATTTCCACAGCCTTGCGGGTATTCTCTACGGTAAAGTTGTCGAGCATCACGCGGTCTACCCCGCCATGGTCAAGCACCTGCTGCAACTCGTCGAAGTTGCGCACCTCGATTTCGATTTTGAGGTTCTTGCCATTCTCGCGGCACCATTTGTGGGCATTCTCGATGGCCGGAACGATGCCTCCAGCGAAGTCCACATGGTTGTCCTTGAGCAGAATCATATCAAACAGGCCGATACGGTGGTTGCAGCCGCCACCTATCTTGACCGCCTCTTTCTCAAGCATGCGCATTCCAGGCGTTGTCTTGCGGGTGTCCAGCACGCGGGTTTTAAGGCCCTCGAGGCACTTGGCATAACGTGCTGTGGTGGTAGCCACACCGCTCATGCGCTGCATGATGTTGAGCATCAACCGCTCGGTCTGCAGCAGCGAGCGCACCTTGCCGGTTACGACAAAGGCGATGTCACCGGGCTTGACATGGGCTCCGTCGTCAATCATCACCTCCATCTGCAACTCAGGGTCAAATTTCTCGAACACGCGCCGTGCGACCTCAACGCCGGCGAGGATGCCTTCTTCCTTGACAATCAGGCGTTGGCGTCCCATCTCGTCCTCGGGAATGCAGCACAATGTGGTGGCGTCGCCGTCACCGATATCCTCGGCAAATGCCAAGTCGATTAACTCATCGATCAGTTCTTCTCTTGTTTTCATAATAAAAACGCTCTTAATTTAATGATTTTGTGACCACAAAGTTAGGGAGTTTTTGGCGGAATTGCTAATTTTGTAGATGTTTTTACTCAAAACAATCTGAATATGAAGATTACACTGGCCGTAATAGGTAAGACCGAGGTCGCATTTGTCAGGCAGGGCATCGAGGAATATGTGAAGCGCCTGCAGCACTATGTGACGTTCAACATCCAGTATATCGGCGATGTCAAGGCCACCCGCAACATGAGCGAGGCCCAGCAGAAGGTGGCCGAGGGACGGAGCCTGCTTGCCACGCTCGAGAACAGCGACCACGTGGTGCTGCTCGACGAGCACGGCAGCGAGCGCACGTCGGTCGATTTCAGCCAGTGGCTTGAACGGCGCATGGCCAGTGGCTGCAAGCGCTTGGTGTTCGTGGTCGGAGGCCCCTACGGCTTCTCGCCGGCGGTCTATGACCGTGCCAATGAAAAAATCTCCTTGAGCAAGATGACTTTTCCCCACGAGTTGGTGCGTCTCGTATTTGTCGAGCAACTCTACCGGGCATTCACTATCCTGCGCCACGAGCCTTATCATCATGAGTAGTGATTAAATTATTGATTTATTAGGATATGAAACAGAGGACAATATTGGTGGCACTGATGGTGGGGCTGATGGCATTGAGCACTCTCTTTGCCGATGGTCGTACCCATACCTACTATAATCAGGCGAGAAACAATTTCGGCGGGTTATACCCGGCCCCCGGAATGCGTATGGCAGGCCGTTACAAGGCTATCGAGGATGATTTGCTTATCGAGGAGAATGCCACGATGGCGACGGCCATCACCCTCGACACGATGAATATCGCCAGTCGTTCTTATAACTACGTGTTGCGTATCGCCAACCTGAACAACAAGCAGGGCAAGACCTATAGCATCAAGAATCCCATGACGGGGTCAAAAACCACGTTGACCAGCACCAGTTGGGGATTGGTGTTCAATTACGACGAACAGGGCAACTACTATGCAGTCGTGCTTGAGTGTGACAACAGCACCCCCTATGACGATATCACCGACAAGCGCACCATGAAGGTGATGCTCATCGAGCACACTCCCGAGCAATCACGCGTTGTGGCTCAAACAACCCTTGAAAGGGGCATTTCGCTTGAGGACGGCATGAACACCTTGTCAATTGACGTTGACGAGCATGGTGTGACAGTGGCAATCGGGAGGAATGACACGTTGGAGGGTGTTTTGGAAACGACATCGCTACGGCAACCTGACGGGGCTGTTGCTGTCGGATATCTGGTCGGTCCGGGTGCCAGGGTTGCCATTGAGTGCGCCGCCCTCACCGTCTACAATGACAACCAGGTGGCCGACCTGCAAACCGAATGGACTCGCGAGGCCCTGGACGAGTATTTTGCCCAGAGCGCTGACCCCGTTGAGGGTTACTGGCAATACCTGGACCGTGATATGGACGACGAGTGGCTACGCCTGGGCGGACGTTACACCCTTGCCACTGTCCAGTCCGTTAACGGCTACGAAATCATCTACATTGACGGAGCCAAGGTCAAGAAATCGCTGTGGAACTTGGGTATGCTCAAGGGGCATATTTTCAAGACCATCTTCACTGGCAACTATGACCTGTTCTGGATTGATGCTACCATGGAGCCTATTGACGACGAGGCCTATGCCACCATCGAAAACGGTGTTATTCTAACTTTGAATTTTCCTACTTACAAAAGTCAGGTCCGGCTATCAAAAATATTGAAAATTGATGACTAAAAATCATTTTTTTGTCCATATCAATAAAAATGACTAATTTTGCGCCCGATTTTTAACTATCCCTTTTTATTGATAAAATATGAAGAAGATTGCTTTGATTTTTGCTGCCATGTTTGCTATGGCACAGATGAATGCAGCCCCCGCTGATGCTGCTGTTAACGCTCTTGAGAATGCTGAGGCTCCCGCCGTCGCTGTACCTGACGAAGACGGCCCTGTCTATGAACACCCCTTTAAAGATGATGAAGAAAGCACCAGGCACTGGTCAATCACCAGCAACGGTATCTATGTTGGTCTGGGTGTTAAGCACAGTTATGACCTTATCAACAACAGTGTTGAGGCTGGTATGCTCAACATCGCCGCAGTGAACTATAACAGCCTGCACGGCCAGAACCTGTCGCTGGGTGTTGGTATCCACCATCGCTCCTACAGCATCAAGCGCCCCCATATGCTCAAGCGCGACGATAACAGCGTTGTAACTGCCAGTGAGTATCCCTCGCTGAATGTAGAAGAGATTAAGGACCGCTCATCCAATCTGAACATGTGGACTGTGCAGTTCCCGCTGATGTTCACCCAGAAGATTTACAAGAAACTCGACATCACCGTTGCCGGTATCATGAACTGGAATACCTATGCACGCGTTGACAACCACTACGAGTTAAACAAGATTGAGCATGAAACCCGCTACAAGAACCTGAAGCAAGAGAAGATCAACTTTGACTTCATGGGTGCCCTGTCTTGCGGTGCGGTCGGTATCTACTGCCGCTACAGCCCCGGCAAGTTCTTCAAGGATGGCTACGGCCCCGAAGTCAAGAATACCTGGACCCTGGGCCTTGTGCTTGGTCTCTAATTGATCACCGATAAGATATTAAGAAAGTTCCTGAGCATGCCTTAGGAACTTTTTTTGTGATGTATTGTTACAAATGAGAGGTTTCTGCGTTTTATAGATAGAAACGACAGTCGATTATGAAGCATCAAGACCGCATCACCGGCGCATTCACTACACTGAGGGAGCAGATGCTCTCGCTAGCAGAACGCATTACCGGCAACCGCGACGATGCCGCCGATGCGGTTCAGGACGCTTTCGTCAGGCTGTGGCAACAACGAGACCGGTACGATAGCCGAAGGCATGCCCGGGGAGCGGGAATGATCAGCGTGCGCAACGCGAGCATTGACCTGGTGCGCCGCAATAACCAGCACGGCGATGTCCCGATAGAACAGGTCGCCGACACCATCGAGGAAGTGAATGACAATGAGCGCAGCCTTGCCTACCAGCAAGTGCGCCATATTATCGACAACGAACTTTCCCGTAATCAGCAGATGATTATCGACCTGCGGGAAATTCAGGGACTGGAATTTGACGCTATTGCTGAAACTATGAACATGACAGCCGCCAATGTGCGGGTGGAACTGAGCCGGGCGCGTAAACGAGTGCGTGAGATTTATCGTCAACGTAAAGAACAGAAATCATGAATAAACCAGAACAAATAATGACCCAGACCGAACTGGAACGGCTCATCGAATGCTACTTTGACGGCATGACCACCGTCGAGCAAGAAGCCGCCTTGCGTGAGGCACTTGCACAATGCCCTTGGCAGAGCGAGACCATCAACGAGGCAAAGGCGGTCATGGGATATTTCGTTGCCCATAGCCAACAGCGCCGTCGCACCACCACACATTTTTCCCGTCTGCGCATTGCGGGCATCGCGGCAACTATCGCCTTGCTTATCGCAATCGGCGGATATCATCTGTGGCATACTCATGGGCAGACGACAGATGACGTATGTATCGCCTATGTCAACGGTAAAGTGCTTGACAACAGCGATGAGGTGATGGCGCTGATAGAACAGGATTTGAACAGCATCAATGCGGCATCACAGGGCATGGCAGCGCAACTGTCGAGCCTGGGCGAAGCCATTGAACTTGATAACGAATAAAACCTACTGAATATGAAACGGATTACAATCATCATTTTGACCTGCTTGCTGACCTCGATGGCAGCCATGGCTCAGAAAGGGTTGAATATCAACCGCCTGTTTGACGGCCGATACAAGAAAGCGACAGGTGCTACCGAGATTATCGTCACCGGCTATCAAGCCCGTGAAATCGGTTTGACCGTTTACCACAGCCTGAGCGTTACCGACAAGGGGCAAGCAGAACTTGTTGAAGGTCTTGTGGTGAAGGACGGCTCACAGGCCATTGACAAGGAAGTGGAATATCGCAACGGCCAGTTATACTATGGTTTCTACACACTGAAGAAGAACAAGGGCGAGAACCGTTACATATTCTACTTGAATCAGAACCTGGCACGCAAGTCACCTAAAGCCGTTGTCACCCTCATCTATATGGAAGGGAGTGCCAACTCTGAACAGATCAAGAAACTCATCCGTAAATAATCACTAAACAAAACATAAGGAAATGAAAAAGATTGTACTTTTATTCGCAACAATGCTTGCCATAGCACAAGCACAGGCCGCTGCCCCCGATACAGTGACCGTCATCGAACATCCTAACCAGGTCATCATCACCGAGACACCGACAGGCTCATTGGTAAAGGTGATCGGGTCAAAAGAAAAAGATGACTATAGTTACACCTATACGATGCAACACTCGGGAAACGATACGGTTCACACTTCGCAGTCTACAGACTGGGAACTGAATCTGCCGTTCATGAAGAGCAGTAACAAGGAGTACCACTGGAGCATCGTTTCTTCTGGATTATACTTCGGAGCAGGACTCAGCACGTCCTATGATATGGTCAATAACTGCTTCAACTGGGGTCTCCTTAACATCGCCAGCCTCAATTACAACACACTACATGGGCAGCAATTCTCAATTGGCGTGGGCTATGACAACCAGCGTTTCTCGCTCAAGCGCCCCAACTGCTTTGTCATGGACGAAGCGACCAACATTGTGGGCATCGACTCTTATCCCGAGGGCACCGTCGACCGTTCATCGGTCCTCTCGGTCAGAGCCATCCAATTTCCGCTCCAATTCCAGCAGTTCATAGGGAAAAATTTCCACATCACATTGGGCGGAACCATGAACTGGAATGTGTATGCCAAGTGCAACACCCATTATAAGGTCAACAAGACCCACTACGATGTGTCTTATCGCGGAATCAAGCAGAACAAGTTGACCTTTGATGTATATGGCGCTTTGTCCTATAACCGCTTTGGCATTTACTGCCGCTATAGCCCCTGTAACGTGTTCAAGAAGGGCTACGGTCCCGAAATCAAGAACACCTGGATGCTGGGCGTTGCCATCGCCTTGTAAACGACAACAGTCGATACGTCAGCCTCATTTTAGGGCTGTAATCAATAATCATCAACAAAAAGAGTTAGGAAACCGCAATGTCTCCTAACTCTTATCTTTTATCTATTATCTACAAAAAGGGGTTGCACCGTTTCTCGTCGGCGATGGTGGTCGTGGGTCCGTGGCCCGACGCGATGACCGTCTCATCGGGTAACGGCAGAATCTTCTCGTGGATGCTATTGATGAGTTGCGCCATGTCACCGCCCATGAGGTCGGTGCGCCCCACACTGCCGTTGAAGATGGTGTCACCGCTGATGAGCAACCCGCTTTGTGACAGATAAAAGGCGAGACCGCCTGGTGAGTGCCCGGGCACATGCAGCACCTGAATCATCTCGTCGCCCAGGGGAATAGTATCGCCATCGGCAAGGTTGCGGTCAAGTTCCAGCGGTTGGGTTTCTATATTGATATGGAATTGAGCCACTTGTTCGGGCAGTTCACGGCCCAACTGAGCGTCCAAGGCACTGCCGCACACGTCGGCCCCAGTCTGGTCGGCCAGCCATCGTGCTCCGGTGATATGGTCAATGTGCAAGTGGGTGAGCAGGATGTGTTTAACGTTCAACTCTTGACCTTTTATGAATTTGTCCACCATCTCGCGCTCGGCATCACGCATCATGCCCGGGTCAACGACCACGGCATCATGTGTCGCTTCGTCCCACAGGATATACATATTCTCGCCAAACATGTTGACGGTCATCATTGTCGCATTAATCATAACGGCAAATAAATGATTTTTTTGGTTTTGAAAAAGTCTTCCTTGAAATAACTCGACAGTTCGTCGATGAGCACCTGGTTTTTGTATTTTGCCACTTCGGCACTCAGGTCACCACCTTTGAGGCAGATGAGTCCGTTGGGCACAGCATTGCGGTCCTCGCCATCGATGAGGCGTTTGACCAGCGGCACAATGTCGCCAAGGTCCATCACGGCACGGCTCACCACGAAGTCGAACTTGCCTTTCACTTCTTTCACATCGCCATGCTGGAAAGTGACATTCTGGAGGCCGATGCGCTCGGCTATATCGGCTGCCACCCGCAATTTCTTGCCGATACGGTCCACCAGGTGGAACGAGACCTCAGGGTAATAGATGGCTAAGGGCAGACCTGGCAGTCCCCCACCCGTCCCCAGATCCATCACCCGTGAGCCTGGCGTGAACTTGACGAACTTCACGATACCGAGTGAATGCAGCAGGTGGTTCACCTCCAGGTTGTCGATGTCCTTGCGCGAGATGACGTTAATCTTGGCGTTCCACTCGGGGTATAACGTCTCGAGTTGCGCCATCTGATTGCGCTGCGCATCGGTAAGTTCAGGGAAATATTTCAGTATGAGTTCCACTACAGCAGTCGTTTATTGGAGTGTAGAAAAATCACTTGATTAAAAACGCTCGAGAATGCTGCCTTCACACATGCAGGCTTCCAGGTCATCGTAGGAGATGGTGATTTTGGGCTCGCCGACGGCTTCTACAGCCAGTTCGTTGGGCAGATAACTCCAGGTGACACCTTTGTCGTCAAAGTAGAAGTTGCGTGTCACAGTGATGTTCTCGACATTGAAGTAGCCCAAATCGTTGAGTTGCTCATTGCCGGTCGCGTTGTTCTGGGCCATGAGTTGCTGGCGCAGCAGTTGGCACACATCGGCAACAGCATCGTCACGGAAGAGGTTATTGACATCGATGTAGGTCTGAGTCTTCACATCAAAACTGTAGTAACGATGGGTGACCGAGGCTACTTTGTCATTCTTCTTCACCACATCGACACGCTCAAACGTCACCACGCCGTTCTGGTTGTAGATGGGAGTGACACGCGTGGTGGTCACATACTTGAGGACCGTAGCGTCATCGCTCTCGTCACCCTCCTTGTCAGCGGGTTCGCGCATGAAATCGTATTGGTGCAGGCTGTTAGCCACTACCTGTCGCATGGCATCGTTCAGCGAGAGCGTGTCGCCCGACTCGAGAACGTAGGAGGCAAAGAGGCGTTGAAGGCTGTCGACAGCAGCACCCTCGCCGGTGCTGACGGGATAGTCGATGGTGGCCTCGCTGCTGATGGTGCATCGTTCGCCATTGCTCATCGTGAAACCCGATTCGTCACTCAACTGCTGGGTTTTGACCTTGACGGCAAGTTTGCCGTCGCCGCCATGCACCTTCCCTGTCTTGGTGCAGGAGAAGAGCAATCCCGTGATTGACAGCAATATAAACAGGGAGATAACCTTCGTTTTCATCATCTTTTGGCTTTGTGTGTAGTTATTAATTTTGCTAAGGTAGTATAAATTTGGCGAAAAGCAACTTGGCAAAAGGATTTTTTTGCCGAATTTTTTAAGAAATCAGGCTGCGCCTCAACAAAACTCAAATAAATTTGGTTTTGTATTCGGCTTGCACTAATGTTGGATAAATCAGGCTGCGCCTCAACAAAACTCAAATAAATTTGGTTTTGTATTCGGCTTGCACTAATTTTGCAAAAAAAGTAAAGAAAAGCAATGAAGATAGGAGAATACAACGAGTTGCGCATCAACCGAATGGTCGATTTTGGCGCATACCTCATCGACGAAGACACCCACGAGGTGTTGCTGCCCAAGCGCTACCTTACACCCGATATGCAGGTGGGCAACAACATACGTGTGTTTGTTTATAACGACAGTGAGAACCGCCCAGTTGCTACTACCGAGCAACCCCACGCCGTTGTGGGCGACTTCGCCCTGATGCGTGTCAAGGCGGTGAACCAGGTGGGCGCCTTTCTGGACTGGGGCCTTGTGGCCAAAGACCTGCTGGTGCCCTTCGGTGAGCAGCGCGTTGACATGAAAGTGGGCCGCAGTTACGTCGTACGTGTTTATCTCGACGAGGCCAGCCACCGCATTGTCGCGAGTGCCAAACTTGCCAAGTTCCTTAACCGCACCGACCCCGATTACTACCATCGCCAGAAGGTGGAGGTGCTCGTCGTGCAGCGCAGTGATCTGGGCTACCGTGTCATAGTAGATAATGCCCATTGGGGCCAGATTTACCAGAACGAGACCTATCAGGATGTGAATGTCGGTGACCGCCTGACGGCATTTGTCAAGCAGGTGCGTCCCGATGGCAAGATAGACCTTACCCTTGCCAAGATTGAAAAAATGCGTGTCGACGACCTGGCTGATCGCATCTTGGACTACCTTGAGAGTCACGGCGGCGAGATGAAACTCACCGACAAGAGCGATCCCGACGCCATCAATCAGGCTTTCAACTGCAGCAAGAAAGACTTCAAGAAAGCCCTTGGCCTGTTGTACAAACAACAGAGAGTCACACTGGGCGACACCGTCAAATTAGCGAAATTATAAACAGAGACATCATGCGATACAGACTATTGTTGATAATAGCGGCCTGTGTGGTTGGCATGGGAGCAATGGCCGATAACAGCGATGCCCCCGAACCCTGTGGCCCCCTGCCAACACCACAGCAGGTGGCCTGGCAACGTCTCGAGACCTACGCATTTATCCACTTCGGCCCCAACACGTTTACTGACAAGGAATGGGGCTACGGTGACACGCCGGCCGAGACATTCAACCCCACCCGACTCGACTGTGAACAATGGGTGCAGACCATTGTCAAGGCGGGCATGAAGGGCGTGATTCTCACCTGCAAGCATCATGACGGTTTCTGCTTGTGGCCCTCACGCTACACCGACTACAGTGTGGCTTCGTCGACGTGGCGTGATGGTCGTGGCGATGTGGTCAGGGAATTGTCGGACGCCTGCAAGAAGTACGGCATCCGTTTCGGTGTCTATCTGTCACCATGGGACCGCCATCAGGCAAGTTACGGCACCGCCGAGTATGTAACCTACTACTATAACCAGTTGGAAGAACTGATGACGCAGTATGGCGACGTGTTCGAGGTGTGGTTTGACGGTGCCAACGGTGGTGACGGTTGGTATGGCGGAGCATGCGAAACGCGGCAGATTGACCGCAGCACCTATTACAACTATCCCAAAGCCTGGGGTATCGTGAACCGCCTTCAGCCCAATGCCATCATCTTCTCGGACGGCGGCCCCGGCTGTCGCTGGGTGGGCAACGAGAAAGGCTATGCCAACGCCACCAACTGGGCGTTCCTGCGCGGCAAGGAGGTCTATCCCGGCTATCCTCAATATGAGGAACTGCAGTCGGGCCATGCCGACGGCGACATGTGGTGCGCCAGCGAGTGCAACACCAGCATCCGACCGGGATGGTTCTACCACGAGAGCGAGGACGACAAGGTCAAGACCGTCGAGGAATTGACCGACCTGTATTACCGCAGCGTGGGCCATGGCGGCACATTCCTGCTCAACTTCCCTGTGGACCGTGAAGGCCTGATTCACCCCATTGACTCGGTGACCGCCGTGCAGTGGCATGAACGCATCAGCCAGGAAATGGAGGTCAACCTGCTCGATGGTGCCAAGTTCAGCGCCAGCGACACCCGCAACGAGCGATACAGTGCAGCCATGATGGGTGATGACAACTGGGATACCTATTGGGCCGCAAGCGACGGCGTGACCGCTGCCGACATTGTCATCAAGACCAAGAAGGATGTGACGCTCAACCGCATCCTGCTGCAGGAATACATTCCGCTGGGCCAACGCGTCAAGGCCTTTGTCATCGAGTACAAGACCTGTTGTGGCAAGTGGGTGCCCGTAATCGTTGACGAGGAGACGACGACCATCGGCTACAAACGCATCGTTCGTTTCCACGAGAAAACCGCCAAGGAGTGGCGCATCCGCATCGTTGACAGCCGTGCGTGCCCGTGTATCAACAACATCGAAGGCTATTATGCTAAATAGTTAGGAGTTAGAAGTTAGGAGTTAGAAGTTATTATGGAACAAGTGAGTGAACGCGCATTGCGCATTGCTGAGGAAATCAGGCGCAGAACGGAATGTGAACACTACCGACTCATGCTCAACGAGGAGCATGTGCCGACCATCACCGATAGCAAAATCGGGGGTCTCCCCTACTGGCCTGCCAACAAAGAATACCCTGTCGACCAGCAGGGCAAACCCATGTTGATGCTTATGCAGGTCAACTGTGCCCAGTCAGGGCTGCAGGCACCCCTCCCCGACCACGGAATGCTGCAATGGTTCATCAGCCTTAACCCCGAGTTGATGTATGGCTGCCGTGGCAACTATGATGACCAAGGGACGGGCTTCCACATCGTCTATCATGATGAGATCGGCGAGAGTGCCACTCCAGCCGGGGTGCCCACCCATGACACAGTAGATGATATGCTCACTCCCGTCAAGCGCGAAACGGCCATCGACGTCGTTATCGAGCAAACGGTCATGGGCGTGAGTGACGGCAGGTTTAATCAACTGTTCTTTGATCTCGTCAAAGAAATCACAGGCGCTGAGCCCAGTGACAAGCGGTGGTATCAATACCTGGATAACGACGATTGCCTATATTATGAGAAAGAACTGGGAATGAAGCGTCCCTCCCACCAGATATTAGGATACCCCCATTACACCCAAGAAGAGGCGCGTCGCAGCATCGAAGTTCACGACTCGTTGCTATTCCAACTCGATTCCCAGTTCTCCACCATCGACCGCAAAGCCCTGGTGATGTGGGGCGACATGGGCAGCGGCTTTATCTTCATCAATCGTGATGACCTTGCTGCCCGTGACTTCACACGCACCTACTACTGCTGGGATTGCGGCTGATGCAATCTGAATATCAGAAAATAACGGATATTACCGATGCTTGTCGGTTGAAAACAAAAATAGGCGTGCCCATCAGAGCACGCCTAACTTGAATGTGACTTTTGCTTTACATTAATTGATGTGTCTATACCTTATCCGCAGCGCGAAGTGCCGCAGTTGGTGCAGATGAGGCAGCCCTCCTGATAGACCAGCGTGTTCTGGCCGCAGTTGGGGCACTTCTCGGCAGCCGACTCGCCATTGTGGATGTAGCGTTTGAGGGCTCGCTCAACGCCCATCTTCCATGTGTTGATGGACTTGCTGTCGAGTTCCAGGCTGCTGACGAGTTTGAGCACCTGAGGAATGGGCATACCATAGCGAAGCACGCCCGAAATCAGTTTGGCGTAGTTCCAGAACTCCGGATTGAATTTCTCGCTCAGGCCCTCGATGGTGGTCTTGAAACCGCGTTTGTTGATGAACTGGAAGTCGTAACGCTTCACGCCATCCTCGCCCACGGCCTTGATAATCTTGCCCTTGGTCACCGACTTGGGGCAGAAGATGCCCTCGTCATCGTCGGCGATACCGGTGAAGATTTCGTAGGGACGACCGTCAATCAAGCCGATAAAGGCAATCCACTTCTCTTTCTTGTTCTGGAAACGCACCACATCAGCCTCGAGTTCCACGGGGCGCTTGAGGATGTGTTCCTCCTCGGCGATGTAGCGTTCGGCTTGTCGTTCGTTGGTGCCGTTCTCCTTTTCTTTCTCCTTCTTCTTGTCGTTGTCGCTCAAAGCCACGAGTACGCCGGTGCGTGAGCCGTCACGGTAGACCGTGCAGCCCTTGCAGCCGCTGCGCCATGCCTCGACATAGAGTTTGCCGACCATCTCCTCGCTGATGTCGTTGGGCAGGTTGATGGTCACGCTGATGCTGTGGTCGACCCACTTCTGCACCTCGCCCTGCATGCGCACCTTGTTGACCCAGTCAACATCGTTGGCCGTAGCCTTGTAATAAGGTGACTTCTCAACGATGGCATTAAGTTCCTCCTGGGTGTAGTCGCGTCGCACAGGAATGTTGTTGATGTTCATCCAGGTCACCAGTTTGTGGTGGTAGACGATGAACTCCTCGAACGAATCACCGTTCTCGTCGACCAGGTCGACATGGACGTCCTTGTCGCTGGGGTTGACCTTGCGGCGACGCTTGTAGACCGGCATGAATACCGGCTCGATGCCCGAGGTGGTCTGGGTCAACAGGCTCGTTGTTCCGGTGGGAGCAATGGTGAGGCAAGCGATGTTGCGGCGGCCATACTTCACCATTTCATCATAGAGTTTCGGATCGGCTTCACGCAGGCGGTTGATATAGGGATTGTTCTCCTCGCGCTTAGCATCATAAATCTCAAATGCACCACGCTCCTTAGCCATCTGTACCGATGAGCCATAGGCAGCGAGAGCCAGTGCACGGTGTACGCTAACCGAGAATTCGGTGGCTTCGGGGGTGCCGTAGCGCAAGCCCATAGCAGCAATCATGTCGCCTTCGCCCGTGGTGCCCACACCGGTACGGCGACCCTTGAGGGTCTTGGTGCGGATCTTGTTCCACAGGTTGGTCTCGGTGGTCTTCACCTCAGGAGTTTCGGGGTCAGACTTGATCTTGTCGAGAATTTTCTCGATTTTCTCCATCTCCAGGTCGATGATGTCGTCCATCATGCGCTGTGCGCAAGCCACGTGCTCGGCAAACAACTCATAGTCGAAACTGGCCTGGGGCGTGAACGGGTTCTTCACGTAACTGTACAGGTTGATGGCGATGAGGCGGCAACTGTCGTAGGGGCACAAGGGAATCTCGCCGCAGGGGTTGGTCGAGATGGTCTTGAATCCCAGATCGGCATAGCAATCGGGCACCGATTCACGGGTGATGGTGTCCCAGAAGAGGATGCCGGGCTCTGCGCTGCGCCATGCATTGTGCACAATCTTGGCCCAAAGGCGGGCAGCGTCGGTCTCTTTCTCATAGACGGGCTTGTCGCTGTCGACAGGATACTGCTGCTTGTAGGGCTTGCCATCGACGGCTGCCTGCATGAAGGCGTCATCGATGCGCACCGACACGTTGGCACCTGTCACTTTGCCCTCTTCCATCTTGGCGTCGATAAACGACTCGGCGTCGGGGTGCTTGATGCTGACGGTAAGCATCAGGGCGCCACGGCGTCCGTCCTGTGCCACCTCACGCGTGCTGTTGCTGTAACGCACCATGAATGGCACCAGGCCAGTCGACGTCAGGGCGCTGTTCTTGACGGGAGAGCCCTTGGGGCGGATGTGAGACAGATCGTGTCCTACACCACCACGGCGTTTCATCAGTTGCACCTGTTCCTCGTCAATCTTGAGGATGCCGCCGTAACTGTCAGGCTCACCGTCGAGACCCACAACGAAGCAGTTGCTCAACGAGCCCACCTGGAAATTATTGCCGATGCCGGCCATGGGACTACCCTGGGGAACGATGTAGCGGAAGTGGCTCATCAGTTCAAACAGGCGATCCTCGGTCAGTGGGTTGGGATACTTATTCTCGATACGGGCAATTTCGCGTGCAATGCGACGGTGCATATCGTCGGGCGTCAATTCATACAGGTTGCCGAATGAGTCCTTCAGAGCATATTTCGTTGCCCATACCCTGGCGGCGAGTTCATCACCATCAAAGTACTTCAGTGAGGCCTCATAGGCTTGCTGGTAATTGTAGGTTTTTGGTTCCATTGCTATCTTGTTGAAATACTGTAGTTTTTAAGGATTAAATAAAATGATGTGTTTCACCATAACGGCAAAAACCTCGCAAAGGTAATAAGTTTGTTTTGAATAACAAAATAAATCAAGAAATTTCTAAAGTTTTTCAAAAATTTTTCTAATTATTTGGTTTTCAGGTGTTTGATTTTTCAAGTAAAGCAAAAAGTTTTCCAAAACATCAGCAGTCCAATTAGCAAAGTATCTCAAAATAAACAATTTGCGCAAAAACAACGGGCACCCCTAAAAGAGATGCCCGCTGATGAAAACTTACCGCAATCGGTTACTTGAGCGTACCGTCTTGAGCGGCCTTGATCATGTCCTCGTTAGCGGTGATGTAGATTTCTACGCGACGGTTCTGAGCACGTCCTGCCTCGGTGTCGTTGCTGGCCACGGGATAGTCATAGGCCAGACCCTGGCTGGAGAGACGGCCACCGGGAACACCCGAGTTAACCAGGTAACTCTTTACCTCGTTGGCACGTGCGGTGGAAACCTTATCGTTGGCAGCGCGAGTGCCCACATTGTCGGTGTGGCCATAAATCTGAACATCAGTCTGCGGGTTGTTGATGAGCGAGGTGGCAAACTTGCTCAGTGATGCCTTGGCATCTTCGCTCAACTTAGAACTGTTGAAACCGAAGAGGATACCGCTGTCGAAGGTCACCCTAATGGCCTCAAAGCCGTTAACGTCGGTGCAGGTGTCAACCTGAGCGCCCGAGATACGGGCGAGTTCCTCGCGCTGCTTGTCCATCTTCTTGCCGATGAGCGTGCCGGCAACACCGCCAGCCACTGCACCAATAGCACCACCGATGGCAGCACCCTTGCCCTTACCGATGAGGGCACCGATGCCAGCACCGATAGCAGCGCCGCCGCCACCACCGATGAGACCGCCCTTAGCGGCATTGTTCAATGAACCACAGCCCGAGAATCCGAGCACGAGCATTGCACTCAATAATACGCATAAATACTTTTTCATTTTCTGTAATATTTAAGTGAATAATGTGAATTGTCTACACTTTACAACGTGCAAATATAGTAAAAATTTAAATCCACCCTGTTTTTTTATCAAAAAAATCAATGTAGGGCATGGCCCAAGTGAGCCATACCCTACATAAAATGATATGTTTGACCGTTAGGTCAGGATTATCGTTTGTTGGTGATAGGACGCAAGTTGCGCTCCTTGAGGTCGCCCGAACGGTAAGCATCGAGCAGTTCCTTCAAGTCGGCGATTTGCGACTGGAGTTCGATACCGATGTCAGTATCCTTGACATGCATGCGGTGGTTGGTCAGTTCGACGAGGCTGCGGGTGGACTTGATGTCCTGTCCCAGGCTGACAGCCTCCTCGATCGACGAGAACGGCTCGTGCTGCACGAGTTCGAATCCGCGTGAATGGTAAACCAGCGTGTAGCCGGCTATACCGGTTTCAGGCTGATAAGCCTTGGAGAAGCCACCGTCGATTACCATGAGTTTTCCGCCCGCCTTGATGGGGTTTTCGCCCTTGATGGTCTTGACGGGCACATGTCCGTTGATGATGTGGCGGTGCTCGCCCTCAACGCCAAACTCGTCGAGAATCATGTCCACCACCTCGGGATTGTCGCGCATAGTGTAGTAGGCACCCTTGACCTCCTTGTGGGTCTCCTTGTCGGCAATGAAGTAGCGCTCAAAGGTTGCCATCTTGCTCTTGTCGAACGCGGGAGAATCCTTACCGCACCACAGGTACCACAGATAGTCGAGTGCGAAAGCCTGCTCCTCGGGGTCGTCGCAGCCGAAGTAGGCCGAGCGGATGAGGTTGCCGGCGCGCTTGAGCAGGGCCTTGCCATGGAACTTCTCGCCACGGATCACGACATCCTTCAATGAACCGTCCTCGTTCAGGGGGATGGAAGCATGATAGAGCAGGTTGCCGTTGGCGATGGTATAGAGGCAGCCGTTGCGGAAGAGACACTTCATGTGCTTGCGCAACTTCTCGCTCTCGGTGAACGACTGGTGGAGTTTCTTGACGATGGATTCCTCCTCAGGTGTGAGTTTATAGGGGTGTTTCGGGTCTACCGTCGGGAAATTGGTGTCAAGCAGTTCATACTCCTTGCCCTTGATTTTGATGATTCCCTTCTTGAGGTCCATCTTGTCCATCAACAGACGGTCCTTCATCTCAAACTCGGGACGACGCTTGATGGCAGCGGCCTCGAGTTTGAACTGGATGATGCTGATGGCCTTGTGCATCTGTGCTACGAGTTGTGCAGTGCGTGCACGCTCGGGATCCTTGGCGCTGCCGTCCTTAGGCAGGAAGCGCTCGCAGGGGTCGTCGGCGTAGGTGTCCATAGCGAAGGTTGCCAGCGGCAGCAGGTTGATGCCGTAGCCATCCTCGAGGACGCCATGGTTGCCGTAGCGCAGGGCGATGCGCAGCACGTTGGCAATGCTGCAGTCGTTGCCTGCGGCGGCACCCATCCACAGGATGTCGTGGTTACCCCATTGGATATCGAAGTTGTGGAATCCGCACAGGATGTCCATGATTTTGTCGGGGCTGGGACCGCGGTCATAGACGTCGCCCAGCAGGTGCAGCATATCGATGGTGAGTTGCTGAATGAGGTTGCACATCGCAATGATGAACTCGTCGGCACGGTGGGTCGAGATGATGGTCTTGATGATCACATCGACATAGGCCTGCTTGTTCTGGTCGCTGCTACGCTCATGCAGCAACTCCTGGATGATGTAGGAGAAATCCTCGGGCAGAGCCTTCTGTACCTTGGAGCGGCTGTACTTTGACGACACGTTGCGTCCCACCTTGACCAGGCGGTTGATGGTGATAAAATACCAGTCATTCAGTTCATCCTGATCGGTAATCGCATCCTTGACGAGTTCAAGTTTCTCGGCAGGATAATAGATGAGGGTGCACAGGTCCTTCTGCTCTTTGGAACCGAGCGAATCGTTGAAGATCTCACCCACCTTGCGCTTGATGGTACCGCTGGCATTGCGCAGCACGTGCTGGAAAGCCAGGAACTCGCCGTGAAGGTCGGCCAGGAAATGCTCAGTTCCCTTGGGCAGGTTCAGGATTGCCTCAAGGTTGATGATCTCGGTGCTTGCAGTCGCCACGTTAGGGAAACTGCGTGAGAGCAACTTCAGGAAATACAGGTCACGTTTTCTTTTTTTGGGTTTCATAGTTGTTGCTTAAGCCTTGATTTAAGTTAGTTTTGAAGGTTCTAATATATTAATAACGTAGAATATCGGTGGATATTACTTGAGCAGTGAAATTCTCACTTTGCGGCCTTTGATTTTAGCCGACTGGAGCAGTCGCAGGACCTGTGTGGCGTGCTGCCGCGGTACTGCCGCCAGCGCATAATGGTCGCGCACATCGATACGTCCGATGTCGCCGGCGGGAATGCCGCCGTTGTTGGCAATATAGCCCATGATGTCGCCACGGGACAGTTTTTCCTTCTTGCCTGCCTGGAAATAGAGCGTTGCCATGGCCGGAGCAGGCATCCGCCGTGCGGGCTCAGGCAGCATCGTGCCGTTGGTTTCAATCCACTGGGGTAAATCCTCGCCAGGTGCCGTGATGACATAAGCCTGGCCCGTGGCATCGACGCGAGCGGTGCGACCGTTGCGGTGGATATAGACCTGTTCGGTCAACGGCAGGTGGTAATGCACGATGTGCTCCACGGTGTCGATGTCCAACCCTCGCGAGGCCAGGTCAGTAGCAACCAGCACATTGATGCTGCCGTTGTTGAGCATAGCGACAGCACGCTCACGGTCCTGTTGTTCCAATGCCCCGTGATAGATTCCCGAAACCATACCACATCCAGTCAATGCCTGGTGGATGCGTTCCACACTCTCGCGGAAACCCACAAACACAATAGTCTTGCCGCCGCCCAGGCTGAGCAGCAGTCGCTTTAAGGTCTCGAGTTTATCCTTGCCGTCGGCCATCACTTGCCAAACGCTGATGCGCTCGACAGGTTGTTCGACCTCTTCCAGGACATTGAGTGTGAAGGGATTGTGAAGCCGCACATAGTCAGGTACCGCCTCGAGGACAGTGGCCGAAGCCAAGATGCGCCGATTCAGGCGAGGCATCTGTTTGAGCAGTTGCCTCATCTCCTCCTCAAAGCCCAATTCCAGGGATTTATCCATCTCATCGAGTACCAGCAGCCGCGTGCCGCCAAGGTCGATGTGACCACGCTTGTGGTGGTCCAGCAAGCGGCCCGGGGTCGCGACGATGATATCGGGCGTGACTGCCAGCGAAGCCTTTTCGTCGGCAACGGCGTGTCCGCCATAGCAGGGCGTCACCTTGTAGCCATCGGCAAGTCGGCGCAAGATTTCGGCCGTCTGCATCACCAATTCGCGTGACGGTGCCACGACCACAGCCTGCAGCAGCCCCATGGGCGGCTTGAGGGATTGCAGGACGCACAGGGCAAAGGCCAGCGTCTTGCCTGTGCCCGTGGGCGAATAGAGCACCAGGTCTCCCCCGCCCGACTTCCACTTTTCCAGCGCCTTACGTTGCATGTCGTTGAGCGTGTCGATGCCCATGCGCTCCTTGACAATCTGCAATAGTTCTTTCTCCTTCATCGGTTACGGCGATTTATGCTACAAAATTAGTTAATAATCCCGCATCAACCACCAATTGTGCGTTTTTTTAGTATTTTTGCGCTCAAAAAAGAGAAAACATGGCAAAATTCATTGTTGTGGCGCTGACCGTGATGTTGGTCATGCAGGGTTATGTGTCCTGGCATGTGTGGCGCGTGCTGTCGCTGTCCACGCCGCTCAAGATCGTGACAATCGTGCTCATGCTGCTGGCCTTGGCTTGCATGGTGTTGCAGTTCACGAGCGACAAGTTGCCGTTGGGCATGGCAACAGCGATGTATGAAATCGGCAATTCATGGCTGATCATCATGTTCTATCTGCTGATGGCCTTCCTGCTGCTTGACATCGGCCGACTGGTTCACCTTGTTCCTGCCTCATGGCTGCGTGACAATGCCGTCACCACCGTCGTGTTGGCCGGGGTGATGCTCACCGTCTTCGTCGCCGGCAACATCCATTACCGTGACAAGCAGCGACAGGAAATCCATCTCACGACCAATAAGCCCCTCGAACGTCCCATGAAGATCGTCATGCTGAGTGACCTGCATGCCGGATTCCACAACCCGCGTGCCGAGGTGGGCCGTTGGGTGGATATGGTCAATGCCGAGCAGCCCGACCTGGTCCTCATTGCTGGCGACATCATCGACGGCAACGTGCGACCGCTGCGTGAGCAAGGCACAGCCGAGGAGTTAAAGCGCCTGAACTGCCCTGTCGTTGCATGCCTGGGCAACCACGAATACATTACCGGCATCGATGAGGCACTCAGTCTGCTGCAGCAGACGGGGATACAAGTGCTGCGTGACGGCACCTTCGATTACGAAGGCTTGACCATCGTGGGGCGTGACGACCGGAGCAACCGCAAGCGCAAGAGCGTCGGACAACTGATGCAGGGCATCGACTCCACACGCTATATCATTCTGCTTGACCATCAGCCCTATCACCTCGAGGAGGCTGAGCAAAGCGGTGTGGACCTGCAGTTGAGCGGCCACACCCACCGTGGCCAGGTATGGCCATTGAACTGGGTGACCAGGGCGATGTATGAGTGTGACTATGGTGACTACAAGCGCGGCAAGACCGACTATTACGTGAGTTCAGGCATAGGAATCTGGGGCGGCAAGTTCCGTATCGGCACCGACTCGGAGTATGCTGTCATCACCCTCACGCCTGGCGCACAGTGACGCATGGCCGTAGCAAAACTACGGCACAGGTGATCCTGTCACCTGTCATCTTGTTTGATCCATTTCTTGGGCGAGATGCCTACGGCTTCCTTGAAGTACTTGCCAAAGAAAGACTGGTTGGGGAAATTCAGTTCCTCGGCGACTTGCTGCACGCTGTACCGCCCGCTGCGCAGCATCGTCTTGGCATCCAGAATGACGTAATCCTTAATCCACTGTGAGGGGTGCCGCCCCGTCTGACCATACACGACATGGGACATATACTTGAGTGACAAGCCAAGTTGGTCGGCATAGAAACCGAGTTCGCGGTGGCTGCGGTAGTTATCGGCCACACACTGCACAAAACGCGCAACGATTTCGTCTTGACGTGAAACCTTGGTCAATGACTCAGAGTGGTTGTCGGTCGCCTGCATGATGATGCCCTCTATCACGCCCAGGCAAGCGCCGGCTGTCGCCTTGCGGTTGGACTCAAAGGATGGGTCGCTCAAGATGGTGAACAGCATGTGGTAGGCGGTCTTTATCATTGCCATGTATTGCGGTTGCAACTGCAGCATAGCGACCTGCATAGTATCAAGGCGATTTAAGCCATGCTGTTCGAGGGACCCGAAAATCACATCTCGGGAGAACATCATCAAGATGAATCGGGATTCCTGTTCAAGGGTCACGCCTTCGATAATCGTCCCATCGCGGGCGATGACACAAGAGCCACCGGATACCACCAGTTCACGAAAATTTGCATTGAGCCTGACAGCCCCCTCGACGACGATGATGATACAGGTCGATGACAGGCGCATGGGATAACGCACACGGTCATTAACTATTGAGTCTATTTGAGCGCTTACAGTTGTCACATCAAGGTTATCGGCCACCAGCAGGTCGCAGCCCATTGCTGCCGTCCTTCCATTCGGGCAGACAACGGGTGAATCCATTTTTTGCTTTGCGTCCATATTCATCTTGTTGAATGTTGTTTATGATGCAAAGATAGCATTTATTGACCAAAAATTCAATGGATATTACCTAAAAATGACAGAAAAAGTGATGTTTACACCAATACCGTGTCGATGCGCCTTTTCATGGGTTTAATATCGGTTGCAGCACAATTTTGGAGAAAAACGGCCTGTCATGCTTGTACTGCACAGGGATTTGCAGTACTTTTGCAGGCTCGATAATGATAATGGTTGACAGAATATGAAACTTTTTTACACGATAGGGCTGCTGATTGTGTCCAACATCTTCATGACATTTGCATGGTATGGCCACCTGAAACTGCAGCAACTCAAGATATTTTCGGACCACACGCCGCTCTATGTCATCATCTTCCTCTCGTGGATGTTGGCACTGCCAGAATATACCTGTCAGGTGCCTGCCAACCGTATCGGTTATGACGGCAACGGGGGACCTTTCAACATCATGCAGTTGAAAGTGATTCAGGAAGTGATTTCACTTACCGTGTTCACGGTCTTTGTCACCGTATTCTTCAACGGCGAGACACTCAGGTGGAACCACCTGGCAGCAGCGGTCTGCCTTGTCCTGGCCGTTTACTTCGTCTTCTATAAATAATCCCGGCTCAGTCTATCGGCTCCTCCTCTATTATCGCCTCTTCGCTGTCTGGTGGAAAAAGCGTTGAATAAATCCGGTCTGACTCCTCCACTGTCATTTTGCGTTCATCTAAACCGGCTCCGGCACTCTTTATGGGTAGAAAACTGCTGTGAGCAGGGTGATGGTCTTACTCAAGGAACCATCGGCACTCCAGTCGAGGTTGATGTCGAGCAAGTCGCGCGCTGCCGCTGTGATGTCGAAGCCGACGGACTCCAGCGAGTGACGCATCTTGTCGGGCTGTCGGCAAGGCTTGCCCTCGGGACGGGTGCAGCCTTCGGGACACAACGAGCATCGGAAAGTGAAGCAGCGGCTCCCCGGTACTTGATTTTCCATCTCATACAAGCGTGGCAAGAGCGTTTGCCACACCTCTTCCATCGCTTGGCGCCCGACGCTGACAGCCTCCTCGGGTGACTTGCAGGCCTGTCGCGTGGGCTCATCGAACTCGATGACGGTGCCCATAAACCTCACAGTCTTGAAGCCGTCGCTGCAAGAGCATGGGTCAAAATCAAACGGAGGACAACTCCACACCTTGCCATAACCGGGACATTGCAGGCAAAACTGCCTGATGCGCTCCACGTCACGAAAGCGGCTGATGAACTCGTCGGCAGCAACGGTCACCTCTCTACTGGTCACAGTGTAACTCATGTCACTCAAGTATTTAAAAGACGAATTACGCGAATTATACTCATCGTGCAGAAGCAAATCAGTGTAACTCGCGTAATTCGTCGTTAGGTTAGCAGGTTATTTCTTCTCGGTCGCAGGGGCCGCAGGTGCTGCGGCAGCCTTGGCAGCGTTGATGGAGTCCTGCTCGGCCTTGTAAGCCTTGGCAGCCTCGCTGTCGGGCTTCAGCCAAGTGTCGAGCCACCTGAAGAACTCGCGCTGCCACAGGATGCTGTTTTGGGGCTTGAGAATCCAGTGGTTCTCATCGGGGAAGAGCAGCAGTCGGGCGGGCAGCCCCTTGATCTTAGCAGCATTAAAGGCCTGGCAAGCCTGGGTGAAGACGATGCGGTAGTCAAGTTCACCGGCAGTGCACATGATGGGAGTATCCCAGTTCTGCACGTAGTTCTTGGGGTTGGCCTGAGTATAGGAGCGCTGTGCGGTAGCATTGCTCTTGTCCCAGAACGGACCACCCAGATCCCACTGTACGAACCACATCTCCTCGGTCTCGAGATATTGTGCCTCGAGGTTGAAGATACCGGCATGAGCCAGGAAGCAAGCGAAGCGCTTGTTGTGGTTGCCAGCGAGGAAGTAAACCGAATAGCCACCATAACTTGCACCCACGGCACCGATGTGTTCACCATCGATGTAAGGCTCCTTCTTCATGTAATCGACAGCACTGAGGTAGTCACGCATGTTCTGGCCGCCATAATCGCCGCTGATCTGTGCATTCCACTCGGTACCGAAGCCGGGCAGACCACGGCGGTTGGGCAGAATCACGATGTAACCATTGCTGGCCATGATGCGCATGTTCCAGCGATAACTCCAGAACTGGCTCACAGGCGACTGTGGACCACCCTCACAGAAGAGGATAGCGGGATACTTCTTGTTGGGGTCGAAGTTGGGCGGGTAGCATACCCAAGTGGTCATCAGTTTGCCGTCGGTAGTGGGAATCATCTTCTTCTCGATACCGATGGGATCTACCTGTGCGAGCATTTCGTCGTTGACGTGGGTCAGTTGCACGGGCTCCTTGCCCATCTGCACGCTGAAGATCTCGTTAGGCGTCTGATAACTGTGGCGGCAGGTGATGACGGTGTCGTTGCCGGCAAATGCCAAGCCATCGAAGTCGCACACGCCCATGGCGATGGTGTCAACCTTCATCGTGGCAACATCCATGCGGAAGATGGGCTGCACGCCCTGGAACGGGCAGATGAAATAGATGGCCTTCTCGTCGGGCGACCAAGCGATAGCATCAACGCTGTAGTCCCATTCGGCAGTGAGGTCTACCTTGTTGCCGTCGGCACCCATAAAGAAGATGCGGTTCTTGTCGGCCTCATAGCCATCGTGCTCCATCGAGAGCCAAGCCATCTCGCCCTTGCTGTTGATGATGGGATAGGTGTCATAACCCATCATGCCCTGCGTCAGGTTCTCGGTTTTTCCGGTCTCGAGGTTGTACATATACAGGTCACTGTTGGTCGAGAAAGCATAGTCCTTGCCGGTCTTCTTGCGGCAGACGTACACGAGGTTCTTGCTGTCGGGCGTCCAAGCCAGCGACTCGATGCCGCCCCAGGGCTTCATGGGCGACTCGTAGGGCTGTCCTTCGAGAACGTCCTTGAGGTTACCGGCCTTGCTGCCATCGAAGTCAGCAACAATGGGATGAGGAACGGTCGTTACCCATTCGTCCCAATGCTTGTACATCATGTCGTCATAGAGTTTGCCGGTCGTCTTGTCGAGATCAGGATAGACATCCTGGACCGTCTTGCCATACTTCACCTGGGTAATCATGACCACACGCTTCTCGTCGGGCGAGAATACAAAGCCCTCGATGCCGTTCTCCACGTTGCTCACGCAGTTGCGGCCACCGCCGTCGGCATTCATGGTCCACAACTGGGGCGTCTTGGCCTCGCCGTCCTCGGTATAGATGAAGGCAATCTTCTTGCCGCCATCGATCCATACATAGTTGCTTTCGCTCTTGGGCGTATTGGTAATCTGACGGGCATTCTGTCCGTCAATGTCCATTACCCAGAGGTCGCAGTTGCCCTTGTTGGTGGCGATGTCATAATAGGTCACGCCATAGAGGATTTTCTTGCCGTCGGGCGATACTTGCGGACCGCCCACGCGTCCCAACTGATTCAGGAATTCGGGGGTGAATTGTTGCTTTTCCATCTTCCCGTCGGTTTTCTCGGAAGTGGACTTTTGCCCTGGAGTGGAGCCGGAATCCTGATTACCACAGGACGAAACGCACAGCAGAGCCAATGCCACAACCGACATTGCTGTAAACTTGAATAATTTCATAATAATAGAACTGTTAATGTATTATAGTTAAAATTTGGTTTTCGCGATGTTTCAACCCGCAAATTTAATCAATTATTGACAACAAGTGGCAAACAATGCAAGTTTTTTAGCAAGAAAACACTATATTTGCAACCACAAACCAATATAGACAAATAAAATGAGAAGATTATTATCTGTCCTCATCACTCTGTGTGCAGTATTGGCTGTACTGGCAGGTGACAACGCCACCACGTTTTATGTGAACCCGCGCATCGGCACCGGTGGGCATGGACATGTCTTTCTTGGCGCCAATGTGCCTTTTGGCTACGTGCAACTGGGACCGACTGAGCCCACACGCGGCTGGGACTGGTGTTCGGGCTACCATGACAGCGACAGTGTGCTCATCGGCTTCGGCCACCAGCACCTGAGCGGCACGGGCATCGGCGACCTGGGTGACATCGCACTGCTGCCTGTTATCCATCGGAATCAGCAGGAAGTCATCTTCAGCCACGATGATGAAACCTACAGGCCCGGATATTACGAGGCAACCTTGCGAAACGGCGGCAGCCCTTATGTCACCGTAGAACTGACGGCTACCCAGCGAACGGGAATGCACCGTTATACCTTTGACCCCGAACAAGCAACCTGCCTGTTGCGGCTCGACCTGGGTCAGGGCATCGGTTGGGATACGCCTAAACAGATGATGATGCAACAGAGGTCACCGCGGCAGATTGTCGGTTACCGTTATTCATCGGGTTGGGCAAGAGACCAGAAGGTCTTTTTTGTCATGGATTTCCAGCAGGATGTCACTCTGGAGAAACTGAATGGTGATACCACTGGACTCATCACTACACCCAATACCGGCGAACCGCTGTTGGTCAAGACGGGCCTTTCGGCGGTGAGCATCGAGAATGCCATTGCCAATTTGCAGGCCGAGAACCCCGACTGGGACTTTGACGCTATCGCCAAGAGGGCTGATGATGCATGGTGTGACGAATTGGGAAAAATCAAGATTAGCACCTATCGTCCAGATGATGCCACGGTGTTCTATACCGCTTTATATCACACGATGGTTGCCCCGTCGGTCTTCTGTGACGTGAACGGGCAGTACCGAGGCGCTGACGGCACAGTGCATCAGGGTGATTTCACCAACTACACTACCCTATCGCTTTGGGATACCTACCGTGCCGCCCACCCGTTGCAGACGCTCATCCACCGCGAGAAACAGCAGGATATCGCTCAGACATTCCTGCACATCTTTGAGCAGCAAGGCAAACTGCCCGTTTGGCACTTGATGGGCAACGAGACCGACTGTATGGTGGGCAATCCCGGTGTGCCCGTGCTGGCCGACCTGGTGCTGAAAGGCTTTGATGTAGACCCACAGGCTGCTCTCAAAGCAATGACCACCAGCGCAATGCTCGATGAACGGTCGATGGGCCTGTTGAAGCAGTACGGATACATCCCCTATGATCTGGAGCCCGACAAAGAGACCGTGGCTCGTGGCCTCGAATATGCCCTAGCCGACTGGTGCATCGCCCGTGTGGCACAAACTGTCGGCGACAAGGAAAACTACAACTATTTCAATGAGCGCAGCAAATCCTATCGCCACTATTTTGATAAACAGACACACTTCATGCGGGGCAAGGACTCGAAAGGAAATTTCCGTGACCTGGCAGAGTTTGATCCGCTGTCGACCAAGCACCGCAACGATGACTACTGCGAGGGCAACGCCTGGCAATATACCTGGCTTGTGCCTCACGACGTTCACGGACTTGTCGACCTGTTCGGTAGTGAGAAGGCTTTTATCGCGAAACTAGACTCGTTGTTCATTGTCGAGGGAGACCTGGGTGAAGAAGCATCGCCCGATGTGTCAGGCCTCATCGGCCAGTATGCCCACGGCAATGAGCCCAGCCACCACATCATTTATATGTACAACTATGTTGGACAGCCGTGGAAAACCGCCCAACTCGTCCGTCGTGTGCTGCGAGAGCAGTACCGCAACGGGCTGGACGGACTGAGCGGTAACGAGGATGTTGGCCAGATGTCGGCATGGTATGTCTTGTCGGCCATCGGTCTCTATCAGGAGGAACCCGCCGGTGGCAAATACATCATCGGCTCACCGTTGTTCGACGAAGCCACCCTTACCGTAGGTGACGGCAAGACATTCACCGTCAAGACTGTGAACAACAGCGACGAGAACATCTATGTGCAGAGCGCCACGCTCAACGGCAAGCGCTACGACAAGAGTTACATCGACTACCGCGACATCATCGCCGGCGGCACCCTTGAACTCGTCATGGGTCCCAAACCCAGCAAATGGGGTACAGCGAAGAAAAACAGGCCCTAAACGCCTACCGTTCAACCCACTGCAAGCCATAGGCTTGCAATACACAGACACTCAACAACTGAGAAAAATGAAGAAAATAACAATCACAATAGCGGCTATGATGGCATGGTGGAGCATTGCTGCTCTTGCAGCCAATGCGGAGCCGGTGGATTATGTGAACCCGCTGGTGGGGACCCAGTCGAGTTTCCAACTGTCGACGGGCAATACCTACCCTGCCATCGCCATGCCGTGGGGCATGAACTTTTGGGTACCCCAAACGGGCAAAAATGGCGACGGCTGGCAATATACCTACAATGCCACAAAAATCCGAGGCTTCAAGCAGACGCATCAACCCAGCCCCTGGATCAACGACTACGGCCAGTTCTCGCTGATGCCTACCGTGGGCGAGCCTGTGTGGGACGAGAATGAGCGTGCCAGTTGGTTCTCGCACAAAGCCGAGACAGCCACACCTTATTATTATAAAGTCTATCTAGCCGACTATGATGTGACAGCCGAGGTGGCACCCACCGAACGGGCCGCCATCCTGCGGTTTACCTTCCCCGAGACCGATCATGCCAACGTCGTGATAGACGCTTTTGACAAGGGTTCGGAAATAACAATTCTGCCTGACAAGCATCGCATCATTGGCTATACCACCCGCAACAGCGGCGGTGTGCCCGAGAACTTCAAGAACTGGTTTGTTATCGAGTTTGACAAGCCGATCACCGCCTATTACACGGTTGAAGACAGCACGCTGCATCAAGGGCAGGCCAGAGTAACCTGCAACCATGCGGGGGCTATTTTAACCTTCAACACACACCGCAGCGAGCAGGTCAACGCACGCATCGCTTCGTCGTTCATCAGTCCCGAGCAGGCAATGCTCAACCTTGAAGAACTTGGTAAGGACGACCTTGAAACCGTCAAAGAGAAAGGGCGCCAACGCTGGAACGAAGTGCTTGGGCGCATCGAGGTAGAAGACAGTAATGTGGACCATCTGCGCACATTTTACTCGTGCCTGTACCGCTCAGTGTTGTTTCCCCGCAGTTTCTATGAAATCGACGCTCAAGGCAAACCCCATCACTACAGCCCCTACAACGGCCAAGTGCTGCCTGGACGACTGTTTACCGACACCGGGTTCTGGGACACCTTCCGCGCCCTGATGCCTTTTGTCGACCTGATGTATCCCACAATGGGAAGTTGGATGCAGGAAGGTCTGGTAAACACCTGGCTTGAGAGCGGTTTCCTGCCCGAATGGGCCAGTCCCGGTCACCGCAACTGCATGATCGGCAACAACAGTGCCTCGGTCGTCGCCGATGCCTACCTCAAAGGCCTGCGCGGCTATGACATAGAACAATTGTGGGCCGCGCTCATGCATGGCATCGGAGCAGTCCACCCTGATATCCAGTCTACAGGGCGTTTGGGATATGAATTTTACGATGACATGGGTTATATCCCTTACGATGTCGGTATCAATGAGAGCGTGGCCAGGACGCTGGAGTATGCCTACGATGACTGGTGCATCTACCGTCTGGGGCAAGCATTAGGCAAGCCCCAAGACGAGATTGAGGTTTTCGCTGACCGTGCGATGTACTACCGCAACGTGTTCGACCCCGAGACCAAACTGATGCGTGGCCGCCTGTATGACGGATACTTTCAGGAGCCCTTCAGCCCGCTCAAGTGGGGAGACGCCTTCACCGAAGGCAACAGTTGGCACTACACGTGGAGCGTGTTTCATGACCCACAGGGTCTCATTGACCTGATGGGCGGCAAGAATGTGTTCTGCCAGATGCTGGACTCGGTATTTGCTGTACCGCCGGTGTTTGACGACAGTTACTATGGCTTCACCATCCACGAGATACGCGAGATGCAGATCATGAACATGAGCAACTACGCCCACGGCAACCAGCCTATCCAGCACATGATCTACCTGTACAACTATGGCGGACAGCCGTGGAAGGCACAGTACTGGGTGCACCAAGTGATGGACCGCCTCTATAGCGCCACACCCGACGGTTACTGCGGTGACGAGGACAACGGGCAGACCTCGGCCTGGTATGTGTTCTCGGGCCTGGGATTCTATCCCGTGTGCCCCGGCAGCAACCAGTATGTCATCGGATCCCCCTATTTTGACAAGGTGACGCTCAATCTCGAGAACGGCAAGAAGGTGACTATCGGCCGTAAGGGCCAAGGTTGCTACATCCAACGAATGACCATCAATGGCCGTGAATACACCCGCAACTACCTGGAACACGAGCAGTTGACACGGGGATGCGACATCAGGTTTGACGTGGGAGAAAGCCCCAACCACAAACGTGGGACCAGGCAGGATGATGCCCCCTACTCCTTCACACACTAAACACCATCCATCTCAACAAAAAAAGAGTCGCTGCGCTCACGCGTGGCGGCTCTCGTTGCAAATAACATTTCTCCAAATTTATTAACTTTTAACTTGAATAGAATTGATGTAAGTTGGAATTATGATAATTATGAAAAGAGTTCACATATACCTTAATACTATGAAACATACCACTCTTGATATGTGACCTGCAAAATTAGGTATTTTTTTTATTCAGCAAAAATTTTTGGGGGTTTATTTCAATGAAATAGTGAGAAATTATTCTAAAGAGTGTTAATTATCGGGTTAAAACAGCCGAAATGGGCCTTTAATGCCATTTTTATGTCATACTTGAGCCCTATTGATGGACAACATTGTACCGAGGGTATCATTCATGATATCAGCCTCACATTCTGATTCTCAACCAATTGATGACCAGCCCCATAATTATTTTAGAAAACTGCAAAGCAACATTGGTGATAATGCGTCCCTTTGATTATTTTTTTCAAAAAACAATGATGTTATTAAAAAATATTACTAATTTTGGCACCAAAGTGTCAACGATGAGATCACCGACGGCACCAGAACATTAATTCAACCATCAACTTATAACTTAAAAACTACGCTAATGAACATCAAAAAATCTCTGAGTTCAATCGTGCTGGCAGCATTTGCGATGCTATCGCTCAATGCCAGCGCAGGCAACATTGATGCCAATGCAGCACGCGCTGCTGCCAACAACTTCATCAAACAACAGGCTACTGTCATGCCGGGCACCTTCCGCGCTACCGCAATGACTGACCTGAAACTGACCCATGCCGAACAGTCGAGTGCCGTGCAAGGTGCAGTAGACTACTACGTGTTCAACATCAAGGGCGGCGGCTTTGTCATTGTTTCTGGCGAAGACCGTGCTGCCCAGGTCATTGGCTACAGCGACAAGGGCCATCTTGATGTCAATAACCTGCCCTATGGTCTCCAGGGCCTGCTGAATTGCTACAAGGAGGAAATCGAGTTCCTGCAGACCTACAAGGGCGACGACCTTGTAACTGTCACCCCCACCTTCAACGCCACATCGGGTGTAGAGCCTCTCATCAAGACCACTTGGGGCCAGGAGATGCCCTATTACCTGCAGTGCCCCTTGGAGAATGGCGAATACTGCGTTGTGGGCTGTGTTGCCACTGCCATGGCTCAGGTGATGTATTACTGGAAATTCCCGACCAGCAGTGCTGCCATTAGCGGATACGGCGGCGGATGGTGGGGCGGCGTGACTGTGCCGGCCTTGCCTGCCACCACATTTGACTACAGCCTGATGCTCCCCTCCTACTGCCACTGGGATTACGACCTCGGTGAACTCATCCAGGACACTTACACCGATGAGCAGGCTCAAGAGGTAGCAAAATTGGGCCGTTACTGCGGCCAGGCCGTGGAGATGGACTACAGCCCGGAAGGCAGCGGCGCCTATACCTCCGATCAATTAGCAGCCATGAAGAGTTTCGGCTACAGCAGCAGTGCCCAACTTAAATCGAAATATGGCAATACCACACAGTGGGAAACCATGATCAGGACCGAACTCGATGCCGGCAGGCCTATCCTTTACTCGGCCAGCGACCCGAGCGCCGGCGGCCACGCCTTTATCTGCGATGGCTATAACAGCAGTAATTACTACCACTTCAACTACGGCTGGTATGGCACCTGCGATGGCTGGTACCTGACCACTGCGTTGAACATGATACACCGCGATGGCGAAGAACTGCACTTCAATTCTAACCATCAGATGCTTACCGGCGTTGAGCCTCCCACCTATTGCTTGATTGATGCTGAAGGCCTGAGCGCATCTTCTGGACTGATGGTACTCGGCCAGGACATCAATACCGAAGCCCAGGGTGTCACTTTCAAGACCACCTATAGCACCGTCAACCTGATGTTCTCGTTCGTTGACCAGGACGGCACCCGTGTATGCACTAGCAGCACCATCCCCCTCAACAAGTCAACTTTCACTCAAGGCAGCAACGTGGAAGGAGCCATCACCCTGCCCACTACCCTGGCCGAAGGCAAATATGACCTGCAACTCCTCTACTCCGTTACAGGCAATACCAGGCCCAACACGATTGACTGTGAAGGTGGCCAACTGACCGTTGTCGGCAGGCTTGCCAAGTATGGAGAGCCCTTCGACATCAATGATATTACCTTCGTCATCGAAGATGTCCTCAAAACGGGTACACTCGGACTGAACATCAACGACATCACCCATCTGATTGACTACGTTCTGCGTCATTGATATGACGTGATGACCACGGTTTTTTGAGTCTTCAAACTAGTGTAGACTCAATCCATAAACCAGAGCGCACGCATGGGAATCGATCCCGTGTCGTGCGCTCTGGTTTTTATGTTTCCCGTTTTGTTCTTCACTCGGCTTGCACTTCGTTGGCTTTGCCGAAGATAGTCTGCGCCTCAACAATGCTCAAGAAAAAACCTATTTTTCTTGGCATTGTGTTCGGCTTGCACTATCTTTGCAGATTGAACCAAACAATTTTGAAGATGACTGCCGGTAACCTCATACGGTTTGTGTGCATACTGTTGTTGTGGCTCTTTTTGTGCTACATCCTGATCACACGTGCTGCACGCATTGATTTCATGGTGATATTTACCATCGTGGCATCAGGCATCATCGTGTTTGTTCCTCTCTATAAGAAATATGTGAGAAAGAAGAATTGACAATGACGACAAAGCCATATATACAAGAACACTGTCCGCTGCTCTCCCAGATAGACTGCCCAGCCGACCTGCGCCATCTGCCCCTCGACGAATTGCCGCAGGTGTGTGACGAGTTGCGACAATATATGATCCATGAACTCTCGAGCAACCCCGGGCATTTTGCCTCCAGTATGGGTGCCGTGGAAATCATTGTGGCTCTGCACTACGTGTTCAACACTCCCGACGACCGTCTCGTGTGGGATGTTGGCCACCAGGCCTATGCCCACAAGATTCTTACCGGCAGGCGGGACCAGTTCGATGATAACCGCAAACTTGACGGCTTGAGCGGATTTCCCAATCCCGATGAGAGCCCTTACGATACCTTTACCGCTGGCCATGCTTCCAACTCCATCTCGGCAGCACTCGGCATGGCCATTGCCGCCGAACTCCAGGACAACAAGGACCGCAAGGTGGTTGCCGTCATCGGTGACGCGAGCATCAGCGGCGGACTGGCCTTTGAGGGCATCAATAATGCCACGACCAACCCCAACAACCTGATAATCGTGCTCAATGACAATGACATGGCCATCGACGCCAATGTCGGCGCCCTGAGTTCGTACATGAACGCGTTGCACACCTCTCACCGCTACAACAAACTCAGGTATAAGATCTATCAATTCCTGCGCCGCCATGGTGTCATCAACGACAACCGTAAGGGACTCATTATGCGTTTCAGCAACGCGATGAAGTCGCTGTTGTCGGGCCAGCAGAACATCTTTGAAGGTCTTAACATCAGGTACTTCGGCCTTTATGACGGCCATGACGTGAAGCGGCTGGTGAGGGTGTTCAGCGAAATCAAGGATATGACCGGCCCCAAACTGGTGCATGTGCGCACCATCAAGGGCAAGGGATTTGCTGCCGCCGAGGCTGACCCCGCCACATGGCATGCGCCAGGCAAGTTTGACGAGCAGACCGGAGAGCGCTCCAAGGGCGGCAAGGGCGGCCCTATCAAGTATCAAGACGTGTTTGGCAAGACGCTTGTGGAACTCGCCGAGAAGAACGACAAGATTGTCGGTATCACGGCCGCCATGCCCAGCGGCACCTCGATGTCGATGATGCTGGATGCCATGCCTCGACGCGCCTTTGACGTCGGCATCAGCGAGGGGCATGCAGTGACCTTTGCCGGCGGTCTGGCCAAGGATGGTATGCATCCCTACTGCGCCATCTACAGCACCTTCCTGCAACGCGGCTATGACTCCATCATCCACGATGTGGCCATTCAAGGGTTGCCCGTCACCTTCTGTATCGACCGCGGAGGCATTGTCGGCGAGGACGGTGTCACGCATCACGGCCTGTTTGACCTGGCCTACCTGCGCTGCATCCCCGGAATGACTGTCGCTTCGCCCCTCAACGAGCATGACTTGCGCAACCTCATGTTCACGGCACAGCAGGACGGTATGGGTCCATTCGCCATCCGCTATCCTCGCGGCAAAGGTGTCATTGAGGACTGGCACAACGAGATGCAGTCGTTGCCCATCGGGCGCGGACGCCGCTTGAGTGAGGGCGACGGCGTGGCAGTGCTCAGCATCGGCCACATCGGCAATGAAGTCATTGAGGTGGTCAACAGCCTCGCACAACGGGGTATCAAAGTGGGCCACTACGATATGATATTCCTGAAACCCATCGATGAGGAACTGCTTGAGGAAGTCACCTCACGCTATCACAGCCTTATCACGATCGAGGACGGCACCGTAGTGGGCGGCTTGGGTTCGGCAGTGGCCGAATGGATCACCCGCAAGTGCTGTAACACCCGATTGCGCATGCTGGGTGTGCAGGACGAATTTGTACATCAAGGTACGGTCAAGGAACTCTATGAGCGCTGCGGCATGGATGCCCAATCGCTCGAGAAGGCCATCCTGGAAATGCTTGAAAAGTCAGAATGACAACAACACAAAATAGTCAAGAACAATGAGAATCGTTATTGCCGGCGCTGGAGAAGTCGGGACACATCTGGCCAAAATGCTCAGCAACGAGGAGCAGGATATCATCGTCATGGACGTTGATAACAAGAAACTTGAGCCCCTCGAGAACTACAACCTGCTAACGCATCAGGGAAGCGCCATCTCGTTCAGTGACCTCAACGCCATCAAGACGGGCCAGTGCGACCTGTTCATCGCTGTCACTAAGAGCGAGGCCCGCAACATCCTGTCGTGCTCGATGGCTAAAAAACTGGGCGCACGCAAGACGGTGGCACGCATCGACAATGACGAGTTCTTCAACCAAAACTGGCGCGCGCACTTCACGACCCTGGGTATCGACCACCTCATCTATCCCGAGATGCTTGCCGCCAAGGAAATCTCGAGCGCGCTGAAACGCACCTGGGCACGAAACTGGTTTGAACTGTTCGACGGCGAACTCATCGTGGTCGGCGTCAAGATACGTGCCAACGCGCGCATCGTCAACCAGATGCTCAAAGACGTGTCCCAAATCAGCCACTTCCTGCACGTGTCGGCCATCAAGCGCAACCGCGAGATCATCATCCCGCGTGGTGATGACCGTGTGCTGGAGAACGACATCGTCTACATCGCCACGACGCACGACCACATCGAAGAAGTGCGGGAAGTGTGCGGCAAGCAGCAGACCGTTGTCGACAACGTGCTCATCGTGGGTGGCAACGACATCGCCGAACAACTCATCAAGCGCTTGGGCAAGAGCGTTGACATCAAAATCATCGAGGAGAGCGAGGCCCGTTGCGAAGAACTGGCCCAACGCTACCCCAACTGCAAACTGGTGCAGGGCAACTTCAGCGACTCGGAACTCAACGAGGAGGAGAGCGTGAGTTACTATGACGCTTTCATCGCCCTGGGTGAAAACAGCGCCGTGAACATGATGGCGTGCATGATTGCCAAAACAAATTATGTGCAGAAGACCATTGCACAGGTCGAGGACATCCAGTTCATCAACGAGGCCGAGGCCTTGAACATCGGCACCATCGTCAACAAGAAACTGCTTGCCTCGAGCCGCATCTACCAGATCATGATTGATGCCGACGAGGACAATGCTCGCTGCCTGGCACTCTCGGACGCCGAGGTTGCCGAGGTTATTGTTCAAGAGGGCGACCGTGTCACCCGCGCCGACGTCAAGGACTTGAAACTGAGCCGCGATTTCACCATCGCCGGACTGGTGCGTGACGGGCAGGGGCAACTGGTGGACGGCAATACGCGCATCCAGGCCGGCGACCACGTCGTGGTGTTCTGCCTGCAGGGCGCTATTCACAAACTGGATAAATACTTCTCATGATATGGCCAAGCGTTCCAATCAGCATATCAATTTTGCCATAGTGCTCAGGATGCAGGGCTGGCTGCTGCTTATCGAGGCGGCTTTCATGCTCTTGCCGCTGATTGTGTCCTGGTTGTATGACGAGACAACTGCATTGTGGTCATTCATCTACAGCACTGCCATCACCGCCGGAGCCGGCGCGCTCATGGCGTTCGGTATCAGACCCCGAAACAAATCGATGCTCAAGCGCGAGGGCCTCATGCTGACGGCCATCATCTGGGTGTTCTTCTCGGTGTTCGGCATGCTACCCTACTTGTTCAGTGACACCTTCAACAACGTGACCGATGCCTTCTTTGAAACCATGGCAGGCTTCACGACAACGGGCTCGAGCGTGATACGCTATGTGGAGGAAATCCCGCACGGCGTGCTCTTCTGGCGCTCGATGACCCAGTGGATTGGCGGCATGGGAATCATTCTGTTCACGCTTGCCGTCATACCGATGCTGAACCAGAAAGGCGGCATCGCGCTGTTCAATGCCGAGGTGACCGGCATCACCCACGAGCGTCTGCGTCCGCGCGTGAGCCAAACGGCCAAGGACCTGTGGCTCATCTATATCGGCCTGACCGCTGTGCTCACCCTCCTGCTCTACTTCGGTCCCATGGACTGGTTCGATGCGGTGTGCCACGCGATGACCACCACCTCGACCGGCGGTTACTCGACCAAGAATATCGGTGTTGACTACTGGCAGTCGAGTTATGTATTTATCGTGGTGATCATCTTCATGTTCATCGGCGGCATCAGTTTCTCGCTCATTGCTGCCGTGGGCCGTGGCAACTTCAAGCGCCTGCTTAACAACAACACACTCAGGTGGTACTGCATGACCGCACTGGTCACCACGGTGGCCATTATGGCCTACATGGCCTACAAAGGCTTCCTGAACAGTAATGGAGACCGCTTCATCTACAGCGCATTCGACACGTTGTCGGCTCTTACTTCGACGGGATTCTCGACCTTCGACTATGAAGACAGCGGTGAGTTTGTGACCGTGGTGCTGATGGTGATGATGTTCTTCGGCGGCATGGCAGGCTCGACCTCGGGCGGTGCCAAACTGGACCGCCTTATCGTGCTGTTGAAAAATATGGCCAACGAGTTCTACCGCGTGCTGCACACCAACTCGGTGCGTGCCGTCCACATCGACGGCAAGCCCGTACCCAACCATGCCGTCAATAAGGTGAACACCTTTTTTGCCGTCTATATCCTGATTATCATGATTGTCGCGCTGTACCTGACATTCTACGGAATCCCGGTATTTGACGCGATGTACACCTCGATGTCGGCCATCAGCAATGTGGGTATCGGACATGGTGTAACGGGCGCCAACGGGTCGTGGGTATCGCTTCATCCCGGCGCCAAATGGGTGCTTGCCTTCGAGATGATGGTAGGCCGTCTGGAACTGTTCACCGTGCTGGTAATCTTTACCCGTTCATTCTGGAAAAAAGACTGATTCCGGACCGTTTCCAAGTCAAATATTAAATATTGCAAAAAAAATGTGGATTTACGTTTGTAAACCAATTTTATTTTGTAATTTTACACCCCCAAATTTATCGATAGCAATATGAGCAAGAATCAAGGCAACAAGAATAAGAATTTGAGTGAACACACAGGTTACTTTGGTCCCGATATCAGTGGTGTTAAGAAATCGGACGACTATCGCAGGTCGCAGGAAGTAGAAGAAGCCATCGACAAGGACAAGATGACCAAGTGGCAGCGTTTCATGGCGTTTTTCCAGAACGGACGCCTGCGTTTTGCTACGGGCATAATCCTGCTGTTGACGGGCATCTACCTGCTGATATCGTTCCTGTCCTACTTTTTGTCGGCAGGAATGAGTGACCAGAACCGCATCACCAACTACAGCGTCATCGAGAACGCCCAAGCACAGGACCAGATACGCAATGCCGGTGCTGCCGTAGGTGCATCGCTGAGCGACTTTTTCATCTCGGGCGGTGTCGGCGTGGCCGCATTCATCATTGTGGTGTGGCTGCTCACGCTGGGCCTGCGCCTGGTGCGCAAGGGCAAGAAAGCCCATTTCTTCTCCTACACGTTTGTTTGCCTGTTCAGCATTTTTGCCTGCTCGATGATTGTGGGGGCTGCAACCTATCACCTGCAACCCTTCACCTTCTTCCCGCTCGGCGGTAACTTCGGTTATTATGCCAACCAATGGCTCGAAGGCCTGTTTGGATTGTATGGCATGATAGCAATCAACCTGGTTATCGGTATGCTGTGGATTTTCTTGACCTACCAGACCCTCACAGCACTTTATCGCCGGATGCAACAAGGTCTTGAGCGCAAGCGCAGCCAAAACAAGGAGGAGGCCGAAAAAGTGGTGAGCGAACCGGGTCAGTCCACCTTCCTGGGCGGCGAGCAGAAACCCGCTGATAAGTCCAAGGAAGATGTGGACGACGAGCCTCAGGACGAAGCCGAACCCAAATCGGCGCCCATAAGGAGTTACCTGCCCAAGGAGCGCCGCAAACGCAAGGCTGAGAAACCTGCCGAAACCGGCGGCGACGAGGAGGCTGCCCGTCTGAAGCCCATCACCGCAAGCACCGAGGTGAGCAACCCGCACGATCCCACGGGCGAGTATCGCCATTACCGCTTCCCCACCCTGGACCTGTTGCAGGACATCCGCATGAATCCCAACAGCGTGGACAAGCAGGAGCAGGAAGAGAACAAAGAACGCATCCGCGAGACGCTGTACAAGTACGGTATCGAAATCAAGGAAATCATGGTGCATGTGGGTCCCACGGTCACCCTGTTTGAGATTGTGCCGCAAGATGGCGTCAGGGTGAACAAGATACGCAACCTTGAAGACGACATAGCACTGAGCCTGGCAGCACTGGGCATCCGCATCATCGCGCCCATGCCCGGCCGTGGTACCATCGGCATCGAGGTGCCCAACCGTGACCCTCAAGTCGTTCCCATGCGCGAGGTGCTGGGATCCAAAGCCTTCCAGGACAGCCGTGCCAAGTTGCCGATGTGCCTGGGTTGTACCGTCAGCAACGAAGTGTTTATCGCCGACCTGACCAAGATGCCGCACCTGTTGGTTGCCGGTGCTACCGGTAAAGGTAAATCGGTGGGCTTGAATGCTATCATCACTTCGCTGCTGTACAAGAAAGGACCGTCGGAACTGAAGTTGGTCCTCGTTGACCCCAAGCGCGTGGAATTCAGCGTGTATGCCGACCTTGAGCAATACTTCTTTGCCAAGGCTCCAGGCGAGGAAAAAGCCATCATCACCGACACCGACCGCGTGATCAAGACACTAAACTGCCTGGTACAGGAGATGGAAGACCGCTACAAGGTGTTCGAGGAAGTGCGCGTGCGCACCGTGGCCGACTACAATGACATGTGGCGCCGCAAGTTGCGTGAGGAGCGCGACGAACACGGCGAGAAGAAATACCAGTATATGCCCTATATCGTGGGTATCATCGACGAGTTCAGCGATATGATCATGACCGCCGGCAAGGAGGTGGAAACGCCGCTGGTACGCATCGCCCAGAAAGCACGTGCGGTGGGTATCCACATGATTATCGCCACCCAGCGTCCGTCGTCCAAGGTAATCACGGGTCTGATCAAGGGTAATTTCCCTGGCCGCATCGCCTTTGCCGTGGCCCAGCGTGTCGACAGTCAAATCATCATTGACCGCTCGGGTGCCCAGCAACTCATCGGCCGTGGCGACATGCTGTTCCAGATTGACGGCGAGTTGACGAGATTGCAGTGCCCGTTTGTAGACACGCCGGATATTGTGCGCATCTGCGACTACATCAAGGAACAGGAGGACAACGACCGTGACATCAGCCACGAGGTGCCCTACATGCTGCCTGAGTATGTCGGTAAGGACGATGGCGGTGGCAGCGAGGCCAATGTGGGCAATGTCAAGGACCGCGACCCCCTGTTTGAAGAAGCCGTCAGGTTCGTTGTGTCGAGTAACACCGCCAGCACGTCATCGTTGCAACGTCGCTATGAGATCGGCTACAACCGTGCAGGCCGACTGATGGACCAGATGGAAGATGCCGGTATCGTAGGGCCCGCACAGGGCAGCAAACCGCGCCAAGTGCTCGTCAGCCCGATGGATATCGACCAACTGTTCAACTGAATAACGTAAACCACAGGAGTGTCAACCCGCTACAATCGGTTGGCACTCTTTTTGCAGAAACACCATTAAACAAATTCGACTTCCAAGTGTCAATAAGAATATGAAAAGATCAATTATAGTCCTACTCACCTGCCTGGCAGCCATTGCCGTCATGGCACAAAGTCCTGCCCAGATGCTTGATAAATGTGTCTCGGCCATCAATGCCAGTGGAGGTGTCACCGCCAACTACAGCATCAGTTCATCACAGGGAACAAGTACGGGAACCATATCCATGCAGGGTAACAAATTCCGTGTGGTATCGCCTGACGCCAAATGCTGGTATGACGGCACGACCCAATGGTCGTGGTCGCCCCTCACCGGTGAGGTCAACATCACCACGCCAACTGCCGAAGACCTGCAGATGACCAATCCCATTGCTGCCGTGCGACACTTCAAGGCCAACTTCAACATGAAGAAAGCCAAGGCCCAGACCAGCAAGACGTATGCCATCAAACTCACTCCCAAGAAGAAAGACAGCATCAAGACGCTGTGGCTCTACTTTGACGAGACGACCTCGCTGTTGCGCACGGCACGCTTTGAGATGAGTGACAAATCGGTCTACATCATCAAAATCACCGGTTACAAACATAAGTCGCTGCCGGCATCGACTTTCAAGTTCGACAAGTCGCAGGTTCCCGCCGGCACCGAGGTTGTTGACTTGAGGTAAACCGTTATCAGCAGGGAACAATTTTGCAGTTGATTCCTGCCCACATTTCCAGATAATTATCATGCTGAATTTCCTTATTGGTCCCGTTGTGGGCGCCGTGATCGGTTATTTCACTAACGACATAGCCATCCGCATGCTGTTCAAGCCCCATCATGCCAAATATATCTTAGGGGTGCATGTGCCTTTCACTCCCGGTATCATCCCTAAGGAAAAGAACCGCATCTCGGGGGCTATCGGCAAAGCGGTGAGCGAGAACCTGATGAACCGCGAAGTGCTCGAAAAGAGCCTGCTGAGTGATGAGATGATAGAAAAAATCGGCAGTGCTTTTGATGAGTTTGTCGCCACTCAAAGCGCCAACGAAGAAACCATCGAGCAGTTTGCCGGACACTACCTGTCGGAAGAAGACCTGTCGACCATGCGCCGCAATGTCACCGACGGCATCGTCAAAATGCTGACCGATAAACTGCAGGACAGCCGCCTGGGCGACAATATAGCCCACATGGCCACCGAACACGCCCTTGAAAAGACACGCAACTCGCTGGCAGGCCGTCTGGGCGCCGAAGTGATTGTTCAGGCGCTCGCCCAGCCTATCGAAAAAGTCCTTGCCAAGCACATCAACGACATCCTGAAGAACAACTCAGGGCAGATGGTCAAGGGACTGGTCAAGGAAGAGTCGGCCAAATTGATGAACATGAGCATGAGCAGCCTCGCAAGCGGTCATGACGAGCAGGTGGCGCAAATCAAGAGCGGCCTGCTGAATGCCTATCGCGTAATCATCACCGAGCACCTGCCGCGCATCCTGCAGGATATCGACATCAGCGGCATCATCGAGCAACGCATCAATGATATGGACATGAACGAGGCCGAGGCCATCATCCTTGATGTGATGAAGAAGGAACTGCGTGCCATTGTGTGGTTCGGAGCCCTTTTAGGAAGCATCATGGGAACAGTGACGTCGCTGTTCTAACCAATCAACACAATACAAACAAGAGACGGCCCACTCGGGTCGTCTCTTGTTTGGTTAGCATGTGGTCAAGGCAAGTGCCTCGACAGCATGTGCTATTAGTCCACTTGCCAGGTGTCACCAGCCATGATCACATCGTTCAGGCAGGTGAAGCCATGCATAGCCTTTGCCTGCTCAACTTGCTCGGCAACAGCAGTCTCGTAGGTGGGAGCCTCGACAGCACGGATAACGCCAAGAGCAACAGGCAGATCGGTGCCGTCCATCATGGCCAGCATCTGGTGCAGGAACGAACTCTGGCAATGTGCATCGTGAACCAGCACGTCATCAATCGTGTAGCCATCCTCGCCGATGGTTACCGCCTTGAGGCCGAAACCATCCTGAACGAGGCCACGGTTCTTGTCCTTACCGAAAATCATCTTCTCGCCATGCACGAGATGAATGGTGCGGTCAGGACGATTCTCGCGGTCGGTGATGTAGTTGTGGATACCGTTGTTGAAAATCATACAGTTCTGCAGAATCTCAACTACTGCGCAGCCCTTGTGCTGTGCAGCGGCAATCATCACCTCCTGGCTGATGTCAAGCGCCACATCCAGGCTGCGGGCAAAGAAAGTGCCGCGCGCGCCAAAGGTCAACTCGGCGGGAACGAACGGGTCCTCGACCGTGCCATAGGGCGACGATTTGGACTTGAATCCGCGAGCGCTCGTGGGTGAGAACTGTCCCTTGGTCAAACCGTAGATACGGTTGTTGAGCAGCAGCAGGTTGACGTCGATATTGCGGCGCACCTCGTGAATAAAGTGGTTGCCACCGATGGCGAGGCAGTCACCATCGCCCGAAATCTGCCACACCGTCATGTCGGGGTTAGCGGTCTTGAAGCCGGTAGCCACCGCACCGCCACGTCCGTGGATGGAATGGAAAGCATAGGTGCGGGTGTAATAAGGCAGACGCGAACTGCAACCGATACCTGAAATGACTGCCGTCTTCTCGGGCGGAATGTTCAATTGAGCCATCGCCTTGAGCAAGACGTTGAGCACTGCGTGGTCACCGCAACCGGGACACCAGCGCACGGGCTGGTTGTTCTTGAAATCGAGAGGCTTGTGGGCCAAAGGTTGATTATTATTGTTCTGTTCCATTACAATTCCTCCTCCATCATGATGTTTTTAACTCCGTCAACAATCTCCTGAACCAGGAACGGCTGTCCCTGTACCTTATTTATATGGCAGATGTTCAGGTTAGGTATCTTGCTCTGCAGATAAGCGGCCAATTGACCCGTGTTGAGTTCGGCGACAATCACCGTCTTGAAGCGACTGAGCAGTTCGGCCGTGTTCTTGGGCAACGGGTTGATATAGCGGATGTGGGTCATCGCGATGCGGTATCCGTCCT
>ONRP01000020.1:62974-93116 GCA_900320245.1 uncultured Prevotellaceae bacterium
CCATAGGTGCTACCCCATCCCAGAATGATGGTGTCGGCACTCGAGTCGCCCTTGAGTTTGAGTTCAGGGATGTCGTTAGCGACATTGGCAATCTTCATGCGACGCGTTTCCACCATGTGGGCATGGTTGATGGGATCATTGCTGAGCACACCCAGGTTATAGTCTTTCTCGAGACCACCCACGACGTGTTCCAATCCCGGTGTACCCGGAACGGCCCAATATCGGATGCCCAGGGCGTTGCGCATGAACGGGGTCCAAGTGGGCTTCAAGGCTTCAGGCACATAGTTGGGCTTGATAACAGGGTATTCACCCTCATCAGGGATGCGCCATGCCGACGAACCGTTGGCGATGAAGGCATCGGTGAGCAGGATGACAGGGGTCATGTGCTCAATGGCCAGACGTGCAGCCTGGAAAGCCATCTTGAAGCAGTCGGTGGGTGATGCTGCAGCCAATACCACCAGGGGGCATTCGCCGCTACGGCCATACAGTGCCTGGTTCAGGTCGGTCTGCTCTGTTTTGGTGGGAAGGCCTGTCGAGGGGCCGCCACGCTGAACGTCAACGAGCACCAACGGCAATTCGGCCATAACAGCAAGGCCCAGAGCCTCGCTCTTGAGGGCCAAACCAGGACCTGATGTCGTGGTCACTGCCAGATGTCCGGCAAATGCCGCACCGATAGCGGAGCAGATGCCACCGATCTCGTCCTCCATCTGAATGGCTTTTACGCCCAGGTCGCGGCGCTTGGCCAGTTCATGCAGGATGTCGGTAGCAGGAGTGATGGGGTAAGAGCCCAAGAACAGGGGGCGTCCGCTCATCTCGGAGGCCTTGATCAGGCCCCATGCCGTAGCCTTGTTGCCACTGACGTCGGTATAGGTGCCGGGACGCACATCATCGCTCTGAATACGATAAGTAGAAACCGTGGCGTGAATATTGTGACCATAGTTGTAACCGCCCTTGATAACGAGTTCGTTGGCGGCATAGACTTCGGGTTTCTCGGCAAACTTGGCCTTCAAGAACTTCAAGGGTGCCTCCATGGGACGGTTAAAGAGCCAGCACACGAGACCCAGGGCAAACATGTTGCGGCACTTGAGTTGAGCCTTCAGGTCCATGCCGGTGTCCTTGAGCGCCTCCTTGACCATCGTGGTGATGGGAGCCTCGATGACCTGTGCCCTGAGGTTCAGTTCCTCATAGGGCTCATTGGTCGTGTAGAGCGCCTTGTCGAGTCCGGCCTGAGTAAAAGTGTCGATGTCGACAATAGCGGCACCACCCTTGCGCAGGAACTGTGCATTGACCTTGAGGGCGGCGGGGTTCATCGCCACCAGCACATCACACTCGTCGCCCGGAGTGTGTACACCATGTCCGATGTGAACCTGAAAACCAGACACACCGCCCAGCGAGCCTTGCGGGGCACGGACCTCGGCGGGATAATCGGGGAATGTAGAGATGCGGTCACCAAGTCCCGCACTCACGTTAGAGAAAATGTTGCCAGCCAACTGCATACCGTCGCCGCTATCTCCCGAGAAGCGGACGACAATGCTTTGACGAAACTGGACTTTTGCTTTTTCTGCCATGTCGATAAATTGATGTTTAGATAAACTGCTGCAAAATTACTATTATTTTCTTTATCGGCGCATCGTTTTTTGCATATATCTAACCATTTAAGCAACTGTATACAGTAACGTGGCCCGCAATTCTGCCAAACCCGTTGCTGGACCGACTGAGATACAGAAAAATAATTTTTCATCAGATTGTAAATATTTTTGTTATTCATTTGTCAAATTAAAACAATCTTTTTATCTTTGCGTGTTAAATAGTATTTTGAAACGTCTTATTCACTTTTCATATATCATTCATTTAAACATTTATGTCTATGAAAAAATTCTGTACACTTTTATCAATGGTAGTGATGCTAGCCTTCTCATCTCAGGCAGCATGCTACATCGTGGGTGACGCCCCCTTCGGCGGTTGGAATCCCGGCGAGGGCGTAGAGATGACGTTAAACGGTGACGGTTCTTACAGTTACACCACCGCCGTTAACGGTACGATTTACTTCGTGTTTGCCACGGGTCTTGACTCAAACTGGGACACATTTAACTCCACTTACCGTCATGGCCCGTCGGGCAGTGACGCAGTGGTAGTCATCGGCGAATGGATGGATGCACCCCAAGGCGGTGACAAAGCCTACAAACTGACCGGCAACGGCAGTGAGTATGTGTTCACCTTCAATCCGTACATCAACAAATGCAAAGTTGATGGCTATGAGGTTCCTCCCGTGCCCATCGAGACCTATACCGTAGCCGGTACCCCCGCTGCGATATTTGGTACCGAGTGGGACCCCACCAACGTCGAGAACGACATGGCTCAGCAGGCCGACGGCACGTTTGCCCTGACCAAGTACAACTGCCAGTTGGCCGGTAGCGAGTTGGAATTCAAGGTAACCGGCAACCATTCTTGGGATAATGCCTGGCCCGACAACAACGTTGTTGTCAGTGTTGAAGAGGCAGGCCTGTATGATGTCACCTTCATCATCAATCCCGAAAACAAGGATGTTACTTACAACGTTGTTAAATCCGGCGAATTTGATCCCCGCACCGGTGAACTCTACATCCTGGGCGAGGTGAACGGTAATGGTTGGGATCCGAGCAACGGCGTGAAGATGGACACCGAGGATGAGAACATCTTCACTGCCCAGATCGTCACTGCTGGCGAGAATCCCGATGAGGACGGTACCGGTTACAGTTTCTTCTCGTTTACTACCAAGTTGAGCGAGAGCAGCGAGGACTGGTCGAGCATTGGCGGCTACCGTATCGGTGCCCTTGAGGATGCTTATCTGATGAACGACGACATGATGGGCATTGAGGTTGGTTTGAGCAACTTTGGCCAGACCAACAGTTTCAAGATTCCCGCAGGCGAATATGAGGTAACCGTGAACTTGGATGCCCAGACCATGGTCATCAACAAGGTTGAGCCCCAGCCCGAGATCTACAAGATCGAGAAGGTTTGGAGCATCGATGACCTGTCATTCCTGTCCGTTGGTGACGTTCGTCAGGGCTTCGGTATGAACGGCAAGTTCTACATCAACGACAAGGCTAACCAGAAGGTTATCGTTGTCGACGAGAATGGCCTGGCTAACACTGAGTATCCTGGCGGTGCCAACTGCGGTATCACCCGCGACGAGGCCGGCAACCTGATAATCAGCACTGCCGCATTCCCCGATGCATGGACCGCCGAGGCAACCATCAAGGTTATCAATCCCGAGACCAACGAAACTAAGGAATACACCGTTCCTGAGGAGTGCGGTATCCTGGGGCGCTGCGACTTCCTCGGTTTTGCCAAGGGCAACCTGATGGAGAATGGTTTCATTTACCTGACAGGTGCGACCAACTCTGGTGTTTCTGTGCTGAGCATCGGTGGTGATGGCGGCGAGGTTATTGTTGACGAGTGCTACCCTGCCCCCTGTGATGGTCTGACGCCCACCAGTTCAACCGTCATCAACTATTACCAGGATCTGGCTGGAGAGGACGCTCTGCTGTATGTTACCCGCAATGCTGTTCCCTTGAAACTCACATTAGATGATGGAGATGGCTTAGTTGGCGAGAATATCGTTGTTCCCGGCAAGGGTGCTTGCAACGGCATGTTCCCGCTGATCTGGGACGGTAAGGAATACTTCGTATATCCCACCCTGCCCAACTACCAGAACGGCTTTGCTGTTGGTGAGGCTGGTGCCGAGGCTCCCATCGTGGAAGTTCCCACCACTGTTGCCGCTAACGCTAACGCTTATCAGGCTAACTGGCTGAATGCCGAGGTTGACGAGTTTGGTGTTGTTACCATCTACCAGTACTATCCTGGTGGCAACATTGCTGTTTACCGCTTGACCAGCGCTAATATTCCCGAGCCCGAGCAGACCGAGGCTCCCGTGATCTCCACCGAGGTAACTGAGGACGGTGTCATCATCACCGCTACCGGTGAGGGTGAGGTTCACCTGTATGTAAACGGTGAAGAGGTTGAGAATCCTTACACCATCGCTCGTGGCGAGGAAGACGTGACCGTTGTCGTTACCGCTACCGCCAAGGCCGAGGGTAAACTCATCAGCGAGACGACTACCCTTGAGGTTCTCATTCCCGCCAAGGTGGCTGTTCCCGAGGATGGTTACGTGATTGAGAAGGTATGGGAGATCACCGACCTGTCGTTCCTGACTGTTGGTGACGTTCGTCAGGGCTTCGGTATGGACGGCAAGTTCTACATCAACGACAAGGCTAACCAGAAGGTTATCGTTGTCGGCGAGAATGGCCTGACCAACACTGAGTATCCCGGCGGTGCCAACTGCGGTATCACCCGCGACGAGGCCGGCAACCTGGTAATCAGCAATGCTGCCTTCCCCGATGCTTGGAGCGCTGAGGCTACCATCAAGGTTGTCAACCCCGAGACCAATGAGGTGAAAGAATATGTTGTTCCTGAGGAGTGTGGCATGGCTGGCCGCTGCGACTTCATCGGCTTTGCCAAGGGCAACCTGATGGAGGACGGTGTGATCTACCTGACCGGTGCCACCAACACTGGCGTTTCGGTAATGACCATCGCTGGTGGCGAGGTGAACACCGACGAGTGCTATGCTGCCGCTTGCGACGGCTTGACTCCCTCGACCTCGACCGTGATCAACTACTACACCGACCTGGCTGGCGAAGAGGCTCTGCTGTATGTAACGCGCAATGCCGCTCTTGCCAAACTCGCCTTCGAAGGTGACGATCTGGCCGCTACGACCTTCACCCTGCCCAACAAGGGTGCTTGCAACGGTACGTTCCCGTTCATCTGGGACGAGAAGGAATTCTTCGTATATCCCACCCTGCCCAACTACCAGAACGGCTTTGCTGTAGCAGAGGCTAATGCCGAGGCTCCCATCGCTGAGATCGAGTCGACTGTTACCGCCAATGCTAACGCCTTCACCTCCAACTGGCTCAATGCCGAGGTTGACGAGGCTGGCGTTCTCATCTACCAGTACTATCCTGGTGGCAACATCGCCGTTTACCGTCTGACCAAGGTCGGCGGTGGCGTTGAGGAACTCATCAATGACTCTGAGAAGGTTGTTGCCGGCGTTCGCTACTACAACATCATGGGTCAAGAGATGAATGAGGCCAACGGTATCACCATCGTTGTTACTACCTACACCGACGGCAGCCACAGCGCTGTTAAGGTGATCAAGTAAGAACACACTTGGACCTTAAACCATTAAAAAGGCGGTGCCCATAAGGGGCATCGCCTTTTGATTTGCTTTGTAGCGGCTGTCAGCGCTTCACGGTGGCATAGGTGTCATCTTCGAGATGCTCGATGAAACCCTCGTCAACGAGGAACGATAGCATCGAGATGACCTCGTCACGCGGGAAAGACAAGGTGCTGAGAAACTCTTCCAGACGCCGGGGACGCAGGCCCGCCATATACAGGATGCCCTGCTGGACATCACCGGGCACGTGGTCTTCACGCTTGCGCATATCGATGCACAGGTCACACTGGCCACAGGCATCGGCCCGCCGCTCGCCGAAATAGCCCAACAGCATGCGCTCGCGGCACCCCGTGTCGCTGTAGGCATAGTTGATGGTGGCCTCGATGCGGTCGGTCATGCGCTGTCGCAGGTCTTCGTAGATGGCCTTGGGTATCAGCACATACTTGGGTTCCTCGCGAGAAGTGGTATATATAATATAAGGTGTGCGCTTGCGTGGCACATAGTGAAGGATGTGCATCCTGGTAAGTTCAAGCAGCGATTTGTAGATGGTCTCCTGGTCAAGGCCGGTGCGGTATGAGATGACATCCTCGTTGATGAAGACATAATCGGCAAACAGCCCCGTATAGAGTCGGAGGATGGCCTGCAGCACTTGGTCAGCACCAGGTGTAGTGGTGTCCAGGTCATACAGTTGATCCTTGCGTGCCAATATCATCACGCGGGATTGTGTCTCGATTTCCTCGACAAATTCGATATAGCCCGACTGCGTCAGAATCCTCAGCGCATTGTGCGTTGCCAGCACAGGAAGGTTGAAAGTCTGGCAGAAGAGATTGAAATTGAAGTCGAACATCTGCTGGTAGCCTTCGCCAATGCTCACCCCCAGGAAGTTGCCAACCCGCTCGTAGACGTTGCGGATGAAATCCTTGTCGGGGAAAGCCTCGGTGATGTGCCGCCGCAGTGTGCGTTGGTCGGTGTGCTTGACGAGCAGCACCGCATAGGACCGCTTGCCGTCACGGCCTGCCCTGCCGGCTTCCTGATAATATTCCTCGAGCGAATTGGGTATATCGACATGCACCACAAGCCGCACGTCGGGCTTGTCGATGCCCATGCCGAACGCATTGGTTGCCACCATCACGCGGCACTGGTCGGTAGTCCATTTGTTCTGTTTGTCCTCCTTGTCCTCGACATAGAGTCCCGCGTGGTAGAAGTCGGCACGGATGCCCAGTCGGTTGAGTTCGTCGCTGATTTGCTTGGCACGCTTGCGGGAACGCACGTAGACGATGGCCGTTCCGGGCACCGAGCGCAGGATATGTGCCAGTTCGGTGGCTTTTTCCTCGGTGTGGCGAACGACATAAGAGAGGTTGCTGCGCGCGAAACTCATCGAGAACACGTTCGTCTCCCTGAATTGCAGGCAGCGCTGAATGTCCTCAACCACAACGGGGGTAGCCGTTGCCGTCAGTGCCAACACAGGAACCTTGGGGAAAAGTTTGCGCACCTCGGCGATGCGCAGAAATGATGGCCTGAAGTCATAGCCCCACTGTGAGATGCAGTGGGCTTCGTCGACCACGATGAGCGAAACAGGCATCTGTCTCAAGCGCTCCATGAACGATTGTGACTGAAGGCGCTCGGGCGAGACGTAAAGGAACTTGTAGTTGCCATACAGACACTTCTCATAGGTGCGGTTCACCTCGGCGCGTGTGAGTCCCGCGTAGAGGTATGTCGCCTTGATATTCAGGGCCCTGAGCCGGTCGACCTGGTCCTTCATCAGCGAAATGATGGGCGTGACGACAAGTGCCATGCCGTCCATAGCCATCGTGGGAACCTGAAAAGTGATTGACTTGCCGCCACCTGTGGGCATGAGGCCCAACGTGTCGCGGCCATCGAGAACCGACTGGATGATGTCCTGTTGCAACGGCCTGAAGGCATCATACCCCCAGTATTGATTCAGGACATCAAGAATTGGCCTGTGCTGAGTCGGCATCGTCGTGCAGTTTTATGGCCTTGACCATGAGTTGCACCGATGTGCTGGTGCGATGACGGGTCTCTTCGATAGTATAGCAGATGTCGACAGGGTTGCCGGCCTTGAGTGCGTCGCTGAAACCCGCCATGCCGAATGCGATGGCGTTCATCATCTTGTTGCCCTCCTCGTCGCGCAGGTCGAGTTTGATGTGCTCAGACTTCTTGCCCACCACCTTGCTGGTACCGATGTCATAGACCTTGCGGGTGACAAAGACCGGCTTGTTGTTGCCTGGACCATAGGGGTTGAGCATGCGCAGGTAGCGCAACAGCGAACCATTGATGTCGCTGAACTTGATTTCGCAGTCGATGTCCATCGCCGGTGTCACCTGTTCGTCCTGGATGTGCTCCTCGACGTAGGCGGTGAGGCGGCGGCGGAACTCGGGAATGTTCTCCTCCTTGATTGACAGACCCACTGCATTGGTGTGTCCGCCGAAGGTTTCCAACAGGTCGCGGCACGACTTGATGGCCGTGTAGACATCAAATCCGCGCACCGAACGTGACGAGCCCGTGGCAATGCCGTCGGCATAGTAGGTAAGCACTACCGAGGGACGGAAGTACAATTCCGCCAGGCGTGCTGCCACGATACCGATGACACCCTTGTGCCAGTTGCGGTCATAGATGACGATGGGCTTCTTGCCATCGAGCACCTGAGCATGGCTCTCGATGATTTCGTTGGCCTCGACCGTCACCTGGCTGTCGAGTTCCTTGCGGTCACTGTTATACTGGTCGATGCGCTTGGAAATCTCCATCGCGCTCTGCATGTTGCGTGTCACCAGCAGTTCGACGGACTCCTGTCCCGACTCCATGCGTCCCGACGCATTGATGCGCGGGCCAATCTTGAAGATGATGTCGTTGATGGTGAGTTCATGCCGATTGAGGCCACAGGTGCGGATGATGCTCTTCAGCCCGACGTTGGGGTTGTTGTTCAGCCTGCGCAGGCCGTAGAACATCATGACACGGTTCTCGCCGGTGAGCGGCACGATGTCGGCAGCGATGCTCACGGCAACAAGGTCGAGCATGGCGTCGAGGTTGTACATCGACCCCAAGCCGTTGCTCTTGGAAAATGCCTGCATGAACTTGAATCCCACGCCGCAGCCTGACAAACCCTTGAAAGGATAAGTGTCGTCAACGAGTTTGGGATTGAGGATCGCCTCGGCATCGGGAAGGACATCGTCCGGCACGTGGTGGTCACACACGATGAACTCTATGCCCTTTTGCTTGGCATAGGCGATTTCGTCAACTGCCTTGATACCGCAGTCGAGCACTATGATCAGTTTCACTCCAATCGACTCTGCATAATCGATGCTCTGCAGTGATATGCCATATCCGTCGTCGTCGCGGGTCGGGATATAGTATACCAGATTGGAATAAATGTTCTGAAGATACTTATACACGAGCGCTACCGCCGTGGTACCATCCACGTCGTAGTCTCCGTACACCATGATCTTCTCTTTGGCCCCTAACGCCCTGTTGAGCCTTGCCACTGCCTTGTCCATGTTCTTCATCAAGAACGGGTCGTGCAGTTGCTGGAGCGACGGGTAGAGGAAGTCGTGGACTTCGTCCGCATCCTTCAAGCCCCTGAGCACCAACAACCTGGCGACAGCGGGGCAATTGGGGAACTGGGCCGCCAACTGCTCCTCGGCAATGCGTTCGTCGGATGTTAGAGGTAAGTAATTCCATTTACTTATCATTTATGTTTGTTTTTTTTGATATGCAAAAACAGGGGCTCACTACCGCAGAGCAATGAGCAAGTGGAGAAATATATGTATATAATTGGTTATCAGTGCGGTAGGCTACCGGTTTTTAAGAAGCCGCCCCTGTGGGATGCCACCAGTAGGCGCCTGATACCAATTTTGAAGTGCACAAAGTTACTTAATAATGTGTAGTTCTCAAAGAAAACATCAATGAAATTCAGCGAAATTAAGTGTTATTATAGAAATTTAACAGGGATTTATGGCCACAGTAAGTATCCAGCCAAAATACCCGCCACCAAATATCACGCTAAGTCGCAAAGACGCTAAGAGTTTTGATTTTCAGACAATTATCATAGTCAAAACAGGAAAACCTCTTGATAGATTGAAGCACTTCATCTCGTCTGACATATCATAAACAAATTACGTAACGGATTAAATGTTAAACTCTTAGCGACATAGCGACTTAGCGTGAGGGGAATGGCTGAATAGTTACCAGAGCCTCAAGCCGTAATGAAGTGAAACAATGGCCAAGTAAAAAAGTTCAAGTATTACTTTAAGTGTGCTTCTTGTGTCCGTTTCGGACGATACTGCACGGCCATGTATGGGCGACGGCGCAGTTTTACCCTCTGCCGTAATTATTATTTCCCCTTGTCAATGGCTAATGCCAAACGATCAAAATAAGGGATTGGTGTATTATTAGTGGTACCCGGGCGACATGACGGACAAAAACAAACGCCAGCCAGCCTTAACGGCCAACTGGCGATGTTGAAAACTGAGGTCGCTAGCGGACTCGAACCGCTGTGCCCGGTTTTGCAGACCGGTGACTAAACCACTCATCCAAGCGACCTTTCGTGTTTAGCGGTGCAAAATTACTGCTATTTTTCGACCTGTGCAACTTTATCGGCACATTTTTTCGCAGAATTCTTCTCGGCTTTATTACAGACATCCTGTAATTTGCAACCAGTACAGGCAGTTAGCGCCGATTGGCGGTTTTTCATCGTCAAGACAATGGTACGCACCAGGGCAATGACTGCACCCATAACGATGATGCCAGCAAGCAGATATTGTACAGTGTCGCTCATCAGTTTATTCCGTCTTTTTTTTCGTTTTGAAGTTTTTCTTGATCATACTGGACAGTTTTGCTGGAGTCAAATCGGCAGGATACTGTTCAAAAGGCAGCACAGTTTGGCATCCATTCCTGAACTCACTGCACCCGAAGCCCGTATTGCCCTTCAACAGGTGTCCCTTGCCGCAGACTGGGCAAACGATGTCCTCATATTTCTTGACACGAGGTGAACGCTGTTTCTTGGGCTTTTCTTCCCCACCCGCCGCTGTTGGTGCTTTGGGCTTTGCCGGCTTGCCCTGCTCGACGGCGATGCTGCCGCTGTTGTTGTCACGCAGCACATTCAGGACAATCTCACCTATCATAGTTTTCAATTCCTCGATGAACTGAGCGGCGCTGTATTCTCCACGTTCTATCTCACGCAACTTCTTTTCCCACAAACCTGTAAGCGATGCACTTTTAAGTAATGGTTCATGTATTGTATCGATGAGTTGGATACCAGCCAACGTGGGGGCCAGGCTTTTGCGCTCCTTGCGGATGTAACGCCTCTTGAACAGCGTCTCGATGATGGCTGCGCGTGTCGATGGCCGTCCGATGCCATTCTCCTTCATCGCGTCCCGCAGTTCATCATCGTCGACGGTCTTGCCGGCCGTTTCCATGGCGCGCAACAGGGTACCTTCGGTGTATGGCTTGGGCGGCTGGGTGGTGCGCTTGAGCACAGCAGGCTCGTGGGGGCCGCTCTCGCCTTTCTCGAAGTGCGGCATCACTCCATTGTCCTCATCATCAGCCTTTTCCTTGGAATCTGTATCTTCGCCAGCCCTGTCGCTGGGCTTATTATAAAGGTCGCGCCATCCAGGCTTGAGAATTTCCTTGCCGATGGCCTTGAAGCCGTATTCACCCACCTGGGCCATCACCGTCGTGGTATTGAACTCGCAATCAGGGTAAAAAGCGGCGATAAACCTGATGGCAATCAGGTGGTAGACACGCTTCTCCTCGGGCGTCATATTCACCGTTGCCGGGTTGACATTGGTGGGTATAATAGCGTGGTGATCAGTGACTTTGCTATTGTCAAACACCTTCTTGCTCTTGGGGATTTTGGCCAAAGCCAGCACCGGAGCCGTCAGATTGGCATAGGGCGCCATCGCACGCATGATACCGAGCACCTGGGGATGGATGTCATCGCTAAGGTAGGTGGTGTCGACGCGCGGATAGGTCGTCGCCTTCTTCTCGTAGAGTGACTGGATGGTCTTGAGGGCATCGTCGGCCGACATGCCGAACTTCTTGTTGCACTCTACCTGCAGGCTCGTCAGGTCAAACAAGCGCGGAGGGGCCTCTTTGCCCTTCTTGGTCTCGACCGAGGTTACCTTTAGAGGTAATTGCTTGATTTGCTGTACGATATCATTGGCTTCGCCTTCGGTCTTGAAACGTCCACGCGTGCTGTTGAACGTAACACCCCGGTACTTGGTCTTCAGTTCCCAGAAGTTTTCGGGCACGAAATTTTCTATCTCGCGTTGCCGTGCCACAATCATGGCCAGCGTGGGCGTCTGCACCCTACCCACTGAGAGCACGTCGCGCGACTGCGAGTACTTCAAGGTGTACAGGCGCGTGGCGTTCATGCCCAGGATCCAGTCGCCGATGGCCCTTGACAATCCCGCATAGTAGAGATTGTCGAATTCCTTGGCGTCCTTGAGTTCCTGAAAGCCCTTGCGGATGCTCTCGTCGGTCAGCGATGAAATCCACAACCGCTTGACGGGTTTGTTGCATCCCGCCTTCTGGTAAACCCATCGCTGGATGAGTTCACCCTCCTGGCCGGCATCACCACAGTTGATGACCTCATCGGCCCCGGCAATCAGGTGTTCAATAACCTTAAACTGTTGCTCGATACCTTTATCGTCTTTTAACTTAATACCAAATCGTTGCGGTATCATCGGCAACTGCCCGAGACTCCACCTTTTCCACTGGTCGGTGTAGTCATTGGGCTCTTTAAGTTCGCACAGGTGTCCAAAGGTCCACGTCACCTGATACCCATTGCCCTCGAAGTAGCCTTCATGCCTGTCGTTGGCAGCAAGCAAGCGGGCAATGTCTCGTGCCACACTGGGTTTCTCGGTCACACAAACCTTCATATCAAAGCGATTTTATAAGTTAACTATTAATTGATTTTGACGTAGTACTTAAAGTAATACTTCAAATATTATTCACCCAGGTGTTGAGCCTTGGCCTCGTTCCAGAGTTCATCCATCTCGGCCAGGGTCAGTTCATTGACATGCCGTCCCTGCTCGTTGGCCTTCTGCTCGATGTAGTTGAATCTGGCAATGAACTTGCGATTGGTGCGTTCGAGCGCATTGTCGGGCCTGACATCGTAGAGGCGGGCCGCATTGATGAGAGAGAAAAACAGGTCGCCAAATTCCTTCTCGCGGTCAACCTCGTTGTTGCCCTTGAGTTCGGCCTCTACCTCGTTGAACTCCTCGCGCACCTTGTCCCACACATCCTCGCGCTGTTGCCAGTCAAAGCCCACATTGGCTGCCTTCTCCTGGACGCGCTCAGCCTTGATGAGCGACGGCAGGCTGCGGGGCACACCGCTGAGTACCATCTTGTTACCGTCCTTCTCGCTCATCTTGATCAGTTCCCAGTTCTTGAGCACCTGGGCAGCGGAATCGGCCTTTTCATCACCAAAGACGTGAGGATGGCGGTAAACCAGTTTCTCGCACAAGGCGTCGCAGACGTCGGCGATGTCGAATTGGCCCTTCTCGTCACCGATTTTGGCATAGAAGACGATATGCAGCAGCACATCGCCCAATTCCTTGCGGATTTTATCGCTGTCCTCGTCCATGATAGCATCGGCCAGTTCCATTGTTTCCTCGATGGTGTTGGGACGCAGGCTTTCGTTGGTCTGCTTGCGGTCCCAGGGGCACTTGACACGCAACTCGTCCAGAATGTCGAGCAGACGTCCGAAGGCCTCAAGTTTCTTCTCTCTCGTGTTGTTAGGCATTGTATTGTTGTCGTTGATTGGTTTTCTGCAGTGCAAAATTACATAAAACTTTTCAGCCGTCGGGGCACAACAGTCAGTATTTTATCGTTTTTCCGTCCTGGCAAGTCTAAGAGTTGGAGCATGCTGTGTTTTTTTTGAAATATTTTGTTGTTAAATAGGGGGAGAACGGCAGAAAATGCTTAATTTTGCAGAGGTAAAACTAAATTGTAATCTTGTTATGGCTGAAATGAAAGTATTCTCGGGCACTAATTCGCGTTATGTGGCCCTGAAGATTGCTCAACAACTGGGTGTAGAACTGGGTAAAATCAACATCGCACACTTTGCCGACGGCGAGTTTGAGGTCTGCTATGAGGAGCCGGTGCGTGGCGCCGAGGTCTATCTCGTGCAGTCCACGTTCAACGCCAGCGAGAACCTGATGGAGTTGCTGCTGATGATTGATGCCGCCAAGCGTGCTTCGGCTCATTCGGTTATCGCCGTCATCCCCTACTTCGGCTGGGCCCGACAGGACCGCAAAGACAAACCCCGCGTGTCGATTGCCGCAAAACTTGTCGCCAACCTGCTGATTGCCGCCGGCATCGACCGTCTGATCACGATGGACTTGCATGCCGACCAGATCCAGGGTTTCTTTGACATCCCGGTTGACCACCTGTATGCCTCGACAATGTTTGTCCCCGACATCGCCTCACTGAATCTGAAAGACATGGTTATCGCCTCGCCTGACGTGGGCGGAGCCAAGCGAGCCAATTCCTACGCCAAATACTTCAACGCCCCACTCGTGCTGTGCCATAAGCACCGCCTGCAGGCCAATGTGGTCGAGAGCATGACCATCATCGGTGACGTGAAGGACAAGGATGTTATTCTCATCGACGACATGGTGGACACCGCCGGCACCATCTGCAAGGCTGCCTCGCTGATGAAGGACAACGGTGCCCGCTCGGTGCGCGCCTATATCTCGCACGCCGTGATGAGCGACCCCGCGAGCGAGAGGGTCATGGCCAGCGGCCTTGATGAACTGGTCATCAGCGACAGCATCCCCTTTGACACCGACAAGTGTCCCAAGGTAAGGATTCTGAGCCTGGACAAGATGTTTGCCCATGCCATCAAGCACGTGAACATCAAGCGGTCAATCAACGATCTGTTTCTCTTCAAGTAATTTCTAAGAGACTGAAATGATATCACCGACAATGGAGGGCGCAAGTGCGCTCTCCATTTCTTTTCTTATCAATTATCATAGTCCTGCAGCCACGAGCGCCATTTTAAAAATTTTTAAACAGATTTTATTTGTTTTAAACATATTTTTGATTAAATTTGCTGCATTCAATCAGAAATCCATCCTTTCCTATAATTTCATATTATTGTTTAACTTATTAAACCATTAACCATCATGATGAGAAAACTTCTTTTAGCATTGGCGTTAGGTTTCTCGATGAGTGCAATGGGCCAGGTACTGAATGTGACCTCGATTGACAAGGTCACGTTGCCAGACAAGGCTTCGGTAGCGGCAATCAGCCCCCAGGGCGATTACCTGCTGCTGACCAGTGCCACCAACCAGGGCCTCGTCAAGTATGACCTGACGAATGGTGAAAGCCAGACACTGAGCACTGCTCCCAGCGCTGGCCACAACGTGAAGATCTCGCCCGACGGCCAGACGGTCGTTTACCGCGAGGGCTCATTCAACGACAAGCACCTGCGTCTGTCGACGCTCAAGAGCGTCAACCTGTCAAGCGGCGCGAGCCAGATTCTTGTGAAACCCACCCGTGACCTGCAGGGTTACTCGGTCGATGCCACCACTGCCGGCGCCGTGAATAAGGGCAAGTTCAGCAGTAAGGCCATCGGCAGCGCCAAGGCCCAGAAACTGCCCGTCCTGTCGATCAACAGGGGCCAGTTGATGATTACGCTCAACGGCAAGACCCGCCAGTTGTCGCCCAACGGCACCGAGTACAGTTACATGTGGCCCTCGCTGTCGCCCGACGGCACCAAGGTGCTGTTCTATCAAGCCGCCCACGGCGCCTATGTGTGCGACCTTGACGGCAAGAACGTGCGCAAGGTAGGCCAGATGCGTGCTCCCATTTGGTATGACGACAACACGATTGTCGGCATGCTCGACAAGGATGACGGCGAGTTTATCTACGCCTCGACCATCGTTGCCGCCACGCTCGACGGCAAGACCCAAGTGCTGACCGACGACAGCACCATCGCCATGTATCCCCATGCCACCACCGGCAAGATTGCCTTCAGCACTCCAGCCGGCGAAGCCTATATTATTAATGTAAGCACTAAATGATGACCGCTATGAAAAAGATCTTATTACTTGCCGTAGCCGCCATCATGGCTGCAGGCGCAATGCAGGCGAGAACCGCCGATGAAGTACGCATCTACCTGAATCCGGGCCACGGCAGTTGGGGTCCCAACGACCGCCCGATGGCGACCATCTCCTACCCCATGTTGCCCGAGACAGGCCGTCCTGACACTTGCGGTTTCTACGAGAGCAATACCAACCTGTGGAAGTCTCTCCAGACCCGTCTGACGCTTATCAATATGGGTGTGAAGCCCGAGAACATCACCATGTCGAGATGGAAAAACGGCCCGTATCCCTACGTTGCCGGAGCCGAGGATGCCGAAATCTATAACCGCCCCCTGTCAGAAATCTGCGAGGAAGTCGAGGTGGGCAACTATGACATGTTCCTGTCGCATCACTCCAATGCCACTACCGACGGCAGCGCGACCAACTACCCGTTGATGCTCTATCGCGGACATGATGGCGTGGGCGGAGACCTCACTGCAGGCAGCCGCGACAGGGCCACGACCTGCTGGCCGTTGTTCTACACCAACGAGATCGACCCGATGTCGCATTATGGGCCCAACAGTCCCAACATCCGTGGCGATATCGACTTCTATGGCAGTTCATCGCCCCGTGTCGACCCGAATACCGGCATTGAATACGTCGGCTATCTGGGCGTGCTCAAACACGGTGCTCCCGGCTTCCTGGTTGAGGGCTACTTCCATACCTACCAGCCTGCCCGCCACCGTGCGCTCAATATGGACTACTGCCATCAGGAGGGCATCCGCATCGCCCGTGGTATTGGCGAATTCTTCGGGCTGAATCCCGAGAGCAAGGGCTACATCATGGGTACCGTCAAGGACCTCCACAACCACCTTGTCCACAACCTGTACAACTACAGTGCAGGCACGATGGACCAGTGGGCTCCCGTCAACGGCGCCGTGGTTACCCTGTTCAAGAACGGACAGGCCGTAGGCACCTACACTACCGACCAGAACTACAACGGTGTGTTCGTGTTCGAGAACCTGGAGCCCGGCACCTACACCCTGGGTGTACAGGCCGAGGGTTTCAAGCCCCTGGGTGATTATACTGCAACCGCTGTTGACAGCGAGTGGAAAGACCTCATCGCAGCCGCAGCCGGCAACATCGTCGTCGAGGCCAACAAGACGACCTATGCCGTTCCCCTGCTTGAGTCCGAGGACTATGTAGTTCCCGAGGGCCTGTATCCCAACTATCCCGAGCCCGAATTGCCCGGTTACGTGGGTGCGCCCGAGAAACTCTACCTCGAGAATGACGGCGGCACCGATTATGACCTGGCAGGTGAAGTGAAGCGCATGCTCGTTCGCGGTGACAGCACTATCGTGCTGACCAACGACAACGGCATGCCCCACGTATACCTCATCAACAACATCGACAAGGCCATTGTCAAGGAATTGAGCATCAACGGTATTGCCGAGGCTGAGCCCAATAATGCAGGCTTCTACAGCCGCTTGACCGACATCTGCTTTACCGCTGACAACCAGTTGGTGGGCATGAACAGCGTTCAGACCCAGTTCGACCCGTCCTATGTTGACGAAGGCTTCGAGCGCGGCACGCTGCGTCTGTTCAAGTGGACCGACTTTGACAGCGATCCCGTTGAGTGGGTAACCACGCAGAGTTCGGCCAACTTCTACCGCTACCGTCCGCAGGCCCTGGCCATCGACGGAGGCGCTGATGACTGTCTCGTGACCGTTATCGGCACCAACGGCAGCAGCGCCGTGGGCGGCATGAGGTTCCTGAAACTCGCTGTTGCCAACGACCAGATCACCAGCACTGTCTACACCGAGAAGACCATCAACGCCAGCAGCAACTTCACGTTGCCCAAGATTGGCGAGCCCGTGCTGACACTCTCGCCGCGCAACGATGACTACGTGGTGCTCGACGGTGACCAGACCCTGCCGTTTGAGGTGGCTACTGCCAAGACCAACGGTACCGACAGTGAGGTGGTTGGCCGCTTCGAGAGCGACGAAGACGATGCTGCCGCTGTGGGTGTATCGTTCTTCAAGTATGCCCAGCACCAGTACATGGTAACGCCCTACATGGAGGGAGAAGCCGTTGGTGGCATCAAACTGTATGACATTACTGCCGGCATGGACCAGACGGCGCTCATACCGACCACCAATACCGACTTGACCCCGTTGCCCAGCCAGTTCATGTCGACCGGCGCAGCCGTCAAGGGCGAAAACATCTACTTGTACCTGATGCAGGACAAGAAGATCACCAAGTGGCAGGCCCTGCCCAGTCAGCAGCCCGCTATTCCCGGCATTTACGCCTATGGCCTGGAATTCAGTAACGACAACGATAATTATGTATTCACGTTCAACGCCAACGATGATGCCGACAACGCCTACATCACGTTCTATGATACCGACGGCAACGTAGTGGCCACCATCGATGTTCCCGACGTGAAGAAGGGAGAGAACAGTGTCAGCCTGAACATCAACTCCCTGCCCGCCCAGGGTGGTGATGACCTGAACTGGAGTGTAACCCTAGAGGGTCAAAACATCACGACCATCCAGCGCATCAACCCGACCGGCCAGAACTACAGCGGCCAGTTGTTTGTCGCTGTCGACAAGTCGCCCGACAGTCCCAACATGGGTACCATCTATGCCGGCAACCGTACCGGTAGCGGTGCTGCCACCAACGGTGTATACGTCTGCGATGCCATGGGTCAGCGCGTCAGCGAGGAACTCTATCGCGGTGGCCACAACTGGGGCAGCAACTATCGCATGGGCATTGACGCCCTGGGTAACCTCTACGTTCCCGATTGGGGCGATGGTGCCTCGGGTGTATACATCGCTCAGCCCGGCAAAATTGACGAAGACTGGACCGAGTTCTTTGTAGGAACCCGCCAAAGCAGCGGTCTGATTGTCAACAACGGACAGAACGTCGGCTCCTCGACTCCCGGCGTTGGTATCGGCGGCAAGGGTGCCGACACCAAGTTGTATGTATACCTTGAAGACTTCGGTAACGGCGTGGGTGTTTACAACATCGGCCTGGAGAACGGCGAGGTGGTTGACACTTGGGACACCGCTCCCACCCAGTACTACGATATCGGCGCATGGCAGGCCAACACCAACGGTAACGTGGTTGCCGATCCCGGTGGCCGCGGTGTATGGGTATCGCAGTACCGCAGCGCAGGCAACAATGCCTCGGGCGTACCTTCACTGATGTTTGTTGACAATGATGGCAACGTGAAGTTCAACTCGGGCAAGGCTCCCTACAACGAGATGCTCAACGGTAGTGACCGTGCCGGCTTTGCCGTGAACGATGCCGCCGACATGCTCGTCATCAACGACGGTAGCGGTATCCTGCAGTTCTTCGACCTGACCTGGGACGGCACGACACCGATTATCGCACCCAAGTACTCCTACAAGGCCGATGCCCGCAACAGTGCAGGTTCCATCTTCCAGATGGCATTTGACTACGCAGGCAACCTGGTATGTGCCGGTGGCAACATCGGTATCTACTCGCTGCCCACCACGGATAATGTCCACACGACTCCGGCCAGTGGCCAGTTTGCCGTGGTACATATTCCCACTGCAGTCAACGAGGCCCAGGTGACCAAGACCGTTGTCAGCGAACGTTACTACGACATTCGCGGTATCGAGTACAGCGAGCCCGTGAAGGGTGTGAACATCATCGTCCGCACCTACAGCGACGGTTCGACCCAAAGCGTGAAGGTCATCAAGTAAAGCCCTAAGACGACCTTACATTGCAACGGCAAGCGGTGCCCACAACGGTGGGTGCCGCTTGTTGTGTTATTTTTGATTAAAAAGGAACGATGGTGTGTTCCCTTTGCCAGCCAATTTGGGCGATTATTGCCCCAAGATAAAGAATGACAACAAGATATGATAGATTTTCTTGACAACATAGATGCCGATATGAACGATGGCGGAGCCCGTGTGGTGCCTATCTTTACCGAGGTCCACGAGAGCGATGACAACATCGACATCGTCGGCGACAAAGCAGAAGATATTCCCGTGCTGCCCCTGCGCAACATGGTGCTGTTCCCGTCGATGACGATGCCCGTCTCGGTGGGCCGCGACTCGTCGATGCGTCTCATCAAGGACGCTACCGAGCGCCATCAGCCCATCGCCGTGTTCTGCCAGTACGACAGCCACGTTGACGACCCAGTGGAGAAGGACCTGTACCGCACCGGCACCATCGCCACCATCATCAAGTTGCTCGAGTTGCCCGACGGATCGACCAACGTCATCCTGCAGGGACGCTCGGTGTGTGAGTTGGAACGCATCACCAGTGTGAGCCCCTATCTGCACGGCTCAGTCAATCTTGTCGAGGAACGGTTGCCACTGGCTGGCGACAAGGAGTTTGAGGTGCTGCTGCAGTCGATTGTCGAGGTGACGATGCGCATGCTGCGCAATATGGGCAACAACGGCCGCGACCTGTCGTTTGCCATGAAGAACATTGACAACCCGTTCTATCTGCTCAACTTCCTGGCCACCAACATCGCCTTCGAGCCTGAGCAGAAACAGCACATGCTCGAGGAGCACGACATCAAGAAACGCGGCTACCTGCTCTACAGCCTGCTCTCACGTGAAGAGCAGTTGGTGGAAATCAAAGCCAATATCCAGTCGCGCACCCGCGAGGACCTGTCGCAGCAGCAGCGCGAGCACTTCCTGCAGCAGCAGATACGCAACATCCAGGAGGAACTGGGTACCGACATCGACGATATCGAGGAACTGCAGGAACGCGGCAAGAAGATGAAGTGGAACGACAAGGTGCAGAAGCAGTTTGAGAAGGAACTGCGCAAACTGGAGCGCCTGAATCCCCAGACGCCCGACTACTCGGTCCAGTATGCCTACCTCGACAATATGCTCAACCTGCCGTGGGATTCTTATACCGAGGACAACTTCGACCTGAAGAAGGTGGAAGAGAAACTCAACCACGACCACTACGGGCTCGAAAAAGTCAAAGACCGCATCCTGGAACATCTGTCGGTGCTCAAATTGCGCGGCGACCTGAAGGCTCCCATCCTGTGCCTGTACGGCCCTCCCGGTGTGGGCAAGACCTCGTTGGGCAAGTCGATTGCCGACGCGCTGCACCGCGAGTATGAGCGCATCTCGCTGGGCGGCCTTCACGATGAGGCCGAAATCCGCGGACACCGCCGCACCTACATCGGTGCCATGCCCGGCCGCATCATTGCCGCCCTGGCCAAGTGCGGCAGCAACAATCCTGTGATTGTTCTTGACGAGATCGACAAGGTGGGCCAGGACTTCAAGGGCGACCCGTCGTCGGCACTGCTCGAGGTGCTCGACCCCGAACAGAACAGCCATTTCCACGACAATTACCTTGATGTGGACTATGACCTGTCCAAAATCCTGTTTATTGCCACGGCCAACAGCCTCGCCACCGTCAGCCGTCCCCTGCTCGACCGCATGGAGGTCATCGAGATCAACGGCTACATCCCCGAGGAAAAACTGGAAATCGCCAAGCGACACCTGATTCCCAAGGAACTGGAGGAGAACGGCTTCAAGAAGAACGAAATCAAGTTTGGCAAGCAGGTGATTCTCAAGATGATTGAGGACTACACACGCGAGTCGGGAGTGCGCCAACTGGAGAAGAAAATCGCCACCGTGCTGCGCCGTGTTGCACGACACAAGGCTACAGGTGACCCCTACCCCACGAGCATCAAGGCTGATGACCTGAAGGAGTATCTGGGTTCGCCCGATTACAGCCGCGACAAGTACGAGGGTAATGAGTTTGCCGGCGTAGTGACCGGTTTGGCATGGACTGCCGTGGGCGGTGAGATTCTGTTCGTAGAGTCATCGCTGGCTCCTGGCAAGGGCGAGAAACTGACCTTGACGGGCAATCTGGGCGACGTGATGAAGGAATCGGCCGTTATTGCCATGCAGTACCTGCGGTCGCACTGCTCGCTGTTGAACATCGCACCCGAATTGTTCGACAAATACAACGTCCACATCCATGTGCCCGAGGGCGCTATCCCCAAGGACGGCCCGTCGGCCGGCGTGACGATGGTCACGTCGCTCGCTTCCTCGTTCACGCAGCGCAAGGTTAAAGACCACTTGGCCATGACAGGCGAGATTACCCTGCGCGGCAAGGTGCTGCCCGTGGGCGGTATCAAGGAGAAAATCCTTGCTGCCAAGCGTGCCGGCATCCGTGAAATCATCCTGTGCAAGGATAACCGCAAGGATATTGAGGAAATCAACGAATTGTACCTCAAGGGCTTGACATTCCACTATGTCAACACCATCAAGGACGTCCTCGACCTGGCACTGCTGCCCGAGAAGGTGAAAGACGCCCTGACGCTCTAAGTCCATAACAGGCCAAATTATCGCATTTATTTAGGCAAGTTGAGGCAAAAAAATGAAAAACTTTGTTTTTCTTTTTGTTCTGCGCTCAACTTGCACTATGTTGAGGCCTGCGACCTCGAAATTAGGCGGCGTTTCGGCAAAAAAAATGAAAAACTTCGTTTTTCGTTTTGTTCTGCGCTCAACTTGCACTATGTTGAGGTCTGCGACCTCGAAATTAGGCGGCGTTTCGGCAAAAAAAATGAAAAACTTCGTTTTTCGTTTTGTTCTGCGCTCAACTTGCACTAATTTTGCAGATTGATTGAAATCAAACTATTAACCGACTAATAAATAGAACTGAAAGACATGGGTAAGAAATTGACCGAGCGACTGACTTGGGTTGGTAAGGTGGACTGGGAACTGAAGACGTTCCACGGCGACGAACTGTCCACACACCGTGGCTCGAGTTACAACTCCTACTTGATTCGTGACCAGAAAAATGTGCTGATTGACACATCGTGGCTCCCCTACAGCCGTGAGTTTGTCAAGAACCTCAAGCAGGAAATCGACCTCAACAAGATTGACTATATCGTGATGTGCCACAACGAGATCGACCACAGCGGTGCCCTCGTTGACCTGATGCGTGAGATTCCCGACACGCCCATCTACTGTACCGCCAAGGGCGAGGCCATCATTCGCGGCCACTACCACATGGACTGGAACTTTGTGAACGTCAAGACCGGCGACACGCTGGAACTCGGAGAGACGACGCTGACCTTTATCGAGGCAACGATGCTCCACTGGCCCGACACGATGTTCTGCTACCTGAGCGGTGAGGAAATCCTGTTCAGCAACGATGGTTTCGGCCAGCACTATGCCACCGAGTCGCTCTACGATGACCAGGTGTGCATGGCCGAGGTGCTGCAGGAGGCCGAGAAATATTACGCCAACATCATTGCCCCCTTCAGCCCGTTGTGCAACCGCAAGGTGAAAGAAGTAGTGGCCATGAACCTGCCGCTGAAGATGATCTGTCCAAGCCACGGCATCATCTGGCGCAACAACCCAGGTCTGATTATCGAGAAATACCTGCAATGGAGCGATAACTATCAGGAGGACCAAGTGACCATCGTCTATGACACGATGTGGCAGAGCACCCGCCTGATGGCCCAGGCCATTGCCGACGGCATCCGCGAGCAGTCGCCCACAACGAACGTCAAAATCTATAATGCGGCCCTGAACGACAAGAACGACATCCTGACCGAGGTGTTCCACTCACGTGCCGTGCTTGTGGGCTCTCCCACCATCAACAACGGCTACAGTTATGCCATCGCCGGTATCCTCGAGATGCTCAAGGGCATGAAACTGAAGAAAAAGAAAGGTGCAGCCTTCGGCAGTTACGGCTGGAGCGGCGAGGCCTCCAAACTCATCACCGAACACCTGAAAGCCGCCGGCATCGAGCCGGTGAACGACGGTATCCGCGCCCAGTGGGTTCCCGACCAGGACGCCCTGGAGCAGAGCCGCCAATTCGGCCGCGAGTTCATCAAACAACTTGAACAACAATAAACATCATATACAACCCAATTAACTAATTCACTAAAACCAATGAACAAAGTCGTTAGTAAAGAGCAGTTTTCTGCTAACGTGACTAAACTTGTCGTTGAGGCTCCTCTCATCGCCAAGGCCCGCCGTGCAGGTCACTTCGTGATTGTCCGCGCCGGCGAAAAAGGAGAACGTATCCCCCTGACTATCGCTGACAGCGACCCCAAGGCAGGAACCATCACGCTGGTGATCCAGAGTGTTGGCGACAGCACACGCAAGATCTGCGCCCTGGAACCGGGCGAGTTCCTGCATGACGTGGTAGGTCCCCTGGGCCAGGCCACTCACATCGAGAAGTATGGCACCGTGCTGTGTGCCGGTGGTGGTGTGGGCACCGCTCCCCTGCTGCCCATCATCCGTGCCATGAAAGAGGCCGGCAACCGCGTTATCAGCGTGCTGGCAGGCCGCACCAAGGACCTCATCATCCTCGAGGACGAGGTGCGTGCATCGAGCGATGAGGTTATCATCATGACCGATGACGGCAGTTACGGCAACCAGGGTGTTGTCACCGTGGGTATGGAAGAGGTGCTCAAGCGTGAGCATGTGGACTATTGCGTGACCATCGGTCCCGCCATCATGATGAAGTTCTGCGCCCTGTTGACCAAGAAGTATGAGGTGCCCACCGAGGCATCGCTCAATGCCATCATGGTCGACGGTACGGGCATGTGCGGTGCCTGCCGCGTGACTGTGGGCGGCAAGACGCGCTTTGTGTGTGTCGAGGGTCCCGAGTTCAATGCCCATGAGATTGATTTTGACGAGTTGATGATGCGCCTCAAGGGTGCCCAATGATTAATGATGAATTAGAAGTTAGGAGTTAGAAGTTTTTCAGGCGATAGTAATCGTGTCTAAAACTTAAAACTGACAACTAAAAACTGATAAGAAAATGGAACAGAACAATATGGAATCACGTAACGAACAGTGGCGCATCGACTTGCGCAATGCCAAGACTCCGAAGGAGCGCACCGCCATCCCCCGTGTTGAGATGCCGCAACTCGACCCCAAGTACCGCATCACCTGCAACGAAGAGGTGAACCAGGGCATCAGTGCCGAGCAGGCCGTCGTTGAGGCCAGCCGTTGCCTGGACTGCGCCAACCCGCAGTGTGTGACCGGTTGCCCCGTGAACATCAATATTCCCAAATTCATCAAGAACATCGAGCGTGGCGAGTTCGGCCAAGCCGCTGCAACGCTCAAGGAGACCAGTTCGCTGCCCGCAGTGTGTGGCCGCGTATGTCCGCAGGAGAAACAGTGCGAATCGCGCTGCATCCACACCAAGATGGGTCACCCCGCAGTGGCTATCGGTTATCTGGAGCGCTTTGCCGCCGACTGGCAGCGCGACAACCTGCCCCAGGAGGTGCCCGCTATGGCTCCCGCCAACGGCATCAAGGTTGCCGTTATCGGCAGCGGTCCCTCGGGACTGTCGTTTGCCGGTGACATGGCCAAGAAGGGCTTCAGCGTTACCGTGTTTGAGGCGCTGCACGAGATTGGCGGCGTGTTGAAGTATGGTATCCCCGAATTTCGTCTGCCCAATCACATTGTCGACTACGAAATCGAAGGCCTCAAGAAGATGGGCGTTGAGTTCGTAAAGGACTGCCTCGTGGGCAAGACCATCAGTTATGAGGATCTGCACGAGATGGGCTTCAAGGGCGTGTTTGTCGGCTCCGGTGCCGGTTTCCCGCGCTTCATGAACATCCCCGGTGAGAACCTCAACGGCATTATGTCGAGCAACGAGTACCTGACCCGCATCAACCTGATGGAAGCCGGCCGCGGTGGCGATACCCCCGTGCTGCGCGGCAAGACCATCGCCGTGATTGGTGGCGGTAACACCGCTATGGACTCGACCCGTACTGCACTGCGTATGGGTACCGAGCGCGTCATCCTCATCTACCGTCGCAGCGAGGAGGAGATGCCCGCCCGTCGCGAGGAGGTTGGACATGCCAAGGAAGAAGGCGTCGAGTTCAAGACGCTGCACAACCCCATCGAGTACATCGGTGACGACAAGGGCCGCGTGATTGCCATGAAGGTGCAGAAGATGGAACTCGGCGAGCCTGATGCTTCGGGTCGTCGCAGTCCCGTGCCCATCGAGGGTGCTATCGAGGAGATTCCCGTTGACCTGGTCATCGTTGCTGTAGGCGTTTCGCCCAACCAGTTGGTTCCCCGCTCGATTCCCGGTCTGGACATCAGCAAGCGCAACACCATCGTTGTCAACGAGGAAACCATGCAGTCGTCGGTTGGCGACCTCTATGCCGGTGGTGACATCGTGCGTGGCGGCGCTACCGTAATCCTCGCCATGGGTGATGGCCGTCGTGCCGCCCTGAATATGGCCGAGGCTCTGCTGGCAGAATAATCCCCTGCCCCATTACAATCCTATCGCTGTGGGCGACAGTCTTTCCGGGCTGTTGCCCACAGTTGTTATTGTGCATCAGGGCATAGCGATGTAGGGCATTCGCTGACTGAGCAATGATGCGTGAGGATGAATGGCGTGAGCCGGGAGTTGACGTGTTCGGGAAGTTGGGGTATGGTGATTGTGAATTATTGTCTTTTCCATTGTTTTCTGTTTTAAATCAGTTATTAAAATGCTTGTTAATTAACTGTTGACCAGTGTGTTGGATTCAAGCCGCATTCACTTTTTCCTGAAATAATCTGCGGCAAAAGTACATCTTTTTTTAAATCTGGCAAAATATCCCGTAAAAATCAATTATCTTTGCAGTGCATGAAAGGAAATAGGACGCGAGGCATTGCTCTGATGCTTGCGGCATTTGCCGTGGGCGCAATTTTGTTGTGCTCATGTGGCGACGGCAAGAGCATGAGCAGCCAAGTGATTGTCCAGAATGAAACCTTCACGATGACCGGCGACAGCATCATCGAGGACACCGTGTTTGCTGTGTCAAGCAAGCCCGACCGCATCGAGACCAACATCACGATAGCGCGCCTCGACAGCCTCTATGGCACATTTGATCCCGCCCAGGTGCAATTCACGCATGGCCGTCCCTGGCACAAACGCAAACAGGCTCCCGCCCTGATGCCCGAATACAAGAGCGAGCAACCGCTGGTCGACGCCCTCTACAACATGTCGATAGAGCGTATTGCCGATGCCATCGACAACAACGGACGCTTCAACGTCACCCACAACATCAGCCGCCTGTACTGTTCAGTTTATCTGTCGCTGGCGGCACTCAAGCCCCAGCAATCGATGGCCACCCTGCGTTCGCTCGTTGACCGCGACAGCATCATCATGCAGCGCGAGGGCCAATGGCCCGTCGTGAGTGACCATATCGGTTGGGCAACCGCAGCCTGGGAAGTGTATAAAGCCACCGGTGACCGCCAGTGGCTGGCCTATAGCAAACGTGCGATTGAAAAGACGCTGAACATCAACAGCAGCGTTCTGCTCGACCAGAATACCGGGCTGATTCACGGTGCCGGCTACACAACGTCCAAGCCGTTGGGTGTGCGCCGCATGACCTGGATGGGCTATAACGACTTCTTTGCCTGCATGTCGCTGGGCAACAACATCTTGACCGCCCATGCCTATACCATCCTGGGCGCCATGTGTGACGAATTGGGCATCGAGAATGCCTATGACAAAGATGCCCAGCGCATCAAGGATGCCATCAACCAACACCTGTGGAACGAGGACAAGGGATTCTACAGTTCCTTCCTGTATGGCATGGCATTCCCACGACAGTCACCCACGACCGACAACACCTCGCAGGCGATGTGCGTGCTGTGGGGCATTGCCGACGATGACCGTGCCGAGAACCTCATCGCCAACACGCCTGTCACCGACTGTGGCGTGAACGTAACCTACCCTGCCAACAACCCGCTCGAACCGTACTTTGCCAACTCCTCGTGGGCCACAACCCAAGCGATGTGGAATCTCGCAGCGGCCTATGTGCGCAACGAGAATGCCCTGCGCCGCGGTTTGGGTGCCCTGTATCGCGCCCAGGCCCTGTACCAGTCGCGCGGCATCTGCATGAAGGGAGTCCGCATCGATGAGTTGGGCACAGGCGCCAGCAATGCCGCAATGGTGCTGCGCGTGTTCTTGGGTATGGAGTTTAAGCCCGAAGGCATTGAGTTTACCCCGATGGTGCCCGCCGGCATGCCCGGCAAGAAGACCGTCAAGGGATTCCATTACCGCAAGGCAGTGCTCGACATCACACTTGAGGGCACAGGCAGCGACATCGCCACAATCAGCATTGATGAGAAACCGATGGAGAGTGCTTTCCTGCCAAGCAATATCGAGGGCCACCATCAACTCAAAATAACACTCAAGGACGGCAAGGCCAGCAGCCAGAAGGTGACTATCCACCACAATGAGGTGATGTTACCCCCCACGCCGACTGTAGAATGGAAGAACGATTCGGGCCGCATTGTGGATTTTGTCCCCGGCACCCCTTACCGCTTATCGGTCAATGGCGACTTGAGGGAACTTAACGACTCGGTATTCGCCCTGCCCAAGACCGACGGCTATTGTGAATTCTCGGTCGAGGTGGCCGGCAAGTACCTCAACGGATTCATGTCCAAGCCCCTGTTCAGTTACCACCTGACGCCCCAGATAGCCTTTTTCCCGACGACAGAGGGGGACTCGGCTATCATCCACGTCAGTGTGGCCCGTGGCGGTGACTACCTGCTGGATATCGGTTATCATCCTACCGGAACGCTCGACGTGCGCCGCGTGTCGGCCAACAGCCACCCCATGGGCACCCTGGTCATGGCCAGCGGCAATATGACCGACGAGAGTGGCCTCGCCTACAGCAACATGATGAGGGTGAAACTGCTCAAGGGAGACAACAGCATCGTGATCAAGCAGTTGCGGCTGCCCAAAGCCTTCACGCCCTGCCAACCGGTGCACCTGCGCATCATCAGTTACTAAACCCAATCATTAATCTATAGCAACACCAATTCATTTAACTACTAATAAACATCAAAGCATTTATGAACATCAGGAATCTATTGATTGCGGCGCTGGCCGTCACGGCACTGACCGGCCAGGCCGACGAGGGTCGCCTGTTGCGCTTCCCCGGCACCAACGGCCGCGAGGTGGCATTCAGTTATGCCGGCGACATCTACACGGTGCCTATCACCGGTGGCACAGCGCGCAAGTTGACCTCGCACAATGGCTACGAGGCTTTTGCCCGTTTCTCACCCGACGGACAGACCATCGCCTTCACAGGCCAGTATGACGGCAACACCGAGGTCTATGTGATGCCCTCACAGGGCGGAGAACCCAAGCGCATCACCTTTACTGCTACCAATCCGCGTGACGATTGGGGTGACCGTATGGGGCCCAACAACATCACGATGACGTGGACCCCCGACGGCAGTGGCGTCATCTTCCGTAACCGCATCAGCGACAGTTTTGACGGCAAACTGTGGTGTGCTCCCATCGACGGCAGCATGCCCGTGCAGTTGCCGTTGCCCGAGGGCGGTTTCTGCTGCTACAACGCCGACGGCACCAAGTTGGCCTATAACCGCGTGTTCCGCGAGTTCCGCACCTGGAAATACTACAAGGGCGGTATGGCCGACGACATCTGGATCTATGACACCCAGGCCAAGACGGTGACCAACATCACCGACAACATTGCCCAGGACATCGACCCGATGTGGATTGGAGATGAAATCTACTTCATGAGCGACCGCGACAACCGCATGAACATCTTTGTGTACAACACCGCAACCGGTGCAACGCAAAAAGTGACTGACTTTACCGAATATGACGTGAAGTTTGCCAACTGCGGTGGCGGCAAGATCGTGTTTGAGAACGGCGGCTACCTCTATGTGCTGGACCCCGCTACCAAGCGCAGCGAGATAATCACCATCTACCTCAACAGCGAGAACAACTTTGCCCGCGAGGAGCAGCGCAAGGTGAAGGACAACCTGACGGGAGGCAGCCTGTCGCCCGACGGCAGCCGACTCGCTCTGAGCGCCCGCGGCGAGGTGTTTGATGTTCCCGCCAAGCACGGTGTGACACGCAACATCACCCACACGCCCGGCGTGCATGAACGTGATGCCGCATGGAGCCCCGATGGCAAGAACATCGCCTACATCAGCGACCAGACCGGCGAGACCGAGATCTGGGTACGTCCTGTTAACGGAGACAAGGCCAGGCAGTTGACCTTTGACAACGACACCTATATCCGTGACCTGGTGTGGAGTCCCGACGGCAGCAAGATTGTCTATACCGACCGCAAAAACCGCATGGTGATGGTCGATGTCAACGGCAAGACATCCAGCAAGCAGATCCTGCTCACTGACGAGATGGGCGAAATCCCCATTCCCAGTTTCTCGCCCGACGGCAAGTGGCTCACCTATTCCCGCACCGGCACCAACGAGTACAGCGTAGTGTATCTGTATAATATCGCCGAGGGCAAGGAATATCCCGTGACCGACCGCTGGTATGAGAGCAACTCACCCGAATTCAGCAGCGACGGCAAGTATCTCATCTTTGCGTCGGCCCGCGATTTCAACCCCATCTACAGCAGCATCGAGTGGAACTTTGCCTACCGCAATATGGAGGGCATCTATCTGATGATGCTGGCCAGCGACACCACATCGCCCTTCCTTCCCACCGACGACCAGGTGACCACAGGCAAGCAAGACGAGCAACCGACCGACAAACCCGCCGACAGCAAGAAAGGCAAGGGCAAGAAAAGCGAAACGGCACCCACAATGCGTGTCGACCTGGACGGCATCGGCGACCGCCTGGTCAAGCTGCCGCTGAGCGGAGGCAACTATGGTGCCTTTGCCAGCGACGGGCAGCATGTGTGGTACTATGGCTCGAGAGGCACACACGTCTATGACCTCAAGGAGCAGAAAGACGAACTCATCGCAGCCGGGGCGATGATGCAACCCTCGGCCGACATGAAACGGGCCGTGTGGTTCAAGGGCGATGAGGTCTATGTCACCGACCTGAGTCCACGCAAGGCCGAACTTACCGAGGCGGTCAACCTTGACGACATGATGGCCGACGTGGACTACGAACA
>ONRP01000029.1 GCA_900320245.1 uncultured Prevotellaceae bacterium
CTCGTACTCAGCCCACTCGGTGAACTCACCGTTCTGACCAAACTGTACGCGGTAGTAGATGGTGCTGGGCTCGCTCTCCTGGATCTCGATGAAGTAGGCGTGGATGCCGTCGGTGGTGTAGCCGTTGAATACGGGAGCACCGGTCTTCTCGGTGGGAGTGGGAGGAACATCACCATCCTCATAGGTGAAGGTGGTCTTGGGCATAAAGGCCTCGGTGTAGGCGTTCATACCATACCATCCCTGATACTGGTAGAAACCGCCAACAAGACCCGTCTGTACGCCATAGAAGTAAACAGACTTGTAGCCGCCAGCAACTGTCACAACAGTCTGGAGCAGCAGGTTGCCACCCTCATACACGAAGGGCTCAGCAAGTTCAATGACATACACTTCCGAACCATTCACAGGAATGCTATGGCCAACCACGGCGTTCTCGCTCAACTCATAAGGAGTGGCGGTTGCAAATTCAGTGGCATCAACGATGTCAAGAGCATACTCCAAATCACCGTCGGTAACACCAATGGGAGCGGTTGCATAGAACTCCAACTTGGTAATCTCCTTGCCTACCATATCGGAGAGTTCATTGGCAGGATAAATTACCTGGCTGGTTGTGCCCTGGGTGTCATAATACAGACCGTAGAAGGGATAGTGGCCGTTGTACTCAGTACCATCAGCGACAGTCAAAGTAGCAGCATTAGCGGCAAATGCCATAGCGGCTACAGCAAATAAAGTAAATAATTTCTTCATGATAAAAACGAAATTAAAGTTAATAATAAGGGGTTATAATTATCTAATTGTATACGTCTTAAATACACCTGCAAAAATACATCTAAAAAAATTAATAAACAACTTTCTTGAAGAAAATAAATAAAAAAACAGTATAAAAGATTGCCACTGACATTTATAACATCCTAAAAACAAGGCGGCCTGCCATCCACGATGACAGGCCACCACTATAAGGATTACTCAACCGATATTACATCGAGATGAAGTAGTACTTGCCCATGATGTCGTTGAAGACGATGCGATAAGAACCGGCCTCAACGGGGATGTTAGCGCCATTCTGTACGCCAACGCCCACGGGGAAGGTGGGACCACCCCAGTTCACAGTCCAACCACCGTCGGCAGCGAACTTGAGTTCGGTGTTCTCCTCGAAGGTCAATACAGCCATCCAGTCATGGTTCTCAACCACGGTGCTCATGGGATTCATGAGGGTGCCACCGGGGTTCCAATCCTGGTAACCGCCAGGCATACCCATCATGCTGTAGACGCCAACGATGCCGTCATAGGGTTCGACGGTAAGGGTCTCGTTGCCCATGTTGTAGGTTACCATGTAGTAACCGTCGGCAGGAACCTCGATGTTGCTGCTGCCGCCATCGTTCTTGACGAGTTCACCGTCCTTCATACCCCACTGCTCGTCCCAGTTGCCGGGCTGGTGGATCAGTTTGAAGCCCTGTCCGGCGGGGAAGTAGCCAACGTAGGTCAGAACCGTGAAGTCCTCGGCCTCGGTGTACATCGGGATAAGAGCGGTGCCGACGTTAGCGGGATCATTGCCCCACGAACCGTCACCAATGCACGAACCTACGAGATACCACAGGTCGGGCTTAGCGATAGGCTCGAGAATCACCGTGAGTTCAAACGGCTCACTCTTGATAGCGGAGGCAGTCTTTCCGTTGGTCATCACCCACTCTACGACGCCAGTGAATACGCGGGGCTCGGGAGCCTTGCCATAGAGTGCAATCACATAATCCTTCAGTTCCTGAGACGCGATGGTACCATCCACGCCCATAACAAAAGCCTGATCATTGAGGTAGAGGGTATATTGAGCCTGGTAAGCAGTGTCACTTGTTGAGGGTGCAGTAATGTCACACACCTTGACACGCTCGCCAGTCTCCACGGCAAAGTCAATGGTGCCCACAGGGTCTACCGAGCCGTTGCCAAAGGTGATCACATCACCCTGAGGATTGCTCTGGGGCTCAGCCCAGTCCTTGAAATCCTCGGTACAACTAGCCAGCAACAAAGCAGTTGCTGCAAAATATAAAAACTTCTTCATTTTTCTCTTAATCAGTTTTAAGTTGTAAGTTTTAAGTTGTAAGCATTGTTACTATCGCCTGAAAAGAATTGAGACTGAGGTATCATTACTTAAACTGAAAACTTAAAACTTACAACTACATTATTAATTTACTCAACAGGGACAAAGTTGTAGGTGCCCAAGATATCGTTGAAGTATACATGGTAGGTACCGGCAGCGACAGCGATGTCAGGACCGTCTTGAGTGCCCTGGCCATGGGGGAATCCACTGCCACCCCAGTTTACAGCCCAACTATTGTCGGCAGCAAACTTGAGGGTCGTCTCCTCATAGGTCACGTTCTTCAGGTACCAGTCGTGGTTCTCAACGACGGTGCTCATGGCGTTCATGGGATTAGCACCGGTATCCCAGCCCTGATAGTTGCCAGGCATGCCAATCATGGTGTAAACGCCTACCGTACCCTCATAGGGCTCGATGGTGAGTTCGTCGGTAGCGGTGTTCAGGTGGATGCGATAATAGCCGTCGGCAGGCAACTTGATGTCACTGCTACCACCGTCATTCTTCACATAGGCACCATCGCCCTGACCCCACTGAGCCGCCCAGTCACCAGGAACCTGGATGAGTTTGAAGCCCTGGTCGGCGGGGAAGTAGCCCACATACTGCATTTCACCGGGCATCACGCTGCCGTCGGTGTCATAGACGGGATACATCGGGATGATGGATACACCCACACCGTCGGCACTATTGCCCCACGAGCCGTCACCGATGCAGGCACCGATGAGGTACCAGTACTCGATCTCGTCGCTGACTTCAGCGCTGAGGTCAACGTAGTAGGGATTCACGTCAAGGCTTACCACGTTGGAGTAAACCGGCTCAGCGCCATTGGTGATAGCGCGGCAGCGCACATAGACAGTCATCTTTTCGGGAACATTGTCTTCTTCCCACATGCAGATCTTATTCAGAGCCTTGTTCAGGTCAACGACATCCATGTCGCCAGAGCAACCTGCAAATACAGACTTCAATGTGGCATAGTTGGCAAATACGGTTCCTGTAGTATCGGCATCGGCCTCTTCGGTCGATATAGTCCACTCTGAAGGATCGTTAAAGAGAGAAACCTGGAACTGATACTCACAGGCTGCGGGCCAGCCACCGAAATCGGGCTGTGACCAGGCAAAGGGGATAGCCGTCGAAAGTTCCAGGTCAACCAGCGTGTTCACGGGGTTGTTGAGCGTGAACGTGGTGGGCTGCACCAGCGTGGGATTGGAATCACGGTCATCCTCGCATGCGGTGAACACGAGAACCATGCTCAGCAGCATCAGTGATGATAAAAATATCTTTTTCATATTCTTATTGTCAATTAGTATATTGTTAGACATTGCGGTTGCATTAATAACCGGGATTCTGTTGCAGTTTGGAGTTAGCAATCAGGTCATCGGTGGGGATGGCAAACACATTGCGGAATTCCTCGAAGTCACGACCGGCATAAGAGCCACCCTTCCATTGCCACTGGTAGTTGGTATTGCCACCGAACTTGCCAAAGCGGATCAGGTCGACACGGCGACGGCCCTCGAAGTAGAACTCACGGCCCCACTCGTCCAGAATCTGGTCGAGGGTGTAGCGGTTGCGTTGCAGGGCGTGGGCACGGCCACGGATGGCGTTCAGGGCTGCCACTGCCTCGGCAGGAGCAACACCGCCGTTGAGGCGGGTCAGAGCCTCGGCATAGGTCAGATAGGCCTCGGCCACACGCATGTAGAACAGGTGGGAGTCGGCAAAGGTAATGTCGCTACCCTTGCTGCCATCGCACTTGAAGTTGTTGAACTTGGCAACAGCATAGCCATACTTGAAGTTAGACTCGTCCTCAACATTGAGGTAACGGCCCTCGGTCTCAAACAAGGCACGGTCGTCCTCGGCAGCCATAGCCGTAACATAGGCGTGGCCCGAAGGAGCGTCATCGTTGGGGAAGAACAGACGGATCAACTCGGGACGAGCACGGTTACCACCCCATGCACTGTTGTTGTACAGACCATTGACCTCGGTCTCGTCATACTGGTTGGGGTGCATATCGGCGTCGGCAGTCGAGCAGATCAAGAAGTTGGTACCGCCCCACGAGGTGGTGCGCAGACCATCTTGGATAACAGGGAACACAGCCTCATAGGCAGCGTCGGTCTTGCTGTTGTCGCCCATGAAGAGCATCTGGTAAGGCGTGTACTCGCGGTAGATGCCGTCGATGCCTGTGCCTGCATAGCCAGTGGTGAGCAACTTGTAGTTAGAGTCCATCACCTTCTTGGCATAGTCGGCAGCATCCTGCCAGCGTGCCGTGCCGGTGTAGACCTCGCTGTTGAGGTAAAGGCGCGACAGGAGCATCCAGGCAGCAGCCTTGTCGACGCGGCCATAACCGGCGTCGCCATACTTCTTGGGCTGCGGATCCTTCAGGATGGTGGCATTGTCGCTGGGATCCTCGCCGATGATGGCTTTGAGTTCCTTCTCGATGAACTCGCACACCTGAGGACGGCTATACTGCTCGGGATTGTCGCCCGAGATGGTGGTAGCAAAAGGAATGTTGCCAAAGGCGTCGGTCAACAGATAGAACTGGAAGGCACGCAGGAAGCGAACCTCAGCAGTCATCGTGGGATCATAGTCGCTATACACCTCCAGATACTGGTTGCAGAAGGTGATGCCGATGCACAGACCATAGTAGTAACCGCGCAGCATCGGGTGGCTGGCGTCGTAGGTGTTGTGGCAATAGGAGGGGATACCCTCATCACCCCAACCACAGATGGCCTCGTCGGTGGTCAACTCGTTGGAGTTCCACATCTGACGGTACTTGTGCTGGAAACCGCCGTCAAGGCCGTCAACGTCAACATTGTCGTCACCACCATTGTTGCCCGAGGTGGCAAACACCGAGTAGCACTTGTTGAACAACTGCTCGGGAGTCACATCACTCTGCAGCGAGGGGTCGATGGGATCAACGTCGAGATCGTTGACACATGAGGACAGACCACCAGCAATCAGCAGAGCAGCAACTGCACATTGTATATATTTAAAAAACTTATTCATTGTGATATTCTCTGATTATATATTAATAATGTGTCAACGAAATCAGAAGTTCAGGCTCAGACCCAGGATAAACGAGATGGGACGCGGGAAGATGTCGCCGCCAATGCCACCAAAGACCTCGGGATCGATGCCATCATACTTGGTGATGCAGAACACGTTGCTGACGGTGCCATAGACACGGCCGCCCAGGCCATGATAACCACCGCTCTTGAACAGATCGCTGAAACTGTAACCCAGGGTGATGTTGTCACACTTGAGGAACGAAGCGTTCTGTACCCAGTAGTCGCTGAAGTTAGCGTGGTTGTTATAGGTTTGCCAACCCATTTCAACCGATTTGCGGGGACGGTTGTTCAGATAGAAGGCACCTACCTCCTCAAACACGGCTGCGGGGCTCACGTTGTGATAGCCCTGCATCACGTTGTTGAACAGGTAATTGCCGATGCTGGCACGCAGGCTGAAGCCGAAGTCCCAGTTCTTCCAGTCGAGGCGTGAAGCCAGACCCATGGTCACGGGAGCCCAGGGCGACTTGTACAGATACTTGTCGGCGTCGCTGATCACACCGTCACCGTTGCGGTCAACCACCTGGCCCTCGATGGGCTTGCCATCCTGGCCATAGACCTGCTGGTAAACGTAGAAACTGTTGGAGGGATGACCCACGACGTGAGCCTGGGCATTACCGTTGATGCCAATGCTACCGGTGGTCACGAAGTAATCGGGATCGTCACTGATGAGTTCAGTGATCTTATTGCTGTTATAGGTCAAGTTATAGTCGATGGTCCACAACAGGTCGTTGGTGCTGATGGCCTTCCAGTTCAACGAGAACTCGATACCGGTGTTGCGCAGCGAACCGATGTTCTTGTAGAACGCGTTCTTGAAGTTGGTCATAGCCGAGAAGGTGGCCCAGTTCAACAGATCGGTGGTCTTGCGATAGTACCAGTCGATGCTACCGGTCAAGCGCTGGTTCATGACACCCCAGTCAAGACCGATGTTGGTCGTTGTGGTGGTCTCCCACTTCAACTCGGGGTTGTAAACGTTGGGCTTAGCCTTGGAGCCGTCGCCAGCGATGTCGTAGAATGAGCCCATGCTACCGTTGCTCATCACGTAGGTGGCAAAGTAGTTATAGTCGCCAATGCCTTCCTGCTGACCGGTCTTACCCCAACCGAGGCGCAACTTGAGGTCGCTGAAGGGGCCGTCCTTCATGAAGTCTTCCTCGCTGATCTTCCATGCCAGCGCAGCCGAGGGGAACAATGCCCAGTGCTTCTTGAAGCGTGACGAGCCGTCATAACGCATGGTGAAGGTCAACAAGTAGCGGTTGTTATAGGAGTAGTTGGCACGGCCAAAGAACGATACCAAGTAGTTCTCGGTGCGATAACCCAAACCGTTGTTCTGGCGGTAAACGCCCTCGGCACGGATGGCACCGGCCTTGCTGTCGCCCACGTTGTAGTTGGCAGCGGGAATCCACATGCCAGGCACAACCTGGAGCGCGCCATTCTCGATATCGGCATCGGTGAAGAAGAGTGCCGAGTTGGTGGGATAGGTACCCCATGACTCGTTATACTCCTTGCGCCAGTTGTGCTGCCACTCATAACCGGCCATGATGTCGAAGTGGTGCTTGTCGTTGAAGTCCTTGTAGTACTGGGCATAGGCACTCAACTGCAGGTTCTCCTTGCTCTGGGTGTACCAACTGTTGTTGCCCCAGTAGTTAGAGGTATTGGAGATATTGGCACTGATGTTGTGACCATTACCGCCAGTGAAGTCGCCACCCAGGGTGAGGTGCAGTCTCAAGTCCTCAAAGCCGTGGATTTTATAGTCAACCTCGGCAGTACCGATAAACGAGTGGGTCTTACCACTGTTGTCATGGTTGTCGAGCATGGCCACGGGGTTGTAGGGGGCGTTGGTGTTCTTGGTGTAGGGCCAAGCACTGTCCGAGCCGTTGGGCTGCAGCCACTCGAAGTAGCCACCCACACCGTTATACTTTTCATCGCTGCTATAGATGGGCTGCGTCGGGTCCATGCGGACGGCGTTGCCCACAGCACCGGTGTCGGCCCAGCGCGACTTGGTCCACGCCAGTTTACCACTGAGGTTGATGGTCAAGTGATCGTTGAACAGCGAGGGGTTCAGGTTCAAGGCCACGGTGTAACGCTTGTAGTCCGAGGTCTTGAGGATACCCTGCTGGTCGGTGTAGCCGGCCGAGATGCGATATGGCAGGTATTGACCCACCGAACCGGCAACGGTCAGGTTGTGGTCGTGGCTGAAGGCCGTGCGGTAGATCTCGCTCTGCCAGTCGGTGTTGGCATTGCCCAGCAGCGACAGGGCGTTCTGCTCACGGGTGCTGCCAGCGAAGATCTCCTTCACAAAGTCACGGTACTCGTCGCCGCTCATCACGTCGATGGTCTTTTTCTTCTTGCTCCAGGTCACGCTACCGTTGTAGGACACTTGCGGAGCCTGGCCGCGACGACCCTTCTTGGTGGTAATGATGATGACACCGTTAGAACCACGGCTACCATAGATGGCGGTGGCCGATGCGTCCTTCAACACGTTGAAACTCTCGATGTCCTGGGGGTTCACCATTGACAGGGGGTTGGAGATACCACTCACGCCGTTGTTATCCATGGCGATACCATCGATCACGATCAGGGGGTTGTTGCTGGCGTTCAGTGACGAACCACCGCGGATGCGGATGCTGGCACCGCCGCCGGGCTCACCGCCATTGCTGGTCACGCTCACACCGGCAACCTTACCGCCGAGCATGTCCTGGGCACTGACAACGACGCCCTTGTTCTTGGCATCGGGCTTGAGAGCCGTTACCGAACCGGTCAAGTCGTTTTTCTTTACTACACCATAACCGATGACCACCAGATTTTCAAGCATCTGAGTGCTCTCGGCCAGGGTGATGACCATGTCGCTGGCTGCGGTGGCCTCGTGGTCCTCGTAACCAACAGACGAAATGAGGAGCTTGGCGCCCTGGGGCACACCGTCGAGGGTAAAGAGACCGTCAAAGTCGGTAGCAGTACCCAATTGAGTGCCGACGACACGAACAGTCGCGCCGATCACGGGCTCGCCGGTAGCATCCTTAACAATGCCGTTCACAGTAATCTGTGCATAGGCTCCCAGTGACAGGAACAGTCCCATCACGAGGGTAAGAATCCTAAAAGGAATTCTGATGTTTACCTGCTTCATTTTTTAATGTTTAAAGTTAATATTATGTTGATAATCAATGATTTGATTTTTCCAGTAAAGTCCGGGCCGCATCAACGGCACTTCAGTTATCTGTTTTTCATTGCCTAATAGGGCAATTAAAACATGGCAAAAATAGAATTTTTAGATTATTTCTTCTTTTTTTATAATGTTAAAAATTTGCATAAATAAATGCAATCGTTTGCGTAATCCGATTTTTCGATATATCTTCGCAGTGGATTACATCGTTTGCAATCCCGTCGACGACTTTAACCACCATCAAAAAGAAAAGACCAGATTCACAATGGATGATAAACGACAAATGACGATGAAAGACATAGCCCGCGAATTGGGCGTGTCGGTTGCCACCGTGTCGCGAGCGCTGAACGACAGCCACAGCATCTCGCGAGAGCGGCGCCAGGCCATCCAGCAATATGCACGCGAGCACAACTACTTTCCCAACGTCATCGCCGAGCAACTGCGCCACAGCCGACGCAATCCCTCGCGCGCCATCGGCGTGATTGTGCCCGAACTCGTTCACTACTACTTCTCGTCGATTCTTGACGGCATCGAGAGCGAGGCCTCGGCACGGGGCTATCAGATCATTGTGGCCAAGAGCAACGAGAGTTATGAACGCGAGGTGCAAATCTGCGAGGCGATGCTCAAGAACAAGGTGTGCGGCATCATCGTGTCACAGGCCAAGGATACCGAACAGTATGACCACTTCGAGCACCTGGAGGCCGCGGGCGTGCCGCTGGTCTTCTATGACCGCATCTGCCCTGCCCTGAATGCCAGCCGCGTGGTCGTCGACGACTATATGGGCACCATGAATGCCGTGTCCCACCTCATCGAGACGGGCTGCAAACGCATCGCCTTCTATGGCGCCCCGATGAATATGATGATTGCCAAGAACCGCTTCAACGGCTACCGCGACGCCCTCTACAAGCACGGACTCGAACTGGACGAGGGGCTGGTGCGCATCTGCGACAACCGCGCCGACGCCGAGCGCATCACGCCGGCAATGATGCGCTCCAATAACCGCCCAGACGCTTTCTTTGCTGTCAACGACGAGACGGCAATCGGCATCCTGACGGTGGTTAAACGTCTGGGCTTCAACGTCCCCGACGAGGTAAGCATCTGCGGCTTCACCAACGGTTTCCGCGCTACGGTATGCGACCCGATGCTCACGACGGTCGAGCAGCGCGGCTCCCAGGTGGGCAAGGAGGCGGCCGACATCCTCATCGGCCTGGTCGAGGGCACCCTGCCGCGCGGCCATGCCGAGAAGCGCATCGTCAAGACGCGCCTCGTCGTCCGCGGCACCACCCGCCACTCCTAAACGACAACTGCCCGCACCATTAAATTAAAGACAACTCGCACAATTTAATCAACAAATTATTAAAGACAACTCATACAACTCAAACAACTGATTATTAAATGATTGACGTTGAAGAATACAAGAAATTGATGTATGATGTCATCGGTGCCATTCATGAAGTCCACTGTGAATTAGGAGCGGGACTGAACGAATCCTGCTATCAAGAGGGGTTAGAAATCCAACTGAAGGAACAAGGAATTCAATATATGAGAGAACACTCATTTCATCCTTATTACCATAATAAGGCTATGGACTCTCTGTTTCGCATTGATTTCCTGTGCAAAGGAGAGATTATCGTTGAATGCAAGTCTGTCAGCGAGTTGATTTCCGGGCATCGAGCCCAACTGTTCAACTATCTGCGTTTACTCAAGAAACCATGTGGCATTCTGGTGAACTTCGCTCCAAGAAACTATGAACTTGAACGTTATTTCTATGATAAGGAAAACAATAATATAGTTAGTATTGACGGAAAGATCATTCTCGATTTCAAGGCAAGGAGAACAAGGCTATATCTATAAAAAAATAAGTTGTCATAGTTGTTCAAGTTGTCTTTTACTATCGCTATCAATCAAATGAAAATAAAAAAAGTAGTTTTTATGAAGAGATTTTTAGTTGTTGTGATGGCTGTGGTGGCGCTGTGTGCCAGCGGCCAAGTGGAGAGGCCCAAGTTGGTCGTTGGGCTTGTTGTGGACCAGATGAGGTGGGACTACCTCTACAATTACGAGTGGGGCGAGGGCGGCTTCAAGACGTTGCTCACCGACGGCTACCGATGCAATAACACGATAATCGACTATGTGCCCACCGTGACTGCTGCGGGACATGCTTCCATCTATTCGGGCACGACCCCTGCCTTCCACGGCATCGCCGGCAACAACTTCATGCTGAACGGCGAGAACGTGACCAGTGTGCAGGACGACAGCGAGCGCGCCGTGGGCGGCAACGAGAAGACGCGAGGCAAGTCGCCGCGCAACCTCATCACCACCAACATCGCCGACCAGTTGATGCTGGCCACCGACTTCAAGAGCCGCACCGTGGGCATCGCCCTCAAGGACCGCGCCGCGATACTGCCGGCTGGCCATCACCCAGTGGGGGCCTACTGGTACGACAAGGGCAGTACGTCGTTCGTCACCAGCACCTATTATATGGATAAGTTGCCCAAGTGGGTGAGCGACTTCAACAAGAAGCACCGCGAGGAACTTGCCATGGACCTCAACAACTTGCCCATGGGTACCATCATGACGTTTGCGCTCGCCGAGCAGGCCCTCATCAACGAGAAATTGGGTCAGGGCGACGTGACCGACATGCTCACCATCAGTGTTTCCAACACCGACATGTGCTCCCACTACTACGGCACCCATTCCCCTCAGGTCAATGCCATCTACATGCAGTTGGACAAAGAAATCGCCCATTTCATCGACGTTCTGGACCAGCGCATCGGGCGCGGCAACTACCTGCTGTTCCTCACTGCCGACCACGGCGGCACCCATAGTTACCAGCGCATGACGTCCAACGGATTGCCCAGCGGCTGCTGGCACAACCCCGACGCCATTATTGCGGCCAACAAACTGTTGAAACAGCAGTTCGGTGTCGACAGCCTGCTCAAGGCCGAAATGGAATACACCTTCTACCTCAACCGCGAGGTGATCGAGGCTTCACGACTTGACTATGACCAAGTGATGCGCGCCGCCTGCCAGGCTCTTGAGCAGCCCGAGGAAATCCAGTGGGCCATCGATGTGAGCCGCATCGACACCTACCCTATCCCCACCATCCTGAAGGAACGCATCAAGTTAGGCTATTTCCCCGAGCGCAGCGGCGAGATTTACGTCGTGCCCCGCACGGGCGTCTATGCCGGCAAGACCGAGTGGGCCGGCTCTAACCACGGCTCATGGAGCCAAAGCGACTCCCACATCCCCCTCATCTTCATGGGTTGGCACATCACCCCGGGCGAGACCTCGCAACTGACCCACATGACCGACATTGCCGCCACCGTGTGCGCCATGCTGCACATCCAGGCCCCCAACGGCTGCATCGGCACCCCAATCTTCGAGTAAGCAGGCCCTGTGCCACGCTAACAAAACAAGGATATCCAGCCGCATGGCCGGGTATCCTTGTTTGCTGTATGTCGCCAGACGCCGGTCGGCTATCGCGACAGATACTCCTTCACGTCGATGGCGGCGCGGCAGCCTCCTGCGGCTGCGACGATGGCCTGGCGGTAGTGCGGGTCGGCAACGTCGCCGGCTGCGAATACACCCTCGACACTGGTGGCGGTATTGTGCCCCGTCAGGCGGATGTAGCCCTGCTCGTCGAGGTCAACCTGCCCGCCCAGGAAGTCGGTGTTGGGACGGTGGCCGATGGCCAGGAAAAAGCCGTCGATGGCGATGTCGAACAATTCCTCCTTGTCGGTGCCCTTGAAGCGCACCAGATGGGCACCCTCCACGCCGTTGTCGCCGAAGAGGCCCACGGTGTTGGTGTTGAACAGAATCTCGATTTTGTCATTCTCCTTGACGCGCTTCTGCATGGCCTCGCTGGCACGCAGGTAGTCCTTGCGCACGATGAGGTAGACCTTGCTGGCCAGGTGGCTCAGGTAATCGGCCTCCTCACAGGCAGTGTCACCGCCGCCCACCACGGCCACGACCTTCTTGCGGTAGAAAAAGCCGTCGCACGTCGCGCAGGCCGATACGCCCTGTCCCGCGTATTTCGTCTCGTCGGGCAGTCCCAGATACTTGGCGGTGGCGCCGGTAGCGACAATGACAGTATCGGCAGTCATTTGCTCACCGCCGTCGAGCGTCACGACAAACGGGCGCTGGCTCATGTCGATGCCGGCCACGAGACCCGATTTCATCTTCGCACCCAGGTTCACGGCCTGCTGGCGCATATTTTCCATCAACTGGAAACCCTCGATGCCCTCGGGGAAGCCCGGGAAATTCTCGATTGTGGTTGTCTGAGTCAACTGGCCGCCCACCTGCAAGCCCTCAACGAGCAAGCAGTCGATGGCAGAGCGCACAAGATAAATGGCTGCCGTATAACCGGCAGGGCCAGAGCCGATGATTAAACATTGAGTGTGGTTCATATTTGTCAGGAATTTAAATTAAGAATTAAGAGTTTTAAGTGAGGAGTTAGAAGTGAGGAGTTAGAAGTTAGAAGTGAGGAGTTAGGAGTGAGGAGTTACAACTGTTCACTGTTAACTATTAACTGTTAACTGTTATCTGTCAACTATTTCAGGACCTCGTCGAGGTAATCGTAGAAGGCGGGATCCTCGCCGACAATGATCTTGGCGATCTCACCTTCGGGGTCAATAACAACCTTGGTGGGGAATCCGCGCACGCCGTACATATCCACGGGGTTGTCACCATTTTCCTTGTCCCAATAGACATGGAGCCAGGGTATCTCATGCTTGGCAACAGCGGCTTTCCACTTCTCGACGGTGTCGTTGCAGTCCACACCCAGGATTTCAAGTTTGTCCTGATACTTGGCATAGTATTCCTTCATCTTGGGCATGCCCTTGATGCACCAGCCACACCATGAGCCCCAGAAGTCAAGGATTACCCACTTGCCACGCAGGCTACTCAATGCCAGCGGCTTGCCGTTGATGTCGTTGAGCGTGAAGTCGGGTGCCAGATTACCCTCAAGTCCCTCTTGGAGTGACTGACTGGCTTTCTCCTTCTCGGCAGCGGCAAGCATTGCCTTATAGAGATTGGCGGCAACACTGCCACGGGCACGCTCGGTCAGCAAAGCCGCACCCTCTTTCATGTGCTCGGCATCACTTCCCAAATCGGAGAGCAGCACAGCCGATGCATCTTGATCAGGATGAGCCTTGACATAACCCAGCACCGCATCGGCCAAAGCCTGTTCAAGAGCGGGATATTTCTCCTCAAACACTTTGTTGATATCTTCCTCGGGCACACCTGACTCAAACTTGTCGCGGCACTCATTTGCAAAGTCCCGGAGAGCCTTTTGAGGAGCCTTGATGACATTGGAGGCTTCCTGATAATCGATATAGACCTGTGAGCCGCCCAGGGTGAAATCGTCACCTTCGCCATCGATGACTGCATGCTCGCCAGGCAAAGCGGGAATGGCAAACGCATTGTCGCTGCTCAACTGGCCATTTTCCAAGCCGAACATGTAGAAGAATCCCGAATCATCCAGGTCAAACGTCATGTCGAACTTGTCACCATCGATAGCACGATTCTCCTGAACCAGCATATCACCGTTTGCGTTAATAAGAAAAACCTTCACCGAGTCGCCCAGTCCCTTTAAGGAGCCGCTAACCGTGAATTTACCGTTCTGGGCCATTGAGCCCAGCATCATCATGCCCATGAGCATGGATAAAACTAATTTTTTCATATGATATGATGTTACATTTATCTAATTACAAAAATACATCCAACTCCCATTAGCGATTACTGCAAGACAGTGTCGAGGTACTCATAGAAAGCGGGGTCCTCTCCCACGATGACCTTGGCCACCTGACCCTTGGGGTCAACGACGACCTTGGTGGGGAAGCCTTTCACACTATACAGGTCCAGCGGGTTGTCGCAGTTCTCGTCGTCCTTGTCCCAATAGACATGGAGCCAGGGTATCTCGTGCTTGGCAACGGCGGCTTTCCACTTCTCGACAGTGTCGTTGCAATCCACGCCCAGAATCTCGAGTTTGCCCTGGTACTTGGCGTAGTATTCCTTCATCTGGGGCATGCCCTTGATGCACCAGCCGCACCACGAGCCCCAGAAGTCGATGACCACCCACTTGCCGCGCAGGCTGCTCAGCGCCAAGGGTTTGCCGTTGATATCCATCAGCGTGAAGTCAGGAGCCGGGCAGCCCTCAAGGGCATACTGCTTGGCCTCTTCCTCGGCCTCTCGTTTGGCTTTCTCAAGACTTTTCCTGTACAGATTTGCGGCCGCACTGCCACGGGCGCGCTCGGTCAGCAAGGCGTCAGCAGCCTCAATAACCTCGATTTGTTCGGGGAGTTCAGCAATCAGAGCGGCAGCGGCATCCTGGTCGGGATGGGCTCTGACATAGTCCATCACGGCATCAATAAAGGTCTGAAGCAAAACCGGCACCCTTGCCTGATACTCTTCCATCAACTGCTCCTGAGGAACACCTGCAACCATTTTCTGCCGGAGTTCCTCAATAAACTCTTCACCGGCCCTATTGGCAGGCTCAATACTGTTCATAGCCTCTTGATAGTCCACATAGAACTGCGAGCCGCCCATCTGAACCTTGCCATCAGCACCCCTAGTGACGATGAGTGTTTCGCCCGGAATGGCAGGAACAGTAAAATACCCTTCGGCATCTTCAGCATCCGCACCATTTCGATACTCACTCACCCTGAGCGTTTCAGCGTCCACGAGGTCGAATGACACTTCAAGCATCTGGCCTGTGACCGGCTTGCATTTTCCAACGCGGAGTTGCGGGAAGTAGAAATGCACCGAGTCACCCATTTCTTCAAACGTACCTTTAACCGTAAAAGTACGATTCTGGGCCATCGTGCTCAGCGCCATCATGCCAGCAAGCAGAGCCAAAAATAATTTCTTCATAATTGTCTTGATAATAATGTTTGTGTTTCTTGCGGCAAAGATAATAAAAAGGCCAGAAAAATAGCAATACCGATAGTAAAATGCACATAAAAATGGTATCCGAATTATAATTTTCCTTAACTTTGCAGATTGTTTTCTATAACCAATAATGTGAACATGAAAAAAATTGCGACACTGTTGACGATGGTGATGGTAGCAATGCTCGCTACCGCACAGATGGCTAATCCTGTCAAGTTTACTTCCCAACTGAAGACCACCAATGGTTCCAGCGAGGGTGAGATTGTCTTCACCGGCACAATCGACAAGGGTTGGCACGTGTATTCGACTAACCTGGGCGACGCGGGCCCCACCGAGGCCAGCATCACGTTCCACAAGAAGGACGGCGTGGAGCCTGTGGGCAAACTCAAGCCCGTGGGCAAGGAAATCTCACAATACGACGAGATGTTCGGTGCCAAATTGCGCTTCTTTGAGAACAACGTGAAATTTGTGCAGAAGGTGAAATTCACCAAGCCCAACTACGATATCGACGTCGATCTGGAGTATGGCGCTTGCAACGACCAGTCATGCCTGCCGCCATCGAGTTCGAGTCTGAAGAAGTCCGGCAAATCACCCGCCGTTGACGGCGAGACCGACAAGAACAAGGAGGAAGAGGACAAGGCAAAAGCCGAGGCTGAAGCCAAAGCCAAGGCCGACTCGCTCGCTGCCCTGCAAGCCGCTGCGGCCGACAGTGCAGCGATGAACGCCCCTGTTGACAGTGCAGCCCTGGCCGCTCTGGACCATGATGCCTTGTGGAAGCCTGTTGTGGGCGACATCCAGCGCATCGACGGTACCGATGGCGGCAGTGGCAGCCGCTCGTTGTGGTACATCTTCCTGTTGGGCCTGTTGGGCGGACTGGTGGCGCTGTTCACACCGTGCGTGTGGCCCATCATCCCCATGACGGTAAGTTTCTTCCTCAAGCGGGCCAAGAACGATAAGAAGAAAGGCATCAAGGATGCCATCACCTATGGCATCTCGATTGTTGTCATCTACCTGCTGCTGGGATTGATCGTGACGGCTATCTTCGGCCCCAGTGCGCTGAACGCCCTCTCGACCAATGCCGTGTTCAACATCTTCCTGTGTCTGTTGCTGGTCGTGTTCGCGCTGTCGTTCTTCGGCATGTTCGAAATCAAACTGCCCAGCAAGTGGTCCAATGCCGTCGACAACAAGGCCAGCAGCACCAGCGGCCTGCTGTCCATCTTCCTGATGGCCTTCACGCTGGCACTGGTGTCGTTCTCTTGCACAGGTCCCATCATCGGTTTCCTGCTGGTTGACTTCGCCACCAGCGGCAACTTCTGGGGTCCCGCCATCGGTATGCTGGGCTTCGCGTTGGCCCTGGCACTGCCGTTCACGCTGTTTGCCCTCTTCCCCTCGTGGCTGAAGTCGGCGCCCAAGTCGGGCGGCTGGATGAATATCCTCAAGGTGGTGCTCGGTTTCATCGAGTTGGCCTTTGCCTGCAAATTCTTCTCGGTGGCCGACCTGGCCTACGGCTGGCACCTGATGGACCGCGAGGTGTTCCTGTGCCTGTGGATCGCCATCTTCGGTCTGCTGGGACTCTACCTCATCGGCAAACTCAAGTTCCAGAGCGACGTCGTCATGCCCGGCGATGAGACCAAGCCCATGCCCGTCATCTGCATCATGGGAGGACTGATTTCGCTGGCCTTTGCCATCTATATGCTGCCTGGCCTGTGGGGCGCACCGTGCAAGGCCGTGAGTGCCTTCGCACCGCCGATGAACACTCAGGACTTCAACCTCAACACCAAGGAGGTGCGTGCCGCCTACACCGACTATGAGCAAGGCATGGCCGCTGCCGCCGCTGCTGGCAAACCCGTCTTCCTGGACTTCACCGGCTTCGGCTGTGTGAACTGCCGCAAGATGGAGGCTGCCGTGTGGACTGACCCGAGCGTGGCCGACAAACTGAACAAGGACTATGTGCTCATCTCCCTGTTCGTCGATGACAAGCGTCCGCTGCCCGAGCCCATCGAGGTGACCGAGGCCACCGGCGAGAAGCGCACACTGCGCACCATCGGCGACAAGTGGAGTTACCTGCAACGCTACAAATTCGGCAGCAACACGCAGCCGTTCTACGTATGCGTTGACCCGCAGGGCAACGCCCTGAGCGGCTCCTTCAGTTACAAGGAAGATGTACCCGCCTTCCTCGACTTCCTGGACGGCGGCCTGACCAAATTTAAAGAATAGATTTAAGTTTTAAGTTGTAAGTTTTAAGTACGATTACAATAGCCTGAAAAACCGATGAAGCACAGTATTATTACTTAAAACTTAAAACTAAAAACTAAAAACTTAACAATATGATTGAAGAGAAGATTAGAGAGCAGATTATCGCGTTGATAAAACGCGAAGTCGTGCCTGCCGTGGGCTGTACCGAGCCCATGGCTGTGGCATTGTGCGTGAGTCGAGCCACCGAGGCGCTCGGCTGCCGTCCCGAGAAAATCACAGCCCTGTTGAGTGCCAACATCCTCAAGAACGCCATGGGCGTGGGCATCCCCGGCACGGGTATGATAGGCCTGCCTATCGCCATCGCACTCGGGGCCCTCATCGGCAAGAGTGAGTACCAACTCGAGGTGCTCAAGGACGTTTGCCCCGAGGCCATCGAGCAGGGCAAGCAATACATCGACGAGGGCCGCATCGACATCCAACTCAAGCAGAACTGCTGTGACAAGTTGTATGTTGAGGTCATTGCCGAGGGCGGCGGACATACTGCCACCGCCGTCATCCAGGGTTCACACACCCGCTTCGTACGCGTCACCCGCGACAACGAGGTTCTGCTCGACGAGCAGGCGGGCAGCAGCGACCGTGACGACAGCGGCGACATCGCGCTGAACCTCAGGCTGGTCTATGACTTCGCCATGCAGGCTCCACTTGACGAGATACGCTTCATCCTCGCCACCCGCGACTACAACCTCAAGGCTGCCCAAGAGTCGCTCAAGGGCAACTACGGCCACTGCTTGGGCAAGACGATGGACAGGCCGTTGAGCCACGGCGTATTCGGCAACACCATCTTCTCACGCATCCTCTCCAAGACCGCGCTGGCCTGTGACGCGCGTATGGGCGGCGCACTCATCCCCGTGATGAGCAACAGCGGCTCGGGCAACCAGGGCATCTGCGCCACCAATCCCGTTGCCGTCTATGCCATGGAGAACGAGAATACCGAGGAAGAGGTCATCCGTGCCCTCACCCTGAGCCACCTCACCGCCATCTACATCAAGCAGAGCCTGGGCAAATTGAGCGCCCTGTGCGGCTGCGTCGTGGCATCCATCGGCAGCAGTTGCGGCATTACCTACCTGATGGGTGGCGACTATACCCGCATCTGCCACTCGGTGAAGAATATGATTGCCAACCTGACAGGCATGATCTGTGATGGTGCCAAGCCCAGTTGCGCCCTGAAGATTTCGTCGGGTGTATCGACCGCTCTGCTCAGTGCCGTGCTGGCCATGGAGGGCCGTCATGTCACCAGCGCCGAGGGCATCATCGACGATGACGTGGACCGCTGCATCCGCAACCTGACCATCATCGGCGCCGACGCCATGTGCGCCACCGATGCCATGGTCCTCGACATCATGACCGGCAAGAAGTAAACCACCATCCAGTCCCACGAATCTATTTTCTCTTCTACATCTTATCTAATACAGACATCCGCATTCCTTTGCCAGGAATGCGGATGTCTCTCTAAACTCTAAACCCTAAACTCTAAACTGCGAGCGCAGCGAGCATAAAGTCGGACGCCTCTCTAAACTCTAAACCCTAAACTCTAAACTGCGAGCGCAGCGAGCATAAAAACAGCGAGCATCAGTTACTGTTTCAGGATCTGGATGGCGACACCGCCGCCAGGGGCCAGATGCAGGTTGAGCACCGATGTGCAATCCACCTCAAGGCGGCGGATGGTCATCGGATAAGGATTGGTGCGGTAGTCGGCATCGGGGCCGTCCTCATAGATGACTGCCATGTAACGGCCGTCGCCCAGGAAATCGAGCGACAGGTCCAGATTGCGGGCCTCAGCATCGTTCACACTGCCGACGTACCAGTTGTCGGTACCGCGCTCCTGGCGCGCATAGGTCACATACTTACCCATTGCAGCGTGCGGAACAAGCGTCCGCTTCCAGTTGGTAGGCACTTCCTCGATGAACTTGAAGGCAGGCTGGTGCTCGTAGTTCTCAATCTGGTCGGCTGCCATGTGGCCTGGGCTATAGATGACGATATACTCGGCCAACTGATGGGCCAAGGTGTTCTGCGGACGTGTGCCGGGCACCGAGTCGTTGCGGTATTCAAAGATGCCGGGGGTGAAATCCATCGGGCCACCCAAGCCGCGTGTGAACGGCAAGATGCTCTCGTGGTAAGGCGGATTGCCGCCTCTGCGGTCAAAGGCGTTGTACTCCTGGCCTCGCATGCTCTCGGTAGCGATGAGGTTGGGCCACGTGCGCTGAATGCCGCTGGGGATAGCACCCTCATGGTTGACAATCATCAGGTGATAGCGGGCAGCGGTCTCGATGACCTTGCGGAAGTGCTGGATGCCCCACTGCGAGTGCTGCAACTCACCGTTATAGAAGTGGGAATTGACATAGCCGGTCTTGACCGTGTTGATGCCCAGCGACTCATAGAGGCGGTAGGCATCCTCCAACTGGTCCTCGTAGTTCTGGGCTGCGCCGCCCGTCTCGTTGTGGGCAATGATGCGCACACCGCGGTCGGCGGCATAGCGGCACAAAGCCTGCAGGTCGTAGTCGGGATAGGCCTTGGTGAACGAGAAACCGTCGCCATGCTTGGTCCAGTCGGTATCCCAGCCGTAGTTCCAGCCCTCGACAAGCACGCCACCCAAGCCATGCTTAGCAGCGAAGTCGATGTAACGCTTGGTGTTCTCGGTCGTGGCACCGTGGCGCTCGCCCTGTGACCAGGTCCAGCGCTGTTTCTGCAACGCCCACCAGATGCCTACATACTTGGTGGGCTTGATCCACGAGGTGTCATCAATCTTGCACGGCTCGTTCAGGTTCAGCGCCATGCGCGATAGCAAGATATCGGCAGCCTTGCGGCCGATGATGATGGCACGCCAAGGGCTCATGCGGGTGTCCCCCACCCTCACTTTATCACCATTTTTCCAGGGCACGAGGTCGGCCTTGAGGGTTGTTCCCTCATGTGAGAAATTCATGGTCGAATAGTCGGTGAGATTCGCGTCCATGATAGCCATGTAAAGTCCATCGTTCACCTCGAGGGCGACTGGACCCGACATGCTGCCCTTCTGGCTCACGGGCTCACGGGTGTAGATGCCCTCATAGTAGGGTGTCAGGGCGGGAATCGACCAGGCCTGTGCATCGGAGGGCAGGGCAAACTCGGTGGCCTCGTCCATAATCACAAAATCCTGGAGGCCACGCTGGCGCGGGAACTCGTAGCGGAAGGCCACACCGTCGTCATAGGCGCGGAACACCACGCCCAACTGACGTTTCTGGCCCCCCTTCTCCTGCAGGGTCACCTTCATCTCGTTGTAATGGTTGCGCACCTGAGCATCCTCGCCCCACGGCTGGCTCCACGTCTCGTCAAGGCTCGAGCGCGTCACCTTACCCATCTTAAAATTGTCCTTCAGGTCACCGTCCTTGAGCACCAGGCCCAGCACCGAGCGGCCGATAACGGTTTCACCGCCACGCATCACACTATACCAAGCCTTGCCGCCGTCAACGCCAACGGTCACCGTCAGCGCCCCGTCGGGCGAACTCACATACACATCCTTGGCACTCGCTACAAGACTAAGTGTCAAGCACATAAACACAATACTACAAAATTTCTTCATCATATATTGTTTCATTTGTTAATTATCTGTTTACAAACGCAAATACCGTGTTCAGCCTTCGATGGCTTTGACTTGAGCCTCAAAGTCGTCCTTGTTGATGGCGCGGGCCTTGAGTTTGGAGCGGTAGGTGTAGATGGTCGTCAGGCTGGCCCGCAGAATGGCGGCGATGCTCTGGTTGTCGGTGATGCCGATGCGGATGAGCGCCAGCACACGCGACTCGGTCGTCAAGCGCTTGCCTTGCTTGACCTCGATTTTGCCGTCCTCCTGAAGGAGTTTGTTCACCTCATCGACAAAGGTGGGGTAAATATTCAGGAAAGCGTGGTCAAAGTTCTCGTAGAACAATTTGGCGTTCTCGGCTCCAAAGTGCGTGCTCTTCAGTTCCCGGGCCAGGTCCTCGGTCTTGCGGTCACGGTACAGGCGGTAAAGGGCCTTGCGCTGCTCCTCGCCACGGTCGACGAAACGGCTTGACAAGGTCAGGAATCGTGCGATATACTCCTCTTTCAGTTTCTCGCGCTCGCGCAACATCACATTGCTCTCGTGCAACTGCTCGACCGTGTCGCCCAACCGGGCATTGACCTGGCTCAACTGCTCGTTGATGGCCTTCTTCTGCTCATTGAGCCGACGGTAGCGTTTCAGCAACTGATAGATGGCAATGACTCCGCCCACGAGCAGCAGGGCGATGACCGAGATGATGCCAAGCAGCCACATCATGTTGCGGTGGTTGCGCTCCTGCTTGGTCTGGTAGGCATCCAGGATTTTAGGCACGATGCGCGACGATTGGATATTGCGCAGGCGCGTACCATAGAAATTGGCATCGTCGACCGCCACGCGCATGTAGCGGTAGGCGCGGTCGATGTCGCCCTCGTCAAACAGGATGTCGGCAATCGCACGCAGTGAAGTGTTCTCGCGGATGCAGCCCTCGAGGTCGCTCTCAGCACTCTTGATCAGATACTGCATTTGCTTTTCCTTATCGCCCAACTGGGCATAATGGAACGACATCGTGCTGGTGATGATGGAATACAGGCGCTCGCCGCTATGGTACTGCAGCATCAATCCCTCCAGCAGGCTGATGGCTTCACGGGACTGGCCGCTGTCGGCACGGCACTCGGCCACGGTGAGCAGATAGTTCACATCGTCATGAGGGACATCGAGGGCTGCCGTGCGCCGCCTCAGGTCGATGAGTTGCTGCACCGCCTCGGCGGCATACTGCGTCCCTTGCATATACTCGGCCTGATAGATGAGCAGGTCGGTGCGCGTGCGGTAGTATCGGATGAGTTGGGCCGATGGCAACCGGGTGATGTCAATCTGCTCCAACAACAGGCGGGCCTGGTCCATCAGGCATGCGGTGGAGAGGATGTGCGCCAGGTCCAAACGGCTCTCGTTGAGCAGGCGGTCATCGCTCATCTGCCGGGCAAGGGCCAGACATTGACTGACATAGGCATAGGCAGAGTCGTACTGATAGGCCGCATATTCCTCATACAGTTGCTTCATCGTGCCATAGCGGTCGGCGGGAGCAGATTCCCGCGACAGCCTTTCCTTGAGTTGCGACAGGTGCGCCTCTTTACGGTCGATGATGTGCGACTGCTCGGCTATCAGGCTATCCAGCCGGCTGAAGTCGACGCTCGAAGCCGCCGATGTCGATATGATCCCGGCAAGCACCACCACTATGGCCCACAATCTCCTCATCATAAAAACTCCTAACTCCTAACTCCTAACTCCTAACTCCTAACTCCTAACTCCTAACTCCTAACTCCTAACTCCTAACTATTAATGTCCCCTTAACAGGATGTCAATCAGCGCCGTAACATCGTTGATGGAAACCTCGCCGTCATGGTCGATATCGCCACGCATCAGCAGTTCGGTCTCAACGGGAGTCCTGCTCAAGAGGAAACTGATCAGCATCGACACGTCATTGATCGTAATCTCGTGGTCATGGTCGATATCACCATTCTGCCATTCGGGGGTAGGTTCACCTTTATAATACACCTTGTAGCCGCCTGCAGGCAACGTGATGCTCTGCGTTGAGTTAAGGGTGACCGGAATGGCGGTCAGCCCGGCAGCGATGTTGTCCACGTCGATAGCCAGTTTCCACTCGCCGGCCTCGAGGCCTGTCACGACAGAGTTCACTGTGCTGGAGCCCAGGTTGAGGACAATGAGTGCGGTCTGGTCGTTATGATGGCGGGTGTAGGCGACAAGGTTGTTGTTGCCCGTCGAGAGGAAGGTCACCTCGCTGGCGCGGTCGCCATTGTCGATGAGGGCGTCGCAACTGTGCTTGAGCGCGGTGAGTGCCTTGACGGTGTTCAGCATCTTGTTGTCGACACTGTTCCAGTTGATGGGCGTGCGGTTGAAGTAGTCGAGTTTGCGTGACATCAGGTAACCCGTCTCCTGTCCGTTGTAGAGCATGGGCATGCCATACAGGGTGAACGTCAGCACCGTGAAGGCATAGGCGTTGTTACCGTATTGCGTGTTCATCGAAATGTTGTAGTTCTGGTCGTGGTTGGTGAGATAGACCATGCGGCTGATGTCGGTGAAACGCAGGTCGCCCACCAGGTTCTTGCACTGTGCCAGCACGCCAGCAGGATTGTTCTTGTTGTTGACCAGCGCGCTCTGGAAGCCCCACGCGTAGTCGTAGTCCCATCCGCAGACGAGCAGGCGCGGCACACTGTTGGCCATGTCGCCCTCGCCCAGCATGGTGATGGTCTTGCCGGGTTTGTATTCCTTCAACGCCGTGATGGCACGGGTCCAGAAGGCCGTGGGGATGGTGTTGCTGCTGATGTAGTCGCAGCGGAAGCCATCGATGTCGGCATTGTCAATCCAGTATTCCATGGCATTAATCATCGCCACCTGGGTGGCCTCCTTGCTGTAGTCCAACTGATAGACATCGTTGTAGCCGTTGGGACTGGTGAGCGTCGAGTTGTAGTAATCACGGTGCTGGGTAATCCACACGTTGTCCTTGGCGGTGTGGTTGGCCACCCAGTCGAGCCACACCTGCATGCCACGGCTGTGGGCAGCGGCGACAAACGCCTGCAGGTCGGCCAGCGTACCGAAGTCGCTGTTAACCGCGTAGTAGTCACGCGGGGCATAAGGGCTGCCCAACGTGCCAATGCGGCCCAAAATTCCGCGCGGATGAATCGGCATCAGCCAGACGACGTCAACACCCAGGTCCTTCAGATAGTCCAGACGCTGCTGGGCAGCGGCAAGGGTACCCTGGCTGGTGAAGTTATACAGGTCCAGTTCATAGATGACGTGATGGTTGGGGACAAAGGTGCTCTCGCCCGCCCCGATGACCTTAGTCAACTGGCCCATGACGTAGTAGCCGTGGTTGGTGTAGGAGAGGTCAACACGGCCACCCTGGTTGTTCCAGGTGAAAATCAGGCCTGTAGGCATCGCGAGGGAACCCGTATAGGTCCATTTATAGATCTTGTTACCGCTTTGGGTGTCACCCATGTAGGTCATTGCGGCACCCGGCCAATTGGTACCCACATAGTCACGGCCGTCGGTATTTCCCGCCCACACCCAGATTTTGGGCGTATCGTTCACCGTGCCGTTGGCCTCAAAGAACACACATACCTCGCTATCACTCGTCAGTGACGGCTCATAGACGGCCGACATGGCTGTCAGCGTCGTCACCATCATCATGATGGCAAAAAACAATCTACGTCTCATTCTGGTTATCATATCATAATAGTTTTGCAATGTTTTCACAAAGGTACACATAAATCCCATACACGCCCCTCCATCAAACCAAAAATCAAACATTCTACAGACGATAACACCCTAAAAACCAAAAATCTATCATTTTCCATCAGTTTAAAAAATCTAAACCCGTTTCGTGGTTAAAAAAACAGGATAATGCGATTTTGGGGCCCGACGAACGGCAATTTCCATGCCCATAACACCTGCGACAGTCCACCGCAGCCACCCAGTCCGAACCCGTCGCTCCACAATTTAAAAAATGAAAAAGTGGGCTTATTCATTTTGTTCTGTCGGTGGCTTTCACTATCTTTGCAGATTGGAAACCCGTCCGGGGTGCCACTTGGCATTCTGGACACAAAAAGCAACATGGCTTATGAACAGATTTGTTGAACTGATTCCGAAGCAGTGCGCCAAGTATGGCGAGCGTGAAGCGCTGCGCTTCCGCGACTACGAGACACAGGTGTGGGCCTCCATCACGTGGCAAGACTTTGCCCACCAGATCGACCTCGCGGCAGGAGCGCTGCTCATGGGCGGAGTGGAGCCCCAGGGCCGCATCTGCCTGTTCACACAGAACTGCCCCGAGATATTGATTACCCACTTTGCAGCCTTCTATAACCGCGCCATTCCTGTCCCCATCTACGCCACGAGCAGCCGTGACGAGGCGGCCTACATCGTCAACGATGCGGGTGCCACCATCCTGCTGGTGGGCGACCAGGGGCATTACGACATCGCACGCCAAATCATCGGCGACTGCCCCACCCTGAAGTTTATCGTCACGCTGTATCCCGCCGTCAAGCGCGACAGCGACGACAAGTCCACGCTCACCTGGCAGGAGTTCCTCTCCACAGGCGACAAATTGGGCAAGGAGGTGCTCGGCGAACTCGAGAAGCGCAAACAGGACAGCAACCCCGACGACATCATGTACCTGATCTACACGTCGGGCACGACGGGTGTTCCCAAGGGCGTCATGCTCATGCACCGCAACATGAATGCCGCGATGGACGCCCACATCGAGCGCTTCAAAGACATCATCGACGACAAGACCGACGTGTCGTTGAGTTTCCTGCCTTTCAGCCATGTGTTTGAACTGGGCTGGACCATGGTGTGCATGTGCACCGGTATCCGCGTGGCCATCAACTACAACCCTAAGGAAATACAACGCGCCGTCAAGGAAGTGCAGCCCAACTACATGTGCAGCGTGCCCCGATTCTGGGAGAAGGTCTACACCGCTGTCAACGACAACCTGCAGGGTGCCAAGCCCGTGGTGCGGATGCTCGTCAAGCGGGCCATCAGCGTGGGCAAGACACGCAACATGAAGTATACCCGCCTGGGCAAAAAGGCACCCGCCATCATCGAGAAGCAGTACCAGTACTTTGAGAAGAAAGTCTTCAAGAAACTGCGAGGTGCCATCGGCGTGACCGACGGCAAACTCTTCCCCACTGCCGGCGCGATGCTCAGCGACAACATCACCGAGTTTCTCCACGCCGTGGGCATCAACATCTGCATCGGCTACGGCCTGAGCGAGACCAACGCATCGGTAAGTTTCTTCAAGCCAGGCGAGTGGACGCTGGGCACCATCGGCATGCCCATCCCGGGCATCCAGGTAAAAATCGGTGACAAGAACGAAATCCTGATCAAGGGGCCCACGGTGATGAAGGGCTACTACAACAAGCCCCAGGAGACGGCCGAGGCCATCGATGCCGACGGCTGGTTCCACACCGGCGACTGCGGCGAAATCGCTCCCACGGGCGAACTCATCCTCACCGAGCGCCTCAAGGACCTGTTTAAGACCAGCAACGGCAAGTACATCGCACCCCAGGTGCTCGAGACCATGCTCGGCCAGGACAAGTTCATCGAGCAGGTGGCCGTCATTGGCGACGGACGCAAGTATGTCTCGGCACTCATCGTGCCCGACTTTGAGGAACTCAAGGCCTATGCCGAGAAGAAGCATATCCAGGCCAACCGCGTCGAGGACCTGGTCAACAACCCCGACATCCGCAAGATGATTGAGGAGCGCATCAACGACTACCAGAAAGGGCTCGCCAGTTACGAGCAAATCAAGCGATTCGTGCTGCTGCCCAAGGCGTTCACCATGGAGAGCGGCGAACTGACCAACACGCTCAAAATCAAACGCGCCGTCATCAACAAGCGCTACCGCCCGCTCATCGACGCGATGTATGCCGCCGACTTCCACAAGAAAAAAGACAAAAACGAACCCGCAAACAACGAAAACTAGGGACTAGAAAGGTGGTGCAAGCCGAACGCAATGAAAACTTGCTTTCAATTGCTGAGGCGCAGCCCACCTTGCACGAGCAAAGCGAGTGAAACCAGAAACTAGGGACTAAAAAATAATGATTACACAAGAACAACTCAAGGAATTACTGCAACGCAAAGAAGACCTCAAGCGCTATCTCGACATCGACGGCAAGAAAATCGAGGTTGAGGAAGAGGAACTGCGCACCCACGTGCCTGACTTCTGGCAGGACCAGAAGGCCGCCGAGGCCCAGATGAAGAAAATCAAGTCGCTGCGCAACTGGATCAACGGTTGCGAGGAGGTGGAACTGGCCGTCGACGAGGTGTCTACAGGCTTTGACTTCGTCAAGGAGGGCCTGGTCGAGGAAAGCGAGGTCGACGCCCTCTACAGCAAGGCACTGTCGATGCTCGAGAAACTCGAACTGCGCAACATGCTGCGCCACGACGAGGACAAGATGGACGCGATACTGAAAATCAATTCCGGCGCCGGCGGCACCGAGAGCCAGGACTGGGCATCGATGCTGATGCGCATGTACCTGCGCTGGTGTGAGCGCCACGGCTACAAGACCGCCATCGAGCACCTCATCGACGGTGACGAGGCGGGTATCAAGAGCGTAACCATCAGCATCGAGGGCGACTTTGCCTACGGCTACCTCAAGAGCGAGAACGGTGTGCACCGCCTGGTGCGCGTCTCGCCCTACAACGCCCAGGGCAAACGCATGACCTCGTTTGCGTCGGTCTTCGTCACCCCGCTGGTCGACGACACCATCGAAATCACCCTTGACCCGGCACGCATCTCGTGGGACACCTTCCGCAGCGGCGGCGCCGGTGGCCAGAACGTGAACAAGGTGGAATCGGGTGTGCGCGTGCGTTACCAGTATAAGGACCCCTACACGGGCGAGGAGGAGGAAATCCTCGTCGAGAACACCGAGACCCGCGACCAGCCCAAGAACCGCGAGAACGCCCTGCGCAACCTGCGTTCCATCCTCTACAACAAGGAGTTGGAGCATCGTCGCGAAGAGCAGCGCAAGGTCGAGGACAGCAAGAAGAAAATCGAATGGGGCAGCCAGATACGCAGTTACGTCTTTGACGACCGCCGCGTGAAGGACCACCGCACCAATCACCAGACCAGCGACGTGGGCGGCGTGATGGACGGCGACCTCGACGACTTCATCAAGGCCTACCTGATGGAGTTCGCCGAGAGTTGACCCGGCAGCCATCCCCACGCTATGACGCTATGTTATTTAACTGCTGCAATGATTATTCAAACCATAATTTGATAAATGTGCCGTGCGCATGCACGGTTAAAGCAACCGTAGAGCAATGAACGAAAAATTAACCATTGTCAAAGTCAGCGGAAAGATTGTCGAGAAAGCCGACGAGTTGCGCACCTTTGTCAAGGCCTTTGCCGGCATCAAGGGGAAGAAGATGCTCATCTTCAGCGGCAACATGATGGCCCAGGAAATCGGTAACAAACTGGGTATCAAGACCAAACTCATCGACGAGCGCCCCGTAGTGGATAGCGGAACGCTCAAACTGCTCACTATGGTCTATGGTGGACTCGTGAGCCGCCTGTTCGTGTCGCTGCTGCAAGGCAACAAGGTCAACGCCCTGGGTGTCACCGGTGCCGACATGAACCTGATCACCAGCGCCAAGTTGCCCGACGGCAAACTGGGCGACACCGGCCAAGTGCGTCACGTCAATACCGCCGGCATTGCGCAACTGCTCGACGCCGGCATCGTGCCCGTGCTCGCACCCATCACCCATGACGGACGCGGCAACCTGCTGTTCAACGAGACCGATGCCCTGGCTGCCGAGATTGCGCGCGCACTGGCTCTGCGCTACGACATCACGCTCATCTACTGCTTCGAGAAAAACGGCGTGCTCCTGAACCCCGACGACCCCGACAGCGTCGTTGCCGAGTTGCGCCGCACCCGCTATAAAGCCCTGCGCGAGATGGAAATCATCACCGACTGGTTCGTCAACAAGATCGACAACGCCTTCACCGCCATCGACCACGGCGTCAAGGAAGTCATCATCACGAGCCCGAGCCACCTGAACAATTCCGACAAGGGCACCCACATCAAGCGCTGAACCCGCCCTCACGGCACACATTGCCGCGGCAAGGAATCGGCCTCCGCCCGAGAAATCAAACATAATTGATTTTAAACTATTCGTGCAACGCACGATAATTGTTCCCGACAAGGTGAGTACAGCCACACAACTAGGGACTAAGAACTAAAAACTAAGGACTAAGAACTAAAAACTAGGGACTAAGAACTAGGAACTAGGAACTAGGAACTAGGAACTAGGGACTAAAAACTTAAAACTAGGGACTAGGGACTAGGGACTAGAAACTAACAACTTAAAACTCAAAACTCTAAACTCAAAGAAATATGAAGGTTGCTATCGTTGGCGCCAGCGGCGCTGTAGGACAGGAATTTATGCGTGTCCTGGATGAACAGAATTTCCCAGTTACTGAACTCGTGTTGTTCGGATCAGAACGCAGTGCGGGCCGCATTTTCACTTTCCGCGGCAAGGACTACGTCGTCAAACTCCTGCAGCACAACGACGACTTCAAGGACATCGACATCGCCTTCGTCGCCATGGGCGCAGGGCCCGCCCGCGAGTTCGCCCCCACCATCACCAAGTACGGCTGCATCATGATCGACAACAGCAGCGCCTTCCGCATGGACGATGACGTGCCCCTGGTGGTGCCCGAGGTCAACGGTGAGGATGCCCTCGTCACCCCGCGCAACATCATCGCCAACCCCAACTGCTCCACCATCATCATGGTCGTGGCCCTCAAGCCGCTCGACAACCTGTCGCACATCAAGAATGTGCAGGTGGCTACCTATCAGGCTGCCAGCGGTGCCGGCATGGAGGCGATGTATGAACTCGCCCTGCAGACCAGCGAAATCGCCGTCGGCAAGGAGGAGTTGACCGTGCGCCACTTCCAGCACGAACTGGCATACAATGTCATTCCCCACATCGACATCTTCCAGGACAACGACTACACCCGCGAGGAGATGAAGATGGTCAAGGAAACCTGCAAAATCATGCACAGCGACATCCGCGTGAGCGCCACCTGCGTACGCGTGCCCGTCATGCGTGCCCACAGCGAAGCCGTCTGGATTGAGTGCGAGAACCCCATCACCCCCGAGGAGGCCCGCGCCGCCCTGCAACTCGCTCCCGGCGTTGTCGTCGTCGATGACCCCCGCAGCAACCGCTACCCCATGCCCATCGACTGCTCGGGCAAGGATCCCGTCTATGTCGGACGCATCCGCGTCGACACCAGCAGCGACAACGGCCTCACCTTCTGGCTCTGCGGCGACCAAATCAAGAAGGGCGCAGCCCTCAACGCCGTCCAAATCGGCCAATACCTCATCGCCCACCGCAAAAAATAACTCCTAGATAATAGGAAAACAAGAAACACAACAAAGACTATAGCATCAGCCTACCTGCCGTTTAAAAACAATCAAAACAACAATACACAACTGAATCAACCCTCACGCTAAGGCGCTAAGCCGCCAATCCATCAACAAATCCATCTTCGCGCCTTAGCGCCTTAGCATGAGGCAAGTTTGGCAGACAGAGCGCGGATGCCTCTCTAAACTGCGAGCAACGCGAGCATTAGTGAAGTGACCCCAAAAAGTTGGACAGGTTAAACATTATTCAGTTAAAGTAAAGAGTTCGGTATTGCACCGGGCTCTTTCCTTTTAACCGTGATTTGATTCTTTTATTGTTATAATAGTCTATATATTCATCTAAAGCCTTCATGAAGGCTTCGGGCGATTCAAACTCTTCGACATACAGAAGTTCCGACTTCATGATTCCAAAGAAGTTCTCAGCCATCGCATTGTCAAGGCAGTTCCCTTTACGTGACATGCTTTGCATGATGTGATGCTCCGCAAGCCGTTGACGGTAGCCGAAGTGCTGGTACTGCCAACCTTGATCGGAGTGTAATATGAGGCCGTCAAGATTGTCGAACTTGGCGAAAGCTCTATCCAACATGTCGTACACTTGTTCCATATTCGGGCTTTTGGAGATGTTGTAGGATATGATCTCTCCATTGAACATGTCCAGTATCGGGGAAAGATAGAGCTTGACAGAGCCTATGTTTATCTGCGTCACATCAGTCGCCCATTTGCGGTTCGGGGCATCGGCAGAA
>ONRP01000038.1 GCA_900320245.1 uncultured Prevotellaceae bacterium
CGCAAACGCGCATAAAGCCAGCACTGCTGCCGTCAGTCTTTTTCTTTTCTTCATTTGCTTTCCGTCACACCTGTTCCTGAGTGAACGTACTAAATTATTATTAGTCTCTAGCCACTAGTTACCAGTCATAATAGTTCGCAAAACCAACTATTAACTGTTAACTCTTAACTATTAACTGTTATGGCAGGTCTTCTGACTTTTCCCCAGTCTGCTTTGCCTTCCCAGCCTTATCCGAGGCCAGTGACATTCAGTAAGCAGACCCTGTGTTTGAGGGGATTACAGCTGCAGGTACAGTTCCGGACTCTCACCGGATTCCCTTGCATCGCGATGGCCCTGAGCCACCCGATTACCATCTTTGCGCCGCAAAAGTACTACTTTTTTCCCCAACCACCAACCAATCCGCAAAAATATTCCAAAATAAAAAAGAAAAGGCACCGAAACTCATCGAAAAACCTCTGAATTTCAGCGCCTAAATTGGAAGCGTGATCCTGCTGGGATTCGAACCCAGGGCCCACAGCTTAGAAGGCTGTTGCTCTATCCAACTGAGCTACAGGACCATCCTGTAATTGCCTCATATACGGGCAAAAAAATGCGGAGAGAAAGGGATTCGAACCCCTGGAGGTAGTTAGCCTCAACGGTTTTCAAGACCGCCGCAATCGACCACTCTGCCATCTGGGCAAACTCACTCATTTGGGGTGCAAAGGTACTGCCAACTTTCGTTTTATGCAAATTTTTCCTGCAAATTTTCCAAAATAAGCAGGAGATAATCCTGTGATTCGCGTTCCACGGCATAGAGGGAAGAGGTGCGATAGCCCAGTACCCACAGGATGTTTCCGTCGGCCTCAAGCAACCATGTGTCGCGTTTGGCGGCATGGTCGAGTTTTAGATCGGCAAATAGGTCACTCACGAGTTTGCTGCCTTTGAGTCCGAATGGTTTCATGCGGTCGCCTTGTCGCCAATGTCGCAATACAATGTGCTGACAATCAAGTAATTTTGCGCTGAATGCGACCTTGTTTTTCCCGTCACACATCAGTGGCGAGAACGGTGTGCTGCTTCGGGCTACGGTGATGTGAATAGGGGTTTGCACGTCTGTTGAGAGGTCGATAGGTATTTCGATTTCGGGTGCTGTATCGGTGGGCTCAACGTCAATGCTTTGCCTGTTCACATGCATGGTGTGATGCGGAGCGATGAATTGGCCGCCGCTATGTCCTGCTCGCGCTGCTTCGATGGCTTGCTCACACTGGCTGCGGTTGAACCCGAGGTGGCGCAGGCGGTGGTAGAGCAGGGTAGGGGCTTGGGTGTATCCCAACAGTCGCTGGATGTCAATGTGCCATGTGTCAGGGATGGCATCGCTGACGAGCGCAGCGAGCATTTCGCTATCCTGTTTGAGGTGGCCGATGGTGTCGAGAATGCGTTCACTACCGTGTGGGAACTGTTGTTCAATAATGGGCAACACGATGTTGCGCAGGCGGTTGCGGCGGTAATCGTTCTGGGCGTTGGTGCTGTCGGTGGCGTAGCCCTGGCCGATTTCGGACAGGTAATCCAGAATGTCCCGGCGGCTTACGGCCAGCAGGGGGCGCCAGATGTGGCCGCTCAACCGGTTCATTCCTGTCAGCCCCTTGATGCCCGTCCCGCGCAGCAGGTTCAGGAAAAAGGTCTCTATCTGGTCGTCGGCATGGTGGGCTACGGCTATCACGCCGCACTGTCGCCGCTCGCGCTCCTGCTCAAACCAGGCGTAGCGCAATTCTCGGCATGCCATTTCGACCGAGCCGCCATGGGTTTGTTGCCAGGCTGCCACGTCGAAGTCCTTCACCGTCAAGGGTACTCCAAGGCGGGTGCACAGGTCGCGCACGAACTGCTCGTCGCGCATCGATTCGTCGCCGCGCAGGTGGAAGTTGCAATGCGCCGCATGGCAATGGCAGCCGGCTTCAAGCAGCGCACGCAGCAATGCCACCGAGTCGGCCCCGCCGCTCAGTGCCACCAGCACGGACTGGCCCATTAGTGCCTCGTCGTCACTGGTGAAGACATGTTGAAGGAATTCCTCGTGATTCACTGTCGCAAAGGTAGTGCTTTTTCAAAACTAAATTGTACCTTTGTGCCGTATTTCTCATGGGTCAGATCAATAAACATAGCGACTTCTGGTATCATGTGGCGGCTTTTGCCATGATTCTGGTGTGGGGCATCTCATTTCTCAACACCAGGGTGCTGCTTGACGCGGGCATGACTCCAACCGAGATTTTTGTGGCGCGTTTCACCATCGCATATCTGTCGTTGCTGGTCATCTGCCGTTTCAAGGTGCGTTACACGGGCTGGCGCGACGAGTTGCTGTTTGTGGTGTGTGGTGTGGCTGGCGGCTCGGCCTACTTTATTGCCGAGAATACGGCCTTGAAACTCACGCTCATCAGCGACGTTGCCGTGTTGGTGAGCACTGCACCTTTAACGACGGCATTGATGGGCGCTATATTCTACCGTGACGAGCGTATCACGTGGCTGACGTGCCTTGGTATGGTCATTGCCTTTGTGGGCTCGGTAATGTTGGCCCTGAAGGACGGCTTGGTCTGGGGAGATAGCATCCTGGGTGACCTGCTTGCGCTGTTGGCGGCGTTCGTGTGGGCATTCTATTCGATGGCGCTGAAACGCCTCAACCGAACCTATACGACCTTGTTTATCACGCGCAAACTGTTCTTCTATGGTGTCCTGTCGGCATTACCGCTGCTGGCTATGGAAGATTCCCAGGTGAACTGGGCAACGCTCAAGCAGCCAGAGGTTTGGGGCAATCTGCTCTACTTGGGATTGATTTGCTCGATGGCGGCTTATTTCATCTGGGGCATCACGGTAAAGCGTATCGGGGCCGTGCGCGCCAGCAATTATTTCTACTTGAGCCCCATCATCTCGATGATTGCCGCAGCCATCTGGTTCGGCGAGCGCACGACTGTTTTGGCCTATATCGGCTGCGTGCTGATCCTGGCCGGCGTCATCATTGCCGAGAAATTCAAGCGCAAGCCCGTGCCTGAGCCTAATCAATGACCGTTCTCATCCATCGCTTGGTGGATAGCCAGATCAGATAGACTGTACCGCGGAAACACAACTCGATGGCCATGGCTGTCCACACGCCGTACAGGCCCATCGTCTTGACTAAGATGGCCGACAGGCCCAGTCTCACAATCCACATGCTCACCAGGTTGATGCCGCAGGGTACCAGCGTGTAGCCGGCGCCGGCAAACACGCCGTAACTGATGATGGCAGCCGCGAACAGTGGCTCGGCCCAGGCTTCGACACGCAGGCAACGCGCGCCCAACTCAATAACTTCGGGCACAGGGGTCATCAGTCCCATCAGTTGTGGGGCGAACGCGTACATCAGTATCGCCATCACGCCCATGATGGTCATGCCCGAGAGGACCGTTATCCACGCAAAACTGCGCGTGAGACGCTTGCGGCCGGCACCCAGGCTTTGGCCGATGAGCGTCGTGGACGCGTCGGCAATGCCATAGCCCGACATGTAGCACAGACTCTCGGCTGTGATGCCGAATGAATTGGCGGCAAGGGCGATGCTGCCAAGGGGTGCAACAATGCCGGTGATGACAATCGACGCGCTACACATCATGATGTGCTGTAGCCCCATGGGTGTCGATATCTTCATCGACTTCTTGAAGGATGCCCAGGTGGGCTTGAAGGAGCCGCGGTCGATCGTGAGCCGCAGTTCACGGGAACGGAACACGAGGTAATACATCATGAGCATAGAGATGACAAATCCGGCGCAGGCGGTGCCCAACGCAGCGCCCATGACCCCCAGGCCGGCACCCGGTATCGTCACGGCATGCCCCATCACCATAATATCGCGGGTCGGGAAAATCAGGAAAAAGTTGAAAATCACATCCAGCACACACATCATGATGTTCAAGGCACTGGGGACACGCATGTTGCCGCTGCTGCGCAACATCGAACTCGCCACGATGTCAAGCATAAAGAACGGTACAAACAGCATAAAGGTGCCAAAGTAGGTGCTCGCGTTGCCCCGAATGTGGGCTTCGGCCCCCAACCATACGGGTAGTGGTCGGCACAGCAAGAGTCCTATCGCGGCAAGCAGCAGGCTGAAGAGCAGGCACACCGTGATGGACTGGCGCACCATCTGGCGGGCATCGGCATTGCGCTTTGCTCCCAGCAGTTGGGCAACCTGAACGGCATAGCCCGCGGCAAATGCACTCAGCACACCTTCAAAGAGCCAATTGGTCGTGCCCATCAGCCCGACGGATGCTGAATCATCGGCACCCAGCCGGCCCACCATTGCCGCATCAATGAAGTGCATCACCATCGCCGACACATTGGCCAGGATGGCGGGCAGGCTCAGGCTGAAGGTGAGTGACAACTGCTGACGTGATGTCAACGGCTGCCCTTCACGGATGAGTCTGAGCAACGTGTCCTTGCCTGATTGCCGTGCCATGCGAATGCCTCCTATATAAATAATGTGTACAAATATAGTACAAAAAGATGTCCCACCGTGATAGTGGAACATCTTTTGTGATTACACAATTCCCGTCGCGAGATTACTTGCGCTGGATGGTAACGGCGCGGTCGAGCGAAGCGGCCTTGGGACCATAGTTGGTCAACTCGCCGTTGTTGATCTGGGTCTCCAGACGGCTGTCGGCAATACCCTTCTTCACGAGTTCGTTCTTGACAGTGGCAACGCGGCCCTTACGCAGGCGCACGTTGATCTGGTCATTACCAGTGTAGTTGTCAGCCCAACCGGTGAGCAGGTAGTTGCGGTTCTCGTTCTTCATGACCTCGGCAACGGCATCAACAACATTGCGCTGAACGCCCAGAACCTCGGTGCGGTTGATGGGGAAGTAGATGGTTGCAAGGGGAGCATCAGCAGGTGCCTCCTCGGGCTTCTTCTCCAGACACTTGCGCAACTGGTTCTCGAGGTCAGCAATCTTGCGGTTGGCATTGTTCAGGTTGGCGGTCAACTCGTCACCCTCGGCATCGGTGTACTTCCACTCGGGGCAAACGGCGGTAACGGGAGCATTCCACTCGCTCTTGCCAAGTTTGTAGGTCAAACCGAGCAGTACGCCAGGATACTCGTTCCAGGTCCTGTAACCCATACCGGCACCGTCGATGTGCTCCTGCATCAGGTCGAAGCGAAGGTCAACGTTGAAGTCAAGTTTCTTGGTGATGGCGAAACTGTTGAGCAGACCAGTCTGCATGCTGTAGTTGCGGCTGTGGTCGGGGTCATCGTTTGCACCATATTTCCAACTGCCGTCCGAAACGGGACGCTCACCATCACGGGCATATACCCAGTTAACGGCCATACCCACGTAGAAGATGCAGTTGTAGAAGCGGTTGGGCTTGTAGCCAGCCAACCAGTTCGAAACGTTGAACAGCACGTCACCTACAAAACCGAAGTTGTTGAAGTGCTGAGGAACGTACTTGCCGCCATCGAGTTGGCGGGGCCAGTTACGATAACCCAGAGCAGCATAGTTGCCAGTCCAGGTAGCACCCTTGATTTGCTCGTAGTCGAGACCTGCACGCAGACCCAGCAGCGGGGAGAACCACTTGCCGACAAAGAAGTCAGCCTTGGCGCCCAGACGGTGGCCGAAGTGCTCGTGCTTGTCATAAGACGACATCATCAAGCCGACACCACCGTCAGCCTGGATGAACCAGTTGTCTTTCATGCGGTTGAACAAGTAACCCTGTGAAGGATCCTCAACATAGGTCACCTCCTGAGCCGTGCTCGTGCAGGGAATCAGGTACGATACAAAAAGAATGGCTAATAATGCAATCTTTTTCATAATTACTGAATTCTTTAAAGTTTTTATATGTTATATTTGTTTGTAATATTCAATAAATATTCAATTCTGCAGTGAATTGACCACCAAATTGAACCGTTTCAAAGTGCAAAATTAAGATTTTTTTTCAAATCAAGAAAAAATTCTGAAAAAAATCACACAAAATTTCGACAAAACACCGATTATAATGAGTTTATAATGCATTTTGCAACATTTTCGGCCGTAAAACCGAATTTTTCATCGAGCACTTTGTACGGAGCAGAAGCACCGAAGTGGTCCAAGCCATATATCGTGCCGGTGGGCACTACGCGTCGCAACGTCGAGGGCAGGCCGGAGGTCAGGCCGAACACGGGTATTCCATCGGGAATCACCTGCTTGCGGTAAGCCTCGTCTTGGTTCATGAACAGACCGATCGAGGGCACCGATACTACCTGCGACTTGATGCCTTGCTGCTTGATGATCTCGGCAGCAGCAACCAGCGTGGCGACTTCAGAGCCGTTACCCACGAGAGTCACATCGGGCTTTTCTTGTGCAACGACGACGTAGCCACCGCGCTCGGCGCCCAGGGCGTCGGCATAGCGGTTGCCTGAGGCACTGGGCAGGTCATCGATGTTCTGGCGCGACAGAATCAGGGCCGTGGGGGTGAGGTTGTTCTCCATCGCCATCTTCCACGCAACAGACGTCTCGGCGGCATCGGCGGGACGCAACACGAGCATGCTGTTGCGGCCGTGATGGTTCTGCAGTTCCTCCATCAGGCGGATCTGTGCCTCTTGCTCGACGGGTTCATGGGTGGGGCCGTCCTCGCCGACGCGGAAGGCATCGTGCGTCCAGATGAACTTGACGGGAAGTTCCATCAGTGCCGACAGGCGTGCTGCAGGCTTGATATAGTCGCTGAAGACGAAGAACGTGCCGCAGGCAGCAATCACGCCTCCATGCAGCGCCATACCGTTGATGATGGCGGCCATGGCAAGTTCCGACACGCCCGCATGCAGGAAGGCGCCTGTGAAGTCGTGCGTCTTGAATGCACCGCGCACCTTCAGGAAGCCGTCGGTCTTGTCGCTGTTGGCAAGGTCGGCCGACGAGACAATCATGTTCTCGACCTGTTCGGCAAGTGCGGCTAGCACGTTGGCCGAGGCCGCACGTGTGGCGATTCCTGGCTTGTGTGCGATGGCGGCATAGTCCACTTGGGGTGTCTTGCCGTCGATATAGTCTTGCAGGCGCTGCATGGCCTCGGGGTTCTGCTGTGCCCAAGCATCGATGTCGCGCTGGCGTTGGGCAACGATTTCGCGTTGCTCATCAGCGCGCTGGGCATAAAGTGCTTTTACCTCGTCAAAGACTACCCAGGGATTCTCGGGATTGCCGCCCAGGTGCTCAATGGTCTTGCCGTAGTCGGCGCCCGACTTGCTCAGCGGGTTGCCGTGGGTGCTGCACTTGCCCTCAAAGTTCTCGCCCTCGGCAGTCACAGCGCCGCGGCCCATGATGGTGCGGCCGACGATGATGGTGGGACGCTCTTTTTCGGTGAGTGCTTTGTCCAATGCGTCCGCCAGAGCGGCGGGGTCGGTACCGTCACACTCGATGACGTTCCAATTCCACGCACGGTACTTCATGGCGGTATCTTCGTTGCTCACGGCGTCACAGTCAGTCGAGAGTTGCACCGTGTTGCTGTCGTAGAACATGATCAGGTTGTTCAACCCCAGATATCCGGCAATGCGGGCGGCCTCCTGTGAGATGCCCTCCTGCACACCGCCGTCACTGATAAAGGCGTAGGTCTTGTGGGCAAATACCTCGCTGTAATGGGTGGCAATAAAGCGCTCGGCGATAGCGGCACCAACGGCCATCACATGGCCCTGGCCCAGCGGACCGGATGTGTTTTCCACGCCATGCTCGACATCCAGTTCGGGATGACCGGGAGTGATGCTGCCCCACGAGCGGAATGCCTTCAGGTCATCGGTCGTGTAGCGGCCGGCAAGATGCAGCACACTGTAGAGCATTGGCGACATGTGACCCGGATCCAGGAAGAAGCGGTCACGGGCAAACCATGCAGGATTGTCGGGGTCAGTAACCAGATACTTGGAAAACAGGACGTTGACAAAGTCTGCGCCGCCCATGGCGCCACCGGGGTGACCTGACTTGGCCTGTTCAACCATCGATGCGGCAAGGATGCGGATGTTGTCTGCCGCGCGTGTCATCAACTTGGAATCAATCATAATAGTAGAGGTTTATTTGCTTTAATCCACAAAAATACTCAAAATAATTGAATAGACCGATGATTCTATGGATAATTTTTAAGACAAAAAACAATTTGTGGCCGCACCATTCCAGTACGGCCACAAATATGTTGTTGAAAATCAGTCTGTAATGATGATTATTCTGCTTTCTTAGTCGGCTTGCTGCCAACCAGGGCGTAGAACAGCATGTAGGCCAGCATGGCGATGACCAGCCAGTAACTCTCGATGTCGCCCACCTTATCAGCAAGGAAGTTCTGGATGAGTGGCATCACGCCACCACCGACAACCATCGTCATGAACAGACCCGAAGCGGCTGCGGTGAATTTGCCCAGACCCTCGGTAGCGAGGTTGAAGACAACACCCCACATTACCGAAGTGCAGATACCGCACAGGATGATGAACAGAACCTTAACGGGTACCTCTGCGCCTTTAAGGGTCATCTTGACGTCCTCGGGAAGGAAGATGGCTACCAGCAACAGCAGGATGGCGAGAGCACTTGTGATAATTAACTGGGTGCGAGGTGAAACCTTGCCCGAAATGAGCGAACTGCTGAAGCGGCCCACCAGCATGAGCAGCCAGTAGATGCCGGCAATCGTGCCGGCGACGGGAGCGCTGCCCAAAACGCCGCCCTCGGCAACAGGTTCAGTCAAGTAGAACAACAACTGGCCGGGGATTCCCACCTCGATGCCAACGTAGAAGAAGATGGCGATGATACCCAGTACCAGATGACGATAACTCAAGGCGCCTTTCACACCCTCCATCACGTTTTGTGCCTCGGTTTCAGGCTCCTGCAGTTTGGTGAGATAGATGATGAGGAATGAAACCGCAAAAATGGCCATAGCAATGAACAGCAGGGGCTGGACAACTTCGAGCGAAGTCTTTTCGGTGGTCTCGCCGATCAGCATACCCACGAGCATCGGGGTCAGCGTGGCTGCCAATGAGTTGAGCGAGCCACCGGTCTGTATCAACTGGTTACCGCGGTTGCCGCCACCGCCCAACTGGTTGAGCATGGGGTTGACCACCGTGTTGAGGATGCAGACACAGAAACCGCAGATGAATGCACCGACAAGATAGATGATGTAGGTGCTGATCTCGCTGGCGCTCAAAGTGCTGGAGATGTATTGTACTGCCATACCGATGAAGCCGAGTGCCAAGGCAACCAGCGCGGTTTTCTTGTAACCAATCTTTGTAATCATGATGCCGGCGGGAATACCCATAAACAGGTAGGCCGCAAAGTTCATCATGTTACCCATCATGCCAGCCCATTCGTAGTGGTCATCCCAGATGGTTCCGAAGGGGGCGGCCATGTTGGTTACAAACGAAATCATTGCAAAGAGGAACATCATGGCGATAATCGACACTAATGCTCCGTTTTTCTTTTCAGTTGTCATGTTGTTATAGAAAATTGGTTATTAATGTATTGTTCGTGATAATTTTGGGCAAAAATACGACATTTTCTTCAAAATGCCGTATTTTGAGCTGTTTTTTGGCGAAATTAATAAGATCTCGGCCCGAAAACGGCGGTGCCGATGCGCACCAGGGTCGCGCCGTACTTCACGGCAACCTGCCAGTCGTCGCTCATGCCCATGCTCAACTCGTTGAAGTCCTCGCTTTCGTCAAACGGGCCGTCTTTCAGCGTCAGATAGGTGCGGCGAACGAGGTCGAACTCCTGAGCCACCTGCTCCATGTCATCGGTCAACGACGCCATGGCCATCACGCCGCACACGCGCACGTGAGGATAGCAAGTCAGTTCTCCGGCCTCACCGGCTTCCAGCACCTCGTCGACGCTGAAACCGCTCTTCGTTTCTTCTTGAGCCACGTGCAGTTGCAGCAGCACGTCGACGGTGCGGTCGATGCGGGCGGCCTCTTTCTCAATGAGGCTCAGCAGTTTAACGCTGTCAACGCTCTCGATCACGCTCACATGGGGCATGATGGCGCGCACCTTGTTCTTCTGCAGGTGACCGATGAAGTGCCAACGGATGTCCTCTGGCAACTGTGGGGCCTTGGCAATCAGTTCCTGGGCCCTGTTCTCGCCGAACAGACGCTGGCCGGCTTCATAGGCCTCAGCAAGTTCCTCAACGGGGTGAAACTTGGAAACGGCCACAAGTCGCACACCATTAGGCAGTTGCGCAGTGACTTTCTCGAGGTTCTCCTTGATGCTTACCATGGCAGATTACTGATTTTGCGCTTTCTGCCGTGCCTCGCGGTCGGCTTTTGTCTCACTCAGGTCGGCAGGGAAGACGTCCATCAGTGGAGTCTCGGCGATGGAGGCGATCTCAAAATCGGCCATAGTATCGTTCATGCCTTCCATAAAGACGGCAAGCGCGCCTTTCAGGTCGCTGGCTTGCACTAGTTGGAAACTGGCTGTGCGTTTCTCGACTGCGGTCTTCTCGTCGATGGTGATGAAATTGGTCTTCACCTTGTACCAGCGGTCACCGGCTTCATTATAGAATATATCGCTCAATTTCACGCGCTTGACGGTGTCGACACTGAACTCGCCCGAGATAAAGGGCTGCATCTTGTCGGTGATGCGCGCCTCGGCTTCAGTAAATGACAATGCGTCAACAAGATATGGTTCAGAAACGGTCTTCAATACACCGTTTTCCATCATGCGATCATACTTTACTTTGCATTCAAACCACTGTGACATAGTTATTTGATTTTATGATTTTAAAGTGACAATTTAAATAATTAAATACTAATTGAGATTTCACAAATATACCACTAACTTGCCAATTGACAAGCCATTGAGCGGTGTTCTCTAAACCTCAATCTCTAAACTTTAACCTTTAAACCCTAAACTTCCATTTTGAGATATCTCCAAATGGAATTATTACATTAAAGTTCTCCTTGAGATTTGCTCTTCCATCGCTTGGTTGATGAGTTGCTTACGTGCAATATAATACTCGCTTACGAAGCGTTGCATCACCACCTCTACGGGTTCTATTTCACGGCCCTTGAGCAGGCTGGCGGCCTGACCGATTTCCAGTTCGCCGTTCTCGACATCTCCCTCAAAGATGCCCGTGCGGGTCTTGCCGATGCCGATGAGTTCCAGCAGTTCTTCTTCGGTGGCTCCATGGTTCTCGGCCTCCTGCACCGCGGTCTGGAAAGCGTTCTTTACCAGTCGGGTGGGCGAGAGTTTCCTGAAGTGGAGCAGCGTGTCGCCCTCGTTAAGGTTCAGGCACAGACGCTTGAAGTTCTCATGGGCCGAACTCTCCTGGGTCAGGGCGAAAAGGGTGCCGATCTGGACACCGTCGGCGCCCATCGACTCGGCTGCCAGCATGGCATCACCCGTGGCAATGCCGCCCGCAGCAATCAGGGGCAGGCTCGTAGCGCGGCGCACGGCGGGAATCAGGCACATTGTGGTGGTCTCCTCCTTGCCGTTGTGGCCTCCGGCCTCAAAACCCTCGGCAACCACTGCGTCAACTCCGGCTGCTTCGCATTTGGCGGCAAATGCCGATGATGACACCACGTGGGCCACCTTGATCTTGTGGTCATGAAGCCAGCCCGTCCACTTCTTGGGGCTGCCGGCCGACGTGAACACAATGGGGACCTTTTGTTCTGCGATAACCTCCATCAGTTCGGCGGCTTGCGGACGCATCAGCGGCACGTTCACACCGAAGTTGTAGGGCGTGGCTTCGCGGCACTTGATGATGTGCTCGCGCAGCACCTCGGGAGTCATCGAGCCGGCGCCGATCAGGCCCAGGCCACCGGCATTGCTTACGGCAGCAGCGAGTTCCCACCCGCTGCACCACACCATACCGCCCGAAATCACTGGATAGTCGATTTCAAACAGTTCGGTGATTCTGGATAGCATTGCCATGATGAAAATGCTTTTTTCTGTCTGCTAAATGATGCCGAAGGCTACATCCATCATCTGGGTGAAGTTGTTCTGGCGTTCCTCGGCAGTGGTCACCTCACCGGTCACCAGCGAGTCGCTGATGGTGCACATGCACAGGGCGCGCGCGCCGCTGCGGGCAGCGTTCATGTACAGTGCGGGAGCCTCCATCTCAACGGCCAGCACGCCCATCTTCTGCCACTGGTCGGTGTCGGGGCTGTCATCGTAGAAAGTGTCCGACGAATACACGTTGCCCACCTTGTAGCGGTAGCCCAGTTCCTCGGCCTTCTCGACGGCAGCACGCAGCAGGTCGAAGTCGGCAATCGGGGCATAGGTGCCGGGCAGACGGAATTGCTCGGCATAGGCGCTGTTGGTGCAGGCACCCATGGCCATCACCAGGTCACCGATGTGCAGGTCGGGATGCATCGATCCGGCAGAGCCTACACGGATGATGGTCTTCACGTCATAGAAGTTGAACAACTCGTAACTGTAGATGCCAATCGAGGGAATGCCCATACCGTGGCCCTGGACCGACACGCGTTTGCCTTTGTACATGCCGGTATAGCCCAGCATGCCGCGCACCTGGTTATAGAGCGTGGGATTCTCAAGATAGCGTTCTGCCATCAACTTGGCGCGCAAGGGGTCGCCGGCCATAATCACTGTGGGTGCAATCTCGCCATACTTGGCGCCGATGTGCGGAGTAGGTGTTTTGTCTGCCATAATATTATCTGGTTATATATGTAAATTGATGTTTTTGCTTTAGTGTGCAAAGATAGTCCATTTTTGTTCAATTTGCAACTTTTCGTTGTATTAACGATTATTAACAGATTAAATACTTCGAACAGCGTATCATTTTATTTGTTAATGTCTAATTTTGCGCAATCAAAATTACCTACTCGAACCATGTCTATCAAGTCCGTTCCTGGGAATTGGAGATCACCTTTGTCGTTTTCAATGTCTGTTGAATGTGCGGTATCTATTCTTTTTTCTAAGGCTTTGACATTCATGTTTTTTACTTCTTGGACAACCCTAAATAGAATCTTTATATGTCAAGAGAACAATCTGCTATAATAAAGGGCATCGCAATATTACTGATGCTGATATATCATCTTAATAACATACCAGGAATCAATGGCTTAGATAATGAGTTCTATAATACACTATCAACTGCTTCGCATCCTATCACTTTTTTTCTTATAGTGAGTGGGTATGGATTGTATTATTTATATAGACAAGGTAGAATAACTTGGAAATATCTTTTTAGACGAACGTTGAAATTGTATTTGGCTTTTTGGCTGGTACTTTTGTTTTTTGTTGTTGGATTGGCTTCATGGCTTTATCCGGGTAGGTTTTCAATATCATGGGATAAACTTTTTGTTAATCTTATTGGTTGGCGGTGGGATTATTGTATTTTTACATGGTTCTTGTTGCCTTATATTTTGATGACTTTTTCTGCAAAGTGGTGTTTTCGTATAATCGATTATTTGGGAAATGTAGTGTCTTTGCTCGTTGCTATGTTTATATATTTGTTCACTTCATTTCTTATTAGTCGTTATTTCGACTCCTGGCTGCAATGGCATTATGAGGTTTATCATGTGATACTTTGGGCTCAGACCTTATTAGGCATGACTATGGGTGCAGTGATGGCACGTTTGGTTTTGGCTGGCAAGAGCATTATTTGGAAAAAACTTTATGGAAGAGATTATTTAATCATGCTGCTCTTGGTTTTATCGTTTGTACTGAGAGGGCAAATTCATATATCTGTATTGAACTCATTTCACGCTGCTTTGGTCGTGTGGTTGGTTTTACATATGAGTTTTAAAGGAATTCCCAAGAAAGTATTGATTGAATTGGGCGATAAATCAATGATTATGTGGTTAAGTCAAGGCTTTTTGGGCGCTGTATTATTTTCTGAGTATTATTTACTGCTTCGTTGGCCATTGCTTATTTGGGTTGTATGGGTAATAGTTTGTTACAGTTTCTCTTGCCTGTTAAAGCCGGTTGTTAATGGTATTACAAGAGTAATGAAACTGTCGTGAGTGGAAAGGTTTTTATTAAGATAAAGGTAAAAAGAGTAGTTGATCGGGAAATAATGACTACCTTTGCGGCCGATTTTACAGAATAAGATATGATTAAGATTGATCCCAAGAGAAAATTATGGCAGGAAGTCCTCGCTTACCTCCTGCTCACAGTGGGCAGCCTGCTGTTCGCCGTCGGCGACGTGATGTTTGTCAACCCTTACCTGATGGCGCCTGGCGGCACCTACGGCCTCTCCAACGTGTTCAACACCCTGTGGCCGTGGAAGATTTCGCTCTATGCCATCTGCATGGATATCCCCCTGCTCATTATCGGTACATGGATTCTTGGTCCCAAGTTCGGTATCAAGACCATCGTCTCGACAGCATTGATATTCCTGTTCACCTTTGTTCTTGAGAGTTGGTGGGGCTACAACCCCGTGATCCTCGATGGTGCAATCGTGAATACTGTCGACCCCTCGATGGCCAAGTCGATGGTCGAAATCCCCCATCACGGCGGATGGTTCCACCCTGACTACTTCCTCAACACCGTGGTCGCAGGCATCATCTACGGCGTTGCCATCGGTCTGATCTTCCGCTCGGGCGCTACCAGTGGCGGCTCGGACATCATCTCGATGATCCTGCACAAGTACACCAAGATTTCGCTGGGTACCCTCGTCATGATCGTCGATGGCATCATCACCTTGAGCACCCTCATTGCTTTCGGTGATATCCGCCTGCCCATCTACTCCATCATCATCATCTTCATCGAGGGCAAGGTCATCGACCTCGTTGTCGACGGTATGAAGACCTACAAGACCATGTTCATCGTTACCGACGAGGCGGAGGCCGTGCGCGACTACATCATCAACGATATCAAGCGCGGTGGCACGCTCATCGCCGGAACCGGCCTCTACAAGGGCACCGAGCGCAACATGCTCTATGTCACCCTGGACCGTTCCGACATGATCAAACTGCGTTCCGTCCTCTATCAGATTGACCCGCACGCCTTCGTCAACATCCTCGAGAGTTCCGAAATCCTCGGTGAAGGCTTCCGCCGCCTCCCCCAAGAGTAAGCGGTCTATACGATAAACAATCAGAGCGGTTCCACCAAAATCCAATGGAGGAACCGCTCTGACTATGTTACAAAATGAAGAAGGAGCCCTTTACGGGTTCCTTCTTCATTTTGCGGAAAGGGAGGGATTCGAACCCACGGTACGCAAAGCGTACAACGGTTTTCGAGACCGCCCCGATCGACCACTCCGGCACCTTTCCGGTCTTGCCCAAGAGATTTGGATAATCTTGGCTGCACCTCAGCAAATCTAGCAAACTTGTTTGCCTTCGGCAAATCTAGCAAACTTGTTTGCCTTCGGTTTGCACAAGATTTCTCTCAAAGGCGGGTGCAAAATTAGGACAAATTTTTCACCCGACAAAATATTTTCACAGATTTTTCAATCCCTCAATGGTTTTGATGGGATCTTCGGCGCCAAAGACGTAACTGCCGGCGACGAGGATATCTGCGCCCGCTTCAACAAGTTGGGCTCCGGTGACGTCGTTCACGCCGCCGTCAATTTCGATGAGGGCATTGGAGCCGTTGAGGACGATGAGTTGGCGCAGTTCGCGCACTTTGTTCAACGTCTGCACTATGAATTTCTGGCCTCCGAAGCCGGGATTGACCGACATGAGCAGCACCATGTCCACATCACAGATGATGTCGCGCAACATCATCACGGGAGTGGCGGGGTTGAGTGCTACACCGGCCAGCATACCTGCGTCATGAATCTGCTGCACCACGCGGTTCAGGTGGATGCAGGCTTCCTGGTGCACTGTCATGATGCGGGCACCGCAGTCGCGCACCTGGGGAATGAACTTCTGGGGCTCGACAATCATCAGGTGTGCGTCAAGCGGCTTTTGGCACAGGCTCTGCACGTGCTTGATGACGGGGAAACCGAACGAGATGTTGGGCACGAACACGCCGTCCATCACGTCGAGGTGCAGCAGGTCGGCTTGGCTGCGGTTGATCATGTCAATGTCTTTGGCCAGGTTGCCAAAGTCGGCCGACAACAGAGAGGGAGATACTTGTGTCATGATGCTATGTTATTGGTTGTCAATATCTTTTGGTGATGTGGCGGGCTTTTTTCTAATGGCTTGATAGGCCAGGAATAGCACGATGAAGATGGCCAGGGCATAACCGGCCCACGACAGGTAACGGTTGTAATGTTCCAACTGCTTGATCAATTCTTCCTCGGGGAAGTGGAGGCTCAGCCAGTAACCGAGGCCTGCCAGCACCACGTTCCACAGTCCGGCTCCCAGCGTAGTGAACAGGGCGAAGGTGCCAAAGTTCATTCGCGACAGGCCGGCGGGGATGGAGATGAGTTGGCGGATGGCAGGAATCAACCGGCCCAGGAAGGTCGAGATGGCACCGTGGCGATCGAAATAGGCCTCGGCTTTCTGCACCTTCTCGGCGTCGATAAGGCACATGTGGCCGATGCGGCTATTGGCGAACTTATAGACTACAGGACGTCCGATGAGCAGTGACAGCACATAGTTAATGACAGCACCGATGAGCGCGCCCAGCGTAGCAATCACCACAATCATGATGATGTTCATGTCGCCGTTGCGCATGGCAAAATAGGCAGCCGGCGGGATCACAATCTCGCTGGGGAAGGGGATAAATGAACTCTCGATGGCCATTAGCAGCAGGATAGTGCCATAGGTCAGGTGCTCCTTGTACCAGTTGTAGATGGTCATGATGTCATGAGGCATATACATGAAGATGGCAGCGGCCACAGCCACCAGCACCAGTAATATCACAATCAGTTGTATGGTATCCTTTTTCATATCAAGGGCAAAAGTAGTGAAATTTCGTCAATTAATGGGTGTAATGACGGTTTTTCTTGACGGGAGGTGTGGAGGCGGCTGTTGCTGTGATGCAAGTTTGTGGTCGGTTTCCTTGTTGCCGATTAGTGGGCGAGGGTGATGGTCATCTCGCAGTTCTTGCAGTCGCAGGTGACCTTGAGCAGGGTAGAGCCTGTTCTCAGGTAGAGGTCTCGCGGCAGATTGGTGGCGTTCTTGCCCTTGAAGCAAGCGCCCAGTTGGCGGCGGATGCAGTAGCGGGTGTGCATCAGCGGCGTGGATGCGGTAACGGTAGCCCCGGTTTCCAGGGCAGGCTCGATGTCGGTCACGCCGTGGTTGCGATAGAGGGCCTCGGCAAGGCGGTTGGCGACATTGTCGGCCGCTGTGAGTTGGCTGACGGGACTGGCGACGGTCTTGTCTTCAGCGCGGCGCTTGTCAATGGCACGGGTGATACGGTGCGCACGATCAAGTAGGTCAACGGTATCGCGGCGCAGTTGTGCCAAGATTGAGGCGGGAATGAAGACGTCACCAGGAACCTCGGCCTCACGCAGTCGGTAGATAGTTCCGCCCAATTTGCCCAGTTCTGCCCTCTGGCGCTCGCCTTGCGGCTTGGCGGCGGGTTGCAGGTCACAGGGCATGGTGTGTGTCACACGGTTGCCACGCTCATCGGCCAGCGTCAGCGAGAGTTGATCGCAAGAATACCTTAATTCGGCATCCACGGCAACGTAGCGGCCAGCAGATGCTTTTGCCAGCAGGTCGTTAAAGGCCTTGTCGGCAGTGCGGTATATCATTGTTCTGCGCGGAATGGCGGTCGGCTCCCGCAACAGGACGGTGCCGTTGCCGACGGCGCGGTTGACGCGCACCCCGGTAAATTCTCCTTGTGCATTAAAGTAACTCAGTCCATCGCCGTTGGCGAGCCTTGCATGGGTGTCGATGTTGAGCGTGTTGCCGTTGCAACGTGTTGCGCGCCCCAGGCGTTCGCCTTGCGACTTGGGTGTGTCGATAGATGCGATTGAAGCCCCGTCGGCTGGGCGGCGCTCATCAAGAAAATAATGTGTGAAGCCGCGGTTGAAACTCTTATCCAGCGCGGGCTCAAAATTCAATTCCACGCTGCCGAACGAGGCTCGCTGGTACTGCTCGGGATGCCTCTCGATGACTTTGTCGATGGCACGGCGATAATAGGCCACCACGTTCTTGACATAGCCGACGTCTTTCAGGCGACCTTCAATCTTGAACGACGAGACGCCGGCGGCCATCATCTGCTCCAACCGGTCGTGGCGGGCCATGTCGCGCAGCGACAGCAGGTGCTTGTCGGCGACGAGGACACGGCCTTGACCGTCCACAAGGTCGTAGGGCAGACGGCACATCTGGGCACACTCACCACGGTTGGCGCTACGGCCCTTGATGACTTGGCTGATGGCACAGCGACCGCTGTAACTCACGCACAGCGCCCCGTGCACAAATGCCTCGAGCGGTACGGTTGTGGCACGGCGGATGTCCGAAATCTCTTCCAGGGTGAGTTCTCGCGCCATGACCAGTTGCGAGAAGCCAAGTGCCTCGAGAAAACGGGCTTTCTCGGGGGTGCGCAGGTCGCACTGGGTGCTTGCATGCAGGGCGATGGGCGGCAGGTCCAGCCTGAGCAGACCCAGGTCCTGGACGATGAGCGCGTCCACGCCGATGCGGTACAGGTCATGCACCAGCCGTTCCACCTCCATCAACTCGTTATCATAGATGAGCGTGTTGACCGTGGCATAGATGCGTCCCCCGAACAGGTGGGCATAATCACACGCGCGGCGCACGTCATCGAGCGAGTTGGTCGCGTCGGCGCGGGCACCATGATGCGAAGCGCCCATGTACACCGCATCGGCACCATGGTCGATGGCGGCGATGGCAATGTCGGCGTCACGGGCTGGCGCCAGCAACTCTATGTGGGTGGGCTTGGTCATTGATGTGGGTGCTGCTAACTGTAGCGGGGCGTCATCAGATGTTGAGCGTGAAGGAATCGGCATCACGCCAGGCAGGGAATTTCTCCCTGAACTGTGCCAATTGGGCAGGGGAGAGGTCGGCAGTGATGACGGGACTGGTCATGCGCTGGGCGATGACCTTGCCCTTGAAGTCGATGACAAGCGACGAGCCCTCGGGATATTCCACGCCGGCGGGATCGGTGCCGCAACGGTTCACGCCGCACACGTAGCACTCGTTCTCCATCGCGCGGGCGGCAAGCAGCGTGCGCCACACCTTCTCGCGCGATTTCGGCCAGTTGGCGATGACCACCAGCAGGTCGTAGTTGTTCTTCACGTTGCGGCAGAAGACGGGGAACCTGAGGTCATAGCACACCACCAGTTTGATATTGAAACCCCTGAAGCGTACGATGGGCGCAGCAGTGAGTCCCTGGTTGAATACCTTGTCCTCACCGCCGAACGAGAACAGGTGACGCTTGTCATAATAGGTCTCGTCGCCGTTGGGCTCGATGAAGAAGGCTCGGTTATAGAGTTGTGCCGCTGTATTGGCCAGGAAACTGCCGATGATGCCCACATGGTACTCGCCGGCGAGTTTGCGCAGCCTGTGCAGTGTGTCGCCGCTGTTCCACTCGGCCACGGCGGCCGCCTGATCGCGGTCACCGGTCATGAAGCCGGTAGTGAACAACTCGGGCAGAATCACCAGGTCGGTGTCGTCGGGCATATTGCGCAGGTTGCGCTCCAGTTGCTTGATGTTGGCTTCGCGGTCACCCCAGACGATGTCGTCCTCGATGAGCGTGACGCGCAGGTTGCGTGAAATCATCTTCTAATAACTGATTTGTAGAGACGCAATATCCTTGCATCTCCGTTGTTTTGGTGTTGATGGATGCCGTGGCAGTCACGGCAGTCTGTTACTATTCCAGTCCCGTGTCAAATTTCTCAGGGTAGCGGCCCTTGAAGGGCTGATAGTACTGCTTGATGCGGAGCAGGTCGGCATCGGCGTCGTCGCTGAGTTCAAACTCCTTGTCGATGCACACCACCTTGTTGCTGTAGTCAAAGTAGGCCAGCACCAGCGGCACCTGAGCGTCGCGCGCCATATAGATGGCACCCTTGTGCCAATGGGGATTAGCACTGCGGGTGCCCTCTGGCGTCACGCCGATAGCGAGTTTGGGAGTTGTGTTGAAGGCCTCTACGATGGACTGCGTGAGGTTGCCGTGCTGGCGGCGGTTGACGGGTATGCCTCCCAGACTGCGCAACAGGTAACCCAGCGGGAAGAAGAACCAGGTGTCTTTCATCAGGAACCCTGCCTTCATACCCACCGAGTGGATACCCAGTTCGCCCAGGATAAAGTCCCAGTTGCTGGTGTGGGGCGCGATGATGATGATGCACTTGTCGGGCATCGTCAGGTTAACCTGGAAGGTCCACCCGGCTTTCTTCAATATCCAACCAGAGAGGTTCATGCAACAGAGATTACTTGTTCGAAGGCATGAGTTCGTTCATGCGCTTGGCGATGTTCTCCACCTCGGCACGGAAGTACTCGCTCAGTTCCTTCTCGCGCTCCTTGAAGAAGGCGCGACGGGCCTTGTTGTACTCCTTGCGGTTGGCAAAGTCTTTCACCTTCTTGCCGAAATGGTTGCTGACGCGGTTGATGGCCTCTTCCTGCAGCAGGGCGGTATCGATGATGATGCTGTCCCATTCCTCGATCTTGTTCTCGCCGAATGCTGATTCAGCAAAGATGCACTCACCTGCGATGTCGCCGCAGGCATTTTTGATAGCCTTCTTGATTTGTCTCTTGTTTGCCATAGTGATTAAGTTTATACAAATGATAATGTAGGTAATAATGCGCTAAGGTACATCTTTTATCCCAACAATATGCCCTTTTTGCTCTAAAAAATGCCGAAAACCGCCAAAAAATGGGGTTTTGAATCTTTTTTTGAAAAAAAGTGCCGAAAAAATTTGCCAGTATCAAAAATGGCAGTAATTTTGCAACGCTTTTCCAGGGAGATATCGTCTAGTGGTCTAGGACGCCGCCCTCTCACGGCGGAAACCAGGGTTCGAGTCCCTGTTTCTCTACCAGCAAAGCCTTCACCCAACCATGAGCGAGGGCTTTATTTATCGACGGAGATATCGTCTAGTGGTCTAGGACGCCGCCCTCTCACGGCGGAAACCAGGGTTCGAGTCCCTGTTTCTCTACCAAGCAAAGCCTTCAGCATTCGTGCTGGAGGCTTTCTTGTTTGTTGTGATAAAGCATCGCCCCGGTCCTCCGTGCCCGGTCCCCCATGCCCGGTTCCCCGTGCTAGGTTCCTCCGTGCCGCAACTCAGTTGCGGCCTCGTTAGCCACGGCCTCGTTAGCCACCCCGGTCACCTTGCGGCCCTTCAGTCACTCTTTCCTGCAGATGTAAACCACCCGTTGCCCGTCGGCCCTCGTAGTCCCGAAGATGTACCACTCGCCCCCGTCCTGCAGCCGCAGGCGTTGCCGCAGTTGCTGGGCTGTCATCGGGAAGTTGCGGGTGGCGACATTGGCGCGGGTGATCCCCTTCAGGGCCCTTGCCAGTTCCTTTTTGTTCATGGTTGTAACGTCGGCGATGGCAAAGCGTCTGCCCGGAAAGCCGTCAACGGAGTCGCTCGACACGAACAGGTGGCTGTCGGCAGACAGGGCCTTGACAGGATACTTCTGTGTGAGGATGCCAAAGCAGCCCGCCTTCATCACCGAGGCATTGGGCTCATACAGGTAGCCGCTATCGGCCTCCTCGGCAATCACGGGCAAGGTATCTTCTGTTGGCGAGTAAATGAGCGATTGCCCGTCGTTCACGCAGTGGATGACAGGCTCGCCTTGATGGTTGATGTCAAGCAGGATCAATAACTCCTTGCACTCGTTGCTCACGCTCACGATATGCACCTCGGCCACGAGGTCGCCCAGGTCGCTAACCGCCTTGTGCCAGTCGAGCATGGGCGACAGTTTGATGAGCACGCGATGGGCCGTTTCCATGAGTCGGTCTTTCAATTCCAGCACATTGGGCGTGCAGTCCTCGATGGCATAGGTTCGGGCGCTGTTGCTGTCGCGACGGGCCGGATCAAGGTATATCAGGGTAGAGGCCGGATGAATGAAGCGGAGATAACGGCAGGGCAATTCTAAGACATCCTCGGCCTCACCGTTGATCACGGTCGCGTGTTGCAGGCCCAGCAGTTCAAAGTTGTGGCTTGCCGTCTGACAAAGCACTGACTGCCGTTCCACATAATAAGCCTGATCGAAGCCTTGTGCCATAAACGCAAAATCAACCCCGAAACCGCCGGTCAGGTCAATCAGTGTCTCGTGGCAACCTTCAGGCAGCCTCTTCACGATGCCACATTTATATATAGCCGTCTGTTCGCTCGAGCACTGCTCCATCGACAGGTGGGGCGGATAGATGATGCCGTCGGTGGCCGCCCACGATGGCAGTTTCCTGCGTGCCGTCTGCCAACCTTGTATCTGGTCCAGCGCCCACGGCAGGTCCACCTCGCCATCGCGCCGCGCATGCAGTGCCAATGCCCGCACGTCGTCTTCGCGGTGCTCACGCACAAACCTTATGGTCGCCTCGTTCTTCATTCAGCGGTTTCGGCCTCTTTCTTCAGGAAAGGCTGCAGGAACTCGTCCAGCGTGTTGACGTGTAGTTTATGGGCAATCTGGATTCTCTTGTTCGAGACAGTTCTCAGGTTCCTGTAGCGCATGCAGATCATGATGACCGTCCTCGAGAAGCCGTGGCACTGCAACGCAATCAGGTTGATTTCGTCATCGCGCAGGGTGCCGTCGGCGGCCTCCTGTGCCTTGACCAACACATTGTCATACAACTCGTTGGCCAGTGATTGCAGGTTGTCCCAGTACGAGGCGCCCACCTCGTCGGGGCCGTGCATGGTCATCAGCGAGTTGAAACGCTTGGCAAATGTCGTCTCGTTGCACTCATAGGACCATTGCAGCAACTGGTGGACCACTTGTATCTGGTTGTCGACGATGGCTTTTAATTCCTGTGACTGGTTTTTAGTGGATTCCCGCTCGTCGAGCAGCCTTTGCATCTGCTGCAGGCTGGTGATGGATTGGTCAAGGTCGGCTTTCTGCAACTCATACTCCGTCTGCTGGATTTTCAGGCGGTTGCGATAGCGCCAAACCAGGAATGCCAGTCCTCCCGCAACCAGTGCCAACATGGTCAATACCAGCAGCGTTCCTCTGAGGCGTAAATTCAGCAGGGCGTTCTGCAGCGCAGCCTGTTGGGTATCATATTTCTTTTCGACCTCCAGCAGCCGGTCATTCATGCCGCTCATGGCCACCGAGTCGGCAAGGACGTGCGTGATGTTCTGGTAGGTCATCGCCTCGTCCATCCTTCTGTCGTGGAGGGCGATGTCGGCCATCAACTGGTAATACATGATACTGTCGGCGGCCGATATCTTGGCTGGCGAGTGATTCAGGTAGTACATGGCCGAGTCGGTACGTCCCAGGTGTAGGTAGGCCGATGCGGCGGTATAGTGTACTCTGGGGTGTATCTTGGCGCCACCGTTCCACTCGATGGCTTTGACGGCATCGTTTTTGGCGTTCTGGTAATCACCGCGTGAGGCATTGTACTCGGCGCGAGAGAACAGGTTGGCCACGACATATTGGGGCTCATTCTCCATTTTGGCCAGGTCGATGGCTTCATTGATGTAATACAAGGCACTGTCCTGCTTCTCTGTATTGATGCGGTACAGGCCGCCAAGTTCGCTCATGCAGATGATCTGGTGATGCTTGTCCTCCAGCAGATTGAACAGGGCGAGAGCCTCACGGTATTTGCTTGCACCCAGGGTCTTGGCACCGATGACCTGACTCTGGTATAGTTCGCCCATCATCATCTTGGCCATTGCACGGTTCTTCAGGTCGTTGCTGTCGGCTACATCTTCGGCAAGACGCAGGCTGGCGAAGGCTTCTTCCAATTTGCCCAGGTCGGCATACACTTGACCTTGATAGAGTAGGGCACGGGCATGTTTCTCCTTGTCGTTATGCGACTCAAAGTATTTCACAGCACCGTTGATCGCGCTATCGTTTTTTGCCGGCAGGCGGCAGGCTTGGGCGGCTTGGGTGGTCAACAGCGCGTGATAGGCCTTGTCGTGATGATTTAAAGACGAGGTATTGATGGCCTGGAGCATCTGCAATGCTTCTTCTGCCTTGCTGTGGGCAAGCAGTGTGTCGACAGTGGCAAGTTGGTCGTTGCCAGTCGAGTTGCCACATCCCCCCAAAACCGTCAGGAGGGTGGCTGCTGCCAGGATGAGAAATAGTTGTCGAGTGGGTCTCATATGTCGGTCTTTTGAGTCGTGGTCCATGAAAAAACTCAGCGCTTTTTCGGCTTGGCGTGAGGCCGTTTTTGGGATTACGACTGCAAAAATACGCCTTTTTTTGCAAGTAATTTGCGCCTCGAATCAACAAATTACCGCAAAATGACTATTTTTGTTTTTTAACTGGTTGAAAATGAGCGCGTATTGCTTTTCGAAATGACCGTCGAATGTTAGCGGTTTTTGGCATTTTTTCAAAAATTGGTTGTAACTTTGCAATCGAGAAATAGTCCGAAAAATTGATTGTTATGAAGCACGGTAAATTTATCTGCAACACGCTCAAGGCGATTCGTCTTGACATTGCGCGTGCCAATGGTATAGAATACTCACCTTGCGAGTGTCACCACAAGGGTGATTGCGCGGGCACTTGCCCCGCGTGTGAGAGTGAGATGCGCTACCTGGAAAACGAAATCGCTCGCAGGCGTTTGTTGGGCAAGGCCGCCCTTGTGGCCGGCGTGAGTCTGGCGGTGTCGAGCCTCACGGCAACGGCGGCAAACTGTGCCTCGCAACAGGTTACTTCACATAATCATACCATTCATGCCAATGACACGACTAAGAGGTTCGAAACCGTTGGTGTTGTTGAACAGATGCCACACTTCCGGGGTGGTGATGCCGCTTTGATGAAGTACTTGAGCGAGAATATCCAGTACCCGCCCGAGGCCGTTAAGGATAAGGTTCAAGGCAGCGTCGTTGTACAATTCATAATTGAAAAATCAGGTGAAATCGGTGAAGTGAAAGTGGTCCGTTCAGTGCGTGAGGATCTTGATGCCGAGGCTGTCCGCGTCGTCAAGACATTGCCCCGATTCTATCCGGGTTATTTAAATGGCAATGTTGTCAGCATGTGGTACACCCTGCCCGTTTCCTTCGTGTTGACCGAAGAAATCAATGAAATCGATGAAGAATGAATTCTATGGAACTTAGGGCACCCATCATAGCGGTGGCTCGTCATCGCCTGTCGATTGACGGCCAGGGGGTGACGTCGCTCGTCGCCTTCCATGGTTGCACACTGCACTGCCGGTATTGCCTGAATGCCCAATGCCTGCGGCCCGAGGGCGTGTGGCGCACAGTAACGCCCGATGACCTGCTCGACGAGGTGAAGGTCGACAACCTCTATTTCCTCGCCACGGGTGGGGGTGTCACCTTTGGCGGCGGGGAACCGGCCATCCGCAGCGAGTTCATCGAGGCGTTTTGCCGCATCGCGCCACCCGAGTGGCACTTCACGATAGAGACTGCCCTCAACGTTGACCGTCAGCACCTCGAGCGCCTCTTGCCCCACATTCATGAATACATCATCGATATCAAGGATGTCAACCCCGAGATCTACAGGCGATACACGGGCCAGGACAACCAGCGTGTGTTCGATAACCTGCAATGGCTGTTGTCGCACGACGGCATGGCTGAGCGGGTGGTCGTGCGTGTGCCGCACATCCCCGATTTCAACACCGATGAGGACGTCCACCATACCCGTGACTACCTCGCCTCGATAGGCGTCACCCGAGTCGATGAGTTCAACTACCTGCGCCGTCCGCAAGAGTCAATAAACAAACCCTGATAGTTATAGTGCGCTATTATTAGAAACAGTAATAACTGGCAGTGAATCATGAAATTGTTCTTTTTGTATTACTTGTTTTCTTTTTGAATACCGGTCGGCCAGAGTCAGTTGGTTTGTAGTAAAATATTAAACTTTTTTTGTCATTTCGGGTCTTAGTTGTATCTTTGCGATATCTATGACAAGAAACAGAGTTTAATTTTAAATTCATTACTACTATGAAGAAATTATTATTGTTGGCAGCGCTGTTTTGCTTCGTAGCAGCCCCTGCTGCACTGGCGCAGAACAATGACACGCCGCAGAATGTAGAGCAGATCCAACTCCAGAAGGACCAGGCTAAGCGTGATGCCGAGGCAGCCAAGAAGCAGGCCGAGGCAGCCAAGAAGCAAAAGGACGCTTACAAGGAGCAAGAGAAGAAGGCAAAGGAAGCCAAGAAGGCTGCCGAGAAGAAAGAAAAAGAGGCTAAAAAGGCTGAGCAAGAGGCCAAAAAGAAACAAAAAGAGGCCGAGAAGCGCGAGAAGGCAAGGGCCAAGTATAACTCGGCTCAGCAGCGCCTGCAGGATGCTCAACGTAAGTACAAAGAGGCCCAGGATAAATTGAGCGCTTTGCCTATTGAGCAGGCCAAGGAGGCTGAAAAGGTTCAAAAGAAAATCCAGAAGATGGACGATCCCGTTAAGCAGGAAACCGAGCAAAAGAAATATGACCAGAAGGTTGCCAAGCAGAACCTCAAAGCCCAGCAGGATTATGAGAAGGCCTACCGCAACCTCGAAAAGGCTGAGCAGAACCTCGAAAAGGCTCGCCGTGAGATGGAGAAATACAATTAATTCCGCTCCACAACTCATTTAACACGGGTTTCGCTGATTTTAGCCGATTCCACGAGCATGGTTTGTGAAATCGTTAAAATTAGCGAAATTCGTGTTTATAATTGTGCTCAACCGGCAAAACAGATGACTGAAAACGAAAAAATCACTAACTTTGCACGTTTTTTAGCACAGATAACAACTCAATGGATTATCAACTCATAGCCACTCCCAGCGGCACCAATGCCCGAGCCGGACTCATCACCACCGACCACGGACAGATCGAGACGCCCATCTTCATGCCCGTAGGCACCGTGGGCGCCGTTAAGGCCGTCCACATGACCGAACTGCGCGAGGACATCAAGGCTCAGATCATCTTGGGTAATACCTACCACCTGTACCTGCGCCCCGGCATGGATATCATCGAGCGTGCTGGCGGCCTGCACAAGTTCAACGGCTGGGACCGCCCCATATTGACCGATAGCGGCGGCTTCCAGGTTTTCTCTCTGGCCGATAACCGCAAGTTGACCGACGAGGGCGTGACCTTCCGTAGCCATATCGACGGCAGCAAGCACCTGTTCACCCCCGAGAAGGTGGTGGACATCGAACGCACCATCGGTAGCGACATCATGATGGCGCTGGACGAGTGCCCGCCCGGCACCAGCGACTATAACTATGCGCGCAAGTCCTTGACACTGACCCATAACTGGCTCGCCCGCGGCTGGAAGCATTTCAAGAACACCCAGCCCCGTTACGGCCACAGCCAGGCCTATTTCCCCATTGTCCAGGGTTGCGTCTACAAGGACCTGCGACAGGAATCCTCCAAGTTTGTCGCTGACCTGGGTGCCGATGGCAACGCCATTGGCGGTCTCGCTGTGGGCGAGCCCACCGAGGTCATGTATGAGATGATTGAGATTGTCAACGACATCCTGCCTCAGGACCGTCCGCGTTACCTGATGGGCGTCGGCACGCCTGCCAACATTCTCGAGGCTATCGACCGCGGCGTGGATATGATGGACTGCGTGATGCCCACCCGCAACGGCCGCAACGGTATGCTCTTCACCCGCCACGGCATCATGAACATGCGCAACAAGAAGTGGGCCGACGATTTCACCCCCTTGCAGGAAGATGGCCCCTCGATTGTTGACCATCTTTACAGCAAGGCCTATGTGCGCCACCTGTTTATCGCCCAGGAAATTCTTGCCATGCAGATTGCCAGCATCCACAATCTGGCTTTCTACCTGTGGCTCGTGGGCGAGGCGCGCAAGCATATCATCGCCGGCGATTTCCCCGCCTGGAAAAAACAGATGCTCCACGACGTGCAGCAACGCCTGTAACCGATAGTGATGGAAGAAGAACTTCGCGACATAGAGCAGCAACCCGTCCAGGAAGTCCAGGACCTCCAGCCTGTCCAGGACCTCCAGCCTGTCCAGGACCTCCAGCCTGTCCAGTCTGTCCAGGAAGTCCAGGACCCCAAGCAGGTCCAGGACACCCGCAAGCGCTACCCGTGGTACTACGTCAAGCGCTTCGACCGCTATATCATCAAGCACTTCCTGGGCACCTTCTTCTTTGCCATCCTGTTGCTGTTCGCCATCGTGGTGATGTTCGATATCAATGAGAAACTGGACGCTGTGCTCACCGCACCGTGGAAGGCTACCGTGTTCCAGTATTTCATGAACTTCCTGCCCTTTGTACTCAGCCAGTTCAGTCCGCTGTTCACGTTTATTGCGGTGATTTTCTTCACTTCGCGTCTTGCCGACCGCAGCGAGATTATCGCCATGCTGTCCAACGGTATCAGTTTTTACCGCTTGACGGTGCCTTACCTGTTCTCGGCAGCGGTCATCGCGTTGGGCAGTTACCTGCTGGCGGCCTACATCATTCCGCCTGCCAACGTCGAGCGCATCGCCTACACCAACAAGTGGGTCAAGAACAAGGAGGTTATCTACGGCGACAACATCCAGTTGCAGGTCAGGCCCGGTGTGATGGCCTACATGTCGCGATATGACAATACCACGCGAAGCGGATACCGTTTCTCGCTCGAGGAGTTTGACGGCAATACCCTCAAGTCGCGCCTCACGGCCGAGTCCATCAAGTATGACTCCGTTGGTCTGTGGACGATACGCAACTACACCATCCGTGATTTCAAGGGCCTGAAAGAGACCATGACCAAGGGCACGGTGATGGACACGCTACTCAACATCGACCCACGCGACTTCCTTATTTCCAAGAACGACGAGCAGACCATGACATCGCCCGAACTCAAAGAGTACATTGCCAAGCAGAAGGCTCGAGGTGTCGCCAACATCAAGAACTTCGAGATTGAGTATGAACGCCGCATCGCCATGACGGCTGCCGCATTCATCCTCACCATCATCGGCTTGTCGCTGTCGTCGCGCAAGGTGCGAGGTGGCATCGGCCTCAACATCGGTCTGGGTCTGTTGCTCAGTTTCTCCTACATCCTCTTTATGACGGTGACATCGACCTTTGCCGTCTCGGGCTACACCAGTCCGCGCGTGGCGATGTGGATTCCTAATTTCGTCTACACCATCATCGCCGCCGTCCTCTATTACCGTGCGTCACGCTGATTGAGGGATTAGCCAAATCTGATAAAATTATCACAATTAGCGCTTTTATTGTTGTACTTTTTCCGTGTTTTGGAAAATTTACTTACATTTGCACGTCATTTTTTACCACCTGTCCCCGCCTCCTGTTGGTAGGCGGTAATTGTGGAATGAAGTGCGGATTTTCAAGTATAATATGTGAGATATATAGTTTATTTTAAATCATTTAGACTTATGAAAAAATTTTTTACTTTTATGGTGATGGCAGTTTTTGCCATGAGTACGATGATGGCCAATTGGCAACCCAGCGACATCGACGCGACTAAACTCGACAAGGAAGGCGCTAATGGCCAAGTGCAGATGAAGACGCTGCGTACCGACGACGGAAAAATCATTTTGACCTGGTTGCGCGGTGAACGCGTCAGCAATGTTTTCTCCTATCAGTTGCACCTTCAGTTGTTTGATGCCAATGGCAATGCGCAGTTTGGTGACGAGGGCATCATCGTCTGTGATAAGCGGACGCGCACCTGGACAACCGACTATGGTCTGGCACTGGCATCCAATGGTGACATCCTCCTGGCCTATACCGACATCCGGAATGACCCCAACGAGGAGAATGCCGAGACATACCTGTATCGCTACAGCCAGCAGGGTGAGCCTGTGTGGGATGCTGACGGTATCCTGTTCCCCTCTGGCAAGATTCATGAAAATGCCTTATCGGTAGAGGATGTCGCTCCGGCCATTTGCGTCAGTGGCAACAATATTTTTGTTGCTGCCAATCACAGCGAGTATTACATGGAAGAGGCCAACGAGGATAACTGGTCGCCTTCTCCCTGGTTCCCCAACCAGCAGATGCCCGACTCGGTACTCGTGAACAATAGCGAGTGGCTGATTGTGGTTATGGACAATGACGGCATGATGAGGGCCGAGGCTCCCATGTCGCTGGATTCCAAGATAGTAACCATGAATCCTGCACCCAACGGGAACATCTATCTGCTCTACAATAATCAGGAACTTGGACTCGATGCGCAGTTGCTCACTCATGAACTGAACAATCAGTGGGACGACCCTGTGACCGTCGAGGATAGGCCTCTGTCGAGCGGAATGTTTATGCCCACGCCGCTCACCGCTCTCGCCGACGATGATGTATTGTTTATCTCTTACAGGGTGCTGACCGATTTCTACGGTTTCCAGGTGGTTAACAGCCTCAATCCCAATGGTGCAACTGCTCCTGAAGGTGTGAGCCTTACCGGCCACTTCGATGGCGATGCCGGTACGGCACAGATGGGCGTTAAGCAGGATAGGGCATTTGTCGCTTGGGAATATGCTTATTCCGCCAGCGAGAAATATATGAACGTGAATGTTGTGGATAACAACAACAACTATTTCTGGACCGATGAGGCCATGTACGGTCTTTACCTTGATATCTCCTTTGACTGGGGTTTCACTCCTGTCAAGGTGATTCCGGTAAGCGATGGATGGGTTGTCCTCTATGGCATCAGCACGAGTTGGAACGGTGCCACCTTCATGGTGGAGAAACTTGATGAATTGGGCAATACCGTATGGGCTAAGCAGATCTGTGAGGATGACTTCAAGTCAAGTGGCTTCTCGATTACCTATGACGAGAACTATGCTTACATCTTCTACACCCAGGAGGAACAATATGATGACAACTGGGATGTCATTCCCGGCTCGGGCGGCATGTATGTGATGTGTGTTGACATCAAGGGCGACCACACCGCTATCAATGAGGTTCCGACGGGCGAAGGCATAGTTTCGACCGAAATCTACACCATCGACGGTCGCCGTGTCAACCAGTTGGAGAAGGGAATCAACATTGTCCGCACCACCGATGCCAACGGTAATGTGACCACCACCAAGGTGCTCTATTGATCACCGTGCTCCGCCTCAGTGCGGTAATTAAACGCTGAAGAGCCAGCCTTGTCACCCTTTTTGGGGGTGAATGAGGCTGGCTCGATTTTTGTATCATTGGACTAAAAACTATGATTATGACATGGATATAATCTTTTTTAACTATTTTTGTGGGTGATTTGTACATTATTACTTATCTTTGCGGCGTAATTGAAAACCCAAAATTATTAGGTATATGAAGAAGTTTTTCCTTACTTTGATTGTTTGTCTGATGGCTGGTTGCGGCATCGCCCAGGCTCAAATTCCCGCTGTCACGCTCAAGACTATTGACGGAACCACGGTTCAGAGCGAGACTCTCAGTAACGTCGGCAAGCCGTTCATCATCGATTTCTTTGCTACTTGGTGCAAACCCTGCAACAGGGAACTCTCGGCGATTGCCGAAGTCTATGACGAGTGGCGGGAAGAGACGGGTGTCAAGATTTACGCTGTGAGCATCGACCAGGCCCAGAACATCCACAAAGTGAAACCCCTTGTTGACCAGAACGAATGGGAATATGAAGTGCTGCTTGATCCCAACAGCGACCTGCTGAAGGCTATGGGCGGCCAGATGATTCCCTTTGTCGTCGTTGTCGACGGTAATGGCAAGGTCGTGTCAAAACATAGCAGTTACACCGACGGTGCCGAGGAGGAACTCATCAACGAGGTGCGCAGACTGTTGGCTGAATAATACTGGCGGGGTATGACAAATCTTACCAGAAGGTTGTTGCTGACGGCCTCGCTGTTGTTGACAATGGCTTTAAATGCGGTGTCTCAAGTCACCGTATCGGGAAGCGTCCAGAGCGATATCCTGTTCCCGCAAGACGATGATAAGATCGGTACCGAGCATTCCGACGACAAGGTACTGACCAACACCTATGTTGACCTGAAACTGGGCAGCAAATATGTCGAGGCCGGAACCCGGTTCGAGTTTCTGCAGCATCCGCTGCCTGGTTATGAACCTGACTTCAAGGGATGGGGTTTGCCTTATTTCTATGTGAAGGGACATTACAAGAATGTCGAACTCACGGCTGGTGACTTCTATGAGCAGTTTGGGTCGGGGTTCGTGTTGCGCACCTATGAGGAGCGCTCTCTTGGCATTGACAACTCCCTGAGGGGCGGTCGCCTTGTGGTTAAGCCTGTCGAGGGTGTGACCTTCAAGGCTTTGAGTGGAAAGCAGCGCCGCTACTGGCACCATAATTCTGCCTTGGTGAGCGGTGTGGATTTGGAAATCGGCTTGGAAAACTTCATTAAGTCGTTACAGGCTCATGATACCCACATCACGCTGGGCGGTTCGTGGGTCAACAAGCATGAGAAAACTGGCGATGATGAGATTTTTGTCGATGCTACCCACAAATTGAAACTCCCGGAATATGTCAATGCGTGGGACGCACGTCTCAACCTGACTCATAAGGGGTTCAGCGTGTTGGCAGAGTATGCCCAGAAAACGCAGGATCCCTCGTTCGACAATGGATATCATTATGGCACCGGCAAGGTGGCTATGCTCAGTGCGTCTTATTCCCAAAAGGGCATGAGCATCCTGCTGCAGGCAAAGCGCAGCGAGGGTATGTCCTTCCGCAGCCGCCGCAGCATGAGCGGTACTTCGAGTTTTATCAATCATCTACCCGCGTTTACCCATGACCAGACTTATGCCTTGGCGGCACAGTATCCCTATGCCACCAACTCCAACGGCGAGTGGGCTTTCCAGGGCGAGTTTGGCTACTCTTTCAAGAAGGGCACCAAACTGGGTGGCAAGTATGGCACCAAACTGAAACTCAATATCTCTCATGTGCGCGGACTGAAGGATGACGGTATCAAGAACCCCGTTGCCGAGGGACGACTTCTGGGTAGCGACGGCTACAAGTCAAGTTTCTTCAAGATGGGTGACGAGACCTATTACCAGGACATCGACCTTCAATTCGAGAAACGATTTACCAAGGATTTCTCGCTGATTCTGATGTACATGAACGAGCGCTACAACATGACCGTCATCGAGGGTCATGGCGGCATGATCAAGAGCAACATCCTGATTGCCGACGGCAAGTACAAATTCTCGCCCAAACTGGCACTGCGCTGTGAGTTGCAGTACCAGTTCTGTAAAGGCGACGACGGCGACTGGGCTTTCGGCCTGGCTGAACTCTCGTGGGCTCCGCATTGGATGTTCACGGTGAGCGACATGTGGAATTGCGGCGAGACCGATGTGCATTATTATCAGGCCCTGGTGACTTACAGTCTCAAGGCTCATCGCATCCAGGCCGGTTATGGCCGCACCAAAGCCGGATTCAACTGCTCTGGCGGCGTCTGCCGATGGGTACCTGCCACAAGAGGTTTCACTTTATCCTATTATTACAGTTTCTAAAGACTTCCGATGAAAAAGTTTTTCTATACCATATTGACCATAACTGCTGTGCTTCTTTCGGCTTGTGACAAGGTACCGCTGGAAGAGCGTTTGGTCTTTGTCGAACCGTCCGAGGTATGCCGTGCCGTGCTCATCGAGGACTATACCGGACAATACTGCGTGAACTGCCCTCGTGCTACCGAGGAAATTGAGCGCCTGGTCGAGCAGTATGGTGACTCGGTGGTGATTGCGGTAGCCATTCATTCGGGACCTTTCTCCAAGAAGAATGGTGTTCCTTCTCCACTGTATACCGAGGTGGGTGACAACTACTTCAGCAAGTGGGGACTGTCGGCACAACCGGTGGGCTTGGTGGACCGTCTGTTCAATTCATCTCCTTTCAGTTACACCGATTGGGCCGCTGGCGTGAATTACGAGGTCGGTTACGAGGCCCCCGTTTCATTCTTGACGGCTGTGGATTTTGATGATGAGACACGCCGGGCCAGTGTCGAGGTACAGACTATCGGTATGGCCGACGAACGGGTCAGCGGCAAGTTGCAGGTGTGGCTCGTTGAGGACAGCATCGACAGTTACCAGTATATGCCCGACGGCTCTATTCAGGAACATTATAACCACATGCACGTCTTCCGCGCCAGCGTGAATGACCCTTGGGGTGATGACTTGAGCGTTGCTCACGGCGAGGTGGCCCTCAAGAAATATGACTTCGCCTTGGATCCCGCATGGGTACCCGAACATTGTGCCCTTGTCACTTTCTTCTTTGACGAGGACGGTGTGCAACAGGTGGCTAAAAAGAAATTGATCAATAAACCCTAAATTCATGACTGAAATATGAGAAAGATTTTTACGTTAGTTTTGTTCTGCCTTGCCGCTGCGTCATTTCCTCTGCTGGCACAGGATTACGATGAGAGTTTTGTCTTTACCGATGCCGATGGCAACGTTATCGAGAACGAATCCGTTATCGTGCGCAATCAGGTCGAAACCAATAGTGAAGGACAGGAGGTGATCTTTTCCGGCATTAGTGTCAGGAACATGGTGGGCTCAACCGACTACATCAAGATGTATTATGAGATTGAACGCCTCGACAATGGCTACTACCAGATCTGCTTCCCCACAACTTGCAACATGCAGGACGAGGAAGGTGGTTTCGAAACCGCTATCGGCCAACTGATGGGGAACATGCAGGACATCCAGAGTGAATGGTTCCCTGATGATGACGGTGAGTGTGTGGTCACGCTGACGCTGGAACTGTATACTAAGGGAGGCGGTTTTCCTCCCACCTATAACCACAAGGCATGGGGACCCTCTATCACTCTGAACTTCGTCAAGGGCGGTGACCCCGGCCCCGGTCCATTACCCGGTGACGTCAATGGTGACGGTGAGGTGAACATTGCCGATGTCAATGCGGTAATTGGCATGATTCAATCCGATGTGACCACCCCGTCGGGCGATGTCAATGGCGATGGCGAGGTGAATATCGCCGATGTCAATGCGCTCATCGACATGATTGTATAATGACTGTTATTTAACCATAGTTATCATATGAAAAAATTATTACTTCTTTTGACTGCTGTATTGTTGCTGCCGACAACTGTCGGGGCGCAGCCGATACAGAAGATTATGGGTCATTATGAGAATGACAGCATCAACAGCGAGGGTGTCACCGTGGGCCAATCCGGTACCCGCTCTCTTGCTATCATGCTTGAACCCGACGAGTTGGAAATCTATCAGGGCGGAAAGATCACGGCCATCAGGGTCGGCCTGTCCGAGGCTACCGAGATTTCCAGGATGTTTTTGATTCCTGTCACGGCCGACGACAAGTACGGTGAGCGCACCGACTTTGAATGCTCGATGAATGCTGCCGGATGGAATGTGTTGGAACTGCCCGAGCCCTATGAGATCAACCTTGGCGAGGGCGAGAAACTTTTGGTAGGTTTCTATTACCAGCAGGCTGCCGGTATTGACCCGTTGTCGTTTGTCAAACTAGGTAAGGCCTATAACACCTACACCTATACCAAGATCGGTACCACCGTCCGCTGGAAAGAAGTCAACACGGCCGATTACGGCAACTTGAGCATCCAGTGCGTGGTCGAGAAGGACAGTTATCCCGATTACCGTATTACTGCAAGCAACCTGAGGACTGTTTCTGCCATTCAGCAGGGCGAAATGCTGCCCTTTGCCATCGATATTCACAACAGGGGTATCAAGCAGATTGAGGCTGGTGGCCTGGAACTGGATGTCATGGTTGACGGCCAGCCCGTAGCCAATGTCACCAACGAGGAGCCCTTCGAGAATGGCTACTGCACCGTGTTGGCCAATATTCCCACCGACGGCTTGGCATCGGGCAGCCATGTGCTCTCGGTGACCTTGAGTGCTGTCGATGGCATTGCACTTGAGGAACCGATCACTCAGGAGGTTGAATTCTTCTCCTATCGTGACAGTTACCCCCGTCAGAAACATCTGGTCGAGCAACTCACGTCGACCTATTGTACCTATTGCCCGCTGGGTAACTCGATGCTCAGCATCCTCACATCGCAGCGCGACGACATCATCTGGGTAGGTATCCACGGCAATCTGGGCTCGGGTGTTGATCCCTTCCGCTCCAACCAGGCCGACTCTATCATGGTCTACATGACGGGCGGTTCAATCTCTTATCCTTCGGGCGCATTCGACCGTTCAACGGGATGGAACGATGACGTGAATATCGTCAACGGCCTCGGTTACTATGAGGAGTATCACCAGTTGGTAGCCGATTATCTGGGTGAGTTCTTTGATTACATCAGCGAAGCCAATCCCACCTTTGCCGAGATTAAGGCCGATTGCTCGTTCAACGAGACAACGCGCATGGCAACAGTGAAAGTGCATGGCAAGATTTCTCCCGATTTTGACCTGATGGTTGGCGAGGATGCTAAACTCACGGTCTACTTGACCGAGGACGGTCTGGTCGCAAGGCAGTTGAATGCTGGTGTTTGGATTCCCGATTATGTGCACAATGGCGTGTTCCGTATGGCGTTGGGCTCTGTTATGGGCGAACCGCTGAACAAGGAGACCGAGACCCAGTACAAGAACGTGTACAGGTTCAATGTGCCCAACGGTTGGGACTGGACCAAACTGAATGTAGTGGCCTTTATCAGCCGCCCGTTGAGCAACTACGTCAATGGCTTCACCGATATGGCCGTGAACAATGCCGATGTGTTCAAGTTCAGTATCAGTGATGCGGTCGAGGAAATCGAGACCGATCCCGATGCAGTGCCTGTCGGCTACTACGATATCATGGGCCGTCAGTACGACAACCCGCAGCGGGGCATCAACATCGTGAAGATGAGCGATGGCTCAACCAGGAAAGTGCTTGTGAAGTGATTCAGAACTGAATCGTCGCAGTCAACCCATAGGCCCGGTCACCAAAGGTGGTCGGGCTTATTGTTACGTCCACGTCCTTGACAAACGGGCGGGTGAAGATGTAGGCACTGCCTGCGCCGATGGCGGCGCCGCCCAGCACATCCCACCAGTCATGGCGGTCGGTGTGTACGCGTCCCCAGGCCACGAAACTCGACACCACATAGGCGGGGACTCCCCATTTCCAGCCGTAGCGTTTCATCAGGAACGTCGAGCCGTTGAAGGCGACGGCTGTGTGGGTGCTGGGGAACGCATGATGGCCCGTGCCGTCGGGGCGGTCTTTTTTGATGCACAACTCCAATCCGTAGTTCACTACGAGACAGGTCGCCGTGCTCAGTCCCAGTTGCTTGAGGCCTTCGTAGTCATGTTTTGCCAGCGCGACGCCCACAGCGGTGGCGTCGGGGACGAGGCACAGCACGTCGGTCGTGTGGCGCAGCGCGTCATCATCGGCATGGACGGCGATGGTTGATGAGAGCAACAGGGCTGAGAGTAACAGGCGTAGGGTTTTCATCGTTGAGGATAGAGTTTGCGCAGCAGGTCGCTGCGGTGGATACGTTTCAGGGCTGCCGTGATAGCAGCGCGGTTCTTGCGGTCATACCAGAAGAAGAACAGCCGCTGGGCTTGTTTCTCCATCGGGGTCTTGGCGCAATACACGGGTTTCAGCGTGTAGGGGTGAAAACCGGTATAATAGGTCTCGGTCGAGATGGTCATCGGCGTGGGCGTGAAATCCTGCACCTGTTCTAGGCGGAAGTCCAGTTCCTTGGTGATGGCGGCGAGTTCTGCCATGTCGGCTTCGTGGCAGCCGGGATGCGAGGAGATGAAGTAGGGGATAAGTTGCTGGCGCAGGTTGTATTTTGTGTTCACCCGGTCAAACAGGGCTTTGAAGCGCCTGAACAGTTCAAATGTGGGCTTGCGCATCAGCATCAGCACGTCGTCGCTGGTGTGCTCGGGGGCGACTTTCAGGCGGCCAGACACATGGAAACGGATGAGTTCCTCGTTGTACTGAGCGTTGACTTTGTCGACGCGAGCGTCGCCCGTGCGGTGCATTGACAGGTCATAGCGCACACCGCTGCCGAT
>ONRP01000006.1 GCA_900320245.1 uncultured Prevotellaceae bacterium
ACGAGGGCGAGGGTACTGTCGGGGGCGCTGGCCAACAGGCTGTCGGCCGCCACCAGGCGCGCGTCGTCGGGTACACGCGTGCCACGGCACCCCGTGACCACTCCGATTTGGAACAGTAGCAAAAACAGCGATATGACAACGACAGGTTTTCTCATTTTTCAATTCAAGGAGGATTCACCTTTATTCATATCTATCGGGCCACTAATTTGAGCTAAACCGGTAAAGGACAGTTCCTCAACGGCCGACGATGTATTTGCGGAACGGCAGCATGCGCAGCACTATCGTCAGCAAGAGGCACACGATGAATGCCAGCAGGGCGCTCACCAGGCAGTCCACGACGATGGGGGCGGTGCCGAGCCACGACTTCGTCATGGGCCACACCACCTGCCGCAGGATAATCATCTGGGACAGGTAGATGCCGAAGGTGCAACGGCTCAGCAACGGCCACCAGGTGGCGGCTGCAGGATGGGCCTTGGCATCATAGTGTTTGGGCGCGAAATGCTGCACCACGACAAAAATCAAGGTCGCCATCGCGATGTTGTTGACGCTGATGTCGTTGGTGATGGTGTCGATGTGCTGTTGCCAGGTGATGCCGAAACGGCCCTGCACCAGGAACTCAAACAGCGGCATCACCACGATGCCGAAGAGCAGCAGCAACACCCACTTCCAGCCGTGCTGGCGGGTGAACACTGGCAGGCCGTACTGATGCAGGTAGTAGCCCAGCAGCACGTAGCCGTAGTAGTTGGCAAAGGCGCCGAACATGTTGTGGCTGTACTGCGAGGCCTCCATGAAGATGCCATGCTGATAAGGGATGAACGACGAGAGCACCCACAGCACGAGCACTACCTCGACACCGCGCTTGCCGATGGCGTCGATGCACTTGCTCACCAGCGGCAAGGTCACATAGATGACCAGCAGGACGTAGACGTACCACAGCAGCCCCTCGACGGGGTGGAACAGGATAGACGTCAGCAGCCGCGGCGTGAAGTTATGGAGCAGGAAAGCGTGTTCAAGCAGATAGACGGTGGTCCACACCACCAGCGGGAACAGCACCACGCGCAGGCGCCGCCTGAGGAAGCGCTTGCCCGGCATCGTCACGGGCAGCAACAGGGCGCCCGTAATCATGAAGAACAGGTTGCAGTTCACCGCCACCAGCACGGTATAAATGGCATTGGCGATGGATGGTGTGTTGTAATAGGCCTCGTATTGGCGGATGGGGGTATGAATGAGGATGACCAGCAGACAAGCGATGACACGCAGAATGTCAAGGTAGGGAATGCGTCGCTGTAGCCGGGAATCGTTCATGAGTTAGGAGTGAGGAGTTAGAAGTTAGGAGTTGTCAGGTTTTGTTTTCAATCAGGGCCACGGCATAGGCGGCAATGCCCTCGCCACGGCCGGTATAGCCCAACTTCTCGGTCGTGGTCGCCTTGATGGAGACCTGACCGGGGTCACAGGCCATGCATTCGGCCAGTTGCTGCTGCATGGCGGGGATGTGCGGGTTGATCTTGGGTTGCTCGGCACAGATGGTGATGTCGCAGTTGCCCAGGCTGTAGCCCCGCTCATCGAGCAGCGCCATAACGTGCTTGAGCAGCAGGCGGCTGTCGATGCCCTTGTAGCGCGGGTCGGTGTCGGGGAAGTGGTAACCGATGTCGCGCAGAGCGGCAGCGCCCAGCAGGGCGTCGCACAGGGCATGGATGGCGACGTCGGCGTCGCTATGGCCCAGCAGCCCCTTCTCCCAGGGGATGTTCACGCCGCCCAGCCACAGTTCACGCCCCTCGACGAGGCGGTGAACGTCAAAACCCATTCCTACACGCATCATAATCCTCTTTACCGGTTATTATAAAACTACGAATTACACCAATTCAACTCATGAGCGGCCACGCTGGGCTCTTCGTTTGATTCGCGTAATTCGCAGTCGTTATTCTCTAATGTATTAATTGCGGCCGAACAGGTCCTTGATGCCGTCCAGGTCAAACGACAGCGTGAAACGCAGCGTCTGGTCCAGCGGGCTGTTCTGTGCCGTAGCAATCATGTAACTGGCGTCAATCTTCAGCACGGTCAGCGCGAAGCCGGCACCCAGGCCGAAGTACTGGCGGTTACCGGCATACTTGCTCTCGTAGTAGTAGCCACCGCGCAGAAAGAACTTCTGGTCATAGGAATACTCGGTACCTACCGAATAGGTGATGCGCTTGGCGAAGTTATCCTTGAAACTGTCGAAGATACCTGCGATGGACGACTTGTCCTTCCACTCCTGCAGCGCGTCGTCATAGGCCATCGCATCCTCAAAGTCGGACAGACGGGGCTTGGCGGGCACCAGCAACTTGTTGGCATCCAGTGCAAACGACAGGTTGCTGGCCTCGGCAACCGGGAAGGTGAACGAGGTACCGAGCCTTATGTTGGCGGGCAGATAGGCGGGGTCGTTACCCTTGTTATAGGACACCTTGGAACCGATGTTGGACACATTGAAGCCCAACGACCACTGGCACTCGTTGCGGCCGATGATGGGATAGGTCGTGTAGTAACCCGAGATGTCGGCGGAAAAGGCCGAGGCGCTCGAGGTCTGGTCACCCGTATTCATGTCGCTGTAACCCAGGTCACTGTAGATGTAGCGCAGGGCAACACCCATCGAGAACTTCTCGCTCAACTTGCGGCTATAGCCCACGTCGACCGACATCTCAAACGGGTTGATTGTCGACAGCAGGGCACCCTCGCCGTCGGTGGCCATCACCTCGCCCAGCGAGAAATAGCGCAACGAGGCACTCACCGCCTGGTTGTCGTTGCCACCCACCTTGTAGTAACCCGACAGGTTAGCCAGATAGATGTCGTTGACAATCTTGCGCAGCCACGGAGTGTAGGACAGCGACACGCCGGCACGGCTGTAGGCAAAAGCATACTTCGACGGGTTCCAGAACTGCGAGTTCACATCGGGCTCGGTAGCGGCACCCAGGTCACCCATCGAGGCGCCACGTGCATCGGGCGTGATGCTCAACGAGGTAACGCCCGTGGTGACGGGGTTGAATTCGGTGTTCTTGATATCGTCCTGCGACCATGCCGTCAGGGCGGTGGCCATCAGGGCGATGGCAACTATTGATTTCATCAGTTTCATTTCTAATCAGAAAAAATTATAATTGTCTTTTTACTAATTAACTCAGAAAACGCATTTTTATTGTATCGACCTCTCAATAAAGCGGCAATTACCGCCCCAGGACCTTCCCGATAGCGGTAATTGCGGTTGGCGAGGGCTCGCCGTCAGCCCGGCAAAGCCGGATAATGGGTTACGCCATGCCCAGCACGATGTTGATGAGCGCGGTCACGTCGTTGATGTCCACAAAGCCGTCTTCAAACACGTCGGCCGCCACGGTGTCGATAGGATCGCCGGCGATGCCCAACACATAGCCGATCAGGTCCGTCACGTCGTTGATGTCCACAAAGCCGTCGCTGTTCACGTCGCCTGGCTGGGTTGTCACGTCAAGATAAGGCAGATAAATCGACGTCACATCGGCCACCTGATATTTGTTGGTCTGGGTGGTCACCTCAAAGAAGGAGGTCGTCCTCACCCCGGTCACATCCACGGTCTGGTGGCTGCTTGCGGTGCTACCGCCCTGGTTGAACACGAAGTTCACGGTGTATTGGCTGCCCGTGATGGTGAACGTCTTGTAGTAGAACGTCTCACCGTGCACCACGCGGGTGTCGGTGACGACCTGGCCGGGCCAGTTGCCGCACAGTTGCTGGTTGTTGCTGTCCCAGCAGTAGTAAGTCACCTGGGGCCAGTTGTTAGGCACTGCGGTCGGGTCCTTGAGGAAGACGGTGATCTCATAGGCGTCATAGTCCTCGTTCACGACCGTATAGTTGCGCGTGATGACACCGCGCACCGTGCCGCCGACCAGCAGACCCGCCTTCATCGTGCAACTGCGGCGCACAGGCACTGAAGTGCCGCTGGCCACCACTGTGCCGTTAGAGGCCGTGGGCTCACTGCCGTCGAGGGTGTAGACAATCTGGGCGCCCGAGGTGGCGCTCACCGCGGTCAGCGTGACATTGAACGGGTTGTCGTGCTTGCCGCTGGGCACGCTGGCCCAGGCGGTCTCGACACTGGAACTCAGGGCCAGGCGGTAGTTGGTGCCGCTGAGCACGACCACGTAACCCGTCGGTATCGTGTAGTTGGTGCCGCCCATCGCCACGAGCAGGTTGCCGCGGGTGCCCGTGGTGCGCTGCGCATAGTAGTTGTAGGACGAACTGTAAGCCTGCTGCGAAGTCGTGCTCGTGTTGGTCACTCCGGCCAACTGACGCGCATAAATCATCTGCTTGATGCTCTCCTTGTATTCTTGCCAGTGCTTGAGGAAGACGCACGGCGTGCCGGGCATGGCCAGCATGTAGGCGTTGGCGGCCTCGACATACTGGTTGAGGGGGTCCTGGGGCGCGCTGGCGCTGCGGTATTCGGTATCGTGGTTCTCGACGAAGGTCACCGCATAGCGGCGGTAGGTGGCATCCATGTTCAGGCCCTTGCCCGCACCCGACAGGGTGGTCCATGTTGCATTGTTGACCGCGTCGCGCACGGTGTAGCGGAAGGGGAAGTCAAACGCCGCGCTCTGTATCACTCCACCCACCTTGGTGCCGTCAATCCATGCCTTCACGGCACTCACGTTGCCGTCCCAGTACTCGCCCACCGAATAGGTCGGCTGCGCATAGGTGTTGTACATGCCAGTGTACTGCGCGGAGTAGCCCCTGGTCATATCGTAGCGGAAGCCCGCATAGCCCAGGTCGTCGAGCAGCATCTTGACATAGGCCTTGACGTTGTTCTGCACATTGGTGCTCTTGTGGTCCAGGTCGCGCAAGCCGCTCCATCCCTCGCCGGTGTCGTTGTTGGCACTCAGCGAGTAGCCGTGACTGGTGGCCCAGGTGAGCGTCTCGCCATTGTCGTCATCCTTGCAGATGTCGGTCGACCTGAGTTGATAGGTCACGCCGTTGTAGGTCTCGGCGGGAAAATCGACCCAGTTCGAGACGTTGCGGCGATGGTTCAACACCACGTCGGCAATGGTGCCGATACCCTTGCTCTTGAAGGTGCTGATCATCGACTTCAACTGGGTCTTGTTGCCGAAGGAACTGTTATAGTTGCTGAACCAGTACAGAGGGTCGTAGCCCATCGACGTACCGCTGCAATAACCGCTCTGCGGCACCCACACCAGGCTGAAAAACTCGGCCAGTTCGTCGGCCTGCGACTCCAGCACGGTCCACTTCGTGTCGTTATAGGAGTTCCAATAGAAGCCCTGCAGCATCACGCCGCCATAGCCCGAAGGCCACCCTTGGGCCAGCAGCGCCGTGGGCATCAACATGAGCATCATCATGATGGTATAAATCCGTTTCATCCTATTTCATTGATTATTGGTTAATAACGCTGCAAAAATACAATTTTATCCGTCAAGAGCAAAATCACCGCAAGAAAAAACCAGCCCCGGCAACGTGGTGTCGTTACCGGGGCCGTTTGACTCAGTTATATCCTGCGGGTCATCAACTGCGGCGACCGAAGAAGCGCAGCAGGTACAGGAACAGGTTGATGAAGTCGAGGTAGAGCGTCAGGGCTCCCATCGTGGCGACCTTGCTCACCATCGTGGAGTCGCTCGCCTCACACATGCGCTTGATGGCCTGGGTATCCCATGCGGTGAGGCCCACAAAGATGAGCACACCGGCGGCACTGATGCACAGGTCAAGCATCGAGTTGTGCATGAACAGATTGACAATGCTGCACAAGATGAGACCAATGAGCGCCATGAACAGGAACGAACCGAACTTGGAAAGGTCCTGACGGGTGACGTAGCCGAACAGCGTCATTGCGCCGAAGGTTCCTGCCGTGATAGCAAAGGTCATGGCAATGGATGCGCCCGTGTAGATAAAGAAGATGGGCGCCAAGGTGATGCCGTTCAACGCGCTGTAGGCATAGAATGCGATGGTGGCAGCCGTCGAACTCATTTTATCGATGCGGGCGCTCAGGTAAAGCACCAAGCCCAATTCAGCAAAAATCAGTCCGTAGAAGATGAAACTCGATTCGAATATCAAATCGACCAGTGCCTGGCTCGATACCACCAGGAAGGAGACGAGAGCCGTCACGAGCAGTCCCATGGTCATCTTGCCATACACACGACGCATCACGCTGGCCATGTAGCGCTTCAGCGACATCTCATTCTCGGCCTGAACGGCGGTCGGGAAACCATAGCCGTTCTCGTAGTTGTTATTCCAGTTTTCCATATCTTATTAACTTTTTGTTGGTTTCATGTCTTTAGTTTCTCGTTGCAAATTCCGTGCCAAAACCATTACATGCGGTTAGGCATCTCGATGCCAAGCAGCGACATGCCGCGCTTGATGACGTCGGCAACGGTCTCGCTCAGCAACTGGCGGAAGCAACGCACGGCCTGGTCCTGCTCCTTGAGGATGCTGCAGTCGTGGTAGAACTGGTTGTACTCCTTGGCCAAGTCATAGACGTAGTTGGCAATCAGCGCGGGGCTGTAGTTCTTGCCGGCATCGGTGACAACGGCAGTGAAGTCGGCCAACTTCTGAATGAGCGAAGTCTCCTTCTCGTTGGGAACGACGGCACTGATATCCACGGCCTTATAGTCCTCACAGCACTTGCGCAGCACCGACTGGATGCGGGCATAGGTGTACTGGATAAAAGGACCCGTGTTGCCGTTGAAGTCGATGGACTCGCTCGGGTCAAAGAGCATGGTCTTGCGCGGGTCGACCTTGAGGATGAAATACTTCAAGGCTCCCAGGCCGATCATGCGCAGCACGTCGTCGCGCTCGTCTTCGGGCACACCCTGCAGGCGGCCGGGCTCGTTGGCCATGTCGGTGGCGGTGGCAATCATCTCGTCCATCAGTTCATCGGCATCAACGACGGTGCCTTCGCGGGACTTCATCTTGCCGTTGGGCAGTTCCACCATGCCGTAGGAGAAGTGCACCAGATCCTTGCCCCACTTGAAGCCCAACTTGTCGAGCAACAGCGAGAGCACCTGGAAGTGGTAGTTCTGCTCATTGCCCACCACGTAGATCATGCGGTCGATGGGATAGTCCTTGTAACGCAACTGGGCGGTACCGATGTCCTGGGTCATGTAGACCGAGGTGCCGTCGCTGCGCAGCAGCAGTTTGTTGTCCAGGCCGTCGGCCGTGAGGTCGGCCCACACGCTCTGGTCCTCCTTGCGATAGAAAATCCCTTTCTCCAAGCCCTCGAGCACGGTGTCGCGGCCCACCAGATAGGTGTCGCTCTCGTAGTAGATTTTGTCAAACGAGACGCCCATGCGGCGGTAGGTCTCGTCAAAGCCGGCATAAACCCAGTTGTTCATCTTCTCCCACAAGGCGCGCACCTCGGGGTCACCGGCCTCCCAGCGGCGCAGCATGTCGTGTGCCTCCTGGATGAGCGGTGCCTGCTTCTCGGCCTCCTCGGGACTCATGCCCTGCTCGACCAATTCCTTGATTTCGGCCTTGTAGTGCTTGTCGAAGGCTACATAGAAGTCACCAATCAGGTGGTCACCCTTCTTGCCGGTCGACTCGGGCGTGGCGCCGTTGCCCCACTTGAGCCAGGCGAGCATCGACTTGCAGATGTGGATGCCGCGGTCGTTGACGATGTTGGTCTTGACCACCTTGTAGCCGTTGGCCTCCATAATCTTGGACAGGCTGTAACCCAGCAGGTTGTTGCGCACGTGTCCCAGGTGCAGGGGCTTGTTGGTGTTGGGCGAAGAGTACTCGATCATCACGAGTTGGCTGTCGTCGGTCACCGCCTTGAAGCCGTAGTCGGGCGTTTGGGCCACATGCTGCAGCATACCGGTCCAGAACGAAGGCTTGATGGTGATGTTCAGGAAGCCCTTGATGACGTTGAACTTCTCGACGGCCTCGCAGTGGGCCTGCATGTGCTCGCCAATCTCCTGTGCCGTCACGTCGGGCGCCTTGTGCGACGCCTTCAGGAACGGAAATACCACAATCGTCTCGTTGCCCTCAAACTCCTTCTTGGTCGTCTGGGGAACAATCTTCTCGGCGGGGAAGTCCACGCCATATAACTCTTTTACGGCCACCGCAGTAGCCTCGGCTAATATCTGATCTATCGACATATTCTATCGTATTATTTATGGTTCAAACCGCAAAATTACAAAAAAATGGTGGAGACGCCAAATCTTGAGCCGCTTTCCGCACGGCGTCACGACAAAGCCTGGCCCCGCTCGTTGACGATGACACCCAGCGTCGTGTACCATACACGGCCGGCGATGGGCGTGCCGGGGAAGATGGCGCGCAACTTGTCGATGTAGCGCTGCACCTGCCCGCAGTATTTCTTGTCGCGGCGCAGGTTGCCCGTCTTATAGTCGATGACGAGTATCTGGCCGTCGGGGCGGCGCACGATGCGGTCGGGGCGCAGATTCTCGATGCCGCCGTCATCCCACAGCGAGGAGCCGGCACTGGTGATGGTGCGCTCGCTGTACACCTTGTTGGCCGGGTCAAACCAAGTGGCGACAGCCCCCTTTCCAGCCATGATGGGCTCGCGCACCAGGGCATTGACGTTGTCGATGCCACAGGGGTCATCGGCATCGCGGGTAATCACGCCGTGCTTGAGGGCGTCGGCAATGACGCGGTCCACATCGCGGCTGTCGGTGATACGGCTCAGCACACTATGCAGGCGGATACCGGCATGGATGCGGCCGCTGGAGGCATTGTCGAGGCGCACCTTGATGCCCGGCGGCACAGGGGCCACACGGTAGCCACCGATGTCCTCGGTGACCGTGCCGTCTTGAGACACGGGGCGCAGGGCCTCGAGTTCCTCACGTGACGACTGCACACCGTATTCACGCCAATCGGCATCCACGGCCTCGGCAACAGGCACCATCAAGCCGCCATTGTCGGCAAAATCGCGCAACAGTCCCGTCACCAACCGCTCGGCCGGCGCCTTGCCGGTGGGTTTGGCAAAGATGTGCAGTTCGGTGCACGGGCGGGTAAAGGCCACGTAGGTCTTGTTCAGGTTGTCGATCATCTGGTCGGTCCACTGCTTGTCGAGGAATCGGGCTGCATTGCCCTGCAGTCCCGAGAGTTCGTTCAACTTGACCAGATGGTTCTTGAACACACTCACCAGCGGCGGCACGATTTTGTCATCGACGGGACAGTCGCCGATGGGCAGCGACTTCAGCATGTCGCCAAAGTCGGCCTTGGGCATCCAGTAGCGCTCAGAATTCTGCCCGTTGTCAATCAGATACCACTTGCCGTAGGGGATGATGACACAATCAAACTCCAGCCCCTTGGCCTTGTGGATGGTCATGATGTTGATGGCATCGCCCTGGTTGGTGCTGCTCACGGCCAGGCGGCCCTTCATCTCGTCCCAGTACTTGAGGAATTCACGCACACTGCCACCGCCCGACTGCGACGAGAAGGCTGTCACCTCGTCCTGGAACGCCATCAGGAAAGCCGTCTCGCGGTCCACGTCGCGCCACGACGACGGGTCGTCCTTGAAGCGCGCGATGATGTTCTCGACGATGCTCACCAGCGTGGTCAACTCGTAGCCCGACGGCAGCATCGAGGCCAGCATCTCGGCATGGTCCATGCCGCCAGCAGCACCGGCATCGGGTTGGTCGGCAAGGCTCTGTACCAGCAGTTTGCCGTTGGCATCGGCATCGGTGCCCTCGGTGGCGGTAACGGCCTTGATGAAGGTGTCCATCGCAGCATACAGGCGCTGGTCGCTGGCCCGTTGGCCTAGCAGGGTACGAGTCTGGCGGTCGGCGGGTTGCGATTCTTCATCATTGTCGTTATCATCATCCTCGGCAGCGGCAAACTGGCTGATGTCGATGAAGCGCAGCATGGCGATGATGCGCCTGATGATGGGAGAATTGTTCAGCAGCAGCGATTCGCCCGAGACGATATTAATTTTCTCGCCCTCGGTCTGCTGATTATAGTTGAGGATACACTCCACGACGGCATTGCCCTCGCGGTTGGAGTTGACAAGAATGCCCATCCTGCCCCACCCGAAGCGTTCATGCAACTGGAGCAGGTAGCCGGGCAGCACCGTCAGCACATCAACGTCGCCCTCCTGGCCCTCGTTGGCCTTGCCATCGGACTCAGCGCCGCCATCATCCACAGCGCCGCCCTCGAGCGACGATGCGGCAATGGTGGGCTCGCCGAGCAGGCGGCTGTAGTCACCGAACATCACCCGTACATAGCCGGGCACCTTGGCGGTGTCGATGTTGGCGGGAAAACCCTGTTCCACATCACGATAGGTCGTCGCCACGGCGGCATTGTCGGCAAAGCGTTCACGCATGAAGGAGAACAACGCGTTGTTGAACTCGATGATGTTGCGCGAACTGCGGTAATTCACCGACGACGGTTCGCCGGGCTTGACGGGCGGCTGATAGATGTCATTCCTGAAGTCATTGTCCACCTTCTCGCGGAAAACCAGGGGGTCGGCATTGCGGAAGCGGTAAATCGACTGCTTGGCGTCGCCGATGAGCATATTGAAATTGTTGTTGGCGATACTCTCGAGCAACAGGCCCTTGAAGTTCTCATACTGCTTGGTGCTCGTGTCCTGGAACTCGTCGATCATGAAGTGGGAAATCATCGTTCCCACGCGCTCATAGACAAAGTCGGAGCCGCTGTCGAGCACTGCGCCGATCAACTCGTTGGTGTCGCCGATGAGGATGGTGTTGGTGTCGTGGCGGTACCTCTCGAGAAATACGTCAATCATCGCCAGCATACCCAGCAGGCCCAGGTTGTCCTCGATGTCCTGCAAGAAGGTGACCGACGTCTGAATCGAGAACTGGCGCTTGATCATGTTCCCTGCCTCCTCCACCACCGCAGTGTCGACATTGGCCGACTTGACGAACTGGTTGTCGAGTTTGCCCTGAGCGATGGTGGTGAGTATCCTCGTGCTGAACGGCTTCAGTTCATCGGCCTGGTACCACGTCTTGAAGGTGTTCTTGAGCAACTGCTGACTGCCATAGGGCTCCAGCAGGCGGTGCAGGTCGGCCAGTGATGCATTCAGCGCCTCGTCGGCCTGCTTGACGAGTTGGTTCATGCGCTGCTTGAAGGCACGTATGCGGGAAAAGTCGCTCATGAACGGCCGCTTGCAGTGGCCCGTGTCGTCACACTCGCCCAGATAGTCGCGTATGTCATCCATGCTCGAACGGAACAACTCTGTCTTGAGTTGCTTGGCAAACTCGAGCAGTTCGCCGCCGTCGTCAAAGAATTTCCACCGCTTCTTCTCCACGTCGCCACGAATCAGGTGGCGCTGGTACTCCTTCACCCACTGGTCCACCTGCGACTTCTGACCCTCCTTGCCCAGCGAGAGCAGGAAGTTGTGCACCGCCACGCGGATGGCATAGTCCTCCTCGAGTTGGATGTCGTAACCGTAGTCACGGTCCAATTCGCGGGCAAAATTGCGCAGGACGCTCTGGAAGAACGAGTCAATCGTGCTCACATTGAAGTTGCTGTAGTCGAACAGCAACTCGCTCAGTGCCTGGCGCGCCAAATCACGCACCCGGGCTTCGGTCAGGCCCGACAACTGCATGAACCCGGCCAGGTAGTCGCTCTTCACGCCAGGCTGCGAGAGTTTGTACAGTTCCTTGACGATGCGGTCCTTCATCTCGGCAGTGGCCTTATTGGTGAAGGTGATGGCCAGCAACAGGCGGTGGGCGTTCAGCAGGCGCGTATCATCCAACTGGCGGCGCGGCTTCACTTGGCCGTTCTCGTCGGTCTGGAACAGCAGGTGCTTGATGTACTGCAGCGCCAGGTTGTAGGTCTTGCCCGAGCCGGCCGATGCTTTCATCACCAGCATATTGCGGCGATGGTTGGGGGTAGTATTCTTGTCGTTCATAGTTCGTGATGGGTGGTGTCAATCATTTGCGTTGATGCCGTTAATCTCGCTTCAATGGGGGTCAAATCACGCGGGCCTTGAAACCCATGCCCTGCAACAGGTCGAGCACCTGCTGGCGACAGTCGCCCTGGATGAGTATCTCTCCGCCACGGGCACTGCCGCCCACGCCCAGGCTGCGCTTCAGTTGCGAAGCCACCGTCTTGAGGGCCTCGTCGTCACACACAAAACCGGTGACGATGGTCGCCTGCTTGCCACCACGGCCCTTGCTCTCGAACACGATGTCCAGCCGGCGTCCTCCCTGCTGCTCCACAGGTCCGGCCTGTTGGGCGGGCTGCTCGTCGGGGGTGGGTGCTGCGGTTTCCTCGTTGGCGGGCAAGTTGAACGCCTTGCCCAGGGCGTCTTTCCAGTCCATATTGTTCATTGCGGTAGAAAAAATTTTGTCGTGCGTTAAACCTTTCACATTGTCTAACATCAAAGGTACAAAATTTTGGCGAATAATGGACATTAAAAACCAAAAAACTGCCGTCATGAAATAAAATTCATCCAAAAAGGCTTTTCAATTCAAATAAAAGCACTACTTTTGTGGAACTGTTTACTTTTACTTTAATTAATTCACTTAAATTCAACACAAAATGGCTTACGTAATTTCTGATAGTTGTGTAGCATGTGGCACTTGCCAGTCGGTATGTCCCGCTGATGCAATCAAGGAAGGTGACATCTACTCGATCGATCCCGATACCTGCTTGGACTGCGGTACCTGCGCTGACGCTTGCCCCACCGGTGCTATCGCTCCCGGCGAGTAATCACAAGCATTATCATCAAACAGACAGCAATGCGGCTGCCATCCCTCACCAGGGACGCAGCCGCTTTGTTATTGCCCCACTACCCCACACCGAGAATCAATAAGGCACCCCACGCCAGTCCCCTCCCAAAGTCCCCAGGCCGGTTCCCTTGAGTCCCCAGGCCGGTTCCCCATGCCGCGACTCCGTCGCGGCCCAATAAATCCCCCAATAAGAGAAACATCAATAATGACGCGACGCGCGGCTATTGAGCCACGCGTCGCGTTTCAGTTCATGAGGCGAGACGCCTCTGTTTCAAAATCAGTTGGCTGCCCTCTTCACGGGGTCGAGCACGATGAGTTTGTTGATGGGCGTGCCGCCATAGTTGCCGCCGTTGTTGTAGGTACCGAAGTAGCGGTACAAACCGGCGGGAACCTTGTTGCCGTTCATGTCCTTCAGGTCCCAGTTCACGGGGAAACTGCTGGTAGTGGTCATCCACACCAGGTTACCCGTGGCGTCGGTAACACGGACAATCACCTCGGGCATACGGGCCAGCGTGGTCTCCAGGTCAAAGTTCACATCCCCGTCAACAAATGCGGGCAACTTGTCGGCCGTCAGGTTGGCCATGCCGCTCTGTCCCACCATGAACGAGATGGTGCGGGTGGCGCTGTTGCCCAGCATGTCAAACACGGTGTAGGTCAACGTGTGGAGGCCTTCTGACAGGTTGTTGAGCGGGAACTCAATATGCAACTGCTTGCCCTCGTCCGAGAGGGTGGCATAACTCGAGATGTCGCTGTAGGAGGGTTTGCCGCCGTCGAGCACGAGCATCATGCCGGCATCGCCCGAGTTGGACTGCACGTTGATGCCCTGGTCGTCGCTGGCGTTGATGTACAGGACAGAACTGTTGCCCACGGTAGCACCGTCGGCAAACGAGGTCTCGTCGTTGATGTACATGTTGGTGATGACGGGCGACTGGTTGTCGGTGATAGCCTGGCTCTCGTTATAGGCGAGCATCGTGATCTGCTTGGTGAAGCCGTTGACCATGACGCTGCTGTTGTCCTTGTGGGCATAGACGCGCAGGAGCACGTCGGCGTTCTTGGCCTGCACCTTGCGCGGCACAATCACATAACCGGTGAACTGACCGTTCACCACGCGGCCGGTCACCTCGGCCAGTTTCTCGCGGTTGAAATAGATGTCACGGTCCACACCCTGGCCCGATACGGTGAAGGTGAGCGTCGTGAACAGGTCTTGCTTGTCATAGAGCGTCACCGTGGCGTCGCCATTGAAACTGGTGTCCACATTACCCTCCTCGTCGACCACCTGGGCCTTGACCTGGAACTTCATCAGCGGGCTGATGTTGGCCTTGGCGCTGGGATTGGTCACGTTGGTGTTGTTGACCCAAGTGATGTTGAAACGCGACACGGGATAATTGATGCGGATGGCGGGGTCACCCAGCAGCAGGAACGACAACTTGTTGGTGTTGCTCGAATTGAAGCCCAACTTGGCCTGCATGTAGGCCTCGCCCAGGGTGGGCATGGTGCCCGTCGTGGCGTTGCTGAACATGGCATTCAGGAAGAAGCGGTTCAGCATGTCGTTGTCGGTGGCATATACCATGCGCGACGAGGTCATCAGGGCGATGGCACCGCCGTCACGCTTGTGGAACATCAGTTCGGCGATACCGCGAGCCTCACCGTCATAGTGGGCGACATCACAGCAAGCCGTCGACATGATGGGCAGGTGGGGATAATTGGTGGTCACCACATCGCCCACGGTCCACATGGAGTTGTGCTTGGTGAAGTTCAGCGGACCGGCATGGCCCACATAGGTGGCAAAGTACACACCGTCCTTGAGGATGTTGCTCAGCAATTGCTTGGCCTCGGTAGCGGTCTTGCGGCCGACGACAAGGTTGGGCTCGCTGTTGCTGCGCGGATACATCGTGTTGTGGACAGTCGTCACGTGCATGCCCGTACCCAGTTCGTTGTCAATCTGGTTCTTGTAGCCCTCACCCTGGAACATGTACAGTCCCCTGTCGGGTGCGTCGGAGAACACCATCGTCCTGTTGCGCCACACACCGTAGTCGGGGTTGGACAAGTACTCAGCGAGTTTGTCGACATCGCTGCGGGCCTCCTCGGCATTGATACTGGTCATGCGGCCCACACCGATGCACAGCGCCTCGGAGGGAATGCTGGCACCCGAGTTGTCCCTCAGGAAACCAAAGAAGTCGTCGCAGGTGTAGGAGAAGTCCTCATAGTTACTGTTATCGCTCTGGTAGGTGAGCAACTGGCCCTCATGCTTACCCAGAAGTTCACGGTTGTCAAAACTGCCGGTACCCAGCAGCAACAGGTTCTTGAACTTGGTGCTGTTGCGGTCATACAGCATCTTGCACATCAGGCGATAGCCCATGGCATCGCGCGTGCCGCTGGAAAACTCGTTGAACACTTGTTCCTGGTTCACGACAGCGACATCGATGCCATCGACGGCGGCGTGCAGGTCGGCGATGCGCTGGGCCTGATCCATCATCGACTTGTCGGTGATAATGAGCATATCGGGCACTGCCATACCGTGCAGGTTCTGGTTCTCGACGGGTTCAAAGCCGCTGATCTTCTTCAGCGTCTTGGTCGGGTCAAAGGCCACATACATTGACGTCGTGGCGCTCGTGGCAAAGAAGTAGACACCCTGGCCGCTCTCATCGTTATACTCCTCAAGGGGCATATCGAGGGGCGAACTGGTGTTCATGATGTTCCACACCACGATATTGTCGGAGGCGTTGGGCAGCATGAAGCGCTCATTGCCTCGGGTTAAACCGTAGCCCATCACCATCTGGCCGTCACTATCATCGTCCAGGATGTTCTGCTGGGTATAGGTGATGATGAACAGGTCCAGACGGGCAATCGTGGCACTGAAGTCAGAAACATTGTTCTTCAGGATCGGCTCAAACTGACCATGCTCTGCCGGGTGGGTCAACTTCACCCTGCCATAAGGCGAGGCGAAATTATACATCACATAACTGCTACCCGGCGTGTAGATGCGCGACAAACCCTGGGAAAAGTTGGTGCTGTCGGCAGCGCCTCCACTGTGGAGTACACCGTTGGCATAGCACATGGCCGACGCGTTGGCGGCAAGAGTGGTGTATACGACTACCGTGCTGTCGGCCAGGCCGGGCAGGTAATAGTCCACCTTGAGGTTACCCGACGTGAAGTCCTCACCCAGCATTTCCTTACCCGAGTTGGTGAACGACACCAATTCCTTCTCGTGGTAGTAGAAGTTCAGGCTCGTGGGCTTGTCAACATAGTTGTCGACCGAAATGGGCGTCATGTGTATGGGATGGACATCGCCGGTGTTGTCCTCGACCAGGAAATAGCAACCCACCTGAGAATAGGGATTGAACACACGCGTGAAGTGGGGAGCGGTGGCGCCGTCCGACATCGAATAGGCAATAGGGCCACGGCCGTAAAAACAAATCTTGTTGCCTTCACGCAGCATGGGGACAGCCTTCAGGTCGTCGGGGGCACGGCCGTTCAGCACCTCACTGATGCGGTTACCGCCGTTGCCGTAGATCTTCACCTTGGCCGGGTTGTTGAAACCCATCGCACGCAGTTCCTCATACGTGATTTCATACACACCATCCTCAGGAATCGTAATCTTCACCCAATTGCCGGTGGCGAGTCGGGAAGTGGTCGCATAGACCGACGGGTTGAACGCATGGGCAGCCATAGACACGCAGAGTGCCATCAATGCTGCGCATACGAGTTGAAGTTTAGTCAGTTTGCTCATATCAGTTGTTTATAGTTCTATACAAAACTTTAGTTGTTGTCCTTATCTCTTGACCGCTGCCGGGACGCGACCCGGTGGCGGATACTACAGTTTCACTTTCACGTCCAGCACCTGCCGTCCCGCAATGGTCGCCGCCAAGCGCATTCCTGGAGCCAGCGCGCAACCTGGAGCGGTATCGCCCGTGAACAGCAGGTCGCCCATCTTGATGCTGCAACGCGTGCTCACGCCGGCAAGCAGGTCGTCGAGCGGCTTGCACATGTCGGCCAGACAATGGCGCGACACCACAGTGCCGTCGACCGTCACCTCGACCGGCTCATGCAACGCGTCGGTCAGGCTCGAGACTTCCACCCAGTCGCCAACGATGGCTGCGCCGTCGAAGGCGCGGTCCAGTGCCGACAATGCGGGCCGGTCACTGTTCTGGGCCACCACACTGAAGGCTGCCGTCAGGGCATCCCAATAGCGGTGGGCAAACTTGGGCGCGATGCACTTGCCCAAGCGGCTGGTGCGCACCACAATGGCAGGTGTCGCCACAAAGCGCTGCGCGAAGTCGGGCACGAAAAACGGTCTGCCGCTGTACAGAATCGACGAATCGGCCATGAGGTAACTCTGGAGGGTGCCCGCCTCCGTGCCGTAGTTCCCGGTGAATCCGATGACCTTCATACCTCCAGTGGTGTTAAGCCTTCCTTACACTGATTGCTGTCGAGAAATCCTAACGCCCGTTTCGTCAACTCATGCCCATCCGGTTATAGATGATGGCCAGGTGGGCATATATCGACGTGTTGGCAATCACCACGTCCTCGGGGACCCTGATGCGGTAAGGCGTGAAGTTCCACAACGCGGTCATTCCGCTGGCGATGGCCAGGTCGGCCGTCTCTTGTGCACGCTCGACAGGGACCGTGAGGATGGCAATCGACACGCCATGCTCGCGCTGCCATGCGGCCAACTCGTCGATGGCATACACCGGCACACCACCCACACTCTGGCCGATGACCTCGCTGCGCACGTCAAAGCCCGCAACGATGTTTAGGCCATAGTGTTCCAAGCCGCGGTCCTGCATCAGGGCAGTACCCAGGCTTCCCGTGCCGATGACCACAGCGTCGTGCTGATGGTTGAAGCCCAGGAAGTCCTCCAGTTCACACGCCAGGCGGTGAACCTCATAACCGATGCGCGTCTTGCCACGGATGTTGAGAAAGGACAGGTCCTTGGCAATCTGTGAGGACTGCACGTTCAATTCCTTGGAAATCTGGGTCGACGACACATACTCGACATGCAGGTTATCCAGCATGCGGACGTAGGACAAATACCACGGCAAGCGCCGTATTGTCGGCTCGGGCAGGATGGTCTGGTTTTCGTTATTCTTGGTCATGTCAACATGTCATGATACAATTAACCGACAAATTTACCTCAATTTTTGGTTACTCAAACAATATTAGCCCCATTTTATTGAAAATGGGGCCATTTTTTAACAAATGTTATGTCTTATCGCTATTGGGTAACTGTTCCGCAAATATGGCCTTGCGGCAACACCTGGCGGGACGGTTTTCAGGTGGCTCACGGGGCGTCAATCACCCGTGACAGCCAGTTTCTTGCCCTTGGTGGCCTCCTTGACGCCATCGGTGGAGATGGTAGCCCGGTAGACGTAGATGCCGCGGGGCACACGGCGGCCCGACATGTCGGTCAAGTCCCAGGTCACCGGCGTCGAGGTGTACATATCGCTGCGACCCGCCTGGGTCGTGCTCCACACGCGGTGGCCCATCAGGTCATAGACCTCGATGGTTACCGACACCACAGCATCGGGACGATTGTGCTTGACATAGAACGAGGTCTCGACACTCGCGGGATTGGCAGCGCAGTAGACGTCGGCAATCTCAGGCGCCAGGCCATTGACGACGGTGAAGTTGATGGTCTTCTCACCCACGTTGTTGTACACGTCCCACACGCGTAGGCGCAGCGTGTGCGGACCCGGCGCCAGGTCGTTCAACTGGTAGGTGATGTTGCCCAGTGTGCCCTGCTCGGCATAGGTGGGCGTGTAGAAACTTACCAAGTCGTTGAAACTTACGGTGCCGTCGAGGGTGAGCGTCATGTTGTGGCCGATGCCGGCCGACGAGAAGTTCACACCGCTGTCGTCGGCAATGGTCGCCAGCAGCAACGGGGACTCATTGATCTCGCAGCCGTCGGTGAAGTTGTTGTCGTTGAGGTTCATCACGATGATGTCCGGGCCGATGGTGTCGGTCACCGCCTCATCTTCATAGCCGTAGATATAGAAACTGCTGTTAGCGCCCTTAGCCTCGAGGCTGTCGCGGCTGTCGTAGGCGTACAGGTTGATCAGTGCAGGCCTGTAGTTGTCATACTCGTTGTTGACCTCGCTGGGGATGACCAGGCGAACGGTGAAACGGCCGGCCGTCACGGTGTCGACGCAGATGGCCAGACGGTTGGAACGGTCCTCATAGGTCAACTGGGAGCCTTCCTTGCCATAGCCATGGGTAGTGATTGACTGCTCGGCGTCGAACAGCGTCGAGACGATGGAACCGTCAAAGTTGGTCACGGGCTCGCCGTTCCAGTCCAAGATGCGTCCGCCGAACTCCACTTGCTCGCGCGCCTTGAAGACCGGCATCTCGTCGTTGCTCACCGGCTTGCCGTTGATGGTCTCGATTTCGGCCCTGTAAGGAGCCCAGGCCAGACGCATCGCCGGGTCGCCGAAGACAAGGAACCTTTGCTTGTTGTCCGACAAGGCCGCCACGCTGTTCTTGGCCAGGCGCACGATGTCGCCGATGCGCTGCGGCTTGCCCGACTCGTCGCGCGAGAACATGTATCGGCCCATGTGGGCACTGAGTGTGCCGTTCTCGTTGATATAGGCCAATCGTGCCGGACAAATCACGGCAATGGCGCCGCCGTTGGCATTAAGGTAGATGCGCTCACCGCTCGACAGCACCGAGTTGTCGTGGCGCGTGTATTCACAAGTCGCTGCATACAGCACGGGCTGGTGGCGGTAGAACAGACGGCTCTCCACGTCGGAGCGCATCATCAGGCCCTCGCCGGTCCAGTTCTGGGTGCTGGCATGGCCGATGTAGTTCCACCACAGGGCGCCCTCGTTCAGGGTATTGAACAGTTTGGCGCGGGCGTCGGGATAGGAGCGTGAACCGCCCTCGCTCACGGCATTGAAGGCGTCAATATAGACACGGTTGAAAATGATATCGCTGCCACCGTTCCTGCGGGAGTTCCAGATCAGGGTGGTATCCTGTATCATGTGGGCCGCCCAGTTCTCGTCGTCGGCGACCATGAGGGCCTGGTTTTTCCAAGCGCCGTAATCAGGCTTGGTGACATATTTCACGAGTTTATTGACCATAGTGCGTGCCTCGCTGTTGCTCTTGACAATCATGCGGCCCACGGCAATGCTCAATTTCTCATTGTAACTGGTGCCCGAGCCGTCGGCCAGCACGGCAAAGTGGTCGTCGGTGGTGATTGAGGTGCTCTCGTCGTTGCTCTCCTCGCTCTGCCAGGTTAGCAGACGGGGATAATTGAGCACGGCGGCATCGGTGCCCACCAAGCGGTTGTCGTAACTGCCGCAGCCCATCAGCAGCAGGTAGCCCAACTTGCCGGATTCGTCGCTCGAACGGTCATAGAACATCTTGCACAGGCGGCGATAAGCCATCGCGTCGTGGGTGCCGCTGGAGAACTCGTTGAAGACCTTCTCGTGGTCGAGCACGAGCACCCTGAAGCCATCGACCTTCTCATGCAGTTGGGCAACCCGTCTGGCCTGGTCGAGATAGGCGCTCGGGGCCAGGATAATCATGTCGGGGACTGGCTCGCTGTGGATATCCTGATTGTCCACCTCGCTCAGGAATTCGGGATGGGGATACTTGTCCGACTCGGTAAAGGCCACGAACTCGCGACGCCCGTTGCTGGCAGGGGTGAAAGTCACCGTGCCCTCGCCGGCGGTGGTATTCATCTGCACGGGGGCAAAGGGGCGCGTGACGTCCCACACCCGCGTCGTGCCGCTGCAATTGGCCACGCGGTAACAGCGCGACGTGTTGGCATCGGGCAGGCCAAAGGTCAGGCTGCCGTCGCGCAGCGCCAGTTCGCGCTCATAGTTCAACGTGATGAAGTCGAGACGCGCCAGGTTCACTGTACCGTTGCACGAGTAGGTCAGCGTGAGGTCCAGGTCCTCGGTGCCGTCAAGCGTGAAGGTCTTGACATAGGGCCTGGTGGTCTGGTAATGGTCATGCTGCAACGAGGTGTTGGCAGCCATAATGTCGCTGTCGGTGACAGGGAGCGCTTGGCCGTTGTAACTGATTGCGATGGTGCTGGTGGTGCCCACGGTCTGGGCAGCAAACACGCTATAGAGCCTGACAAGGCTGCGGCTCACGATGCCGTCAAGTTTGAACTTGAAGGTCTGGGTCCTGTTGCCCACGAAACTCTCGCCCAGGAACACGCGGCCCGTCTCGCCGGGATTGCAGATTTCCTGCTCGTGGTAGAGTCGCTCGATATAGGTCGTTATCGGTGTACCCTGAGGGGTGTTCTCGGCTTTGGCGATATCGATGTCGTTGAAACGGCTGTCGTTGGTCACGAAGTAACTGCCCGAGATGGCATAGGGGTGCTGCACCTGCAGGTGCGTCATCATGCCGTTCCTGAAGTTGCGCCAGGTCACAGGACCCTGGGCGTAGAACAGGATGCGGCCCTCGGTGCGCACCACGGGCATCTGGGGCAGGTCATCGGCATAGTTGTCGCCGAGCATCGTCTCGCTCAACGGCGCACCGCCGTAACCGAACACGTGAATCTGTGACAGGTCGCTGCCCAGGCCCCAGTTGCGGATGTCATCGGCAGTAATCTGGTAGATACCGCTTTCCATCACCGATATCTTGACCCACTTTCCGCTGGCCAATTTGCTGCTCTCGGCATAGTAATTCTTGTCCAATGCGTATGCGCTGATGGCTGAACAGGCCAGCACCAGTACGGACATAATCATGCGGACGAAATATCTCATCATATTTCTCATCAGGTTTGGTTTTTAACCTAATAACGATTTTTTACCTTTTTTATTGCACGGACGAGGCAATCATCCCGCCGTAGGCAGGGCTACGGTAATGAAGTGGCCGGCAACACGGCGGCAGGTCAGGCGGTAGCAGTGGTCACCGCAGCGGGCCTGGAGTGTGGTTTCATCGGCAGTGGCAGCCATCGGGTCCAGCACGATGCCGTCGGTCCAATCGATGGCACTGTTGCGCTCGGCCTTGATGACGGCTTCCTTGGCCGTCCATGCGATGATATGGGCGGTCTGGTCGTCGGGGGCGATAAACTGTTGTTCGCTGGCATTGAGGAACTTGTGGCGCACCTTAATGACCTGTTCGCGGTCGGCCTGCTCGGCATCCAAGCCGATGACGACATCATCGTTGAGGGCCAGTGCCACCAGGTGGCGCGTGTGTGTGATGCTGATGTTGAGGCCTTCATGGTTGTCGATGACAGGAGCGCCCTGCGGTGTGTGTGACAAGGTCACGGGCCGTCCCAGGGCATGGCACAGCAGCAGCCGCTCGACCGCCTTCTCGCGCTGCCGCTTGACCGGCAGTTCCACTAAGTCGTCGACATAGATTCCCGCTGCCCGGCACAGCAACAGCAGTTCAGGCGCCTCCTCGTCAAGCCGCCACACCAGCACCCTCGTGCCGCCAGGATATGTAATCTCCTCAACCAATTCTTCGTGAAAATCTCATCCAGAACACTCCTAACTCCTAACTCCTAATTTCTAATTAAAATCACCCCACGCCGTTCTTGGCCAGGTCGATGCGGGTGAGGACATTGGGGTTATCCTCGCTGGCGGCAATCCAGGAACGGTAGCGGCGACGGTTGATGAAGCGCTCGACCACATAGGCCAGGATGAACATCACCGGCAACTGGAGCCACAGCATCCAGTAGTGGTGCTGCACCTGATAGAGGGTCGCGCCGTTGGTCTGCATGAGCACATAACCATTGGCCATCCATGTGCTGGGCACACAGTCGCCCACAACATACCACAGCCTTGACATCAGGTAGCGCGGCCATGACACGCCAACCAGGAAGACAAACACCACCGACGAGAAGACGAACAGCAGGAAAACGCTCTCGCGCTCGTTGACGACGGCCGACAACGTCTGCCCCATAAACGACACACCCACGATAAACGGCACGGCCAGGCAGATAATGTGCAGCAGGTTGCCGTACTGCGGGAAACCGAACATCAGCGGCACATAATGCAGCACATAGATGACGGGAATGACGTAGATGATCTGGTGACACATCATCTTGCCGACGATAGTGGCACCGGGACTGGCCTCCACAGCCAGCGGGTCGCGCCCGCCGTTGCGGCGACGGCGCTCGATGCTGCCGCCGTGCAGCATGGCGATACCCAATATCATGCTCTGCTGCAGCACCAGCGGCAAGATGAACAGCAGCACGGCGCTGGCGATACCCATGGCCGGGTTGCCCACCGGCACCTGGCGGTTCTCGACAATGGCGCCGCTCATGCTGATGACAGGCTCGACAACGGCGGCCATCTTCTCGCCACCCATGGCCTGGGTGACGCCGGTCAACGCGGTGAACATCGCCTTGTAGCGCATCATCACGCTCATGTCACAGTACAACGACACGTTGCCCTGCTCGCCGCGCCCCACGCTCTGGGCAAAGTCGCGCGGGATGTACAGGATGCCGTAGCACGCCTTGCGGTGCATCGCCTCCTGGGCCTCCTGCATGTTGGCGGCATAGCCGGCAATAGCCACTTCCTGGGTGGCGTCCATGCGGCGCACCAAGTCGCGGCTCATGGCGGTGCGGTTGTCATCGACGACAACGACACGCTCGTCGCGCACCACCTCGGGGTTATAGATCAGAGCATACAGCACGGGATAGAGCGCGTTGAGCACCAGGAAGAAGATGACCACGCCCTGGTCGCGGAACACGAGCATCAACTCGCGGCCGCACACCCTTAACACCTGTATGCACCACAGGAACAGTCGGCTATGTTTCAGTTTCTCACTCATATCATCAAGGCACATACACGGGATTCATGCACTCTTTCTTCAACCGCCACGACAGCAGCATGGGCAAGATGGTGAATCCGATGAGTGCCGCATAATAAACTCTTGAATAATACAGGTCGATGCCGTTGAGCGCCTGATCGACCATTATCAGGAAATAGTACTTGATGGGCATCACATAGCCCAGGGAGTGCACCCACGGATACATCGCCTCGTGGGGCAGCGAGAAGCCGCAGAACGAGAACGACACCATGCCCAGCAGGGTACACAGCATCGTGCCGTAGCGGAAGTTGGGCACGAAGCAGAACATCAGCACGGCAAAACTCTGGTTGGCGACCACGAGCAGGAACATCGCGATGAGCATGTTCCACGGGTTGCAGTTCAGCGGGAAGTCGTAGCAGCGGAACATCATCCACTGGACGAACCAGCACACAACGGTGAACAGGACGGTCTGCGGCACCAGTTTGCCCACCAGGGCCAGGAACATGCTGTCGCCCGACGTCTTGAGCCACTGGCGGCTCAGGCCCGACTTCAACTCCAGACCCAGCGAGAATGCCGTCACCAGCAAGATGAACAGCGACAGGAAACAGGGGATGAAAGTGCTGTTCAGGTAGTAGTCGTAGTTGGTGAACGGGTTGCTGATCATGTGCACATGGGTCTGATAGGGAACCAATGTCGACTCGATTTGCTGGTTAGGCACACCCACAGTGCGCAAGGCCGTCTGGACAATGCCGCCGTTGACGAGCATCGAGATGGTCTTGAAGCCCTTGTACTGCATCGAGGCCGGAGCGTAGTAGGCATAGTTCACATAGTAACTCACCACTGGCTGACGGCCGCCGAGCGCATCTTCCTCCAGGTTGTCGGGGATGAAGAAGAAACCCAGCACCTCGCCGCGCTGCACGGCATCGCGCGCCTCGGCGAAGTTGTTGTAACGCTGGCAGATGTTCACCTGCTGGAAACCGTTCAGGTTGCGCGAGATGCGGCGCGACAGGCTGCTGTTGTCCAGGTCGACGATGCCCACGGGCACGCGCTGCACCGAGCCGTCCTTAATCAAGTCCAACAGGAACCAGGAGCACAGCAACGGCAGGATGACAATCAGCAGGAAATACATGGGTCGGCGCACGAGTTGGACACACCCGCGCTTGAACGAACGACCTATGTATTTCATTAACATCTTCATTTAAAACAAAGTGACGTATTACCGGCCTGACGGATTACTTTTTCTCTAAAATCACCGACATGCCGGGGCGCAGGTTAGGCACCTTGGCGGCAGGACGCATCCTCACCTCAAAGGTCTTGCTGTCGTACTGGCCCTGGGCCTTGGAGGCCTGCCATACGGCATAACTGCCCATGTCGTGGATGTAGTAGACCGACATCTTGGTGGCCAGATTGTCGAGTGCGGGAATGCGCACGCTCACCTCCTTGCCCATGGGCAGGCTGTTGAGCAACTCTTCACGCACGCTGAAACTTACCCACATGTCGTCCAGTTTGGCAATCGACATGATGGGGGTTCCCATGGCCACGAGTTCGCCCTCCTGCGGGTAAATCTCGCTGATTTCGCCGTCGCAGGGTGCCAAGAGCACCTGATCCTCGAGCAGGCTCTCCACCTCCATGACGCTGCCGCGGGCGGCATTGGCCATACTCTTGGAGGCATTCTTGTCTTCCTGCTGGGCGCCTTTCACAGCCATGTCATACTGCGCCTTGGCGGCCTTGACCTGGGCAGTGGCGGCGTCATAGGCGGCCTTGGCCTCGTCGCGCTTCTGCTCGGTGGCTACGCCCTGCTGGTACAGGTTCTCGACACGCTGGTAGGTCTTCTGGGCGATGGTCTGGGCCGCGATAGCCTGCTGCCACACGTTGTAGGCGCTCTGCTTCAACTCCTCGCGGGTGCCCTTCTCGGCCTTCTGGTTCTGGGAAGCGGCGGCTTCCTGCATCTGCTTGGCCTGGTAATACTTGGCGTCGACCGTGCTGGAGTAGATGCTCACCAGTTTGTCACCCTTGTGCACGGTGTCGCCCTCATGCACGTAGAAGCGCACGATGCGTCCCGGCAACTTGCCGCTGACGCGCACGGCGTCACACTCGGCCTGGCCCTGTGTCGTGGGTTCGGCGGGACGGATGAGCAGGATGCCCACCACGGCGATGGCAGCCATCACCAGTGCAAACACCGCCAGCGCTGCCAGCAACGCTTTGTCCTTCTTGCGGACCACTGTTCTCTGTTCGTCTTTTTCCATATATGATTGAGTTGTAATTGATATTTCAGTTCTTGTTGGCTGCCAGATGCTCTATTCTAGATATTCTAGATTCTCTAGATCTTCTAGATGTTCTGGGGGGATGGGGACCGGGGTCAATAATTCATGGTTCCCATCACCTTGGTCAGGTACTCATAGGTGAGTTGCACATCGATTTCGGCATCGATTTTCTCGCTGTTGGCCTTGAGCCATGCCGTCTGGGCGGTGAGCACCTCGTCGATGGTTCCCATGCCCTCCTTGAAGGCCAGGTCGGCGATGCGCATGTTCTCATTGGCCTGGTCCAGGTTGGCCTTGGTGGCCTCCAGCGTCTTGAAGGCTTCCTGGTAGCGGAATGCGGCCTGGCTGATCTGCAAGGCGATTTTCTCCTTGGCGTCGTCGAGTTCCAAGCGCTTGACAGCGGCATCAACCTGTGCGGCCTTGACCTTGTTGCTCAAGCCACCCCAGTGCCACAGGGGCACCTGGAGCGTCGCGCCGATGCTGAATGCAGCACCGAAGCGGTTTTCAAAGCCGTTATAACTGTTGGGATTGGTGGCATGCAGAGCGGCCACTGCAGCCAGTTTAGGCATCATCTCGCTGCGGGCCACCTTCACCTGCTGGTCATAAATCTTGGTGGCCAGCACCAGCGAACGCACGTCATGGCGCTTGTCATACACCTCGTCCAGATTGAAGGCCGAGGGTGCCAACGCCAGGTTCAGGTCGTCACGGCCCTCGTCGGCCAGCGTCATCAGGGTGGTGACGGGCAAGCCGCACAGTTGGGCCAGCAGCATGCGCGACAGTGTCACGCCGTTGTTCACCTTGGTCAGGTCCACGTTGGCCTCGTTGAGTTTCACGTCCACGGCGAGTTGGTTGGCTCGGGTTGCGACACCCTGCCCCACCATCGACTTGACGTCATCGTCGAGTTTCTGCAGCAGGTCGACATAACTGCGGGCAAGTTTCTGCTTGGCACACAGCGAAACGACCTGCCAGTAAGCGGCATCCACGTTGTAGATGACATCCTCGACCTTGCTCTCGCGCATCTCGCGGGCCAACTGTCCGGCCAACTCGGTGACCTGGTTCATCGCGGTGATTTTGCCGCCCATGTAGATGGGCTGCGTCACCGTCAGGGCACCGCCCATCAGGTTGTGGACGTTAAACGTCAGTCCGCTCTTGGGCAGCAGCGCCACCGTCGAGGGCACATACTGGCCGTCGACCTGCAGCGGCGCGCCCGTGCGCGGGTCAATCACCAGGTTGTAGTCATAGGTACCCGTCTGCATGTTGAACGACTTGGTGGGCAGCATCTGGTCCTCCTTGATGAGCGACATCTTGCGCGAATTGTAGATGTAGCCTGCCGTGAGGTCAAACTGCGGCAGATAGGCTGCGGCGGCCTCCTTGCGCTGGTAGCCGGCCTTCTCGATGGCCAGCGAAGCCTGCTGGATTTCCTTATTGTTGCGCAATGCCATGTGGCGGCACGAGTCCAGCGTCACCTCTTGGGCCGACGCCAGCATCGAGGCTGCACACAGTACTAAAAATAATATCTTTCGCATATTCATTTCCATTCGGTTCATTCGATTCAGGTTTGTTTTGACCGTTGCAAAGGTACGCCATTTATTTCAATCAACAAACAACTGTCCCAAATTGTCACACTATTGGTGAAATCTGGAACAGTAATGGAATGAGCGGGGTGGCAAACGGCTACGGTTCCCCGGTTACCGGCACACTATTAATTTGCTTTGTAATAGCATTTCACCTCGCCAACAGGCAGTTTGCCAACCAGCAGCAGCGGTATGCGGCTGTCGTCGGTCGACAGCCACACGGTGATGTTGTCGCTCGACTTCTTGCCGCCCTCCTGGGTGAAGCGGAACTGGATGCTGTAGGCTTTGCGCTTGCTGCCGTCACGCATCTTGATGGTTTCCACACCCTTGTAGTTGAGGGTCAGGTACTCCTTCTCCTTGCCCGAGAAGATGACCGTCGTGTAGTTCTTGTTGCGGCTCATCTCGTTGAAGTCCAGGTTGCGGAGCATATAGAACACGCTCAGCATGTCATAGGCCTGGGTCTTGGCGCTCAGGTCAATCGACGTGTTGCCGCTCTTGCGGTAGCGCGTGCAATGGGCGCTGGTGTGCGTGTGGTTGTAGGAGAACTTGATCACGTCACGGGCATAGTAGTCATCCTCGTGGGTCAGTTTCTCGTAACGCAGGGGCCTCATTTGCTTGTCCATCGTGCACTTGAGCGTGTCGCGCACGGGATACACCTTGTCGGCCCACGAGCGCGTCTTGCCCGACAACTGCGAGTAGTAGCCGTCGGTGGTCTTGCGGATGCTCAACTTGGCATCGGCGGCGTGTTTCCAGATGACGCCCCAGTGATACACAATCTCATAGTTCAGGACCTCGTTAGAGAAATCCCTGCCTGTTGCCTGCTGCGGCGCTACCAGCGCCACCAGAAGCAATAATGATGTGAGTAACTTCTTCATTTTCTCTTCAATTAATTCGTTCATTAGACCACAAAGGGGGCCCGAGGTTTAATCGGCACCGCCACATCACCGCCAGCACAACCTGCTGCATGCCTCAGGGTCGGGTTTTGGTCTTATCTGAAAGATTGGACAAGATGGCAGCATTGCGGCCCCGGCAATCAATAAATTCTTCTTTTTGTGCTTAATTTGCACAACTTTTCATTAACTTTGCGGCAAATATCACAACAGTCATGAAGAGATTCCACTTTGCAGCGATATGCGCCCTGCTGATGGCTTTCACCGCCCTGGCACAGGGCAACCGCATCATCATCGAGGACTTTGAGATAGCCCCCGACTCCACCCTCACCATCCCAGTGATGCTCGCCAATACAGACTCCACACGAGGCCTGCAGTTCAACCTCACCCTGCCCGAGGGGCTCCAGGTCAAGAGCATGACGACCAGCAGTTACAGCAAGAGCCTGGGCATGACGATCTCGCGCAATTTCCAGAACGGCTACTATGTCGTGATGCTCTACCAGTCGGCCCGTGTGTGCTATCCGCCCGACAGCGCCTGCATCGCCAACATCAGGCTGAAGGCCGACCCCGACTTCACGGGTGGCGAGATGACCGTCTGGAAGGTGATCGGCTCAACGATTGATAACGTCGCTTTTCCCATCGACGGCGACACCGCACTGGTGACCGTGCCCACGTCGTCACTCCTCAACATCCCCTATGACCAGCCGCCTGTCAGGGAACAGTACTTCAACCTGATGGGCAACCCCATCCAGTCGCCCGACACGGTCCCCGTGGCCATCGAGGTGATTACACGGCCCGACGGCTCCTGCACTTCACGCAAGGTGGCCGTACGCTGAGTCCCACATCTTTTTCATTGCGCATAAACAAGAGCCATCTTTTGGCCTGATTGCAAATTTTTGTTGTCTGTGTAAAAAATGGGCAATGTGCTGATGTGCTGTTAGGTAATTATTCTGACAAGCGACTGGGCATTAAGTGGTAAAAAACCAAGAAAATCAAAGAAGAAAAACCATCCCCTGCAGCCCCTAAAAAAGAAAGAAAAACTGTTGTTGATGTTGCTTAAAGCGCATGGCGCGCGTGCGGGAAGGGAGGCTTGGTTGGAGCGCGTTTTGAGTCTCCATCGAAAAAAAATCAGCGAAAGACTTGACAAGGTGCCAAGATTGTTGTAATTTTGCAACGTCAAAATTATTGTTTTACCATTTAAAGCACCATTTACCATGAAAGACATGAAATCTGAAATCCAGAAGCGCTACCTGTGTGCGCTGCGCGACAAGGAGTTCCTGGAACTCTACCACCCCACCCTCGACGCCCTGATGCGGCAAGGCCTGCCCGAAAGCAAGGCCCGCCGTGCGGCCGTCGAGTTCACCATCGTCAACGGCCGTCCCCACTACCACGTGGACCATGAGCGGGCCTACCGCTGCGTGTGCCACCTGCTCAATGCCGGGCAGAAGAAAGCGCCCAACGCGCGCACCTTCCGCACCGTTCCTGAAATGGGGTTGGCCAAGGGCCGCCTGCGGCAGCAGATGTGGTTCGAGATCGCACACCATGTGGCTGCTCTGAGCGCACGCGGCATGAGTGTGACCCAGGCCATCGACCATGTGCTGGAGCACTGCCGCGCCTCGCGCTTCTTCATCTCACCGACGACCGCCCTGACCAAAATCTGTCCTGCAAGCCGCACCCGCGCCCTGCGTTGACAACACAAGATTCATCACCCATCCAGTCTATCCAAATTATCCAGTTTTTTTAAAAAAAAATTACCATGAAATACCGCATCGACATCGTCATCGACCTGGATGACATCCAGCAAGCCATCTACACCGAGGGGACCTGGCACCCCGCAGCCAACGCCACCGCATGGGGCGTGAACCCGAGTAATGAACCCATCGTGGACCGCCGCGTGCGTGAGGGTCTTGACGACCTGCTGTCACGCATGAGCGGCTACCTGGTGAGCCGCAACATCAACTTCGACCTGGAGCACCAGAACATCGTGCTGGGCATCGAGGTGAGCAAGCGCCCCTTGCTGTCGCTGGCCAGCGACCTGAAAAGCGCCATCGTCAGCGCTCTGGCCAACTACACGCTGATGTCGCTCTACGGCGACGAGGACAGCATCTACGGCACGGCATGGCGCCTGCACCGCGCCCGTGCGCTCCTGTTGCTGTGTCGCCCGTAATCGCCGGCGATACCGCCACACGTGACAATAGAGGGAGCGCGCCGATACTGGCGCGTTCCCTCTATTGTTCTCAATAGCCTGCTATCCTGTTTTACATGGCCAGACGCAAACCCAAAGTACTCTGAGAGGAACCTGGGGTGGGATTGTTGCGGAAAGCCACTCTGATGTAAATAGCATCGTTACCGTGGTTACCGCCTCGGGATACACGCTGATAACCCGATTCAGGTCCTGTGGGGTTCACCGACGGGGAGATGCTGTAGTAATCAGAGTCATACCAGTCCGAGCACCACTCTGAGACATTGCCCGACATGTCATACAGGCCTAACTCATTAGCCTGCTTCTGGGCAACGGGATGCGTAGTGCTGCCTGAGTTCTCATTGAACCATGCCACATCGTCCGGGGTGTCGCTGCCGGCATATATGTAACCAACGCTCTGGTTGCCGCCCCGTGCCGCAAACTCCCACTCGGCCTCGGTGGGAAGGCGGAAGTTCCCGCCCGTCATCTGGTTCAACTTGGTGATGAAAGTCTGACAGTCATTCCAAGACACCTTTTCTACAGGACGGTTCAAATCACCGGTGAAATAACTAGGGTTGGTTCCCATCACAGCAAGCCACAACGCCTGGGTCACCTCGGTCTCACCGATTGAGAAACTTGACAAGGTCACCTGGTGGAGTGGCTTCTCGTAACTGCCGGCAGAGGGCTCGCCATCGCGGGCTCCCATCATGAAAGTGCCACCACTGACGGGAATCATCTTGAAGGTCACGCCGCCCACCGTGAATGTTGGTGTCGGCCAGGCACCACTCAAGATATAGTTGATGAGCGCGGTGACATCGTTGATATCCACATGAGTGCTGTTGTCCACATCAGCAGCAGCCCGATCAACACCGGTGGCATCACCGGTCAGCACGTAGTTAATGAGTTTCGTGACGTCGTTGATATCTACCGCACCGTCGCTGTTTACATCGCCACGCATAGCGGTTTTTTCCCTGATTCTCACATTGTCAACGGCGAAATAGTCACCCTCGGGGTTGACACTGCCGTCCTTGATATAGGACCAGGTGAGCGTGTGGGTGCCAGCGGCGAGGTCCACATGATAGGTTTCCCAGCCGTTGTCTCGGGCGCCGTAGGTGAACTGGGCCGTGCCGTCAATCGAGAAAATGCACTGGTCGTAGTAAGTATTCACCCCCTCGCCCCAGGCCATGAAGTCAAAGGACAGGATCGACGATTTCGAGACATTGACGGTGGCCGTCAGCATCGATGTGCTGCTTGCGACACCCGCATTGCCCGACCGGGCATATACACGATTCCCGTCTACTACTCCAATCCAGGGATAATCACCCTCGCTGACAAAGTTGATGTTGCCACCCGCGACATTAAGGGCTTGATTAAGCGAGACTCTGATGCCCACATTGTCAATGGCGAAGTAGTCACCTGTTGCGTTGACGCTACTGTCCTTGGTATAGGACCAGGTGAGCGTGTGGGTGCCAGCGGGGATGTCCACCTCATAGGTCGTCCAGTCGTTGTCAAAGGCGCCGTAGGTGAACTGGGCCGTGCCGTCAATCGAGAAAACGCACTTATCGTAGAACGTGGTCGTCCCCTCGCCCCAGGCCTTGAAGTCAAAGGACAAGGTGGAAGCCATCGCCACATTGACGGTGGCCGTCAGCGTCGATGTGCTGCTTGCAACACCCGCATTGCCTGACTTGGCATAGTCGCGGCCACCTTCGGTCTCAACGGACCAGGGATAATCGCTGCTGCTCGTGAAATGAATCGTTCCGCCTGAAACATTCAACGCCGCATCATAGTCATAGGAGGCTGTTCCGGATATGTTGATGAAATTCTGCCACCCCACTGCACTCTGATAAGCGCTCAGGGAGTTCGGCCGCACATAGAGCGTGGCATTGTTGTAGGTCGTGTTGGAGAAAACACCGGAACTGTACAGGCCAGGAGGAGTGGTCGCGAAGCAGGTCACGCTGGTCAATGCCGTAGTCCCCGCAAAAGCATCCATTTGTATAAATGTGACATTTTGGGGAATCACCACCCTGGAAAGGCTTGGGCAATCTTTAAATGCCGCCGCGTCAATATAAGTGACAGAACTGGGAATCGCCACTCCAGTGAGGCTCGTACATCCCTGGAATACCCTCTGATTGATTGAGGTCATATGGTCCGACAACACCGCATACTGCAGTTGGGCACAACAGTAGAACGCCTCAGACCCCATCGATGTCACTGAATTGGGAACAACAACATTCTTTAGTCCCGAACGGGCAAAAGCATCAAGTCCTATACTAGTGAGGCCGTCAGGCAGCGCCACCTGCTGCAGACTTGAACACCCATAAAAGGCATAATATCCTAATGTGGTAAGCGTAGCGGGAAAGGTGACAGAGGTCAAGCCTGTGCAATCACGGAATGCATAGTTCCCGATTTTAGTGACACCAGCGGCAATCTTCATCGATGTGATTGCAGAGCAATTTTTGAAAGCATTATCACCAATCTCGGTAACCGTGTAGGTGGTACCGGTGCTTGAGTTCGTAGCGGCGGCAGGCACATTCCAACTGCCCGATGGATTTGTCATTGTAGGGCCGACCACCTTGGCCGTGGTGCTGCCCGTGATGACGAACTGAAGATTATTGTAGGTGAAATCATACACATCGGCAGCACTGGCGCCGATAGCCATGGAGAGGCCCACCAACAGGGCCGTCATTCTCAGTAATAGTAATCTCTTTTTCATAACGATGTGATTTTTTATTGAAATTGATAAAATGTAAATGCAATATAACTGATTTGCAAATATAGTGATAATCGCATAAAAGAACAAAACTATTGACAAAAAAACACTATATTTGCAGTCATAAAAATTTATTAACCCTTATTTCAACAATTTCCAATGAAGAGAGCCTTCTACTTTTTGACGACCTTATGCCTGGTCATGTCCAGCATTACCGCTTGGGGCGAGGCCATCAACGAGAACCAAGCCCGCGCTATCGCCGCTGAATTCATGGCTAGCAAAGCCATGCCGTCGGCCAACCTGCAGGTGGTCTACAAAGCACCCCGCCTGGGCGAATCGACAGCCACGACCCATGCCTCCTACTATGTATTCAACAGCGAGTTGAAAGACCATGGCTATGTCATCGTTGCCGGTGACGACCGCGCACCTGCCGTGCTGGCCTACAGCGACCGTGGCAACTTCAACAGCAACGATGTGCCCGAGGCCATGATGGAACTGCTCGATGGCTATACGGCCCAGATTGCCGAATTGGAGAACGGCGCCGAAAAGGCACCGCTGCTGACCGCCGGTTCTGCCATCAGGCCGCTGGTGCCCACCAACTGGGCGCAGGGCAATCCCTACAATATCCTGTTGCCCATCTTGTCAACCGGCAAGCATGTCGTGGCGGGATGTGTCGCTACGGCCCTTGCCCAGGTGATGTATTACTGGCAGTGGCCCGCCCGGCCCACACAGACCATCCCGACCTACATCTCAACAGATCTGGGCATCACGATGCCTGCACTCGAGCCTGTCGACTTCAACTGGAGCGCCATGCAGACCACCTACCTGAGCAACGACACGGCAAGCGTAAACGCCCTGGCCGCTGCCACGCTCACGCTCTACTGCGCCCAGTCGGTCCAAATGAACTTCAAGACATCATCATCGAGTGCTACTACTGCAATAATCCCACTGGCCATATCCAATTACTTTGGCTACAAACCCAGCGCTCATACCCTGCGGCGCGTCAACTACACGACCCAGGGCTGGGCCGATGCCCTGTATGCCGAATTGGCTGCAGGACGCCCCGTCATCTACAGTGCCAGCAAAGCCTCAAGCGGACACGCCTTTGTGTGCGACGGCTATGACGGCAACGGCATGTTCCACATCAACTGGGGCTGGAACGGACAGAGCAACGGCTACTTCCTGCTCAATGTGCTCAACCCTGACCTGCAGGGAACCGGCAGCGCCAGCGGTGCCTATGGCTACATCTACCGCCAGGCCGCCATTGTGGGCATCGAGCCCGGCAGCGACGGCAGCAGCGTGTTTGAACTGACCTCCAACAACGTGGAACTCATCGACAAGACAACGACGCGAGAGGCAACCAATTTCCCGTTCCATGCTGTCGTGTCGGGACAATTCTACAACATGACCTCACAGGTGATTGCAGTGCGCCTGGGTTGGGGACTCTTTAATGAGAACGGCGAAATGATAGAAAAACTCTATAGCAGTTACAACACCGCCCTGAGACCCGGCAGTTACATCAACCACGATTCCAAGACCCTGAGTTTCGGTGAAGACATCACCAGCGGCACCTACCGCATCATGCCCATGTTCAGCGAGTATGGCATGGACAACTGGCGCCCGTGTGTCGGGGCCGACCTGAACTACATCGAGGTGACCATCAACGGCAACAACTGCTCGATTACGGGCCACGGCACGGCCGCCGAGCGCGATTATACGCTCAACGACATCATCATCGAGGGCAACATGCACAACGGCCGCCCGGTGAGCATCAATGTGAACCTGACCAACAACGGCGAGTCGCTCAACCAGATGATGTACATGTTCGTCAACGGCGAGTTCACCTCGGCCGGCTATGTGAGCCTCAACAAGGGCGAGACCGGCGACATCCCCTTCAGGTTTGTACCCGCCGAGGCCGGCACCTACACCCTCACCTTCTCGTGGAACGATGACGGCAGCAATCCCTTCGCCACCCGCACCATCAGCATCAACGCGATGCCTGCCGCCAACCTGGGTATCGACATCGAGGTGCTCAATGTCACCAGCGACAATCCCAGGACCATCACCAGCCGCCAGTTTGCCCTCAAGGCCACCATCACCAACAACGGCACGACGACCTATGACGAGGACATCCTGGCAAGACTGTGCAAGCGCACCAACGGCACCAGCGGCACGGCGGTGCAGGTCCAGACCAAGCACCTGACGCTCGCTCCCGGCGAGACCACCACTGTGGACTTCGCGCTCGACAACCTCATCGATGGCTGGTACTACTTCGTCTGGATTTCCTGCTACAGCGAGGGCACGATGGTCAATGTCGAGGGCACTTCTTCCTATCTCATCACCTTCCCCGAGGAGCCTGACTTCATGCTCGGCGACGTGAATGGTGACAAGAAGGTGGATATCGACGACGTGACGGCACTGATCGACAAGGTGCTCGGCAAGAATATCGAAATCGACACCCTGGCCGCCGACATGGACCAGAACAGCAAAGTGGACATCGATGACGTGACGGCACTGATCAGCAGGGTGCTCACCGGCCGTTGACGGTGACACCAAGGTGCTGCACATGAATTAACAAAACAGCGTTATCCAGGCAACGATATGGCAGATGGCCTGATCCCTGCGGGGCTAATGCGAATTACACGAATTCAACTAATTATTTTATAACAAGTTGGCTTTGTTCAACTTAAAATTCGCAAAATTAGCGTAATTCGCGTTGAAAAATGCATGAGTCAACTGCCATATCGCCCCTTAATAACTGACAAGAGATATGAACCGACGAGAAATGATCAAGATGACCGGCGCTGCTGCCATGGGAGCCGCGGCGCTGGGACTGCCGCTGGGTGCCAATGCCCAGCAGAACAACACAAGCAGCGGTAACACCGCCAAGCGCCGCCTGAAGGTGCTGGCCATCGGTGCCCACCCCGATGACCCCGAGACCTGCTGCGGCGGCACGATGTGCCTGTTCACCGAGGCGGGCCACGAGGTGGTGTGCGTCTACCTCACCCGCGGCGAGGCCGGCATTGCCGGCATGAGCCACGACGAGGCTGCCGCCGTCCGCGTGGTCGAGAGCGAGAATGCCTGCAAGGTGACCGGCGCACGCCACATCTTCATGAGCCAGGTCGACGGCAACACCGAGGTCAACCTGGAGCGCTACAAGGAGATGCGCGAACTCATCGACCGCGAGAACCCCGACATCGTGATGACCCACTGGCCCCTTGACGGCCACCGCGACCACGCCTGCTGCGGCATCCTGGTGATGGACGCCTGGCGACGTCTGGACCGCCGCTTCAAGTTGTTCTACTTCGAGGCGATGTCGGGCACCCAGAGCCAGATGTTCCACCCCACCCACTGGGTCAACATCGAGAGCGTGCTCGAGCGCAAGCACAGGGCCTGCGACTGCCACGTGAGCCAGCACATGGAGGACATCTACCACTGGCACAAGACGATGGAGCACTTCCGCGGCCTGGAGTGCCGTTGCGAGGCTGCCGAGGCCTTCGCCCAGCACAGCGATGCCCTCGCCACCCTGCCGTAACCGCACCCCACTCATCCCTTTTAACCTAGAAAATCCAGACAACCTAGAAAATCTAGAGCATCTAGAACATCTAGATAATCCAGCCCCATCAACGAAGCGTGGCCCGGGAATTGACCCGTGCCACGCTTTATCTTGTGGTGGATGTTTCTTTTAGAAATTCAGGGTGAGGCCTGCCATGAAGCCGATGCGCTGGGCACCCAAGCCGTAGAGGATGTCGTAGCGGCGGTTCAGCAGGTTGTGGGCCTGGAGCCACAGGGCGAGATTGCTGTTGAGGCGGTAGTTGGCCCCGGCATGCAGGTTGATGACGTCGTCCATCTTGACAAAGTTGTAAACGCTCTGGGGTTCGTCGTTGTACACGTCATTGTCGGGCATATAGTAGTAGTGGAACAGGGCCCTGCGTCCGCCACGGTACTCGAGGCCGACGTCGAACGTCAGGGGACGCCACGGATGCACCTTGATGTCGAAGTTGCCGACAGTGGAAGCGCGGTCCACACCCAGTTTGTAGTTGTTGTAGTGCTTGTCACTGTCAAACATCTCGTCGTCGTGGGGAGCATACTTGATGGCGGCGCTTGCCTCGATGAGCGAGCGGTACTTGTAATTGAGTTCGGCACCGATGTAATAGCCGCGGCCATCGATGACCCGATAGGTGGTCATCATGCCCATCTCCAGGGCATGGTTGGGATAGTCAATCATGTAGCAGATGCCGGGCTGGTCCTTGACGATGGCATAGCCTACCGAAGCACGGGCGCTGAAGCCCTGGAAGGGACCCACCTTGACACCGACCTCGGCATCGAGCGGGGTGTAGATGCTACCGTACATCAACAACGGCAGGTCATAGCGGTGGTTGTAGTAGTGTGTGGGAACGCGGTAGCCCAGGTTCTTGCCGCCGAGGGCGTTGGCAAACACGGTGAAGCCGTCGACCAGCGCGAGGTTGAAGCGCACGTTGGGCGAGAGGCGGAATACGGCACCGTCGCTGAAACTGATGTGGGCGTTCAAGCCCAACTGCAGTTTGTACATGTCGCCACGGATGGTGTAGGTGGGCGAAAGGGTGATCATGCCCACCTCGTCGAACAGGTCATAATCGTAGTCCGACTTGGCCTTGGTGCCGCGGCGCAGGTATTCGCCCTTGATGTCGAGGCCCGCAGTGGTCAACTCGGTAATGTCATAGGAGCCGCCCAGGGTCAGGATGCCCCAGTTGTCGTGGGCACCATGCTTGTAAATGTCGATGAACGACTTGTCATAGACAGCGTGACCGTACTGCAGTCCCACGTTATACCTCAGCGGGTTGTCGCGCAGCATAAAGTGGCTCTGCCAGCCCGCATTCACGTTGAAGTCGAAGAAGGTCTGCTTCTCCTTGTTCCAGTCATAGGGGGCCTTGACAATCGTGTAGGGTGCACCGTCGAGGGGGCTGACCTCAACGGCCTGATTCCAGCCACCGTAGTAGTTATAGTTGTCGATGTGGAACTGGGCCCCGAGGGTCAGGGTGCCGTTACCGGTGACGCGTCTGTAGTCCACGCCGACGATGTTGTCGTTGAATTGCTGCTTGTTGCGGTTCACGGGGTCGGTAATCAACTTGGTGGAGTTCTTGCCGGCCCAGGTGCTGTTGTGGTTGAGCCACACGCCCAGTTTCTCACGCTCGTCGTTGAGGATGCGGTAGCCGAAGTCCATGCGGAAGTTGGCCTGGGTGCCGGCGCCGACGTCGAGGTAGCCGCGCTGGTCGCTGAAGTTGTGGGCCGTGCGGTAGCCGTAGGGCAGCAGCGTGGGAATGGTCGTGGGCACATCAATGGGCGACGTGAGGTCGCTGTAACTCAACTGGGTCTTCTGGGCCGTGGTGCCGGTCTTCTTGACCTTGGGGAGTTCGTTCTTCTTGACAGCCTTCTTCTCGAGCGGTGCGACGTCCTTCTCGAGGGTGATTTCCTTGTTCAGGTTCTGCTTGTCCTGTGCGATGGCCACGTTGCACGTCAGCAGTGCCATCAGCATGGCGGCGATATATAATCTCTTTTTCATCGTGTTCATTTTATATAATGTGGACGGTGTTTCTTTGTTTACTTCTTGCTCTTGGTGCTCTTCTTCTTGCCGTTGTCGGTGCTGGAGTTGCCGGTCGAGCCGCCGTTGCCGCCTTTCCACTTGTTCAGGCGGTTCTCAATCTCGTTGAAGATTTCTTTCTCCTTGCCGGGATAGTTGCTCTTGAGGCTCTGCAGGTACTCACGCGCCTGGGTCACATTGCCCTGCTTGTAATACACATCGGCCAGCGTCAGGAAACTCTTGGCCAGCCAATAGTTGTGGGGCGTGCCGGACTCGATGAGGGCGTTGATGGTCTGCTCGGCACCCTTGTAGTTGCCCATCTCGTACTGCATGCGCGAGAGTTCGTATGACGCTTGGGCGCCATACTCGCTGGAGGCATCCTTGGCCAGGTTCTTCAAGACCGTCTCGGCGTCGCGCGTGTTGCCCTTCTGGGCATAGGCGAGGGCCTGGTCAAGCATCACTTCCTTCTCCTCGTTGGTCGTGAGGCCGCCGCGTTCGAGGAGCACGCCACTGAGTTGGCTCACCTCGTTCCAGTTGCCCATCTGCTTGGCGACACGCAGGGCACCCAGTTGTGCCAGGGTGCGGTTGTCCTCGCTCGAGGCGCGGTCGGCCAGGTCCTTGAAACTGCTGAGGGCTTCTTCATATTTGCCCTGTTTCATGTAGATGTCGCCGCGCATGGCGATGGCATCCTGGGCATAGGAAGCGTCACCGCCGCCCTGCAGGGCTTCGTCGATGGCAGTCAGCGCCTCGTTGTAGTTGCCCTTGCCGTAGTGGTAGCGGGCAATATAGTACTTGGCCTTGGCCACATAGGCGCCGGCGGGATAGTCCTTGATGTACTGCTGCATCTTGTCGATGCTGGGACGCTCGCTGATGGCGGCCTTCTCGGCAGCCTCGAAGGTGAGGCGCTCGACCTCGTTGATGTCGATCTTGGGCGCATTGGGCACGCTGGAGAGGAATTTGCCGAACTCCGACAGTTGGCCGCGGTCGGCATAGATGAGTTTCAGGTCCTCGGCAGCAGCCTGTGCCTCGTCGCTGGTGGGATATTGCTTGATGACCTTCTTGTAGGCCTCGATGGCGGCATCCTCCTTGCCGAGACCCTTGTTGACCAGTGCCGTCTGCAGCAATCCCTTGCGGGCCTCGACGCTCTTGGGATAAGCCTTGAGCAGTTTGTCGTAGGTGTCGAGGGCATCGTTGTTCTTGCCCATCTGTGCCTGTGCGTAAGCCTTCTCGAGCATTGCCTGGGGAGCGAAGTCGCTCTTGGGATAAGCCTTGATGAGGGCATCCATCTGCTGAACTTCGTCGGCATACTGGTGGTTCATGCCCATCATGACGCCCTTCTGGTACATCGAGTAGTCGCCGCGGGAATTCTTGTCCATCTTGAGGGCCTGGTCATAGGCGTCTTGAGCACCGGCGAAGTCGCGGACGTAGTATTTCGCGTCGCCGAGGCCCTGATAGGCGCTTGCCATGAGTTCGCTGCTCAACTGCTTGCTGGCGATGGCGTTCTGGAAGGCCGTCTTGGCCTCGCTGTAGCGCTGCTGGTCCAGCAGGCTATAGCCCAGGTTGTACTGAGCCAGGCCATAGTTCTCGTCGTTCTTGTCGGCAGCCTTGATATACTCCTGCTGGTATTTGGAGGCCTCCTTGTAGTTGCCGGCGCGATATTGCGTCTCGGCGAGCCACAAGCGGCACTCGTTGACCACGGCCTTGTCATAGTTGCCCACCTCGATGGCCTGCTTGAAGTAGCCGGCGGCCTCTTTGTCGCGCTTGTTGGCCACGGCCTGCACGCCCATGTTGTAGAGCACGTTCTGCTTGGCCTTGAGGACCTTGGTGCCGGGCTTCTTGATGTGGTTGATGCTGGTCAAGGCACGCTCGTAATCGGTGGTGCTCATGTAGGCATCGACCAGGTAGCCCTCCACGTTGTCCTTATAGCGCGAGTTGGGATACTCGTTGAGGAAGTCCTCGAACAGGTCGATGCTCTTGTCGAACGGCGTGCGGGCGCCCTTGCTCAGGCCGACGGCATAGTTGTAGTAGGCCGTCTCGCGCACGTTGCGGTCACAGTCCATTGTCGCAGCCTGTTGGAAGGCCATGTTGGCACCGTTCAGGTCGTGGAGTTGGCGCTTGGCCTGTCCCATGTACAGGTAGGCGCTCTGTGCCAGGGCATCGCTGCCGTCGGTGACGTGCAGCATGTCATTGACCACGGCCTGGTAGTTGCCGTCACGGTAGTCAAGCACACCCATCGTGTAGGCTGCGGTGCGGTAAGGCTCGCCCTCGGGGTTGTCGAGATAGCGGCGCAGGTAGGTGCGTGCCTCGACGTCGTTGCCCAGGTGGTAGTAACTCTCGCCCACCAAGCGGTTCAACTCGGCGTCAAAGTAGTCGTTCTGGTGCTCGGCCAGCAGGGCCTTGCCCTGGTCGATGACCTGGCTATAGTGTTTCTTGTTATACTCAATCTGGGTGAGATAGTACTGGGACTGGTAGCCCAACTCGGTGCCCTGCGGAATGCGCGCGAATTTCTCCTCGGCATCGCTGTAGTCGCCCTGGGCATAGTCCAGATAAGCCTTGTAGAACTCGCTGGCACCGCTGTAGCGCGGGCTGTGGTCGAGTTCATAGTACTGGCGCTCAGCCTCGCGGTAGTTGCCCAGACGCAGGTTGCTGTAGGCACGGCGGTACTCGAGGTCCTCGTCGCTGTTGAGGTCCAGCGCGCGGTTGCGCACGAGCGAGTAACTCAACAGGGCGCTTTCCCACTGGCCGCGGTAGAAGTAGTAGTTACCCATCTTCAACTGGGCCTCCACCGCCAGCGGCGAGGCAGGGTAACGGTCGATGAACTGCTGCAGCAACGCCAGGCTGGCCTCGTCGCCCAGTTCAAAGCGGCTCAGGGCGATGTAGTAGTCGGCCTGCTCACGCATCGTCGCGTCGGCGGGCAGTTGCTTCATGTGCTCGAGTTGGTCGACGGCTCCCACATAGTTGTGGGACTCATACATCTGCAAGCCGCGCTCGAGATAGCCCGCGGCCTCGCTGTTCATCACGCCAGGCTGTCCCATAGCCACCGCCGGGGCGGCCACAAGCACTGACATCAAGACTCTTTTAATCTTTTTCATTATGATGCTATTTAGTTATTTTCCAGAGAATTAGCGCTCCACAAGAGGGGTCGCCGCACATTTCACATTAATAATAACTGCAAATTTAGCCATAAATTGCCATACGGCAGCCACACATCTTCTAAAATAATCCTAAAGGGTGCTAAATAATTGCTAAATGCCTATTGCTGTGTCGCAACGCGGTTTTCATGCAACACCCTCGTCAAAAAACAACGACCGCCCTGCCAGGGGGAAAAGTAAACAAATTTCGAATAAGTTTAAGTTCTGTCCACAATTTTTTGGATGCCAAGACGTTATATTAATGTTAGCAATTCTAAACCCTTAACATCATGAAAAAGATTTTATTCACATTGGTATGCTTGTTGGCGCTTGTCGCCTGCAGTGATCACGACGAGCCCACTCCCAGCAATGACCCGACAAGCATCTATGTCACCGTCACGGACAACGGAATCGATTATATCTATAGTCTCGAGGGCGATTTAATCTATAAGGCCGACCCAGACTGCTCCATCAAAAACATGGCCGCCGGCGGTCAGGACTGGTATGCCCTCGTCAAGCCCAAAAGGAGTGATGACATTGTGGTCAAGAATGGCACCGCCATCTACACAACCCCGAGAACCGTCCTCTATCTGAGAGCGGGAAATGATGGCTACTATACTCTTGAAAAGGAGCCTCTGTACACCGACGGCCCAGAATACCCATCTGAATGGGGCGGCATCTGGGGTGTGTACCGGAACGGAGCGCTGCTCTATGACTTGGGCACATGGAACGGCGCGCCTTTTCAGGACATGCAATTGCATCAATCCCCGAGCGGACAAACCGACATCATCATCTATCGCACGGGCGGCAAAAGCGGCAATATGCCGTGGGTGAACGGAAAAGAGTTCCAGATTCCCGAAAACATCCCGGGGGAGATACTCGGTTACGATATCGAAAACAACGAGACACTGCTCGCCTATCGCCTGACCATCGAGGAAAATGATGGCATCACGTTCAAAGATAGGATTTATTGCATGTACAATGGCCAAACCTGGACGCTCAATGATGATTTCTCATTCGGCCAAGCATTGCTAGATAAAGGCAACACCTACATCTTAGGCGGTACTTACCATGATGAAGACCATACACGAAACTCAACACCCATGATCATCATCAATGGAAAAGAGAAAAAGATTGACACGGGAGGAGACACACACCAATATGCTCTAAAGTTGCTCGTCCACAACAGCAGCACCTATGTGTTGACACACAACAATATAAAAGGTCACTCATTTTTCTACCGTGACCTGAAACCGCTTGACACCGGCAGCATCTTCCTGCAGTCTAAGGGGCAGAAAGTCAAACTTGGCGACATTCTATTCTATGATTTCATCGTAGTGGACAAACCCATCAACAATCAGTAAGCAGATTGCCTGTCAAGACAGACGTCTAAACAATACCCCCTATTCATTTTCTGACACGCTGGGCATGATGAAGGGCTACAGTTCTGAGACGGGAACGGGAATAATACCGACACAACTGTTACAATGCCGGCATATCAACATCAACGCGCCAGACACACCGAACGCCCTGCGGCCAGGTTGTTCATCAAACTTGAATAGAACCCGGCCGCAGAGCGGATTCAGGTCGAGTGGGACCTTATTCTAAGACGGCTGACCGCAGTTCTGAGACGGGAATGGGGATGATGAACGGATCAGGATCGTCGGGGGAATCCATCATCCGGAATTCCATATCATAGCCCAATGTCAAGACCACACAGAAGAAAGTCAACCAATCAAACTCGTCCTCGTCTTTGACAGGTCCGTCGAGAAGGCCAGAGGCGCTAATCAGCATTCCATAACCCAAGTACTCCAGATCCTCCTTGCCGTCAACAGAGTTGGCAATGTCAGCCTTCACTGCAGGTTCATCAACAAACGTTGCAATCACCTTGGTGTCTTCACGCCAGATGCGGTTGGGGTTGCCCGATGCCTCATTATCCCAATAATAGTTGGCCATCATGAGTTCGAGTGATGTCGCAGGATCCTCGAGCATTTCCATATTCACCTGCAACTCAGGGATGGTGTCTACCGTCCCCACAACATCAACAATCCTGTCCTCCCAACTTTTGGCATAATCTTCAAAAGAGGTGACCACTTCGTTTAACTCCGCATTAGTGAAATCCAACGAAACACAGAAGGCATCGGGATTATTGATATCCCCAAATTTCACCCTGAATGAACGGTCTGCCTGCGCCATCAACTGAACCAACTCGGCAAATTGGTCGCTATCATACATCATGCCGTAGATGAAATCCCATTTTTCGGTTGCCGCTTCGCATTGGTATTGAGCGATTTCCTCGGGGTCGGTGGGGAAATCGTCACCCAACAATTCAAGGGCAACCATGCCAGATGAGGAAATAAACCGTGCCATAGGATTGGACACGTTATCCTCGTTCATTGTAGCATTTAACGAGTCCATCACTTGCACCAAGCGCAATTCGGGGTTGCCATCTGTCGCTGCATGCAACATCTGCACTGGCAGAATGGCGGCCAGGGCCACCATAATCGTCATTATGGTTCTTTTCATCGGTTTATTTGGCTAAATAATCATTGCAGGGCTGCGTTATTCGTCGCCGAGGGCATCCATCAGTTCGTCGGGCGTATAGTCCAGCACTATGGGGTTGTCCTCGTCACCGGGTGCTCTCAACTGAACCTGCAGGCCGCGTCCCGTCTGGACCAACAAACCGAGGAATATAAGGTTTGAATCGTCCTCGGTCAACGACTGCAAAAATACGGGCTTGAACAAATACATCATATCGCGATACTCATTCACATCGGCAAAGTCGTCGGAAGTCATGGTCATCACGACCCGCTTGGCATTGGGGTCAAGCCATACGTGGGCATCCATATCGAGGCCATCCGACATGTATTCATCCATCACATCAACGAGTTTCTTGAGCGTCGTCTCGGGATCGTCATCGTCGGCAAAGTTTAAACCATCGTCAACAAGAGGCTTGACCGAGCCATCTCTTGACGAGCCACCGCTGGCATGCTCCTCGATGGCGCGGCGCATCTCGCTGGGAGTGTATATGAGGCGAGCAGCATTGTCGATGTCTTTGTCATTGTAAATACTCACCTCAAGGCTACGTCCTGTGTTGATGATGACATTGAACAACGCGCTGATCGCGCCGTCCTCGTCGTCATCGAACAAGGTTGACATGAATACACCTTTCATCAAATCGGTCATACCGGACGACATGTCACTAACATCGACGCCCAGGTTATCGCCGTCGATCAGCATCACAACCTTATTATTATAATCATCCTTGAGGACCTTTATATAATCACCCATGTTCTCATAGGCATTGTTGAGGATGGTGATTGTCATGTCGAGTTTCTGCTCGGGGGTCTTGGCGCCCAGCAACTCAAGGGCTTCGTCGAAATCGTCGGGGGCGCACACTGGTGCCTGGGCGGCACGTGAATTCATCATCAGCACGGCAGCCAGGGCCACCAGCATCGTCATTAAGATTCTTTTCATAATTGTTTCAGTTTTAGTGATTTAAGTAATATTTAATGTTCATTATTGTCGTTTGCCATCACCTATCAATCCCACAACCTCTCACACATGATGAAGAGGTCATCATTGCTGTAGCGCAGCGTCCAGGGAGTACTCTCGCCCGGGAACTCATACAGACGGAACCAGAGCCCGCGTCCCGTGGCTGCAATAGTATTGATAAAGGCCAACCAGTCAGAGCCGATGTCGGCGTTCATCATCTGGGACAGAAACACTTCCTTAAGGTCTATATTCTCCTCGTCCTCGGGGCTCAAGGGGTCCAATCCGGGTCCCACCAGCAGCGACACGATTACCGCATTGTTGCTGTCGTCGATGCGTACACTGTTATGAGGGTCCTCGGCACGCACCTTGGCATCGGCCTTGTCAACCATCTCGCTGAGCAGGTCCTCGTTGATTTCGTCAAGTTGCGATTTAGCCTCCTGCTCGCTGGGGCTGTATTTCATATAAGCCATTGTCAACTCGTCGGTAGAAAACAGCACCGTAGCCGCCACCGCATCGGCCGACATGTCCACCAGGACGAACCTCACGTCATAGCCGACATACCCCGCCAAGCGCAACATCTCGGAGAAAAAATCGCTCTTCATCCAGACCGACATGAGGAAATCCTTGTAACGGAAGTAGGTGTCTTCATCATCCAGATCAGGAATCTCAGACGGCTGAAAACCAGAGGACATCATCAACTCTCCCCTGGAATCATCAAGCCACACCCGTGCATAGGGGTCATCTTCGTTGCCCTGCAAGGCGTCATTGGCCGTTTCAACCATCTCACGCAGCGATTGCTCCGGGTCGTAGCCCTGGGCAGACGCCGTGGTCGGCACGCAATAGAGTGCCATCATCAACACACACAGTAACGCAAAGGTAATCTTCTTCATAACGGTAATTATCAAATTCTATCGCAAAGGTAATATAAAAACGGCAATGGAGCGCATCAGGACCCATAAAAGCCATGAAAACCTGCCATTGAGGCTACTGGAGGCAGCGGACGGGTGCCAAGTGCCGAAACCCGTGTTTTTGGAGAAAAAATCAAAAAATGATTTAAGATTTTTGTCAGTATACAAAAAATAACTACTTTTGCGTGTTTATTTGGCGAAATGCCCTAAAATCGAGAGAAATAACGTAATATAAATCATTGTAAATGGCAACATTAGAGAAAATTAGGCAAAGAAAAAAGATTCTTGCCATCGTGATCGGACTGGCCTTGCTCGCATTCATTGTTGAGGCCGGTGTCGAAGCAGCCGGACGTATGGCTGGAAAAACTTCAGCCGCAAAAGTCGGCAGTGAGAAGATTGACATTGTAGATTTCCAAAACCGCGTAGCAAAGGTTTCTGCACAGGAACAGCAGAACGGTGACAACGGTGAAACCGACCCCGCCGTACGCCAGCAGCAAGTGCTCGAAGAGATGATCAACGACGCACTGCTCAACCAGGAGTACAAGAAAGTGGGTATCGACATCTGTGACTGGGAGATCAGTCAACTGATGCTGGGCAAGACGCCCCACCCCGCAGTCATGCAATTCATCCAGCAGGCCGGTGCCAAGACCCCTGAGGAGTTCTATGACTTCATCACGAACCCCGGCAAGCAGGGCGTTGCCGAAAGCGACGTGGCACAACTGCGCCAGCAGTGGAGCGACCTCCAGGAAGAGGTTTCCAAGGAATATAAATTCTCCAAACTCCAGATGCTCATGGCCGGCTGCATGCAGCCCAACGACCTGGAGCGCAAGCAGATGGCCGAAGAGGAAGCCATCACCAACGTGGTAACCTTCGCCAAGAAGGACTACTCGTCGCTGCCCGATGACCAGTTCAAGGTATCGGATGCCGAACTCAAGGCAGAGTGGGAGAAGATGAAACCGATGTTCAAGATCGACGAGGAGATGCGTAACATCCACTTCATCGCTGTGCCCATCCAGCCCAGCCCCGCCGACATTGCCGAGGCCAACACAATTGCCGACGCCGCCTATATCGCCCTGCAGAAGGGTGTGGGTGTAGACTCGGTTCGCCTGTTGGGTACCGTCAACGTCGACACCGCCAAGGTGCTCCAGAAGGACATCCCCGCCAAGGCCCGCGACTACTTCACCAACGCTCCCGTGGGCTCGACCCTGCGCGACAGCGTGATGAACAACCGCCACACCATGTACAAACTCATCAACAAGGGCATGAGCCTTGACTCGGTACAACTGAGTTTCGTGGTAGTACAAGGTGATGCCAAGGTGCAGAAGGACGTCATGGACCAACTCAACGCCGGCAAGACGCTCGACGACCTGAAGAAGACCTATCCCCAGAAGGTTGAGGGCAACCTGAACCAGTGGCAACGCATCTACATGGTTGCCGACTCGATGAAGGCCAAGATTGCCGACGCACAGATCGGTAACTACTTCGTGCTCAACAGCGGCGAGAACGGTGCACAGTTGGTAGCCGTGAACGAGAAGAAACCCGCCAACTTGTTCTATACCGTGGCAACCGTCACCTATGACGCCTATGCCAGCGCCAAGACCATCGACGAACTTACCGACAAGTTCCAGGCCTTCCTGAACAAGAACAAGACCGCAGCCGACTTCGAGAAGAACGCCGCTGCAGCAGGCTACAACGCCGCTGAAATGCTCATCTCGCCCAGCCAGGCACAGTTGTCGGCAGGTCCCTTCGGCCAGGGTATCAAGGACACCCGCAAGGTCATCAAGTGGGCCTTCGACAGCAAGAAGGGTGAGGTATCTCCCATCTTCAACGACAACAAGGACATGCTGGTTGCCGTCGCTCTCGACGACATCTATAGCGAGGGCTACCTGCCCTACACCTTCCCGAGAGGCAAGGAGATGCTGACCCGTCGCATCATCAACGAGAAGAAGGGTGACGCCCTCGTGGCTCAGTACAAGGGCAAAGCAAACGACCTGAACGGTTATGCTACACTCATGGGCACCCAGGTTGACACCGCCAACGTGGTATTCGCTGCCGCCGGCGATCCCAAACTGGGTAACGAGCCCGGTCTGATTGGCCGCATGTCAGCCGCCAAGCAGGGTCAACTCAAGGGTCCGTGGAAGGGCTTGAACGCCGTCTACGTTTACCAGGTTGTACGTCAGGACAAGGCCGAGCGCCAGCCCTCTAAGGAGGAACTCAACCAGCGCTACTCGCAGACGCGCGGTGCCGGCATCTATGCCAACCCCAACTACATCTTCAATGTCCTGTCCAAGGCCACGAAGGTAGAGCGGCACTTGATTAAGTTCAATTGATGCTTTAACTGAATCCGATAATTCCAAGTCCCGTCGGCAATGCTGGCGGGACTTGCTTTTTGCCCAAAAATAGCATTTTTATCGGGCCGATGACCTCCTATGTCAAAAAAATGGACTATCTTTGGAGGTTAAACCAAAACATTATCTTTTTAACATGTCAACAGTCAACGAGCGACAAGACGAAATCATTGAGGAATTTGAGGGTCTGGACGACTGGATGGACCGCTACAGTGTCATCATCGACATGGGCAACGCCATGCCCGCGCTCGACGAGCAGTACAAGTCGGCCGACAACCTGATTGACGGCTGCCAGAGCCGCGTGTGGCTGCAGGCCGACTGCATCGACGGCAAGATGCGCCTGCAGGCCGACAGCGACGCCATCATCGTCAAGGGCATCATCTCGATGCTCGTGCGCGTGCTCGACGGCGCCACGCCCCAGGAGGTGCTCGACGCCGACCTCTACTTCATCGAGCGCATCGGCCTGCGCGAGCACCTGTCGCCCACGCGCAGCAACGGCCTGCTGGCCATGGTCAAGCAAATCCGCGCCTATGCCATCGCCTATCAGGCACGCGAGCATTCCGGCTGTTGAAACGACAACAACATTATTAATATATTAACCAATAAACCTAAACAAAGTTATGTTTAAAAACCATCCCAAGGGTCTAATCCCCGCCGCATTGAGCAACATGGGAGAGCGCTTCGGCTACTACATCATGAATGCCGTGCTCGCCTTGTTCCTTTGCTCCAAGTTCGGCCTTGACGAGGGTACGTCAGGCAGAATTTACAGCGTATTCTATGCTGGCATCTACGTGTTGAGTCTTGTCGGCGGTTTCATTGCCGACCGCACCCAGAACTACAAGCGCACCATCCAGTGGGGTCTTGTAATTATGGCCATCGGCTATGTGCTGTTGTCTATTCCTATCCTTCACAACGCCGGCAACCACATGTGGCTGTTGGTATTCACCTGCGTGGCATTGTTCCTGATCGCCTTCGGTAACGGTCTGTTCAAGGGCAACCTGCAGGCTATCGTGGGTCAGATGTATGACAATATGGAAGCAGATGCTGTTGCCGCCGGAAAGAGCGAAGATGAACTCAAGCAGATCAAGGAGCGCCGTGACTCGGGCTTCCAGATTTTCTATGTGTTCATCAATATCGGTGGTCTGATTGCCCCGTTCGTTGCCCCGTTGCTGCGCCAGTGGTGGCTCGGCGTCAAGGGTATGGTCTATGATGCAGGTCTGCCCGCATTGTGCCACCAGTACCTGAACGATGCCGCCAACATGACATCTGAGCAGATGGCCAACCTCACCACGCTGTTAGGCAACGTCAACAAGGGCGGCCTCGATTTGAAAGACATCGGTTCTGCCTGCAGCAGTTACCTTGATGTGTTCAACACGGGTGTGCACTACAGTTTCATTGCCTCGGTCATCGCCATGTTCATCTCGCTGATCGTCTTTGTGGTCTACAAGAGGCTCTTCCCCACTCCCGCCAAGAAGGAGGCTGCCGAGGTTGCAGGCTACACTGCCGAAGAGAAGCGCGCTATGGCCAAGGAGATCAAGCAGCGCATGGCAGCGTTGTTCGCTGTACTCGGCGTTTGCGTCTTCTTCTGGCTCTCGTTCCACCAGAACGGTCAGTCGCTGTCGTTCTTTGCCCGTGACTATGTGATTTCAGACAAGATCGCTCCCGAGATCTGGCAGGCTGTAAACCCGTTCTTCGTGATTGTGCTCACGCCCATCATCATGGCCATCTTCGCGTCACTGGCACGAAAGGGCCACGCCATTTCCACCCCGCGCAAGATTGTCCTCGGTATGGCAATCACCGGTCTGGCTTATCTGTTCCTGGTAATCCTGAGCATGAGTTACGATTATCCTAACGGTAATGACTTCCGTGCATTGGGCATTGATCAGCAAATTGCCATGAAGTCACACTGGTGGGTTCTTATCGCCACCTATTTCTTCCTGACCGTTGCCGAGTTGTTCATCTCGCCGCTGGGTCTGTCGTTCGTTTCCAAGATTGCGCCCAAGCACCTGCAGGGTATCTGCCAGGGCTTGTGGCTGGGTGCCACCGCCGTGGGCAACCTGCTCATCTGGATTGGTCCGGAAATGCTCAACAGAATGCCCAAACTGTGGATGTGCTGGGCCGTGTTCCTTGGCATCTGCCTCATCGCCATGGGCGTGATGTGGGGTATGGTAAGTTGGCTGGAACGTGTTACCGGCGAGAAAGAGTAATTGCCTATCACATTATTAACAAATAGGAGAATCTAGAGGATCTAGAGTGACTAGATTTTCTAGATTCTCTAATTAAAAAGACATTATCATGTTTGAAAACCAACCAAAAGGACTGTTCGCGTTGGCACTGGCCAACACGGGCGAGCGCTTCGGCTACTACACGATGATTGCCGTGTTCGCCTTGTTCCTGAGGTCAAACTATGGCTTGTCGCCAGCAGTTGCAGGCACCATCTATAGTTCGTTCCTGATGGTCGTGTATTTCCTCCCGCTTTTTGGCGGCTTATTGGCAGACATATTCGGGTATGGTAAGATGGTGACCACAGGTATTATTATTATGTTCCTGGGCTACCTGCTCCTGTCCATACCACTAGGAGGAGACAATACCGCTTTTTGGGTGATGATTGGCGCACTACTGCTCATCGGCTGTGGCACGGGCCTGTTCAAGGGTAACCTCCAAGTGATGGTGGGCAACCTGTATGACGACCCACGCTATGCCAACCAGCGTGACGCCGGTTTCTCGCTGTTCTATATGGCCATCAACATCGGTGCCCTGTTTGCACCGACGGCAGCCATCAAAATAACCGAATATGCCCAGACCCATCTGGGTTACACCGCTCCCGGCGAGGCCTATCACTTCGCCTTCATGGTGGCCTGCGCATCGCTGGTGCTCTCCATCGCCATCTACTATCTGACCCGCAGCACCTTCCGCCACACCGAAGAAAGCAAAATTCATGCCAGTATAACAAATAAAGATTCAAAAAGCAGTGATATAAGTTCAAAAGAGACTATACAGCGTATCGTGGCGCTAATTTTGGTGTTCATCGTCGTCATCTTCTTCTGGATGGCCTTCCACCAGAACGGTCTGTCACTGACCTACTTTGCCGATGAGTTCACCGCCAAGACCGCATCGGGCGTGCACACCATGCCGTTCGATGTCATCAACCTGGTGATGCTTATCCTCATCGTCTATGCCGGCTTCTCGCTGTTCCAGAGCAAGACGGGCAAGGGCAAGGGCATCTCGGCCGCCATCATCGTGGCAGCCCTGGCCGTGCTGGGCTACAAGTACACCCGCGCCACGGGCACCATCGACATCTCGGCCCCGATTTTCCAGCAGTTCAACCCGTTCTATGTGGTTGCGTTGACGCCCGTGTCGATGGCCATCTTCACCTACCTGGCCAACAAGGGCAAGGAGCCCTCGGCACCCCGCAAGATTGCCTACGGTATGGTTGTTGCCGCCATCGCTTATGCCATCATGGCATTTGCCTCGGTGGGCCTGCCCATGCCACAGACACAGCCTGGTCCCGATGGCTTACCCGTTGCCATGCATGTGGCTGACGTGACGCCCAATCTGCTGATTGGCGTCTATCTAGTGCTGACCTTTGGAGAACTGCTGCTTTCGCCGATGGGACTTTCCTTTGTTAGTAAAGTAGCACCCCCATCTTTAAAAGGTTTAATGATGGGTGGCTGGTTCGTAGCAACAGCATTAGGTAACATGCTCGTTGTTGTGGGGGGGCTGTTGTGGGGCAAGGTACCCCTGTGGGTTTGCTGGAGCGTATTCCTGGCCGTCTGCCTCGTCGCAGCCATCTTCATGTTCGCTATGATGAAGCGCCTCGAGAAGGTTGCCAAGTAATCAACCCCTACGAGCCACAGGCTCGCAATACCCCGACAACCCGCCCCCTGGGCGGGAACCCGCCACAGCCCAGCCCGCAACGGGCGCGACAGCCCCGGCCGCCACTACGGCCGCGAGGGGCGACAGTCCCGGCTGTGGCATGTCGGAGTATTGCGAGCCTGCGGCTCGCTAAAAAAGAGAAAAGCAATGGAGGAGAAGCGCAACGAGGGGCGCAAGCAGTGGGCACTGAAGCATCCTGAGCTCACCGCGACGGCGTCGATGAAGCGCCGTATGGTGAGCCATGACTACCGGGAGAGGGCTGTCTACCTCATCACCTTGTGCGTCGATGGACGCGCGCCACGGCTAGGCTCCCTGTGCGGGCCCGATGACAGCCACCCGCTGCCGTGGGTGAGCCTCTCGCCGCTGGGCGAGCGCGTGAAGGCCGAATGGCTGGGCATCCCCCGCTACTACCCTCAAATCCGTGTGCTCGCTTTAACCGTCATGCCCGACCACCTGCACGGCATCCTGTTCGTCACCGAGCCGCTGCCCGTCCATCTGGGAAAGGTCATCAATGGCTTCAAGACTGGCTGCAACAAGGCGGCCCGCGACTTGGAGTTGTCCGTGCCGCTATGGGAACAGGGCTACAACGACGGTGTACTTCGTGGCAAGGGACAACTCAACAGGTGGATAGAGTACCTGAACGACAACCCGCGTCGCTTGTGGGTGAAGAGGGAGCATCAAGACTACTTCACGGTTTCCCGCAATCTCACCATTGCGGGCGTTTCCGTTAGCGCCATGGGAAACCACAGGCTCCTGCAGCACCCGACAATCCTGCAGGTCTACTGCTCGCGACGCATGAGCAAGGAGGATATCGCGCGCGAGGGCGACCGCTTGCTTGGCCAAGGGGGCGTGCTGGTGTCTCCGGGCATCAGCCCTGGCGAGAAAGACATCATGGCCAGGGCCCTCGAGGCGGAGGTTCCCGTGATACAGATCTGCAACAACGGCTTCTCAGACATCTCGAAACCCGGCGGGCGGCTATTCGATGCCTGTGCCGCTGGCAAGGTGTTGATGATCTCCCCCTTCGAGCACCGCAACGACTACCAGCGCTTGACCGCCGAGTGCTGCCATGAGATGAACGCCCTGGCCCGAGCCATCGCCACACGACGGTGACGGCCAAACAGAGAGCAAGCCACGCACAAAGCGAGCCACAGGCTCGCTTTTTTTTTCGCTTTATTTTTTCACGTTGCTTGAAAAAACCGAAGGAGTGAAAACCGAAAAGTGAAAACTTCTTTGTAACTTTGCGCTTTAATTCTGTAAGCAAATGGAAGAAGTAACTTATCAGGGCCTGACGTTTGAGCCCTACATCAGACGTGAAGAGATTGCCAAGCAAGTTCATCGCCTTGCTCAGGAAATCAAGCGAGACTACGCTAATGAGAAGCCCCTGTTCCTGTGTGTGCTCAACGGTTCGTTCATCTTTGCAGCCGACCTGTTCCGCGCGTGCGGCCTGCACGATGCCGAGATTACCTTCATCCGTTTCAAATCTTATGAGGGCATGGAGTCGACCGGCACGGTGAAGGAAATCATGGGTCTGACCGAGGACATCGAGGGCCGCAACGTGCTCATTGTCGAGGACATCATCGACAGCGGTGTGACTGCCGCCCAGTTGCGCAAGGAGTTGGCCAAGCACAACCCCAAGAGCGTGAAGATGGTGTCGCTGCTGTTCAAGCCCGAGGCGTTGACCATAGGCGAGGCGCCCGAGTATGTCGGCTTCAAGATTCCCAGCAAGTTCATCCTGGGTTACGGCCTAGACCTCGACGGTCTGGCCCGCAACCTGGCCGACATCTATGTGCTGAAAGAGAAATAACCACATTATTGTTATCTATAATTAACTGACGATTATGCTGAACATTGTCATTTTTGGTGCGCCCGGTTCGGGCAAAGGCACCCAGAGCGATAAACTCATCGATCATTATCACCTGTTCCACATCTCGACGGGCGACGTGCTGCGCGACAACATCCGCCGCGGCACTGAACTGGGCAAGACGGCCAAGGGCTACATCGACCAGGGTCAACTCGTGCCCGACGAACTCATCATCGATATCCTGGCCCAAGTGCTCGACGAGAACAAGGACAAGGCCAGCGAGGGCGTCATCTTTGACGGCTTCCCCCGCACCATTCCCCAGGCCGAGGCACTCGAGCAACTGCTCGCCGACCGCGGCACGCAGATCGACGCCGTCGTGGGCCTCGAGGTTCCCGAGGACGAACTTATCCAGCGCATCCTGCTGCGCGGCAAGATGAGTGGCCGTGCCGACGACAACGAGGAGACTGCCCGCAAGCGCCTGGAGGTATACCACAACCAGACGTCACCGCTCAAGGCCTACTACGAGGAGCAGGGCAAGTACCGCGCCATCAACGGCTTGGGAAGCATCGACGGCATCTTTGACCTGATCAAGGCTGAACTCGACAACGTCTAACCACCGTTAAGGCAAGTGCCGCCCAACCAACGATGAGCGACAAGCAAGAGGAACAGCAGGGACAGGGCCTGTGGCAGCGCATCATGCGCAACATACGCTACTGCATCACCAACGTGTGGGACGACACCCGCTCGTTGTGGTCGGTCAAGGCCGTCAAGATCGTGAATCTGAGCATCCAGTCCTTCCTGGACCGTGACCTGCAGATACGCGCCGCCGCCCTGACCTACAACACCGTGCTGGCCGTTGTTCCGGCACTGGCGATGCTGTTTGCCATCGGGCGCGGGTTCGGGTTCCAAAACCTGCTGCAGAGCGAACTGTTCCGCTACTTCCCCGCCCAGCGCGAGGCTCTGGAGACGGCATCCACCTATGTGGACAATTATCTGGCTCAGGCGTCACAGGGAGCCTTCATCGGCATCGGTCTGGTTTTCCTGTTGTGGACATTGATATCGCTCATGAGCAACGTGGAAGATACGTTCAACCACGTGTGGGGCATCACCACCAAGCGCTCGCTCCAGCGCAAGTTCACCGACTACACCGCCCTGTTCCTGCTCTTGCCGGTGCTGATGGTGTGCTCGGCGGGTATCTCCATCTTCATGAGCGACGCGGTGCAGCACGTGTTTGGCGACACGCTGTCACCGGTGATGCACCGTTTGCTGGCCTTCACGCCCCTGGTGATTTCATGGATCGTGTTCACAGCAGCCTACTACATGATCCCCAACACCAAAGTGAAGTTGGGCGGGGCCGTGTTTGCCGGCATCCTGTGCGGCACGCTGTTCCAGGGCGTGCAGTGGCTGTTCGTCACCGGTCAGATGTACGTGTCGAAGTACAACGCCATCTACGGCAGTTTCGCCTTCCTGCCCTTGCTGCTGGTGTGGATGCAACTCTCGTGGCTCATTGCCCTGGCCGGCGTCGTGCTGACCTACTCCTGGCAGAACTTCGAGAATTATGCCCACCGCGAGAAGACCAAGGACATCTCCACCGACTACACGTCACAACTGTCGATTGCCATCCTGAGCGTCGCTGCAGGCCGTTTCAAGCGCCGCGAACCGGCATTGACGCGCACCGAGTTGCTCCGCGACTATGAACTGCCCGCCAGCCTGGCCGACGAACTGCTCGACCACCTGAGCCGCGCCGGCCTGCTCAACACCATCGCAGTCAGCGACAAGAAGGACGAACAGGGCTACCAACCCGCATTCGACCCCGACGACATGACCGTCAACGAGGCGCTCAACCGCCTGGGCAGCGTGGGCAACACCGGGTTCATCCCCAGCGCCGACGACCGCTTTGCACCCATCTTCGAGCGCTTCAAGCGACTGCTTGAACGCCAGCAGGGAGCCGAAGACCTCCCCCTCGTCGAACTCGACGACCAAGCCGCCAAGGCAAAAAAATAATGGTAAATAGCAACGATATCTGCAAAATGTAGTATCTTTGCACCCGCAACCGCACCGCACGCCTGAATGGTGGAATCGGTAGACACGAGGGACTTAAAATCCCTTGGCCATTGCGGCCGTGTGGGTTCAAGTCCCACTTCAGGTACGCACAGGGGCTGGTAATCAGTTGATTACCAGCCCCTGTTGTTTTCTCAGGACTGTTGGGTGGCACCTTATTTCATCGCCTCGATAAAGGCTTTGCCCAGGTTGTTGACGATATCGCTGGCCACCATGCCGTAGGTGCCGTGCTCCTGAGCGGCGAGGTCGCCGGCCAGGCCGTGCAGGAAGACGCCGAGCACGACGGCCCAGTCGGGCTGGTAGTTCTGTGCGATAAGCGACGAGATCACACCCGTTAGCACGTCACCGCTACCCGGGGTTGCCATACCGGCATTGCCGCTGCTGTTGACATAGACCTTGCTGTCGGGACGCACGGTCATGGTGTAGTGTCCCTTGAGCACGATGGTAATGTTGTGGCGCTTGGACATGTCGATGGCCTTCTTGAGGCGCTCCTCGTCGGTGTGATGCTCACCGAACAGGCGGTCGAACTCGATGGCATGGGGGGTGATGATCGAACGCTGCGGGATGCTCTTGAGCAGCATTGAGCGGCGTGCGATGCAATTCAAGGCGTCGGCGTCGATGAGGCATGGACGCTTGAAGTTCATGATGAACTGATGCACGGCCTCGAGGGTCTCGTCGTTGACACTCATGCCGGGACCCAGGGCCACCACGCTGTAGGTGTGGTGCAGGTCGATGTTAGTGGTCACGAGTTCGTTACGGTCGGGCTCGAACAGGGCTTCGGGTACCGCGGTCTGCAGCACCTGGTAGCCGCAGCGCGGGGCATGCACCGTCACCAGTCCGGCACCGGCACGCAGGGCACCCTTGGCCGCCAGGACGGCAGCACCCATCATGCCGTAACTGCCAGCGATGAGCAGCACCGTGCCGTTGTCATACTTGTTGATGAAGGGGTTGCGTGGTCGCAGCACTTCGCGCACGTCCTCACGCTCGATGAGGTAGAAGTCGGTCGGAGTGCGCGCCGTGCTCTCGCTGTCCAGATCCAGGTCCAGCACCTTGCATTCGCCGACGAACTCGGCATTCTCGGCAAAGTAGAAGGCCAGGCGCTTGCTCTGGTAGGTGAGCGTCAAGTTGGCACGGATGATGTTGCGGCGGTCGTTGCCCATGTTCCACTCGCCGAACATGCCCGAGGGCACGTCGATCGACACGACATAGGCGCCGCTCGAGTTGATGTACTGCACCAGCGCGGTGTAACCGCCCTTGAGGGGCGTGCGCAGGCCGTTGCCGAACAGGCCGTCGACCACGACGTCGTTCTTGTCGAGGGCCGGTGGCGTGAAGTTGGTGATGACCTCGATGAAATCGAAGTCCTCGTCGACAGTCTCGAGCAGACGGTCACGGTTGACGAGGCAAGCCTCGGACAACTGTGCCGACTTGATGTTGAACAGGTAGACCTCGGGGCGGTAGCCCTGCTCATACATCATGCGGGCCACAGCCAGGGCATCGGCGCCGTTGTCGCCAGGTCCCGCAAAGATGACGAAGCGCTTGGAGACCCTCCAGCGCGAGATCAACTCATAGGACACAGCCGACGCTGCCCGCTCGATGAGATCAAGCATCGTTATATTTTCTTTCTCCAGGGTATGGTCGCCGATGCGACGCAGCCCGTCGTTGGTAAATATTTTCATTGTGATAGGGTATTTTCCAGTTGTTTGATTGAGTTAGCAAAGTTACTTCATTTTTAGCGGATGACAGGCAAAAAAAACAAAAAAGACAAAAATATTTTTACTGAAACTTTGTTAACAGGGTCCAACAGTGGTGTGCAACAGTTTTTTAGGGCCGTTTTAAGGGCCGCAGCGGTAACTTTTTGCTACTCAGCACGGCTTTTTAAGCCGATAATCGATGAAAATCATTGAAAATAACAGGCCCTACTCGATTCAGATGGCAACTTTTTACTATCTTTGCGGCCATAAAAGAGGATACTATCATCAATTATCATCAATAATAACGACGTAAAAATGAAGAAAAATTTACTTCTGACTTTGGCTTGCATGTTGACGGCCATGGCCTCGTGGGCACAGGTCCTCAACATCGGCGGCCATCGCGCTGTGCCTGACAGTCTGAACAACATCTGGCTGTGCAGCATTCCGCAGTCATTCTTCGGCAACGACTTCGAAGCCACGGTAACCTTCGGCGACGAGTTGACCGACCTGGTCATCGACGGCACTGCCGTTGAGAGCGGCGACACCATCACCTTTGAGAGCGTCGAGGGCGGCAAGAACTACACCGTCACTGCCCACATGGGCGAGGAGGTCATCACCGGCAACATCACCTTCACCTGGTTGCCCATCGTGGAACTGGTCGGTGATTTCGGCAACAAGTACGTTATCGGTAGCGTCACCGTGAGCGAGCCCGACTCGGCCTACGCCGAGCCGCTGGTAGCCAAGGTGAAATGGCGTGGTGGTGCAACCAACCTGGCCGACAAGCACAAACGCAACTACCGCATCAAGTTCATCAACGCAGAGGACTCCACCAAGGAGGACCACCGCTTCTTCGGCCTGCGCAACGACAACAGTTGGATTCTGGATGCCGGTCAAGTCGATTTCCTGCGCGTGCGCAACCGCGTGAGCAACGACCTGTGGCTCGACATGGCACGCCGCCCCTGGTATGCCGACACGCTGCCCAACGCCCGCAACGGCTCGCGCGGCAAGATGGTCGAGGTGCTGCTCAATGGCGCGTATGCCGGTATCTACAACATGTGCGAGCCCCTGGACCGCAAGCAGTTCAAGGTAAAGCGCTATGACGAGGAAAACGGTGAATTTCATGGCCAACTGTGGATGTCCTACAAGAGGACGCGCACCGTTGCCATGAGTTATCCCGAACCGCTCATCAAGAACATGGCCACCTGGGACGGATTTGAACTGAAGTATCCCGACCCCGATGAGATAACACCCTACGATTGGACCGCACTCTACAATGCCGTCCAATTCGTTGGCCGCGCCGACCTTGACATGGATCTGCGTGTCGACAGCATGGGCGAGTACTTTGACCTGCCCGTGATGCAGGACTACTACATCTTCATCGTTGCCCTGCAGGCCCTGGACAACGAGTGCAAGAACATCTACTGGGCTTGCTACGACACCCAGACCACCAAGCGCCTGACCATGGCTCCCTGGGACCTAGACATCAGCCTCGGCCAGAACTACTCACCCTGGGTTAACTATCCCGATATGATTAACCCCGAGCGCGGTGCCGAATGGGTAGGCCTCGTGCCTATGGGCGACATGCTCGAAGTCAAGGACTACTACAACAGCCTCGTGGAACGCTACCGCGAACTGCGCCAGACCTATCTGGACACCGACAACCTGGTGAACCGCTACCGCACCGCCATCAACGAACTCGAGAACAGTGGTGCTGCAGCACGTGAAGAGCAGCGCTGGAGCGGAGACTACGACCTCGCCTACAAGACACTCGACCTGAGCGCCGAGATGGATTATGTCGAGGATTGGATCCGCAAGCACATGCCCTACATCGACGAGCATGTATTCCATGACTGGGTAGACCCCGTTCCTCCCTTCATCAAGGGAGATGTGAACGGTGACGGTGAGGTCAACATTGCCGATATCAACGCCCTGATCAACATTATCCTGGGCGGTGAGGCCGATGATGCAACCTTGATTCGCGCCGACGTCAACGAGGACGGTGAGATCAACATTGCCGACGTCAATGCCCTGATCGACATCATCCTGCAATAATCACACAACGCCTGTTTCGGGCGATTGACACCCATCCGGGCTCCTGCACACGATTGTGCAGGAGCCCGTTTTTTATTGCCCCCGCAACGGCAGGGGCAGGGATAAAGAAAACCAGCGCATGGTGGGACAGGCTGGTATACGAGCCACAGGCTCGCAAAACACAGACAAGGCCAACCAAGGGGGGGAGAAGGATACTCAATCCCGAATGGGGACAAAAAATGCGGGCCCGCGTTGCGCGGACCCGCATCATTTCCCCAGTGATTCGCGTGGGATTACAACCCATTACTGATTATCAAGCAATTACGAACTATAAAAACCAAAAATGTACTTTTTTCGTCCTAAAATATGGCTAAAACCCATCCCTGGGGCACCAGGCTGACCAATCAAATCACTTGCACGGCAAGGCCTTTTTAGCACAAAAATAGTACAAAAATAGTACATTTTGCACTAAAGCATGACTGGCACCACCTCACGGCGGCACCAGTCTAACCGAAAAATGATATCCTTGTTTATCGACAAGTCTATCGGGCGCAAAGATAGCAAAATCTTTTCATATCAGATTCACGTTTGTTGAGAACACATGTTCAGCATCAAAATTTGTTGATGATGTTGTTTCTAATGCCCAGGCGCCTGGCGATTACCCGCAAAATCGCCGGGCCGCGCTCCCTGCGGCTGCTGGCCATATCGTTGCAGACATCATTTGTCAACTCCTCGGCGATGGTGCGCGACGCGGTGCCCTTTTCGCTATCCAGCCCCAGGAAAAGCCCGGCGATGGTGTCGGCCACATCCTGGCGGCTGGCCCAGATCGCAGCGCGTCGCTCTTTCTCCGATTCTAACCGGACATAAGCACTTAACGGCGCTTCGACATCCCCCAGGGCGCGGACGGTGGCGGGCTTGAAATCCTTGTCCATTTCGATAACCTTGTCTCGGCTGATTATCTCGTTAAGGCCCGACAAACTGAAATGCACCGGGGCTATGCGGTTGGCTCCCATGGGGCCGGAGGTGGTGCATAAGCCCGAAAATCGCACATCATCATCAATGCGGCTGCACCCGGTTATATACCAATAACCCTCGGGATTGTTGCGGCGGTCGGGGAAAAGCAGTTTACAACATACAACGGCATCAAGGCCCTTGTCCTTTTGTGAGTCCAGCGGGTATTTTTCCGCTAACTCGTCGATTTGTTTTTGTGTTAAAATTTCCATAGTTAACTCGTTTATTTAATGCCCACCGGGACGGCCCCGGGATGGGCGGTTGTTCAGTATTGCCGAATAACTCCGGAGCGCTGCATCCGTTTGCGCTGCTCATAGATGAGCCGTTCACGGGCGCGTTGCTCCTCGTCTTGCGTCGCTATATCCACCTTAACTCTCTTGGCTTCATCACGAGAATAGACGGTTATATCTTCACCCGAAGGCTCTTGTTCTATGTTCTCCAGGCCCTCGCGCTGCATCACTTCCTCCTCGCTGCTGGCGGGTGTGAATCCTGTATTGTGCTTCTTGATAATTAGCGGTTCAGCATCCACTTCGGCATCCACTTCTTTCAAAATAAAAACCGTGCGTCCACCCTCGTCTGCAGTGGTCTCAATGGGCGAGAGACGCGGTGTGGCATAGGGCAGCAGTTTAACAATGAACTGCAGACGGGTTGCAGGGTCTACTGCAGCCAGGTCTTCCGCTATGATATCGCGGTGGCTGTCGATGATGTTAAACAGCCATTTGCGTATATTCTCGCTCTTCTTGTCTCTCGAGCCTTTGGGTCTGCCTGCAGGGTTGCCGCTGGTGCCTTTTTGAAATTTCATCTACTTTACCTCCTGTTAATTTGCCTGTTCTTTACAGGAACAAAGATAAACTTTCTACCTGATTCTGCCACATTTCAAGTCGAAAATCATGGTTCATCAATATGGCCCAAGCAACTTGAGGGTGGTCTCGGCTACCTCCGGAGCAAGTTCTCCGTTCATCGCCATCCTATAGAAAACCTCGGGTTTCATTACAGGCAGACCATTATGCTGAGTTACATCGTCCGTAGTGGTGACGGCATACTCGCAGCGCTCCCTCTCTCGCTGCTTGAGAAACTTATTGAAACTATCCATGATAAACAGCGGGTCGATTGATCCATAAACCCTCCCATATTCCGCGTTGCTCAGTCTCCAAAAGAAGAGCGACCTTTAGATGTACGTAGGTAGGACGAAATTTTCAAGCCATCTGATTTCATCTTCGTTGTTTTCTTGTATCGCTCGTTCTAACAAATTCTGCTGGACGGCTCGGATTTCTTCGCCTTTTAATATATGTCGTTCGCTTGATTCAGCCACGTCATCGGTAGCGGTTACAGTATATCTGCCAACTTCGTCATCGCGTTGCTTGAGAAATCCCTTGTAGAAAGGTTCGGTGATGTCCATCGGACTGATATTGCCGAAGATTTTCCCGTATTCGCCGTTGCCAAGCCTCCAAAAGAATAGCATGAATTCGGTAACCTTCAGATGAGTCTTCACGCTCAGGCGCCGCGCCGTGTCCATCATCTGCTTTCCAGTCAGGGCACCTTTGTTGCAGTACTGGACAAAGGAGTCGATGAGCATATATAGCCATGCTATAGCAGCATCTTCCCCGAAGGCGCGCATTACCACCTCAAGTGTCGGCACTGTGCTACTATATGCCATTCCTGGATTTTGGCCAAAGACGGCCGTCGCGTCAGGGCAGTAATAACTCTTGAACGCTTGAATGCCACTGAATCGGGCTTTAAGCGCCTCGGACTTCTCCAGCAATCCTGGCCTCGGCTGCACGCTGTTCTGCACACAGTCGTTCAAGTTCTGCAGAGCGTTGTTCACTTGTTGTGTTATCGTCTTCATCGTTGTGTGTATTTTTGTGGTTGAACTCCGTTTCTTTGTCGCACCATGATTCAAAGGCTGCTTGCCAGTCAGTCATCGGCATACCGTTACCCATCACCCATCCCTGGCGGGCATAGTGGTTGAAAAATTTCTTTGCAAGTCCATCGCCATCGGTTGCATGAGTAGAAGAACAATAATTCAAAACATCCTCAAGTGAGGGTGGGCGGAAAATATTATCTCCCTCTCCCTCTATATCTATATCTTTATCTTTGTCCTCTTCTTTATCTTTATCTTTATAGGCTTGACTTTGGGTTAACTTTGGGTTAACTTTCTTCTTACCTTTGTTGTTGGTGTTGCCTATGGGCGCACCGCCTTTGCATCCGTTCTCGAACTGCGCCCAGTTCTTCGCCATCACAGCCCTGGCGCCCTTCCAAAAGAAACGCGTCATCGAGTGGAAATGGCCGTTCTTGAAATCCGGTTCAGTCTTATTGAACGCGTAATTAAGGAGAACTTCATACATTTCCAGTCTCGCTGTAGGTTCATCGCAGTCGCTTATCTGCTCGAAGAACGAGCGATAAAAAGTGAAATAATCCCGTCCAGCCATCACTCTTCCTCCAGCCCGGCGCCATCAGCCGCGTTATAATCCTGTTCAACATAATAATGACGCGTCACCCGTGCGGCCAAATCCAGGGCAGCGGATGTTACCGCCATCGTTATGGCTGGCTTGACTTCCTGCAGTTCCAGATCGGCAGCCTTCGTCATCTCCACCTCGAGACGGCGGGCTGCTTGTATCAGGCGCGCATAGATTGCGGCCAGGTCTGCGATGCTGACTTCAGTTTTAATTTGGCAATTCGCAGCAACATCAGCCACGAAATCAATGTACCTAACATAATTGTCATTGCTTTTCTTTGCGGTTTCCATTTTTCGGCAAATTTAATTGGTTGAACTTGTTACTTAATCTTGACCTGGGCGGCGCGCTCGACATCTGCGCGACGGTAGCGGACTACTCCGCCAATCCTTATCCTCGACAGGAAGCCTGTCTTGTTCCATACATACAAAGTCTTGTCGGTTACTCCAAACATGGTTCGCACTTCCTTTGCAGTCATCAGTTCGCCATCGTCCTGGCTGCAGGGAGAAGGCGCTGCTGCCTTAACCTTGTCGGCCACCTTGTCGGCGAACTCTTCGAGCACTCGCGTGAAATCGTCATAGTCCATGACAATCTGCGTTCTTGTTATTCCCTGTGGTGTCATAAAACATTATTGTAACACTTCCCATCACGGCAGAAAAAAGCACCGCGATTTTGTTGTTTCGCGATGCAAAATTATGGTGTGAGTATTACCTCGTCAAATATTTGTAGTAGCCTGTAATAGCGCGCTACTAAATGCTACTTTAGGCTATCAAGATACTCTTTGAATGGCTCTAAATTACTATTTATTCCCTGTCTTTCATGTTCTTCGTATGCTGCAGGATAATTCCGATAATATTTGTCATAATTACTATGATGACCAATTTTGCCAAACTCTGCTTCAAGCACTCCAAAGGTCGGTTTGCTCATCAATCCAAGTTCAACACATAAACGGATAACCAATGCAACCGCTTTTCCCTTTTTCCCGTCAATAAGCAAGTGTAACTTCTTTAGCAGTTCATCCTTCTTGTCATCTTGGATGAGAAGGCAACTTCTAAACTCGTTCCCAGGGGCAGTGTTGCGTTGATTATTCCCTGACGCGGTTTGTGCTGATTTGCGTAACTTGTCATAGTTGGGCAGTTCTTCCATCCTCTTCCGTAGTGCATGAGCAATGGTGCCTGGCTCGGGATTATAGCGATAATAACCGTCTATCCTATCGATCCATTGGCGGCACAACGCGGCCACGGCCCACCAGTCATGAAAAACTTCTTTGTTGGCATCCTTGATGGCGGTGTTGATTACATCCTCAGCCGCCAGCAATGAGCGCTCAAGGCTCTTGATGAACGGGCCTTTGGGTTTACCCAGGGTGCTCTCCAGGTACATGATGAGCCAAATCTCGCCCTCAGCAAGTTGCTCATGCACTTCGCTGTAGTCAAGGTTGGACTGATTCAGTTCGTAGTTCTCGGCTGTAATCCCGTCAAGGGTGACGCAAAGCGCGTTCAATGTGTCTATAGTCTTATACATGCCGTCAGATTATTTAGTCCATTGTGATTTGAATTGGCGCAAAACCATCTTTGCGTTCTCGCTCTCGCTAACCTTGATATAGGTTAAAAATGACTTCTCGGTCTTGTGACCCGTAATAGCCATGATAGCCAGTGTCGGGAACTCTCGCTTGTACATATTCGTAGCAAACGAGCGACGGGCGGTGTGGGCCGTGACTGCTTGCCACTTCGGGCGGCGCGTCTCGACGCGTCCAGGAGCAAATTCTCCCTTATTCTGCTGGGTGTGGGTAGTGGTCACTTCATCGTCAAGGCCAGCCATGCGGGCCACTTCCTTGATATAGTCATTGAATCGCTGGTTGCTGATAGGCTTGGGTGGCTGGTAATCGTATTTCTCCAGTATCGGCACAATCGGCGGCAAGATAGGGATAACAACCTTTGCGCCCGTCTTTTGCTGCTCCAGGCTAAAGCAGTCATCGCCATCTTCCTGGACGATATAACGACGCGTCAACTTGCCCAGGTCGCTGTATCTGCAGCCCGTCCAGGCCAGCAGAAGGAACTGGTCACGCACCCGGTCAAGGTAGGGATTATCGGCCAGGTCAAGGTCGGCCAAAGCCTGCAGTTCGTTCTCGTCGAGGGCGATGTTATCTATATCTTCCATCACGGCCTTGCACTTCTTCGGCTCCACGAACTCGCACCCCACGCGCTCGGCCATCGGTAGGCTATTGATGACCGACTTAATGCACTTGACGCGAGTGCTGATTGTGTTCTGCTTGTAGCCCTGGGCATACATGTAGCGGACGAAGGAATCGTAAAAGGATTTATCGGCTCTCTCAATGGTCACACCATCGGCACCCATGCCTTGCAGATTCTTTAATACTTGTTTGTAGTGATTCAGACGGGCTGCGCAAATCGGTCTGCCTTTGTGCCGGATTGTGGTCGGCGCGGCTTCGATGAAATCATTAACGGCCTGGATTAACGTTTTGGGAGTATCGTCCTGCTCGTTTTCTTGTTTGGTAGGGTGCAATACATCTTCGACGATTGCGGCCAGCCACGGACGATTTATGGCGCTTTCGGCGGTGTTCGCAGCAGCGGTCTCGATTTCGGTCTTGAGTGTAGCCAGTTTCTTGTTTACCTCAATGACTTCTGCACTGAATAGCGGGTTTACTAACTTGGTGCCATGCGTCTGCTTCTTGTCGCTCCAGTAGTCACGGAAGCCATACAGCCCTGTGCGGCACCTGATTTTTCTTTGTGGATTACCAAACCTCATCACGGCCTGGAACTCGGGGCGGTCATTCTCCTTGCCACCTTTGACTGATAGTTCAAATCTTACACTTGCCATAATAATATCATTTTTCGGTTACGACAACAAAGGTAGTACATTTATTTGAAAAATGTACTTTTTTTGTACTAAAAAATGTACTATTCCGTAACTTTCGGTAATTGTCGGCAAGTGTCAACCAATTCGTAACTGCTTGAAAAATACGGGATTTAGGGATAAAAAAATGACGGGCGATTACCCGTCATTGTGATTCGCGTGGGGCTCGAACCCACGACCCCATCCTTAAAAGGGATGTGCTCTACCTGCTGAGCTAGCGAATCTCCGAAAAAGCGGTGCAAAGGTACGTCAAATTTCCATACCCGCCAAATAATTTGGCCGATTTTTGATAAAAGCCGTTTTTTGAAGGCTTTAACGAAACGCTCCAGCCACCGCTGTGAGGGGTTACTCTGCCACGAGTTTGCAGATCTCGATGATGGTCATCATGGCCTTCTCCATCGAGGGAATGGGCACATACTCAAAGCGGCCGTGCATGTTCATGCCGCCGGCAAAGATGTTGGGACAGGGCAGGTTCTTGAACGAGAGTTGGGCGCCATCGGTACCGCCGCGGATGGGTTGCACCTTGGGGGTGACACCGGCATTCTCCATGGCCTTCTTGGCGATGTCGATGATGTTCATCACCGGCTCAATCTTCTCCCGCATGTTGTAGTACTGGTCCTTGATTTCGCAGGTGGCGCAGTCGGGGAACTCGGCGTTGATCTTATTGCACAGGTGCTCAATCTCACGCTTGCGGCTCTCGAAGCGGGCGCGGTCGTGGTCACGGATGATGTAACTCAGCGTGGTCTTCTCCACACCGCCCTGCATGCTGATGAGGTGGTAGAAGCCCTCGTAGCCCTCGGTGTGCTCGGGGGTCTCCCAGCGCGGCAGCATGGCAGCGAACTGCAGGGCCACGCGCATCGAGTTCAGCATCTTGTGCTTGGCGGCTCCGGGGTGCACGTTCAAGCCCTTGAAGGTTATTTTGGCGCTGGCGGCGTTGAAGTTCTCATACTCCAACTCACCGACGGCACCGCCGTCCATCGTGTAGGCCCAGTCGCAGCCGAATTTCTCGACGTCGAAGTGGTGGGCGCCCAGGCCGATTTCCTCGTCAGGGTTGAAGCCCACGCGGATGTTGCCGTGCTTCACCTCGGGGTGCTCCTGCAGCCATTCCACGGCGCTCAGGATCTCGGCGATGCCGGCCTTGTCGTCGGCGCCGAGCAGGGTGTCACCGCTGGTAACGATGAACTCCTGGCCGAGGTAATCGTTCATTTCGGGGAACTGTGCGGGGTCGAGCACGATATTCGGCTCCTCGCTCAGGACGATGGGCTTGCCTTCATACTTGACGAAACGGGGCTTCACGTCGTGACCGCTCATGTCGGGGGCGGTGTCCATGTGGGCGATGAAGCCGATGGTGGGCAGGGCCTTGTCGGTGTTGGCGGGCAAGGTGGCAAACAGGTAGCCGTTCTCGTCGAGCGAGATGTCGCTCAGGCCCATAGCCTGGAGTTCACGCTCCAATTCCTTGGCGAAGACCATCTGGCCCGGGGTGGAGGGAGTCAGGTTGGTGAGTTCGTCACTCTGGGTATCGAACTTCACATACTTCAAAAATCTGTCAACTAATTTAGTCATAGCAATATTATACGGTTGTTAATGGATTATTCATTTCTCACCCACAAAGTTAATACTTTTCTTTCAAACCACGGCAAGCAAGCAAAAGAAAATACTAACGTTCCCTGCGGGCAAGATAGGCGGCGCCTCAACAATGCAAGAAAAATGGCTTTTTCTTGCCATTGTATTCAGCTTGCGCTATCTTTGCATCATGGCGAACAAAACAGAGCAGTTGTGGCAGCGGTGGGGCGACACTGTCAGGTTCCTCGGGTGGGGCTTGACGGTGGTTATGGTATGCTTTTTGCTGTATCGCATCGCGATGAGAGATACTGCGACACATCTGGCGCCCCTGAGCGCAGCCAGCCGCGACAGCCTGATGACCGTCGGCGTGCCCGGCGGCATGAGCGACACGCTGCTGAGGCGCGACGCCTTTGAGGTGCACTTCAACCCCGAGCGCGGCATCGCCAACTGCACTGCCTATGAGTTCGTCATCAATGAACTCAACGGGACAGCAGAGCGCAGCAATGAGTTCGTCCAAGAGGCGGGCGTCAACGGCTGCCCCTCGCCCGACGACTACAGCGACAGCGGCATGGACCGCGGCCATCTGGTGCCTGCCGCCGACCTCAAGTGGGACGAGGAAGCCATGCGCCAGTCGTTCCTGCTCACCAACGTGTGCCCGATGCACAAAGCCCTCAACGAGGGCGGCTGGGCCAAACTAGAGGAGAAAGTGCGCGAGTGGACGGCCCGCGACAGCGCCCTGCTGGTTTTCACCGGCCCCGTCGTGGACGTGGGCGACACGATGCGTCTCAACGGCAAGGTCGTGGTGCCGGGCGCCTACTACAAGATCGTGATGGCCCCGTGTGTGCGTCCCGTGCGCGTCATTGCTTTCATCTACCCCAACGGCCATAGCAGCGGCCGCCTGCAACAGTATGCCGTGAGCATCGACGAGATAGAGCGCCGCACGGGCCTGGACTTCTTCCCCACCCTGCCCCAAGACGAGCAACACCGCCTGGAGAGCGCGGTGCACCTCGACGCCTGGCTCAACTGAAGCGGAAAAAAGGGACGGTTCCTTTGATGACATTTATTCCCGCCAACGGGTAACAACCAATAGTCGATTGAGAATGAAACATTGTTTTAAAATCTGGATTCTTGTTGCAGCGATGGTGCTGGGCGGTGCCCTGCCGCCGCAAGTGACAGGTGACAACGTCATCACCTCGCAGTGGTGTGCCCAAGCCAAGAACAAGCACAGCAAAGCGAAGAAACAGAAACAGCCCAAAAAGCAGAAGCAGAAAAAAGCCAAGACAAAGAAACCCAAGCAGCCAAGCAGCGGCACGGCCGTGAAGCCCGCAGCCACAACCAGCGGCTCAGCGCTTGCCGTGAGCATTCCCCGCGGGGTGGCCAACCAGGTACTGCAGTACCAAAGCATCAGGGTGAACTTCAACCCGTCGTTGAGGATTCCTAACTGCGTAGCCTATGAACTGACGGCGACGATGGTCGACATGGCCGATGCCCCGGGCCACGAGAACCGCAAGAACTACAACTATGCCCGCGACCCCAAGGTCAAAGAGTGCCCCGAGAACTGGGAATACCGCGGCAGCGGCTACAGCCGTGGGCATATGGCGCCCGCGATGGACATGCGATGGGACAAGACCGCAATGGCGCAGTGCTTCTACATGACCAACATGTGTCCCCAGGACACCAAACTCAACAATGACCACTGGCGCGTGCTCGAGGAGAAAGTGCACCGCTGGGCCAAGCGTGACAAGCGCATCCTGGTCTTCACCGGACCCATCATGGGTAAGAGCCCCAAGAGAATCGGCAAGAACAAGGCCGACATCGCCGTGCCCGACGCCTTCTTCAAGGTGCTGTACGCTCCTGACCAGGGGCGCGCCATCGCCTTCATCTACCCCAACCAGCCCTGCCCCGGCGGCATCGGCAAGTATGCCGTCACAGTCGCCGAAGTGGAGCGCCGCACGGGCCTCACCTTCTCGAGCGACATCCCTAAGCGGCAGTGCAAAGTCGCCGATTGGGAATAATAAACTACAAATCTTTAACTCGGCATCCGCACGATTTCTTCAAACAACTGAATTGTCTGAGTTGTCTGAGGGCGCCCACATACAAAGCATGAAGCCCGAACCCATGATGAAGGGGCAAGGTCACTAGAGGGCGAGGCGCAGCCCGAGGTGGCCGTCCTTGAGCGTCTGGTGGTAGTAGTTCCTGTGCGACACACGGCAGCGCACACCGTCATGGCCATAACTGCCGCCACGGTCCACGCGGAGAGAGCCCGAAGTTGGACCCGTAGGATTTGTCTGAGCGCCACCCGTGTAACTGCCCCACGAATCCTGGCACCATTCATACACGTTGCCACTCATATCATAGATGCCCAATTCATTGGGTGCCTTGGTGGCGACAGGCTGTATGGTAGAGGTAGTGCTAGTACCATCCCAATACCATGCGACCTCGTTGAGGTCGTTGCTGCCAGCATATTTATAGCCCAGGCTCTTGTTGCCGCCACGGGCTGCATATTCCCACTCGGCCTCGGTGGGCAGGCGGAAAGTCTTTCCTGTCAACTCGTTCAATTCAGCGACGAACGTCTGACAATCTTCCCAAGAGACTTGTTCCACGGGATGTTGCAGGTTGCCCTGGGAGTAACTAGGATTGCTGCCCATCACAGCCTGCCATAGTTCTTGCGTCACCTCGGTCTGGCCGATGCTGTAACTGGATAAGGTTACTTGATGAGTGGGATATTCTTCACTACCAGCGTCGCTGCCCTGCTCGGCAGTCGCACCCATCGTGAATGTGCCGCCCTCGACAGTCACCATCGTAAAGGTCACGCCATTGACGGTAAAGGTCTCGGTCCCTGGCGGATTGAGGTATAGGGCGAGGCGCAGCCCGATGCTGACGTGCGTGTACGACGGGCTGTTGTAGCCCCGGCACGACACCCGGTGGTCCGGGACGTAGCTGAGCCAACTGCCGCCACGGTCCACGCGCTTAGAGCCCGAATCTGGACCCGTTGGGTTCGTCTGAGCGTCACTCGTGTAACTGCCGTACCAATCCTGACACCATTCCCACACATTGCCACTCATGTCATAGATGCCCAATTCATTGGGTGCCTTAGTAGCGACAGGCTTAGTATCATTGGGGCTGTTATTCCAGCACCATGCGACCTCATTGAGGTCGTTGCTGCCAGCATATTTATAGCCCTGGCTCTTGTTGCCGCCACGGGCGGCATATTCCCACTCGGCCTCGGTGGGCAGGCGGAAAGCCATGCCAGTCAACTCGTTCAATTTATTGACAAATGTCTGGCAATCGTTCCAGGAGACCCCCTCCACAGGACGCTGCAGGTCGCTATGGAAGTTACTCGGATTGTTGCCCATCACAGCCTGCCATAGTTCTTGCGTCACCTCGGTCTGGCCGATGCAATAACTCGACAATGTCACCTGATGGGCTGGCTTCTCAATATCGCTGGCTTCTGTGTCATCATCGCTTGCACCCATCATGAATGTGCCGCCCTCGACAGTCACCATCGTAAAGGTCACGCCATTGACGGTAAAGGTCACGGTCCCGGGCGGATTGGGGTCGATGGCGCCCAGCACGATGCTAATGAGCGTGGTCACATCGTTGATGTCGACCATGCCGTCTTCAAACACATCGGCTGCCACAGTGTCGATAGGATCACCGGGTATGCCCAGCACAAAGCCTATCAGGTCCGTCACATCGTTAATGTCCACATAACTGTCGCTATTCACGTCACCCAACTTTACATTGTCGGCACTTGCGGTTTGCGGCAACAAAGCCGCTAACAACAAAATGAGAGATAGTAATGCTTTTTTCATTGTCATTTTGGTTTAAGAAATGATTAATTTGCTTTCAAGTTCTCAAAAATACAAAAAAATTTGGAGAACCAGTATTTTTCTGCGTCTTTTTAGGGCATTATGCTTTCTTTTTATCAAAAACCATTATTTTTCTGCGTCTTTTTAGGGCATAATGGTTTCTTTTTATCAAAAACCAGTATTGTCCGGGGAAAGCCCCGTTAGGGGCGCCAAGGGCTTCGAAATCAGTATTGCAGAAGGAAAGAAAGAGGATGATGTAAAAACGATTCGCGGGCCTCAGGCTTCCAGCCAGTGACGGCGTTCCTGGGGCGACATCTGCTCGATGGCATAGCGCAGGGCGGTGCGCGGCATCTCGTGGGCATAGCGCTCAAGGAACTGGCGCAACAGGTCCATGCTGCAGCGCTTGCCCACCTCGCGCAGCATCCAGCCCACAGCCTTGTGCATCAGGTCGTGCTGATGGTGCAGGTGCACCTCGGCATAGCGCAGGCACCACGACGGGTCGCCCTGCTGGGTGGTCTTCCAGGTGCTCACCATGCCCATGCGTTGCCGCCACAGGCAGTCGCTTGCCGCCAGGGCATCCATCACTTCGCGTTTATCGCCCAGATGCGTGGGCAACAGCAGCCAATGGCCCAGAATCTTGGGTGCCGACAGGTCGACCAGGTCCCAGTTGTTGGCCCGCTCGGCGTGCTGCAGGTACATCTTCACGATTTCATCGCGCCCAAGGATGGACTCCTCGTTGTCCGCCAGCCGCTTTTTCTCCAACTTCTCGAACCGAGCGACCAAGATGAGCAAGCCGCACAGGCGCACCTCGTGCCAACGGGACATCAGCAGTTCGGGCACCTCGTCGAGAGGCGTGTCACCGGCCGTGAGTTTGACCACCTCGCGCGTCTGCGGCACCTTCAGTCCCAAGAACTCGTCGCCCTCGCCATACTCTCCCGGTCCCGTCTTGAAGAACCGCATCAGCACCTGCCGCTGCTCCTCGTTGCGCAACGACTCCATATACCTTATAATCTCCTTAGCCGTCATCATAGCACAAAGGTACGTCATATTTATTTTTTATACCTGCAGTATAGCGAAAAAATGAAAAGTGTTGTATCTTTGTGACAAAAATCAGTCAATAGGACTATGAGCAAAACCATCGAAAACTCTAATCTAACCTCCGTCCGCAAGACGATTGTGGGCGTTCAATTCCTGTTTGTGGCATTTGGCGCCACGGTTCTGGTTCCACTGCTTGTGGGGCTTGACCCGGCAACGGCGTTGTTCACTGCAGGTATCGGCACTTTTATCTTTCACATGGTCACCAAAGGTAAGGTGCCCATTTTTTTAGGCTCAAGTTTTGCCTTTATCGCGCCCATCATCTCGGCCTCCAAGCAATGGGGCATGCCGGGCACACTTGCGGGTATGGCCGGTGTGGCGCTGGTCTACTTCACGATGTCGGCGCTCATCAAGTGGCAGGGCCGACGGTTGCTCGACCGCCTGTTCCCGCCTGTGGTCATCGGTCCCGTCATCATCTGCATCGGTCTGTCGCTGGCACCCACGGCCGTCGATATGGCCAAGGACAACTGGCTGCTGGCCTTCATCTCGCTGATGACCGCCATCCTGGTGCTGGTGCTGGGCCGCGGACTGCTGAAGTTGGTGCCTGTGGTGTGCGGCATCGTGGTGGGCTACGTGACATCAGCCTGCATGGGACTGGTGGATTTCACAGCAGTGGGCAGTGCCCCGTGGTTTGCCCTGCCGTCGAGCATCACCCATTTCGAGTTGCCGGAGTTCTCGTGGGAGCCGTTCCTGTTCATGATACCTGTGGCCATTGCCCCCGTGATTGAACACATCGGCGACGTGTTTGTAGTGAGTGCCGTAGCCGATAAGGACTTCGTCAAGGATCCCGGTCTGCACCGCACCATGCTGGGCGACGGCCTGGCGTGCCTGGTAGCGGCCCTGTTCGGCGGTCCTCCCGTGACAACCTACAGCGAGGTGACCGGGGCCATGCAGATCACGCGCATCACCAGCCCTGCCGTCATCCGCATCGCCGCGGGCACGGCCATCGTGATTTCGGTCCTCGGCAAGTTGAGCGCCATCCTGCAGAGCATCCCCAGCGCCGTGCTGGGTGGCATCATGCTGCTGCTGTTCGGCTCGATTGCTTCGGTGGGCATCCAGAACCTGGTCAACCACAAGGTGAACCTGGACCAGACGCGCAACATCATCATCGTGAGCGTGGTGCTCACGTTAGGCATCGGCGGTGCCATCCTGCCAATGGGCTCCTTCTCGCTGAGCGGCATCGGCCTGTCGGCGCTGGCTGGCGTCATCCTCAACCTCGTGATACCTAACAAAGAAAAATGAAACGACCAGCATTCATCTTTGCCATTGCGGCGCTGTTGCTTTCGCTTTATTCCAAGCCGTGCCACGCGGGGCGGTATATCGCCGACTCGCTCAAGGTGGACGGCCACATGCGGCAGTTCGTGATGTATCTGCCCGACGGCCTGCAGGCTGATGCCCCGTTGGTTTTCATGCTGCACGGCTACAGTTCCTGCATCAAGCACGACAACATCATGATTGGCCCGGCCGACCGCCATGGCTTCGCCGTGTGCATCCCGCAAGCCTTGATAGACCCGCAAGGGGAAACCAGTTGGAACGTGGGCTATTCCTTCCAGCAAGGGTGGCTGGTCGATGACGTCAAGGCATTGTGCCGCATCGCCCGCCATGTCCAGAAGCGCTACCGCCTGAGCCGTGAGAACACCTTCCTGACCGGCATGTCCAACGGCGGCGAGATGTGTTACCTGATGGCCTACAGCAAGCAATCGACTTTCAAGGCCGTTGCCGCCATCTCAGGGCTGACAATGGCGTGGACCTATGAGCAAATGGAGGCCCCGCGCCCCCTGCCGCTGATGGAAATCCACGGCACCGAGGACCGCCTGTCGGAGTGGACCGGCGACATGGAAGACAAGACCGGCTGGGGCACCTATCTGCCCGTGCCTGTCGCCGTGGGTTACTGGGTCGCCAAGAACCGCTGCACGCATGAAGAGACCGAGCGCACCGAGAGCCTGAAGGGAGCCGAGGGGCATCCCATCGTCAAGCACCGCTACTCGAGTCCTACCACAGGCTGTGATGTGTGGCTCTATGAGATCGTGGGCGGCGTCCACAGTTGGCACACCGAGGACATCGACACCGGCGAGGAAATCTGGCAATTCTTCTCGCATTACCTCAAGAAATAGGTTGATATTCAGGAAAATTGATGTAAATTTGCCCAAACTGATTCAAGTATAACGATGATGAGACGACTTTTTACCGTACTGTTCCTGTCGGCCCTTGCGGTGGCCGACGCATGGGCCTGGAAGCCGCTGTTTGTGGGCCATCGCGGCTGCAACATCGGTGTGGAAAACACCGCCGAGGCCTACCGTAACGGCGTTGACATCTATGGCTATGATGGGCTGGAGTGTGACGTGCGAGTGACCAAGGACGGCTTCTATGTCATCAGCCACGACGAGACCACCAACCGCCTGGGCGGCAACCTCACCGTTGCCGATGCCACGCTGGCCGAACTGCGGGCCGAGCAGTATACCCAGACACGTGGCGGGGTGACCTACACGGGCCACATCTGCACCGTGGCCGAGTATCTGGCCATCTGTGTCGAGAAGGGCGTTTTTCCCGTCATCGAACTCAAGTGGACCACGGGCATCAACAACAACGACATGAGCAACTTTGACGGCCTCGCCCACCTGGTCATCGACCAGGGGCTGACCGACAAAGTCATCTTCCTCACCTCGATGAAAAAGTCGCAGGAATACATCGCCACCCACTACCCCCAATTCACGCGCCAATGGCTGTGCAATGCCAACTGGGAGGGCAACGAGGAGTGGTGCCACGAGTACGGACTCAACCCCAGCATTTCGACCGGCAATTTTGATGCTGCTACGGTGAAGATCTTCCACGACATGGGCCTGAACGTGGCCATGTGGACCGTTGACACCAAAGCCAACTACCTGAAATACGGCAATATGGGTGTCTATATGATGACCTGTAACTCACTCAAGCCGAGTGAAATGCCCGAACTCGACGACATCAACTGGGGCGAGGACGGACTGGACGAGTCGTCGTGTGATGCCGTCTGTGTCAATGCCACCGACTGGTATACGGTTGGCGGTATGAGGGTGGGCCCCAACGGTTCTCATGATGGCATCTACATCAGTGTCAAGCACCTGAGCGACGGCTCCATCCAGGCCGATAAGGTGATAAAACCGGCCGACAGCAATCAAAGGTTCTGATTGTCGGGTTACAATGTAACTATTCAGCCAAAACACCCGCTACCAAATTTCACGCTAAGTCGCAATTTGCGACTTGGTATCATAACCGTGCTATCGCACGCACGCACGCAGGGCGGTTAGAGTTCCAGCCTTTGATTTATGACACACCCTCGTGAGGAAAATCGCTGAATAGTTACGTTACAATTCCCGGGCGCCGAGTTTCTCGAGCGCTTTTTTTGGCAGGCGCGACCATTTCTCGGTGGCTGGCGCTTTGTCGTCAAAGGCGTTGGAGGTCGTCACCTGGCGTTTCCACGTCAGGTAGTTCTCGCTGACGATGTTGATCTCACCGGTGTTGCGCATCATCTCCTCCGTGTCCTTGCCGATGAGGTAGAAGTCGCCCTTCTGGTAGCGGTAGATGTAGGTGTCGGTCGAGGTGCCGTAACTGCCCGCGCTGCACCACATGCCGACGGCAATGCGCAGCGTGCCGCGCTCGGTGACCGTTAATGCGATATCATGGCTGCAATACTCGTTATCATCAGCCGGAATCACATTGTCATACTGGCGCCACTGGCTGAAAAGACCCTGCGCGTTGCCGAAATAGATGGCGAGGATGGGCTGGTTGAAGTTGTAGACGTAGCCGTCGTCGCGCCGTTTCAGGTTCTCCTCGTAGTCGGGCGTTGCTATCACGACGAGGTCGGCGATACCGTCCTTGTTCAAGTCACCCTGTGACTCCTGATGCAGCCAGCCGGCGGGAACAATGTCCTCGACCGACGTGCCCTGCCGCTTCAACTCCACAGCCTGGGCGCCTTGACAGGTTACCACCATCAGCACAAAGGCTGCAATGCTCTGCACAATCCTGAATCGTTTCATAGTCTCAACCTCCTAACTCCTAACTTCTAACTCCTAACCCCTAACTCTAAATTACTAACTCCTAACTATATTACTGCCGCTTGAAGTACATGCCGTCCCACACGAGGCGTATCCCCGTCTTTTTCAAGGAGCCTCTGTAAATATCCACGGTGATGTCCTTGCCCTGTTGCGGCAGATGGTACACGACAACAGTCTCATCATATCGCGTCATCTCATCACCCTTCTCAAAACTGGACTTAAAGTCCTCCGCATCAATGTAAACGCCGAGTAGTTCATCATTGGCGGAATATATCTTGCGAGTGGCGTTGTCGTAGATGTAAAACAAGGTACCGCTGTATTGGCCGAGGTAATACTTACCGTCCATCATCGACACATCGTTCTCGGCTATGATTTTGTGCTTGCCGTCAGAGCAGTTCCAATAACACATCTCGTGATAGAAATAATCGTCCACGTCGTCATAATCATCACACAGGCTGGAATCAAACGTGTATCGTATATACCCGTTTTTCTCGTCTACCGTAAATTGACTACATGGCTCTTGGGGCTCACCCTGCAAATAATGGTTCCAGCACATGGAGAGGTGCCACAAGACCTCACTCGTCTCGTCTTGCGCGAGAAATGCCTCAAGAAAGTTAGTGATTTTGGGGGCTTTGCCTTTATAGGTCACCACGGGTTCCAACTCGTAGATGAACATATCCTTGGGATAACTCTTCTGGCCGTAGGCGCTGATGCTGCTGAGCGACAGCAGCGCCGTGAAGATGATAGCAATTACCTTTTTCATAATCTTACGTTATTTGCTGATGACCAACGGTGGTATCGCTACAAAGATACATCATTTTTCGATAAAATCACAAATATCATGCCGAAAAATCCACCTGACCGCCCATGGGTCACATAACAGCGCAGATTGTCCCAAATAAATGCTGCAATGGAAGGGAATCTCTACCTTTGGCACCTTGCCCAAGATAGGCTTCGCTTCGGGATAAAAAACAAAAAACTGCGTTTTTCGTTTTGTTCTCCCCTCGGCTTGCACTACCTTTGCACACATGACCAATCCGATTGCCATCAGACTGCTCAACCAGCAACTCATCAGCCCGCTGTATAGCGATCCTGCCGCGGTGGTCAGCCACATGGGGGCCGTCCAGGCGCAGGAGTACCGCATGATGCGGTGGGCCGTGGCGATGCGCACCCGCAGGCCGTCGGCACGGGCGTTCAAACGCGCGTTCGACAGCGGGCAGGTCATCCGCCTGCACCTGATGCGCGGCACCTGGCAACTGGTGAGCGCCGAGGACTACTGGCCGATGATTGACCTGTGCGCCCCCAAAGCCATGGCGGTGACACGCGGCTGGATGCACAGCAACCACATTTCCATCCCCGACGAGGAGGTGGCGAGAATCCGCGACATCCTCGCCCAGACCGCCGCCGACCGGGGCAGCGCCACCAGGGAAGAGTTTGTCGAGGCACTGGCCCGGAAGGACATCAGCATGGACAGCCACCGCTTATCCTACCACATCCGCATGGCCGAGATGTCAGGCACCTTGTGCAGCGGCGAGTTGCTGCCCATGAAGGCGACCTACGCGTTGGCGGCAGCCAAAGTGCCCCGGGTGGCACCGATTGACCGCGACGAGGCCCTGATGCGGCTCACCCGCAAATACTTCGACAGCCGGCAGCCCGCCACACTCGAGGACTTCGTGTGGTGGTCGGGGCTGAACATCGGCGACTGCAGGCGGGGCATCGAACTCATGGGCAGCACGATTCATGAGGAGAGGTGGCGCGGGCGCACTTTCTACTTGACCGACGCCTGCCGCACGCGCGGTTTCCGCAAGGGCCGTTACCTGCTGATTCCGCCCTATGACGAGTACCTCATCGGCTACAAGAGCCGTGATGTCGTCCTGTCGCCCGATTACCGCCACCGTGCCCACAACAACAGCGGCATCTTCCAGCCCGTCGTCGCCCTCGACGGCATCATCTGCGGCAACTGGGCACCCTTCAAGAACAGCAGCCAGGCCGATTTCTTCATCGGGGACCACGACGGCAGCATCCACGCCGAGTGGGCAAGATACCAGCAGTTCCAAGACCAATAAGTGATGACAGGGAATGATATTTAAAATTAATTTGTTCAATTTCCCGTGCACAGCACGGTCAATGGTAGCGACAATGTGCCACAGGAGCAACTGATAATTTTCTAAACGAGAAATGAACATCCGACAAGAACAACCCAGTGATTACCGTGAGGTGGAGAACCTCACACGCGAAGCGTTCTGGAACGTCTATCGCCCGGGATGCACCGAGCATTTTGTGCTCAACCGCTTCAGGGAGAATCCCGATTTCATCCCCGAACTGGACCTGGTGATGGAGCACGACGGCCACATCATCGGCCACGTGATGTTCTCCAGGGCAGAACTCGTCCTCGACGACGGCACCAAGTGTCCCTCGTGGACCTTTGGGCCCATCAGCATCCATCCCGACTACAAGCGGCAGGGCTATGGCCTGCAACTGCTGAACCATGCGCTGGCTAAGGCGCGCGGGATGGGTGTCGGCTTCCTGTGCATGGAGGGTAACATCGCCTTCTACAGCCAGGCAGGCTTTGGCCTGGCCAGTAAACTTGGTATTCATTACCATGCCGAGCCGCGTGATGCCGAGGTGCCTTACTTCCTCGCCCAGGAACTCATCCCGGGCTGGCTGAAGGCGCGCGGCATCGTTGAGGCGACCTATTGCCCGCCCAAGGGCTACTTTGTTGCCGATGCCGACCCCGAGACGTTTGAGGCCTATGAAGCGACCTTCCCTGCCAAGGAAAAAGCCTTCCTGCCGGGACAGTTGCCCCAGTTCTGCCAGAGTTGCGGCATGCCGCTGGCCAGGGCCGAGGACTTCGGCACCAATGCCGATGGCAGCACCAACTTTGACTACTGCCGGCACTGCTACCAGGACGGCAAGTATAATATGTAATCAAAATAACAGCAAGATGAACAAAGACAACAAACAACAGATTGCACGCATCCGCACGATGGAGCAGCGGATGAACCGTGCTGCGGCAGCAGTGAAGCGCCTCTCGGTGGCCCTTGACAAGTGGGAGTCGGCACAGGAGGACATCACCGCACTCGGTGAATACTATGGCAGTGACTTGTGGCGACAGGACTTTGCCGACGATGAGGCAGGGCTCTTGCCTGCCGACCTGAAGCGGGGAGTCCTCAGCGAGGACGGCCTGTGGAACCTGCTCGTCGATGTCCGCGAAATCGACATCCTCCTGAAAGTCACAGCCAAAAAGAAAAAATGATGACACTGTTAGAAGCGATTCAAGCCCGCCACAGCGTGAGGTACTACACGGAGCAACCGCTCACCGACGCTGATGCCCAAGCCCTGCAGGAAAAGATTGATCAGGTCAACCGCGAGGGACGGCTGCACATCCAGTTGATACGCAACGAGCGGAAGGCATTCCTGGGGCCGTTCGCGCGCTACGGCAAGTTCCGCAACGTGACGGACTATCTCGTCATGATTGGCGAGAAGGCCGATGACCTGGACGAACGCATCGGCTACTACGGCGAGCAACTGGTGCTGCTGGCCCAGACGCTCGGGATGAACACCTGCTGGGTGGGACTGAGTTATACCAAGATTCCGGGCACCTATGTCCTCAACGAGGGCGAGGTCATCAAGGCCTACATCTCCATCGGCTACGGCGAGAGCCAAGGCGTGGCGCACAAGATCAAGCGCATCGACCAGGTGAGCAACGTCAATGACGACTCACCCGAGTGGTTCCGCCGCGGCGTAGAGGCCGCCCTGCTCGCCCCCACCGCCATCAACCAGCAGAAATTCTCCTTTGAGTTGCTGCCCGCCGAGGTTGGCCAACTGCCCCGCGTCCTCGCCAAGCGCCACTTCTCCCTCGTCGGCTACACCCAGATGGACCTGGGCATCGCCAAATACCACTTCGAACTCGCCGCCGGCAAAGACAACTTCCAGTGGGCGTAGATGCTCGCTCCGCTCGCAAGTCAAACTCGCTACGCTCGTAGGTTAAAGGTTAAAGGTTAAAGAGGCATCCGCACGCTTAGTTTTAAAGACAACTCAAACTACTTGGACAACTTTGATAATCAAAAAGTTGTAACAGTTGTTTGAGTTGTTTTTTGGTTTTGTGGCGGGAGTGGAGTTGTTTTTGGGGTTAGAGCAGGGTGTGGATGAAGGTGGATATGGCATCGTTGTGTTGGCGGACGGTGCGGTAGAGGGTTAGTTGGTTGCGGGTGCGGTCGAGGTTGTGGGTAGGGTATTTGATTTTGTAGTAGGTGTCGCCGTTCAGGTAGTCGGTGAGGAAGCGCACACACTGCATGAAGGGGAACAGGGCGACGGCATAGGGCAGCAGTTCCACCTCGATGGGCTTGAGGAAGTCGCGGGCCGACTCGAGATAACCCGTGGTGAAGGCCTTGAAAATCTCTTCGTTGAAACCCACACGGGACAGATCGGGGTCGTCCTCGGCAGTGAAATTGGCGGCGGTGCGCAGGAAGTCGCCATAGTCCGAGAAAATGAACGACGGCATCACGGTGTCGAGGTCGATGACACACAGCACCTGGCCATCACGGTCGAACAGCATGTTGTTAACTTTGGTGTCGCAGTGGCAGATGCGTTTGGGCAGGCGACCCTCGCGGTAGAGGCGCTCGGCCTGGCACATCTCGTCGGCATCGCGTTCCAATTCGTCAACGATGTCACGTACCTCGGCTAGGCGGCCGGCGGCATCGTTCTGCACGGCCTCGCGCAACTGTCGTATGCGCAGTTCCATGTTGTGGAAGTCGGGAATCGTCTCGCCCAACTGCTCGGGCACATCGACCAGCATCTTCTCAAAGTTGCCGAAGGCCTTGCCGCAGTCATAGGCATGCTCGGGTGTGACCACCTCGTGGGTGACGGAGTCGGGGATGAAGACCATCACGCGCCAGTAGCGGCCGGCCTCGTCACGGTAGTAGGTCTTGCCGCTGCGGGCCTTGACGAACTGCAGCACGCGGCGGCCGATGTCGGGCGTGCCGGCGGCCTCGAGTTTGCGGCGGATGTGGGCGGTGACCACCTCGATGTTGTGCTGCAGCAGGTCCACGTCCTGAAAGATAGCGTTGTTGATGCGCTGCAAGACATAGTCGGGGGCGCCGTTCGGCTCGGTGACGACACGGTAGGTGTCGTTGATGAGGCCGTTGCCCAGAGGCTTGACCTCCCTGACCGTGCCCGATATCTCAAATTGCGCCAGGATGCCGGCGGTGTCAATGTCACTCATAGTTTTTTAGTTTCTTGTTTCTAGATGCTCTAGAAATTCCAACTCCTAACTCCTAACTTCTAACTCCTAATTATTAATGCTTTTCCCAGTATTTGGCGCCCTTGGCTTTCAGTTGCCTGGTGAATTCCATGGCGGCGGCGCGCGTGGCGGCCTCGTCCTCGGGCTTGGCCCACGCATGGCGGTATCCACGGAACCTGCTCCACTCGCCGCGGGTGAAGTCGGGCACCTGTACGGGCATGTTCTTGTTGTTCATTGAGAGGCAGCCCAGTTCGGCCAGGCAGCACCACTCGGCCAGGTCATACACGTCGATGTCGAGCGGCAGGCCGTTCTGCAGGCAATACACCAGTCGCGAGTCCATGATGAAGTCCATGCCGCCGTGTCCGCCCACCTCCTTGGCCTCCTCGCCGTAACGTTTCACGAGCGGCGAAGTGAAGGTTTGCAGCAGCACCTCGGTATCCTCCTTGCTCAGGTAGGAATGACCCGTATATTCTTTGCTGACGTTGACCCCGGCCTTTTTCATCACTTCGGAGGTCAGCGCAAAGCCCTCAATCGGATATTTGTTGATAAAGCCCTTGGTACCGCTGAGTTGATACATTCGGTTATAGGGTTGCGGCGTCATCACGTTGTGATGAATCTCGATGACCTTGCCTTTCTCGGTTGAGATGAGTGTAGTGGTGTGGTCTCCGTTTTTGAAGTCGGGGCAATACTCGCCCGTGCGAGCCTTGAACAGTTCCTGGCCATTAAAGGAGCGGGTGTCCATCGCCACTAACGTTCTCATGCGGTCGCCGCGGTGGATGTTCAGCACCTGGGCGATGGGCCCCAGGCCGTGGGTGGGATAAACGTCACCACGGAACTTGCTGTTATAGTCCAGGCGCCAGCCCAATTGGTCGTCATCGCCGCGTTTCCAGTACTCGTCCCAGTAGGGCGACAACTCGTGGCGGTAGGCGCCCTGCACATAGATGACCTCGCCCAGCAGGCCTCGCTGCGCCATATAGAGCGAGTTGAGTTCAAAGAAGTCATAGCAGCAGTTCTCGAGCATCATCACGTGCAGGCGCTTGCTCTCGCTCAGGTTGATGAGCGACCAGATTTCGGTCATGTTCATCGCCGAGGGCACCTCGATGGCCACATGATGGCCGTGCTCCAACGCCTCGCGCGCCACCAGATAATGGTGGAGCCAGTCGGTGGCGATATACACCAAGTCGATGTCGGTGCGCCGGCACAGGTCCTTATAGCCATCCTCACCGTAATAGATATCTGCAGGGGGCATGGAGGCTTTGCGCAAGATGTCTTGGCAGCCCTCGGCACGGTCCCGCTCGTGGTCACACAGTGCCTTCACCTCGATGCCGGGGATGTGCGTCCAGCGCTCCACCGCGTCAGGGCCGCGCATGCCCAACCCCACAAAAGCGACCCTCACGACCGGTATCTTGTCCACCGTGAGCCCCAGCGCCGACTTCTGTCCGGCGGGCCGCACTGGCACCTCGGTCACGATGGTCCCGTCCTGGATGGTATAGGGCCAGTTGAACTGCGCCCAAGAACAGATCGGCAGCAACGCAAAAACCGCCAATAGCAGCGTAACGATATAATTTCTGTGTCTCATAATCCAAAAGTACTTGATAATCAGGATTTATAATATCGAACACAAAAATATGAAAAAAACCGCGAACAAGGCAAAGATATCAGAAAAAACTTGCGTGAGGGGCATCATACTGTTCTCGATAGAGCAGGGAGTATATCGTGTGCGATATAATGTTAAACTATCTTAAAGTTCAGGATAAATCGCTTGCGATATGAATTGTTTGGGGTAAATTTGTATCGTGAACGATATAAACAACCAATAATACATGATTCAAATATGGCAAAGATTTATGATTTCAAGGCTCTGACGAGCAAAGGTAAAGAGATTGACTTCAAGGAGTTTGAAGGCAAGGTATTGCTGATTGTGAACACCGCCAGCAAGTGTGGTTTCACGCCCCAGTTCGCAGGGCTGGAGGAACTGAACCAGAAGTATAAGGACCAGGGGCTGGTCATCATCGGCTTCCCCTGCAACCAGTTCAAGGAGCAGGACCCCGCCAGCGACGGAGAAATTGAGCAATTCTGCCAGTTGAACTACGGCGTGACTTTCCAAATCATGAAGAAGACCGACGTGAACGGTCCTGCTGCAGTGCCCATCTTCGAGTATCTGAAGGCTCAGGCTCCCACCGAGGAGTACCACGGCCTGAAGGCCAAGGGTGCCGCCCTGCTCTTCAAGACCCTCAGCACCAGTGTGGAGAAGGACAGCGACATCAAGTGGAATTTCACCAAATTCCTGATTTCGAAGGACGGCGAGACCATCAAGCGCTACGCTCCCACCACCGAGCCCAAGGACTTTGAAAAGGATGTTGAAGCCATGCTGGCTTAACCAGGGATTATGCACGCTGAACTACAGTTAGACAATCAGATCTGCTTCCGCCTCTATTCGGCGGCGAGGTTGATCACGCAGGCCTACACGCCGATGCTCAAGGCCTTGGGCATCACCTATCCGCAATACCTCGTGCTGCTGGTGCTGTGGGAGAAGGACGGCCAGCCCGTGAACGACATCGCCCAACGGTTGCTGCTGGAGACCAACACCGTCACCCCCCTACTCCAACGCATGGAGAAAGAGGGCATCCTCAGCCGCAAGAGAGGCGACCACGACAAGCGGCAGCACATTGTCAACCTGACGGCCAAAGGGAAACGCCTCGAGAAAAAGGCCTACGAACTGATTCCCGCAGCCATGGGCGAGCGCCTCGCTGACTGCCCGCTCAGCCTTGAGGAGTACCAACACCTGGCCCAGGAACTCGACGCCATCATCAACTCATTCAAGAAATAAGAGGATGTGTCACAATTATGACACACCGCTGCCCGGGTAGGAAGTCCCACTTCGACCGCCCGGGTGACAAACAAAAGGATTTGCTTTAACTAAACATTCACCAAATACCAATAACCAACATGAAGAAAATGATAATAGGCCTTGTGGCCATGATGAGCGTGCTGAGCATGTCGGCACAGGGCATCTACGACATCTCGGTCAAAGATGACCTGGGCAATGACGTGTCGCTTGCCGATTACAAGGGCAAGGTGTTGCTGATTGTGAACACCGCCACCCGCTGCGGCTTCACACCCCAGTATGATGAACTGGAGGCCCTCTACGAGAAATATCATGCCCAGGGCTTTGAAATCCTCGATTTCCCCTGCAACCAGTTTGGCGAGCAGGCTCCCGGTACCATCGAGGAGATTCACCAGTTCTGCACGATGAATTTCAATATCAAGTTCCCGCAGTTTGACAAAATCGACGTGAACGGCGCCAACGAGTCCCCACTGTTTACCTATCTCAAGGCGCAGAAGGGCTTTGGCGGCTTCGACCTAGATGACCAGCGGGGCAAGTTCATGGACGAGATGCTGCGCAAGCAGGATGCCGACTACGACAAGAAGAGTGACATCAAGTGGAACTTCACCAAGTTCCTCGTTTCGCGTGACGGCCGCGTCGTGAAGCGTTACGAGCCGACCGACAAGATGACGGATGTCGATGCCGACATCTTGATGGAGATGAATCCCGTGCTGAGCAACATCATGGCGCGCCGCTCGGTCCGCAAGTATCTCGACAAGCCCGTGGAGCATGAGAAACTGGAGGTAATCGTACGTGCCGGCATCAATGCCCCGAGCGGCATGAACCGCCAGCCGTGGATTGTCCGCGTGGTGGAGGACCAGCAACTGATTGCCGATGTGAACGAGGTCTTCAAGCGCAACAACCCCGAGCAGGTAGCCCGCGACCCGAATTTCAAGAACATGTTCCGCAACGCCCCTAACCTCATCTGCGTCTGCACCCCTGCCGAGGGCGGCGGTGAACTCGATGCCGGCCTGCTGGGCGAGAACATGATGCTCGCGGCACAGGCGATGGGGCTTGGCACCTGCTGCCTGGGCGGTCCCGTGCGTTTCCTGAACACCAATGCCGACGCCAGGTTCTTCCTTGACCGCCTCGACATCCCCGAGGGCTACAAGTTGAACTACATCCTCGCCATCGGTTATCCCGACGAGCAGCCCGAGGCCAAACCCCGCGACGCTTCTAAAGTTAAATATATCCAATAACCAATTTAAAGGAGACATGAGTATGAAAAGTTTTGGTTCAAAACCCTGGGTTCTTCCACAACCCGTATTGATTATCGGTACCTACGACATGTATGGCAAGCCCAATGCCATGAACGCGGCATGGGGCGGACAGTGGGATAATGGCGAAATCATGATTTCGCTGGGCTCTCACGCCACAACCGATAATCTCAAAAACAACCGTGACCTGACTGTTGCCTTTGCCACCACCCAGACTCTGGTTGCAGCCGACTACGTGGGCATCACCAGCGGCCGCAACACGCCCGACAAGATGGAGAAGGCGGGTTGGACTGCCGAGAAAGCGCCTAACGTGAATGCGCCGCTGTTCAAGGAGTTCCCGATGACACTGGAATGCCGTGTGAAGGAGAAACTCGATCAGTCGGAACATGGCTATAACCTCGTTGCACAAATCGTCAACGTCCTCTGTGATGAGAAATACCTGGCTATCGACGGCGAACCCGATGTGGAGAAAATGGAAATCATCACCTTCGATCCCATTCACCACACCTACATCCAGTTGGGCAAGAAGGTGGGCAACGCATTTGCCGACGGCGCACAAATCAAGTGAGAATCGCGAGCAGTGACGGTGACTTGACGGCATGAACAAATTTGTCAGCCTTCTCAAGTCCCTGATGCCGACACTCGCGGCGGCTTACGACACAGCGCTGATTTTTGTCACAGCATGACCAACTGACAGTGACTCGCCAGATTTTGGTGGCGAGTTATTGTCGTGACTGCTCACATTGGCAGGCATCAGACCAATTTAACGAACAAAAAACTATACCATCATGAAGAAGATTATCATTATTGACGGAGGCCCGCGCAAGAACTTCAACACGGCCTTGATGTTGCAGAAATTCGCTGAAGGCGCAACCTCGGTGAGCAGTGAGGTTGAAGTCAAAACCGTGCGCCTGTACGGCCTCGACTACAAGGGCTGCATGTCGTGCATGGCCTGCAAAATCAAGGGCAGGGCGTCCAACGTCTGTAAGTTCAAGGATGCGCTGACGCCTGTCCTGGAAGAGATTGCCCAAGCCGACGGTCTGGTGCTCGGCTCGCCGATATACTTTGGCGACGTCACGGGCCAGATGCGGACTTTTCTGGAGCGCCTGGCCTTCCCCTGGCTGTCCTATAATGACTATAGCATGACGGCTCCCAAACGGATGCCCGTGGTGCTGCTGGAAACCATGAACGGAACGCCCGAGCGCAACAACAGCCAGGGCTACGGCTCGATGGAGTACTGCATCAGGACCGCCCTGGGCGAGCCCGAACGCCTGATCGCCTACAACACCTATCAGGTGAAGAACTACGATAACTTTGAACTGGCCGGTTTCTCGGAGGAGGTCAAACGCAAGTATCGCGACGAGCATTGGGAGCAAGACCTGCAGGCGGCCTATGATGCCGGCAAGCGCATGGCCGAGAAGATTTTATAATGCCCTCACGTTCACCCAAGCAAGCCATCCGACACGTGTGGCACCGGTTAAAGTCCTGGCTGCAGTCACTCTCATTCAGGACCGGTGTCATCGTGCTGGTGTGCTGCATACCCTTCTACATACTGTCCTTTGCCCAGATGCTGCTGCCCATCAGCGTTTCGGCAAAGGGCATATTGTGGACCATCCTCTTCGGGCTGGCAAAGACCTGCCAGTACGGAGGGCTGACCATCCTGGGCGTCGAGGGCTATAAACGTCTCAAAAACAAACTCAAGCGCAAGAAGTCTTAACGACAGATCAATAAATCCTGTTTCACTTGCCGATGCAGAAGTGGGCGAAGATTTCGCCGAGGATGTTGTCGGTGGTGATTTCGCCGGTGATTTCGCCGAGCCAGTGGAGGCACTCGCGGATGTCCTGGTCGAGGAGGTCGCCGCTCAGGCCGCTGTCAAGGCCGTCGATGGCGCGGGCAATCGCGTCACGGGCATGCGTCAGGGCCTGATAGTGGCGGGCGTTGGTGACGAAGACGGCGTCGCTGTCCACCTCGGGCAGGGCTACGGTCTCGACGATGAGGCTGCGCAGGGCCTCGACGTCGGCCTCGCTCTTGGCGCTGATGGCCACGACCGGCGTGCCCTCGGGCAAGAGGTCGCTGAGTTCACTCCTCGCGGCGACATCGTCGTCAAGGTCGGTCTTGTTGAGCACCGCGATGAGCCGTTTGCCCTCGCAGCGGTCAAGGATGTCATGGATCATACTGGTGTCGGCACTGGTGACGTCAACGACCCAGAGCACGATGTTGGACTTGTCGATAGCCTGCCAGGTGCGTTCGATGCCCATGCGCTCGACGGTGTCGCTCGACTGGCGTATGCCCGCCGTGTCGATGAAGCGGAACAGCGTGCCACCCATAACCACGGTGTCCTCGATGGTGTCGCGCGTGGTGCCGTGGATGTCGCTCACCAAGGCGCGGTCGTCACGCAGCAGGGCATTCAACAGGGTGGACTTGCCGGCATTGGTCTGGCCGACGATGGCCACGGGCACACCGTTGCGGATGGCATTGCCGTCACGGTAACTGTCGGCCAGGCGGCTGATGAGGGCATGGATGTCGCGCGCCAGGGCCGTCACCTCGCCACGGTCGGCAAAGGTCACATCCTCCTCGCTGAAGTCCAGTTCCAACTCCATCAGCGCAGTGAAGTGCAGAAGTTTGTCGCGCAGGCCCTTCAACTCGTCGCTGTAACGGCCGCGCATCTGGCTCATCGCCACGTGGTGGGCCGCACGCGACTGGGCCTCGATGACGTCGGCGACCGCCTCGGCCTGCGAGAGGTCCATACGGCCGTTGGCAAAGGCGCGGCGGGTGAATTCGCCCGCTGTGGCATGGCGGCAACCCGTGTCGATGAGCGTCTGGATGACCTGCTGCTGAATCCATGTGGAGCCATGGCAAGCCAGTTCCACCACGTCCTCGCCCGTGAACGAGTTGGGCGTGCGGTAAATGGTCAATATCACCTGGTCAAGGATTTCGCCCTTGGAGTCCAGGAGTTGTCCCAAGTGTACGGTATGTGTCTTCATGCCGGTCAGCGGCATGCCTTGCCAGCGCTGCTGCACGATGTCAAGCGCCTGCGGGCCACTCACACGGATAACGGCGATACCGCCACGGCCCTGCGGGGTCGAGACGGCACAGATGGTGTCATTGTTTAAGTAAATCATACCCTGAATTGTTTGTGTAGTATTATATGATGTATCCAACTCAATAATATAACAGGAATTAAGTAAATAGTTGTCATAGTTAATGGATAGTTTGGTGAGCAAAAACTGTTATAAAAAATTAGTCTGACAAATGGATGAACAACAAAAATACTGGGCGAGATAACACCCAAAAAGTAAATCCATCGTGATTTGCATACATTTGAAATACTTAAGAAAAACAGAATTGCCGATACTTCAACCAGTGGAGAAAGAGGTTTGTTTATGAGGCTAACACATAAAGTGATAAATGAAAGAATAAAGACCAGAGGATTCATTCTATTTGATATAGTGAAATGCGCTTTTGCAGCAATTATTCCCAACACGAACGAAACACCCCATCCCAAGAAATTATGTCTACACCACTTCATCGTGTATTCAGAGGCGAAAAACAAAAGACAAAAGTGTATAAATAAGAATCCTAGACACAAAGCACATAAACACTTAATGTTTAATTTTCGAATGAAGATGAAAATAATATAGAATTGTAAGATAGCTCAGAAAAACCAATAAACACCTGGCTCCATGCGAAAATCATTCTCTCCATACGCAAAGAAATTGATGGTGAATGTCATATGGGCCACAATTGATTTTATGTTATTAGCATTACTAAATATACCCCAATCAAAAAAAACATAGATTACATATAATGGCAGAAAGAGTTTTACTAACTTTACAATATGGTGTTGAAGATAAGAAAAAATATTGAATTCTGTCTGCTTTTGATTGTACTTTCTTGTCAGGCCATACCCGCTTAAGAATAAGAACACAGGCACACCAATCCATCCGGCATATGAGAGGATATACCAGAAAGAATTTTCTGAAAAAACATTTGAGAGAAAAATGTCAACTCGTTCTTGGTTAAACGACATTTCATTGCATTTAATTTCCAATAAGTGGTCCACAAAGTTGTGAACTATAATAATAGTGATGGCTAAACCTTTAAGTGTTGCACTTTGTTCTCTACTAATATCCATGATGGATTAAAGGAAATAGGAAGTATTTATATTTCTACGAAAACGTGTATAATTGTAATTCTATGAAATAGTTGACTTTATGCAGGTTCATGATCGCAAATATGATAAAATCTCAATTATACAATACAAAGGTAACAATATTCTCTCGGAGTTGAAAATGTTTTCCCCAAAAAATTAAAAGTAACAATTTGGTCAAAGTGTGTGGATGCAACAAATTCATCTTATAAGGATAAGATGTTAGCGATGGCATTGAACTGTGATTGGTTGTTCTTCCATGCGGTATCGGCAATGGAATGCAATGCAATGAGAAAAACGCATCGTCCCCTGCGTCGGAGGGGAATGTACCTGATATTTTCTGTTTGACCTTGAGTTATCGGATGCCTCTTTCACTGGTATTGTTGTAGGGCGGTGTGAGCGGGTTCTTAAAAAAAAAAGAAAGATTAACAAATGTTAAATCAATGAGGAAAATACTGGTTATGGGTAAAAAGAAGTAATTTTGCAATCAACAATAAAGTGCTATATAAGAGGAATGTGGGTAATACTCTTAGAAGTAGCTTTGAAGAATTTATAGAGCCCACGATTTAAAAAGTACTGACTGGCTATAATTGCTCAATTTGGCATGGGGAGTAGTCATCTTTGATTAGATAAAATGATTGGTTTTTTGACTCGATTGGGGAAATTGCTTTTAAAACCATTTACAGAGCATTTTTTGTTTTTGTTAGTTTTTTTTGTCTTGGCAACAAGTCCTTGTATTCTACACCAGTTTTTTGTTGTAAAATCAGGATTAAACATATTGTTTGTAGCCATTCATTGTTTTGTGCTGTCATATATAGTAACTCTACTTATAGGGCTAATTCAATTTGGTGTTATCCGTAAAATTGTTCAATCAGTCTTAATCGTCATATTTGCAATAGATTTTGGATTAAATATATATTGTATATTTAATTTGGGCTACCTGTTTGATGCAGAGTTTGCAAAAATAATAATGGATACCAATGTCAATGAAGCGAAAGAATTTGCAACTGCGATGTTGCCCATGCCGATTATATTGAGCGTTTTGGGTGTCTACTTGGTTTTGATGTGTTTATGGTATTTATTTGAAAAGTATAATTTAAATCTTCGGGGGAGGCTAGCTAAAATGGCTCTGTTTCTCACCTGTCTCTGTATATTTGAGAATATTCATGTCTGGGGCGTTTGGCAAGATGGACCAATAAATCGTTTGATGGAACTACCTACATATGAAACACCTAGTAATTTCAAAGAATACTATACTCATCCAGTATTAGTTTTTCAACAAGATTCAATAATTCCGTCAAATGTGGTTCTCATATTAGGCGAATCATTTGCTCGTTGCCATAGTTCACTATATGGTTATGAAAGGAATACAAACCCAAGGCTTAGTGCGTTAAGAGATGAATCTTTGCTCTATACTTTTGACAGCATTGATGCACCAGCACCATCAACAGCCCAAGCAATAAAGTTACTAATGAGCACATATGATAGACAAGATGACAATACAGGCAAAAAGTGGTATGAATACACTACACTAATAGAGATTCTTCAAGAAAGTGGGTTTGATTGTTATTGGTTCAGCAACCAGGCTATAGGTAGTAAACATAATGGAGTAGCAAGAGCCTTGGCAGGGTTGTGTGATCAACGATGGTTCCTGCAGAAAGAAGGATCAGAAAAAATTGATGAAAAAAATCAAAAGTTTTTGGACGTAGTTCTAGTGGACTCATCATATCAGTTTGTGAATCATTTGAATCCTCAGCAACATAATTTTATTGTTTTTCACATGATGGGGTCTCATTTCCATTATAAAATGCGCTATCCCAAGGAATTTGATTTTTTTCACGAGAACGATTATATGTCTGAGCCACAGAGTCATCGGGAAATTTTGGCTTGTTACGACAATTCAATTTTGTACAATGACTATATTGTGGAACACATTATCAATTTATTTAGGGATAAGGATGCCTTGGTTATTTACTTTCCAGATCATGGCCAAGTCATGTATAGAGACAAACGAAACCCAGAATACTATGCCCATGGAATAAAGAACGATGTCATTAGTTGTGCTTTTAGTGAAGAAATTCCATTCGTGGTATATGCTTCCCCGTTATTCCAAAAAAAGAATCCTCGTACAATGGCGCGTATTAGATTTCGTCAAGCGCATACAAAAAAATGGAATACTGATGATTTGCCCTATTTCATTATGGATTTAATAGGCATAAAAGAAATTGATGGTGAAAATGTTCGTTCGAAGTCTGTCATATGACATTACTGTTTTCAATTATTGGTTAGTCTCTCAAATAAATATTTGTATCATTTCTTTCTTAGATTTATAGGTGGACCGGGTATGTGTCTTCATGTCGGTCAGCGGCATGCCTTGCCAGCGCTGCTGCACGATGTCAAGCGCCTGGGGCCCGCTCACGCGAATCACAGCGATGCCGCCACGGCCCTGCGGGGTCGATACGGCACAGATGGTATCGCTGCCTATTCCGGTTAAGTCATTCATGTTCATCGGCGTGGATAGTATTTAGGCCAGTCCTTGATGTTTTCTTTACTCTCGATGACGTTCTCCACCTTATCCTCGAGGGTGGAGAGGAAGTCATATCCCGTGAGCGCCTCCACCTCGTCGATGGTGGTGGCGTAGTTGGTCCAACTGTTGGGCATCGCCTTGTTGGGCATCACGAAGGCGATGGCCCTGTTCTGTGAAGGCGAATAGATGACCTTGAAGAAGCGTTCAGGCACGGCGATGTCACTGCGCTTGCCGATGCGGTCCATGTCGTCCGAGAAGATGGGGCCCGTGAACACGATGAGCCGTCCTGCCGTGCGCGACCACTTGTGGACAGCCTCCTCGACATGGCGCCACTCGCCATCGTTCATCGCGTCGAGTTGCGGGCAAATGTTGGTCATCAGGAAACACTCCCGCATCGCCGTCTTGTCCCAGCGCATGTCCATCGCGGGGGCCATGTGACCGCGCGTATAGCCGCTCTCCTTGTATTCCCACCAGTCGGGGCAGCCTTTCACGTCGTGGTCGCGTTCAAACTTGTAGTCGTCGCGTATCTCGGCGTCGCGCGAGTCGGCCATCGACGTCATGGTGTTGGTCAGTTCATAGGCCACACAGTTGGGCACGCGGTAATTCTTGTTGTAATAGACCGTGATGGCCTTGTAGCGCACCGTCTGGTTCTCGAGGCGCTCGGGCAACTTCACGTCGAGCAACCCCAAGTCGCCAGTCGACTGGTAGTCCTTGCCCTGTTGGCTCTGCTCGCCGGGGAGTTCATCGTTGTAGGCGCTCTTGTAGAACGAAGTACGATGATAACTCTGATAGCCCGCAACAGCCAACGCTACTGCCAACAACACATAATATAAAATCCTCTTGTGTTTCCTCTTCATCTCTTGTCAATTTCTCGACCACAAAGATAGTGCAAGCCGAGGGGAGAACAAAACGAAAACGAAGTTTTTGTTTTTTATCCCGAGGCGCAGCCTGTCTTCGGCGACAGCCAAAGATAGTGCAAGCCGAGGGGAGAACAAAACAAAACGAAGTTTTTGTTTTTTATCCCGAGGCGCAGCCCATCTTCGGCGACGAAAAAGAAAAACAAGAAATACAAGAAATACTATGGCATCCGCGTCCAGGGCTTTAAAGACAACTATTACAACTGGGACAACTTTTTACAACAGTTTCACTATGTTGTTTAAGTTGTACAAGTTGTCTTTAAATAAAACTTAGCGGCTTTGCGTGATATTTGGTGGCGGGTGTTTTGGCTGAATAGTTACATGAAATTCGCATTAGCCCTGCAGGGTTAGGGGTGACTGCTATAGCATTACCAAAAATTTTGTGTAACTTTGCAGGAAAATAACTTAACTATTACCCAACATGAACATCAAGAAAAGATTAACCCTCATGGCCATGCTGCTGTTGGCCCTCAGTGCCATGGCACAAACCAGCCCGCTGTGGATGCGCTTCTGCGCCATCTCGCCCGACGGGCAGACCATCGCCTTCTCCTATATGGGCGACATCTTCACGGTATCGTCACAGGGCGGCACCGCCCACCAGTTGACTTCCAATGCTGGCTATGACGCCTATCCCGTGTGGAGTCCCGACGGGACAAGCATCGCGTTTGCCTCGGCCCGCGAAGGCAGCCTGGACGTGTATGTCGTCAACCGCGATGGCGGCACGCCCAAACGCCTGACCACCGACAGCGGCAGCGAGACCCCGCTGTGCTACCTGGACAACGGAACCGTCCTGTTCGAGGCGACCGATATGCCGACGGCCCAGTCCATCCTGTTTGCCGGCCGTTCTTTCCCGCAGGTCTATCAGGTGAGCACCAGCGGCGGCCGGGCGCGCCTGTTCTCGGCGTTGCCGATGCAGGACCTGAGCATCAACAGCCGCGGCGACATCCTCTACCATGACATCAAGGGCTATGAGGACCCGTTCCGCAAGCACCACACCAGTGCCATCACGCGCGACATCTGGCTCCAGAGGGACGGCCACTTCACCAAACTCACCGACTTCAACGGCGAGGACCGCACGCCCCGCTGGGCCCCTGACGGCAATGCCTACTACTACCTGAGCGAGCAGGACGGCACCTTCAACGTGTACAAGGGCGCCATTGGCGGGCAGGCCGTGCAACTCACCCATCACAAGGACAACCCCGTTCGTTTCCTCACCGTGGCCGGCAACGGCATGCTGTGCTACGGCTACAACGGCGAAATCTATACCCTGCGCGAGGGCAGCGAGCCCCAGCGCGTCAATATCACCATCGCTGCCGACCGCAACGACAAGGAACTCATCCGCCAGATCAAGAGCAACGGTGCCACCGCCATCAGCGTGTCGCCGAGCGGCAAGGAAGTGGCCTTTGTGATGCATGGCGACGTCTATGTCACGTCGGTGGACTACAAGACCACCAAGCAGGTCACCAACACCCCCGAGCAGGAACGCACCATCGACTTCTCGCCCGACGGCCGCAGCATCGTCTATGACAGCGAGCGCGGCGGCATGTGGCAAATCTACCAGACGTCCATCAAGAACAAGGACGAGAAACAGTTCACCTATGCCACCGACCTCGTCGAGGAGCAACTGACCAACACGGGCCACACCTCTTTCCAGCCCCAGTACAGCCCTGACGGCAAGAGTGTCGCCTTCCTGAAAGACCGCTGCACGCTGAGCGCCGTGGATGTCAAGACCAAGGCCGTGCGCACCTTGATGGACGACAAATACATCTATTCCTACAGCGACGGTGACGTGTGGTTTGAGTGGAGTCCCGACAGCCGCTGGCTGCTCTCCTCCTACATCGGAACGGGCGGCTGGAACAGTCAGGACGTCGCACTGGTCAACGCCAGCGGCAACGGCGAGGTACACAACCTGACCGAGAGCGGCTACAACGAGGGCAACGCCAAGTGGGTGCTGGGCGGCAAGGCCCTCATCTTCACCAGCGACCGTGCGGGCTTCCGCAGCCACGGCAGTTGGGGCTCGGAAGATGACGTGTACATCATGTTCCTGGACTTGGATGCCTATGAGCGCTTCAAGATGACCAAGGAAGAGAAAGTCCTGCGCGAGGAGGCCGAGAAAGAGCAGAAGAAAGCGGCCGATAAGGAGCAAGCCGACAAGAACACCAAGAAAAAGAACGACAAGAAGAAAAAAGGCGCCGAGGCCGACAAACCTGCCGTGCCGGCACTTCAGTTCGACCTGGACAACTGCCGCGACCGCGTCGTGCGCCTGACCGTGAACTCGACGCGACTGGGTGATGCCGTCCTGTCCAACGGCGGCGACACGCTCTACTACCAGGCCGCCTTTGAGGGCGACATGGACCTGTGGAAGCACGACCTGCGCGAAAACAAGACCGAAATCGTGCTCAAGGGCGTCGGCGAGGGCAACATGATGGCTGACAAGGATGGCAAGAACCTGTTCCTGTGCACCAATGGCGGCATCAAGAAGATTGACCTGGCCAAAGGCAAACCCGAGGCCGTCAACTTTGAGGCCCAATTCAACTACCGCCCCCAAGAGGAGCGCGAATACATCTTCAACCACGTCTGGCAACAGGTCAAGGACAAATTCTATGTCGAGAACCTGCACGGTGTGGACTGGGAGGCCTATCGCGATAATTACAAGCGTTTCTTGCCCCACATCAACAACAACTATGACTTCCGCGACATGCTGAGCGAGATGCTCGGCGAGTTGAACGGTTCGCACACGGGAGCCCGCTACAATCCCGGGGGACCGAGCCTCAAGACCGCAGCGCTGGGCCTCTTCCTCGACAACACCTACCAGGGCGACGGCCTGCGCGTCGAGGAGGTCATCAAGCGCGGCCCGTTTGACGTGAAAAAGACGGGCGTCACCGCCGGATGCATCATCGAGAAAATCGACGGCAACGCCATCCTGGCCAACCAGGACTACAACTGGATGCTCGACGGCAAGGCCGGCAAACCCATCCGCGTCACGGTGTTCGACCCCAAGAGCGGCAAGCGCTTTGATGTCAACGTCAAGGCCATCAGCAAGGGCGAGCAGTCCGAACTACTCTACAAGCGCTGGGTGGACCGCAATCGCGCGTTGGTCGACAGCCTGTCGGGCGGTCAGTTGGCCTATGTGCACGTCAAGGAGATGAACAGCGAGAGTTTCCGTACCGTCTACCGCGAATTGCTGAGCGACAAGAACCGTAACCGCAAGGCCGTCATCGTCGACGAGCGCCACAACGGCGGCGGCTGGCTGCACGACGACCTGTGCACCCTGCTCGGCGGTCAGCAGTATCAGAGTTTCGTGCCCAAAGGCAAGTTTGTCGGAGCCGACCCCTTCAACAAGTGGAACAAGCCATCATGTGTGCTCATGTGTGAAGACGATTACAGCAACGGCCACGGTTTCCCGTTCGTCTATAAGGAATTAGGCATCGGCAAACTCATCGGCACTCCCGTAGCGGGCACGATGACTGCCGTGTGGTGGGAAACGCTCATCGACAACACGCTCATTTTCGGCATCCCGCAAGTGGGTTGCGTGGACATGCGCGGCAATTACTGCGAGAACACCCAACTCTATCCTGACATCGAGGTCTACAACACCCCCGAAGACTATCTCACCGGTCATGACCGCCAACTCGAGCGCGCCATCCAGGAGATGCTCAAGTAACACCGGCCACAAGGCTCATCCCAAACACCAGCCCCGTTAGCGGCGGCAGATTTTACTCGAACCATCTGCCGCCCCTAACGGGGCTAGGACTTCAATGCCCATTATTACCGGGGTTACACTCGGCTTCGCCTCGTTACACCCCGGCCTATGCCCTGACCGCCCCTAACGGGGCTTAGCAGACCACCAACTCTTATCTCTTATCTCTTAACTTTTAACTATTAACTCTTAACTGTTAACTCTTATCTCTTAACTGTTAACTCTTAACTCTTAACTGATTACGGTTTGTCTGGACCCCACTCGCGGTAACGTATCCACACGTGGAGCCAGGCGCGTGCAATCGAATCCACCGCATCGGCCATCAGCATAGCCGAGTACTCGTCGAAGTGCTGGAAGCGCTCGTGCTTCTTGTATTTGCTCCAAGAGAGTTTCTCACACTCTTCGGGAATCATCTCATGGGCCATCAAGTAGGAATACTCGGTCACGGCCTTGATATAGTCGCGGGTGCTGTAGTCGCCGCCCCAGCCGTAGATGAACGGGCGCGACACTATCTTATCCTCGACGGCGGCAATCATGGCAGACATCTTGTCGGTGGCCAAGGGATAGCCGTCACGGTCGTAGAAGAAGCGGCGGTTGTCATCATCGATGCAGTAGGAATCCCAGACCTGGTCCTCCCAGGCGCCCTCGATCGCGGTATGGAGTTTGTCGAGTTTGCGGGCATCACAGTGCAGCGGCATGTGGGAGTCGGCGATATAGTGGCTCATGATGAAGAAGCGCATCGCCATGTGGGTCGACGTCGGGCCGATGGGATTGCCCTTCTCTTCACGGTACTGTATCTTGAAGTTGTCCACGATGTTGTGGGCCATGGCATCGCAGCGGTCACACACGTTGCCCTTCTTGTCGGCATAAGGCTCCTCATAGAGTTCCGATTTCTGCATCAGGTTATAGACCTCCATGGTCTTGGGCAGCGTCATGAAGCGCTGCATTTCCAGGCTGATGGTATCGTGCTCGAGTTTGCGGCCATGGCTGCTGCCCTGGTCACAGAACACCTCATCGGGGTACCAGGCGCCCTGCACCACAAAATCACGGTAATTCTTAAACCAACGGACGAGGCTGCGAGCATATTTCGCCACTTGCTGGGGATTCTTGCCGCGGCCCTCGGTCTCGGGGATTGCTGCCTTGTCCAGGCGCTTCATGGCCATCATGGCCAACCATGCATGAGTGTATCGTTTCATTGAGGTTACAGTTTACAGGTTAAAGGTTAGAGGTTAGAGGTTAGAGGTTAGAGAGTGGGCGGGTGACTTCGTTGACCAGGTAGACGATGCTCTGGTAGGGGATGCCGCCGTTGGTCTCGAGTCCCACCTCACAGGTGCGGCTGTTGCTGTAGCCCATCTCGATGCGGTTTTCTTCCAACTGACGGCGCAGTTTTCTGAGCGCCCAGCGGTTGACCTCGGGATGCGTCCAGCCGCGGTCACCGGCAAAACCGCAGCAGCCCACGCCCTCGGGCAGGAAGACGTTGTTGCTGCACAGGCGTGCCAGATTGGTCATCGTGTCCACCAGACCCATCTCGCGCGTCGAGCAGGTGAAATGCAGGGCGATGCGTCGATCGATGGGCGTGAACTCCAAGCGGCCGCGCAAGAATTCCCAAATGAATTCCACAGGCTCGTACAGGCGCATGCGCTTGATGCACTTGCGCAGGCGGTGCAGGCAGGGGCTCTGGTCGCACATGACGGGATACTTACCCTGTTCGCTGGCCTGCCACAAGGCCTCATCAAGTTCGGCGGTCTTGCGGTCGGCAATGTCGAGCATGCCCTTGGACTCCCAGATGGTGCCGCAGCACATCTTTTCCAGTCCCTCGGGGAAGATGACCTGGTAGCCCGCCTTGCGGCACAGCCTCACCATCTCGTTGACGAGGGTATTCTTGACGGGGGCACCCTTGGACAGGCCCATCGTCTGGTTGATGCACGAGGGGAAATAGACCACCTTGTGGTCGCTCTCCTCGCCTGCCCTGCCGGCCCTTGGCTGCTTGGCCTTACCCGGCATGGCGGACGTCCACAGGGGCAGTCCAGCCTTGTGCATGGCCCCGGTCATGCCCCGCATGGCCGTGGTGCCGAGCACGTTGTGGCCCAGGCGCGCGACGTCCAAGGTGAAACGCAAGCCGCTCTTGATGCCCGCGAAATGGCGTGCGGCAAAGTCACCTGTCCTGTAGCCCATGCTGCCTGGCAGCAAAGCCTCCTGGCGCACGAGGTGGGTCAAGTCGGCCACATTGATTTTCATCGGGCAAGAGGTAGCGCACAGGCCGTCGCCGGCGCAAGTCTGGTTGCCCTGATAGCGGTACTGCTTGACGAGCGTTGCCAAGCGCTTGGGGTCGCTGCCGGTCTCACGCAGGTGAGAAATCTCGCGCTGGATGACGATGCGCTGGCGTGACGAGAGCGTGAAGCCGCAGGTCACGCAGTTCACCTCGCAGAAGCCACACTCGATGCACTTGTTGGCCTTGAGGACGCCCTCGACGGTCTCGCGCACGCTGTCATGACGGTCATTCCCCTCGCCGGACGGGAGGTCCAACCCGCGCATCTTGAGTTCGGGCAACGGCTTGAAGTGCTTGATGAAGCACTCGGGATCATCGTTGAAGATGACACCCGGATTGAGCAGGTATTGCGGGTCGAAAATCTCCTTCAACTCAAGCATGGCGGCAAAGGCCTCCTCACCCCACTCATACTTGACAAAGGGCGCCATGTTGCGGCCCGTGCCGTGCTCGGCCTTGAGCGAGCCGTCGTAGTCCTCGACCACGAGGCGCGCCACGTCGCGCATCATGGCGGCATAGCGCTGCACCTCGCTCTCGTCGCTGAAGAGTTGGTTGATGATGAAGTGGTAGTTGCCCTCGAAGGCGTGGCCGTAGATGCAGGCATCCTTGTAGCCGTGGTCGGCAATGAGTTTTTGCAGTTTGACGGTGGCCTCGGGCAGGTCCTCGACAGCAAAGGCGACATCCTCAATCAGGCACGAGGTGCCCACGGGACGCGCACCACCCACGCTGGGGAAGATGCCCGAGCGGATAGCCCAGTACTTGCCATAGACTGCGGGGTCGGTGGTGAACGAGACAGGGATATAGGTCTTGAACTGCGACAGACATGCGGTGATGGCATCGATGCGGCGCTGCAGGTCCTCAGGGGTCATGGCCTTGGTCTCGGTGAGGATGGCCGTCAGGTTATGGTAGTCGCCAGGCTCCACGCCCTCGATTTTGCCGGCATCCACGTCCTGCTTGTATTGCAAATAGACGGGGTCATCGACCGACGCCAGCGACAGGTAGTCGAGCATCTCGGCGCTCTTGACCATCAGGTTCTCCTCGCTCATGGCAATGTCCTCGTCGCCGGACCGCAACTGCTTGAGGGCCACAACCGCCTCGCAACTCTCGCGCATGGTGAAAAAGTAGAGCATCGCCGACGCCTTGCAGGGATAGTCGTGCAGCGTGCGCATTGTCACCTGGCTGATAAACGCCAACGTGCCCTCGCTGCCCACCACACAGTGAGCGATGATGTCAAACGGGTCGTCATAGGCGACGAACGGCCGCAGGTTCAGGCCCGTCACGTTCTTGATGCTGTATTTCTTGCGGATGCGGTCGGCCAGCGGCTGGTTGCTGCGGATGCGGTCACGCAGGGCCTCAATCTTGGTAATGAATTCGGGATGCGACTTGCTGAAGGCCTCGCGGCTCGCCGCATCACCCGTGTCGAGCACCGTGCCGTCGGGCAGCACCAGGCGTGCCGACAGGAGCATGCGGTCACTGTTGGCATGGGTGCCACAGTTCATGCCCGAGGCGTTATTGGCGACGATGCCGCCCACCATGGCCGAGCCGATGCTGGCGGGGTCAGGCGGAAAGACACGCCCCAGGGGCTTGAGGATCTGATTCACGCGGGCACCCACAATGCCGGGCTGCAAGGTGATGCTTTCGGCATCGAGAGCGACGCTGTAGCCTTCCCAGTTCTTGCCCGCCACGATGAGGATGCTGTCGCTCACACTCTGGCCCGACAGCGACGTGCCTGCCGCACGGAAGGTGAACGGCAAATCATGCCTCATGGCCACCTTGATGATGGTTGATACCTCGGCCTCGTCTTTGGCACGGACGACCACCCGGGGCGTCAACCGGTAAAAACTCGCGTCGGTGCCCCACGCCAGCGTCCGCAGTTCGTCGGTGTAAAGCCTTTCGGCAGGCAACACCGCCCGTATTTCCTTGATAAAAGCACTATAATCCTTCATAGCCCTTGACATTGAATCACACCTTCAAAGATAAGACAATTATCTCTTACACCAGGCAAAAAAACAGAAAAATGTGATACAATGACAATTATGACAGGCCAAGCGTCAATAGTACTCGATGGTGAAGGCGGTGGTGAGGTTGAGTTGGTCACCCCAAGGGTCGCAGTAGACGATGGCCATGCCGCGGTAGGCCTCGGGCACGCGGAGCACGCCGATTTTTCCCCAGCGCGGCGGGCCGTAGTCGAATGACTTGCCCGACAGTATCACCATGCCACTGGTGTAGTCAAACTCATAGAAACCGCCACCCAGGCAGTCCTCGTGGGGCTGCAGCAGGTCGCGGTGCAGGGTCACCATGCCCAAGCGCAGGTGTCCGCCAGTGGTGATGATGAATTTGGGGTGCTCCATCGGTGGGGATACGGCGGTCAAGGACTCAGCAGGATGTCGATAATCGCAGCGATGTCGGCAAGGGTGATTTCTCCGTCACCGTTGACGTCGGCCCGTTTCAAGGTATCCTTGTCGGCCGCGCCTCCCAAGATGATATTGGTCACGACATTGACGTCGGCAATGGTCACCTGGCCGTCAGCGTTCACGTCACCCTTGACGGGTTCGGGGGGATCGGGAGGGTCGGGGCTGGGAGTATACTTCAAGGCCCCGTCCATCCAAGCAACGCGTTCCTTGATCCACCGCTTCATGAAACTGATTTCGTCCTGATAACTCTTGGACACATAGTAGTTGGGCCATACCCACACGCCCCAGCGAGGCCAGGCCTGGCTGTTGCGCGCCTCGGCGCCGCAGCGGGTCACCTCGTTGGCCAGCGAGTCGAGAACGCCCATCAGTCGGTGTTCCTGCAAGTTGGACTCGCGCATCTCTTTCCAGCGGGCACGACGGGCCAGCACATAGGCATTGTCCTTGATCAGGCGGTTCCACCAGAACGGAATCATGTAGTCCCCGTTGTCATAGAGTATCTGGTTCTGGCGCGACATCCAGTTGTTGGTTGCCCAACCGAAGTTGTGGCGGCAGTTGCCGAAGCCCAGGTTCAAATCCCAGATGACCATCTTGAAACGCGAGTCAATGCTGTCGCGGCGCTTATAGAACTTGGCTCCCAGACGGTAGGCATCCACGTTGTGCGCCAACTCGTTGACCAGTTGGTAGTCCATGAACGACTGCACGTCGATATACTTGCGGTAGCCCTCGACAGAATCTTTGAAGTTAGGCGAGGCGAAAGCATCTTCCATCCTGTCGACGGCGCCGTTGATATAGGATACCTGGGTATAGTCCATATCGACATAGTCGGGCGACTTGAACTGGAACAGGATAAACCGGTCGGTATAGGTGTAGGAACCGTCGGCACTGACGGGATGGTACTTGGAGATGTGGATAGGCCCTTCGTTGGTACCCACTTCGAGCAGATAACCGCCGGTCAAGGCATCGCCCTCCAGGCCTGGGTCATCGAGGTTGAGGCGGTGCTTGCCCTTGGAGACGACCTCGCACAGGATGTGCACGCCGTAATAAACGCCGTCGAGGTAGACCTCGCACAGGCGCCCCTGGGGCGTATATTCCATCCACGGGCGTGCCACCTCAAAGGCCAGCAGGTCGCGTATCATGCTCCTGTCGCTGTAGGGAGCCAGCAGGGCCCACTTGTTGTCCTTGCCCATGCCCAGGATCTCCACCTTCTTCTTGTCGTAGCCCATCTCGAGGGGCTGGCTCAAGGTGCGGAACTGGTAAGGCTTCTTGGGGCTCTGGGTATAGGTCGTGTTGCCACGATGGCGTATCGCGATATAGCCCTCGTAGTCGATGCGCTGCCCGGGATGGGCGATGGTGTCGCCATAGTTGAGGCGTCCCCTGCCGTTGTGGATGATCTTCATCCGCCCACCGATGACATCGCTGCGCATGATGGAGTCACCGCCCACTTCAATCCACACAATGGGCAGGTTGGTCGAGTCAATGACCACCGTGGGATTGTCGGGAGGGAAATTGGTATAGGCCTTCGTGCCGAGCGCAAAGCCCTGCATCAACAACACCAACAGTATGACGAGCCATGGGATACGTTTCATAAACCTCTGTAGACTACCTTCTGGTTTCAAGCCGCAAAAGTATAAAAAATTTGCTCAAACCCGCTATTATGCAACACATTATTTCATACTTTCACCTTTTTTACCATTATAATTTGGCCACAAAGAAAGAATAAGGTAATTTTGCAAGAAATTAGAAGACTATCTGATGCCTTGTATTTTTATTAATTATATTTATTTATTCTTAAATTTTATTCATCATGAAGATATTCTTTACTTTAATTTCAGTTGCCTTTTTGGCATTAGCAGCCCAAGCCAACGTTTTGACCGTTTGTGATGGTACTGCAACTAATTACCTGGTTCCCATCAATGGTTGGTATGTTGACCAAGAGGGCACCATGAGTCAGATGATTTATCCTGCCGATATGCTTGCCGATATGCAGAACGGCCAGATTACCCAGGTGAAGTTCTATCCCGAGGAGACCATCGAATTTGACGATTGTGAACTGCAGTTGGCTTTCAAGACCGTTGATGAGAATGGTTTTGAGACGGCCACCGCTATTACCGGAGCCACTGTTGTTTCGACAACGGATGTCTTCTACAACAACACCGCCATTACCTTCGACCTGTATCAGCCCTACGAGTATACGGGCGGCAACCTTCTGGTCGAGGTTAAGGTGACCTTTGCCGGTGACTACAACTACACCACCACCTACTACCTCGGCATCGAAACTGAGAACTATGCTTCGTTCTCATCTTACGATTCCTACGGCACTCCTTCCAACAGGCTGCATCAGTTCCTGCCCAAGTGCACATTCACCTATGAGCCTGGCACGACTCCTCAACCCACCGAGAAGACCGGTGCTCCCGTATTCAACGGCTACACCACCGACGGCATCCATGCCTACTTCATCGAGATCCAGGAGAGCGAGCCCAGCACCATCTACTACCGCGTACAGTTTGGTCAGAACGGTGAGTTCACCGAGTGGGCTGAGTACGAG
>ONRP01000061.1 GCA_900320245.1 uncultured Prevotellaceae bacterium
AAAGGGTTGAATATGCCTGAAAACGGCATGCGCCTGGCCCTGGGACCTGAATGAGAACCATAACGGCCTTCGGCCGTGCATAATGGAGAATGTTTAATGTTTAAAGATAGCATCGGCACCCAGTCGAACTGAGTGCCGATGCCTTATTCGATAAATTCGTTTAATTCGCAGACCCCCTAAAAAGGGTGTGCGGATGCCTTCAATTCATTAGTTTAGAAAGGTTTCTCTTCGGTGCCAGTGAAGGACTGGAACAGAGCATTGGCCAGGCTCGACGCACCGATGCGGAAGTACTTGTTGTTCAGCCACTTCTCGCCCAGCACTTCCTTGACGATGGTGTAGTACTTGACGGCGTCCTCGGTCGAGCGGATACCACCCGATGCCTTGAAGCCCACCATGCGGCCGTGCTTCTCGTAGTACTCCTTGATGCACTGGCACATCACATAGGCAGCCTCGAGCGATGCACCGGGATAAATCTTACCCGTCGAGGTCTTGATGAAGTCGCAACCCGAGTACATCGACAGGATGCTGGCGCGGCGGATGGCCTCGGCCGTCTTCAGGTAGCCCGTCTCGAGGATGACCTTCAGGGGACGGTCGCCCACGACGTGCTTGATTTCGGCGATTTCATCGCACAATTCCTCATAAGCCTCATCCCTGAAGTAGCCCACGTTGAGGACGATGTCCACCTCATCGGCACCATCGGCGATGGCCAGGCCGGTCTCGGCAATCTTGGTCTCGATATGGGCCTGACTGGAGGGGAAGCAGGCACTGCACACGGCAACGTCGACACCACTCACCTCGAGCGTGCCGCGCACCACGGCGGCAAAGTTGCTGTAGACGCAGATGGCGGCCACGTTCCTGTACTGGGGATAGTTGTTGTCAAAGTCGTTGACCTTCTGCACAAATTTGGCTACACTGCTCTCGCTGTCCTCGGTGGCCAGGGTGGTCAGGTCGACACAGTTGAGCAGAAACTGCTGTACCTCGGGGGTGTTGTTCTCGGCAGCGTGCTTGTCGATGATTTCCTGCACAGCGGCAGTCACAGCGGCATCGTCGATGGTGACGCCCGACTGGTTGATGGCAGTCATGTACTTGTCCATCGGCTTGTGGTCATGGTCATGATGCTCACAGCCGCATCCGCATTGTTCGTGTTCGTGGTTGCTCATAATCGTTGATATTTTATTGGTTAATGCTTGAGTTTCCATAACTCTGGCGGCGCCTCAGCCATTAAAACATGTTTTATGGCTTTCGGCTGGCACATAGTTTCTCGTTATCCAGGTGACGGTGGCTGTCGCGCGCGGTCTTCTTGGCGAAGTTGCGCTCCAGGGCGGCGTCAAGGTCGATGCCCGTCTGGTTGGCCAGGCACATGACGACCCACAGCACGTCGGCCAACTCGTCGGCCAGGTCCAGGTCGTCGCCCGGCTTGCTTGACTGGTCGCCGTAGCGGCGGGCGATGACACGGGCCACCTCGCCCACTTCCTCGGTGAGTACCGCCATGTTGGTCAGTTCACTGAAGTAGCGCACGCCATATTGCCTGATCCACGCGTCGACACGCTCTTGGGCCTCTTGTATCGTCATAGTGATGGCAAAGATAGCATTTTTTGGTCAATCATCGGCCGTTAATCGTGAATTGTTTTGACTTTATGCTACAGATTTGTAGGATAGGGGTTTAAAATGGAGTGATTTTACAGTTTTTGGTGATAATTCTTTGCTATGTCAAAAATTATGTGTATTATTGCTCGCTGAAAACAATAAAACATCAAAACCTCTCAACACGATGACAGAAAAGAAATACAATCCCAAAGCCATTGCTAAGACGATTGACGTTGAGGAGCTTTATGATCTCGACGTAACCATTGCCCGTTTTATTCTACCCCGCTTGATGGTGTTCAAGAAACACTGTGAGCGCACTCCCCGCATGAACATGACCATGGAGGAGTGGCACGAGATTCTGGACAAGATGATCTACGCCTTTGAGCGCATCGCTTGCCAGACCGAGGAGGACACCCCCGAGTACAAGGCCTATATCAAGGCCATCTGGAACAACGAGGAAGACCTGGCCGACCTCAAGCGTGCCGCCAAGGCCTCGCTCAAGCCCATCAGCGAGGGCCTCTCGCTCTACCACAAGTATTACCGTCACCTGTGGTGGTAAACCACTTTTTCAGATAAAAGATAAGAGATAACAGATAAGAGATTTTGCCTGCTTGTGTGGGCATCGAACCATTGTTTATTAACTTTATCTAAACGATAGAAGTGATGAAAAAAAACGGATTTATTTTTATTGTACTGGGCCTGCTGATGATGCTCGGCACTCTCCCCAGTTTTTATATAGCAAGTCAGAAAGACAAAGAAGCAGAAGTGATCAGCAGGACTAATGAAGCCCGCGCCAAAGTGCACCATGACAGTGCAAATTTCAATCGCGCCATCGGCTTCGTGCTGCTGGCAGGAGGTGCCGCGGTGGTTATTGCCGGTGTTGTCACCTGTGCCAATAAACGCAAGTGACCGGCAGGATTCATCAACCTGATGGATGCCGCCCTTGTTTTCCTGCAGGAACGGGATAGCAGACGCTATGTGATATACAACATACTAATAATCAGCACTTTTTAAAAAACGCATCAAGAATAGAACCATGGGCAAAATTTCAAAAATCATCTTGTACGTCATTGCTGCAGCCTGCATCATCGGGCTATATGCTTATAAGGGATCTCAAGTGCATGAGCGTGACTTGAACCGCCAAGTGCAGGAATATCAACGTATTGAAAGTTCACGAAAGATTGACGAGATTAACAAAAAAAAGGAGCAAGAAGAACAACTGCAACAAGAACTCAAAGACAACGCCGACAACGCAGAATACCAAGTGAACAGGTGGCACAATACCTATTCTGAACTTAAAGACAAGCGAGTTTTATCCTTTAGGTTATCGCGGGTACAGGTGAAACAATTAAAAAAAGACCTGAAGGATGCCAAAGAACAATTACTATATTGGATAGACAAGAGAGCGAAAGAATTGGAAGAGAAACGAGACGAAGCAGAAGCAGAAGGGAATACTGCAGCCGTTGATCATTATAATGATGAACTGAAAAAACTGAAAGGAAAAGCAGATATCATTGAAGAGGGCGATGAGGACTTTGATTAAGTTTTTCATGGTTGCGCCAGAGATGCTTGCCTATAGATTCGGGGGAAAGGCATGACAAAGACCTAAAGCAATTTTTTCCTGGCGCGTCCGTTAATATAGAAAAAAGCGAAATAATGCGATGAAACGGACGATTTTAATACTTTTAGCGATATTGGCCATGGCTCCTGCCGCCCTACGCGCCCAGGACGATGGCTCGTTGTACAATGGCTGGGGCGTGGGCTTCCAGGTGGGTTTGGGCGGTATGCTGCCCACGGGGTCGCTGAGCGATGACTTCAAGGGCTGCGCCCTGTTCACCGGCGGCCTCAATGCCGAGGTCAACCGCCTGAGGTTCAAGGCTGATGTTGCCTATGGCCAGCCCTCGTTCAAGAACGCCAACCCCTATCATGTGCTGGACGACACTGGACGCGACATGCAACTCAATGCCACTGCCAACCCCACACTGCTGGGCGTGGGCTTGCAGGCGGGTTATACCGTGTGGCGCCAGGGCAAGGTGAGTGTAACGCCCATGGTGGGCGTGAACTGGAGCCGCCTGTCCTGGGACCTGAACCATATCAAGTATGAAAAAGACGACGAGGACAAGGAGCGGCCTGTGATTGACGATGTCACGGGCACCCATGAGAGCGGTTTCGCCTTCATGGCCAGTGTGGACGTGGACATCAAGTTGCACGGCAAACTGGTGGACTACCCCCTGGGAGGCGACCGCCAGGCCCACTACACGTCATCACTGCGCATCTCGCCCTTTGTCACCCATGCCAAATTCAACAATTTCAACCCCTCGGTCAAGGGCTGCTGCATCGGCCTGACAGTATCCTATGCGGGCCTGCTGCGCCCCATCAGGTAGAAGAACAACCACAAACCAAGAACTAGGGACCAGAAACTAACAACTAATTTTAACACCCATTTCTTGCAGGGATTCATTTCTTTACTCTATTTTTGCGGCCTGTAGAGATGAAACGCTTTTTCCTCATATTGGCTACTACCCTGATAATGATGGTGCTGGCTTGCGTCACGGCGCATGCTGCCCCCGCTGTGGACAATGCCATCGACGAGGTGGAACTGCCCTCGGTGATGAAGAGGGCTTATGCCGGCTACTACCACTTTGTGGAGGCGGAAACGGGCGACACGCTGATCATGCTGGTTTTCAATCCCATCATCGTCTACCCGCCCGAGCGTTTCCGCAACAAGGACGACGAGAAGTTATACTGGAAGACGGTGCGTGACGTCAAGAAGGCACTTCCCTATGCCAAACTCCTCAGTTCCACACTGTTGGAGACCTATGAGTATCTCGACACCTACCAGACCGAGAAGGAGAAACAAGCCTACCTCAAGCAGTTTGAGAAGGACATGTTCAACCAGTACAAGCCGCAGATGAAGAAACTCACCAAGAACCAGGGCAAACTGCTCATCAAACTCGTCAACCGCGAGACCAACCAGAGCAGTTACAGCATCCTGAAGGCTTTTCTGGGCACGTTCAGGGCGGGATTCTGGCAGACGTTCAGCCAATTCTTCGGGGCCAGCCTCAAGACAGGCTACAACCCCTCTAAGGACAAGCAGGATGCCATGATCGAGCGCATCTGTGTGCGCATCGAGCAGGGCACCCTGTAATCCTCACCACCACTTGATACAATCGAGTAGGTCGGGGAGCGAGAGTTTTGGCTTTCGCTCCCTTTCCTCTCACACCACCGTACATGCCGTTCGGCATACGGCGGTTTAATTTGTTTT
>ONRP01000005.1 GCA_900320245.1 uncultured Prevotellaceae bacterium
GGCAATCTCCTTGATGGTCTTGTCGGCGTAGCCTTCCTCACGGGTCTTGATGAAGTAGGAGTTCTCGGCAAAGCGGGCGCTGTCCATCACGACGGGCACGCCGTATTTGTGGCACAGTTCGCAGGTGTCCTTGATGTTCTGCATCGACACGGGCTGACCACCCACGGTGTTGTTGGTGACGGTGAGTACCATGAAGGGGACGTTGCCCTTGTTCTCCTCGAGCACCTTCTCCAACTTCTCGAGCGATACGTTGCCCTTGAAGGGGATTTCGAGTTGGGTGTCCTTGGCCTCGTCGATGGTGACGTCGATGGCCTTGGCCTTGCGGGCCTCGATGTGACCCTTGGTGGTGTCGAAGTGGGCGTTGCCGGGGATGACGTTACCTTCCTTCACCAGATAAGAGAACAGCACGTTCTCGGCAGCACGGCCCTGGTGGGTGGGGATGACATACTTGAAGCCGAAGATGCGTTGTACCACGCTCTCAAACTTGTAGAACGAGGTGGCACCGGCGTAACTCTCGTCACCCAACATCATCTCGGCCCACTGGCGGTCGCTCATCGCACCGGTACCGGAGTCGGTCAGGCAGTCGATGTAAACCTGCTCAGCCTTGAGCATAAACACGTTGTTGTGGGCTTCTTTGAGCCACTGCTCACGCTCGGCACGGGTGCTCTTGCGAAGGGGCTCGATCATCTTGATCTTCCAAGATTCAGCAAATGGTAATTCCATTGATTTTCAAATATTTAGGTTAAACTTTTTTCGTCGTTTACAGTCAAAATTGAACCCTCGGAAAAGGTAATTATATTCAATTTTTATGCAAAGTTAAGGCAACTTGGCGAACTGGCAAAAAAAACGCCGCTTTTTTTGCCCCGTTACCGTTTTTTAACAATTTTCGCACAAGGAACCCGTTGCTTTCGCTGAATGGTTACGATAAAGCACAACCCTCTGGCCTGACACCGCCACCCTACCCCACGCCGAGCCGCTGAACAGTGACGATGAAGCCGGCAAACATGCCCCAACCAAAAAAGGGACCTGATGGCCCGAAGGCCGTCAATGTCCCTTTTTGTTGGGTGTTTCCAGAACCAGATGTCTGGATAGATGATACTGTTTTTCCCTAGGCAGGCCACCCATCGGCGGTCCGCAACGCGTGCGGCAACCAAGAGAGCGTCACTCGTTCTTGTTCAGGATGACCAGAGCGCCTATCACACCCGGTATCCATCCGAAGCAAGTCAATATCGCTATGATAAGCACCGATCCGCACCCCTTGTCCACTACGGCCAACGGCGGGAAAATAATCGATAATAGTACCCTGAACAGTGACATCGTCCTACTCCTTTCTTTATTAACTTAAATCATTCATTCCCCAATCAATCAGCAAATCCCGTGCCAAACTTTAGTAATCCACTGTCTTGCTGGAAAAAACAAGTAAAAACTAATATTTTTAGTTTTTTTAACTAAAATAATTTGGTACATAACTAAAACAATTAGTTAATTTGCGACGTGAAACTCAAAAAAGAGCGAAAATGAAACAGTTAACACAGAAAGAAGAGGAAATCATGGAGCGGATGTGGGACCACGGCCCCATGCTCGTGCGTGAGTTGCAGGCCTGCTACGACGAGCCCCGCCCCCATGTGAACACCTTGGCTACATTAATGAAAATATTAGAGGAAAAGGGTTTCCTGGGCCACAAGGCCATCACTGCCCGCTGCTTCCAGTATTTTGCCCGCATCAGCCGCGAGGAGTATCGCGGCGGCTCGTTGACCAACGTGGTCAACAAGTTCTTCGGCAAGTCCTACCTGAGCGCCGTGTCGGCTCTGGTCAAGAGCGAGAAAATCAGCGTCGAGGACTTGAAGGAACTTATCCGTGAAGTGGAAGAGAACAACCAACAGTAACCGTCAACCGCTATGCTACTAATTTATCAAATCAAAGTGGGCCTGTGCCTCATCGCCTTCTATCTGCTGTGGAAGTTGCTGCTCAGTCGCGAGACGTTCCACCGGTTCAACCGGGTGGCGCTGCTGGTTGTTATGGTGCTCGCGATAGTGCTGCCGTGGATTCAGTTCACGATAACCTCCCCCACCCCGATTGCCAAGCCCATCGTGATGCTGGAAGAACTGATCATCACACCGTCCAGTGCTGCTCAACCCGAGCAGGTGAACAGTTTCTGGAATATAATGAACATTGCCAACGTGCTGTATTTTATCGGGGTGGCTTTGGTGGCCGCATGGCTGCTGCATAGCCAATGGTGCCTGTACCGCCTGTTGAGGAAGGGACGGAAAGAATTGCTGCCTGGTGGCGTCACATTGCATATCGTCCCTGGCGACCAAGCACCATTCAGTTATTTCAAGCACATTGTGATCAATGAGCAGGATTATCAGGACAACAAGCGCGAAATCCTCGTTCATGAACAGGCACACTTCAGGCTCGGACATTCATGGGACGTGCTGTTCATCGAATTGATGACCATGTTCCAGTGGTGGAACCCTGCCGCATGGCTGATAGGCCGAGAGTTGAGGCAAGTTCATGAATATGAGGCCGATGAGGCCGTAGTCAACCAAGGCGTCGACGTGAAGCAGTACCAGTTGCTGCTGATTAAAAAGTCCGTCGGGGACCAACTGTTCTCGATGGCAAATAACTTCAATTATCAATCTTTAAAAAAGCGAATCCGTATGATGACGATTAACAAAAGCAGCCGATTGAGACAATTGCGTGCGCTGGCTGTTGTGCCCGTGACAGCATTGGCGCTGTTGGCCTTTGCCAACCCGACAACCGAAACAGCCGATGAACTCGTTGTAGTGGCCTATAATGAGCCCGAGGTATTCCAGGATGTCTATGAATCTGTCGAGCAGATGCCGGAGTTTCCCGGTGGCCAAGCCGAAATGATGAAATATCTGGCACAGAACATCCATTATCCCGCTAATGCGGCCAAGAACAATGTCGAGGGCCGTGTGGCTGTGCAGTTTGTGATTGAGAAGGACGGACGGATTGGGGAAGTCAAGATAGCCCGCTCGGTAGATCCCGAACTGGATGCCGAGGCACTTCGCGTGGTCAAGTCAATGCCCAACTTCATCCCCGGTCGCCAAGACGGCAAACCAGTGGCCGTTTGGTACACCATCCCCATCTCCTTCAAACTCCAGGGCGAACCTCAAAAACAAGAAGGTAAATAATTCTACATTTATCTATAGCAGTTATTAAAGTAGCGTGAGTTCGATGAAACACAATCGTCGAGCTCACGCTATATCGCCCAGCATCACCATGAAACTGTTCATCCAAAACGCCATCCTGCTGCTGACCATCCTGCTGCCTGCCTCCATCACTGGGCAAAATCTGGAAGTCGGCAGCATATACTATCGCATCATTGATGGCCATGCCATCGTCATCAGCGGCATCTATCCATATTACGGCGATGTGGCCATACCAGACTCCATCTGCCACAATGATAGTGTTTTCCCGGTTGTTGCCATTGACCGTGCGGCATTTCTCGACTGCTCTGCCCTCACCAGCGTCACGATCCCACGCACTGTTACAGCAATCGGGGAACATGCCTTTGCAGGTTGCACGGCACTTGACAGCGTGGAAATCAGCGATTTGGACCGCTGGTGCGGCATCGACTTCGAATCGGAGTCGGCCAATCCCTGTTATCATGCTCACCGCTTGTTTTTGAAGGGGATGGAAGTTACTGAACCTGAGATTTCGGATGCGGTCACGACAATCAGTTCGTTCGCGTTCTCGGGGTGCACATCAATCATCAGCGTCCATATCCCGAGTGCTGTGACGAGTATAGGCAGTGTATCGTTCAGCAACTGTACTTCGCTCACGTCCATCACCGTGGATGATGGCAACCCCGTCTATGATTCCCGTGACAGTTGCAATGCCATCATCGAAACGGCAAGCAGGACGTTGATTGTCGGATGCCAGAAATCCGTCATTCCCGTCAGCGTGGTCGCCATCGGCGATTGGGCTTTCTACTGCTGCACGGGCCTAACCAGCATTTATATCCCCAATTCTGTGAGCAAGATAGGCTTTGAGGCCTTTTACCGCTGCTCGTCACTCCAGGGTGTGAATATCCCCAATTCGGTCAAGGTTATCGGTTACCAGGCTTTTTATGGCTGCTCGTCACTCCGGGGAATACACATCCCCGGCAGTGTCAGGAGCATCGGTGACACGGCCTTTGAATACTGCCCATCGCTCACGAGCATGAGTGTGGCGAGCAACAACCCGCGGTATGATTCACGTGACGAGTGCAACGCCATTATTGAGACCCGCGAGAACACACTGATAGCGGGTTGCCGCAATACGGTCATCCCCTCCTCTGTCAAGGCAGTTGGAGACTACGCTTTCTCGGGATGCTCAACGCTTGCCAGCATAGATATCCCCGACGGTGTGGACTCGGTGGGCGACTATGCCTTCAGGGGATGTACCGAACTGCGCAGCGTCACCTTCCCCATGGGTCTCAACAGTATCGGCGCTTCGGCATTCTTTGACTGTAAAGCACTCAACCGTGTGGAAATCCCTGCCACGGTACGGTCTATTGGCGCTTTTGCTTTCGAGCATTGCCCGGCAATCTACAGCATGAGCGTGGCCAGCGGAAATCCCTGCTATAACTCTAGTGACAGTTGCAACGCCATCATTGAGACAGCAACGGGCACACTGCTGGCCGGTTGCATGAACACCGTCATTCCCGCAACGGTCACCTCGATTGGTGACAACGCCTTCAGCGGATGTTTTATGCTCACTTCGCTCAGCATTCCCAAATCGGTCACAGCGATCGGCAACTATGCGTTCGCGGAATGCACGTCCCTCTCCAGCATCAACATCCCCGCCTCGGTGACGTATATCGGTGACGCGGCATTTAGCGGATGCTCGGCTCTTAGGACCCTTGACATACCCAACACGGTCAGTTCACTGGGTCAAGCGGCCTTTGGCGGATGTAGTTCACTGGAGAGCATCAGCCTCCCCAAATCTGTCTCCTCGATAGGCGACTTCGAGTTCTATGGCTGTTCCCTCCTCAAGGCCATCAACATACCCCAGACCGTACGGTCCATCGGAACGGCGGCCTTCCGCGGTTGCTTTTCGTTGACCGCTATCAACATCCCAAAGTCAGTCACCTCGATTGGACGCTCAGCATTTAGGGAGTGCCCGTCGCTCGCGAGTGTGACGGTTGCAGGCGGAAATCCCCATTACGATTCACGCCAGGGCTGTAACGCCATTATCGAGACGGCCACGGGCACACTGATTGCCGGCTGCCGCAACACCGTCATCCCGGCTTCGGTTACGGCCATCGGTTATGCCGCCTTTGACGGATGTGTTTTTCTCAACTCAATATGCATTCCTGGTGCCGTGAAGTTCATCGGACGCAAGGCCTTCAACAACTGCACGGGTCTGAAAGACGTCGTGTGTGGTATTGTCGATCCTGGACTGGTCGCCACATCGCCTGACGCCTTCATGTTGCCATCGGGCGACTACAGCGACCGCACCCTCCACGTTCCATCGACGTCCATCTCGTCCTATCAAGGCCGCTCCCCGTGGAATGAGCAATTCGGCCATATCGAGGAATAAGTTACCGCAACCAAAAACTAAGGTCCAAAGACTAAAGTAATATTATCACGCACCCACATGTGGTAATCAGTTGCGAATACGATAATAAGCCTTAATTATCAACGACTTAACTTCCACAGAGCCAGTAGAGACGCAAGATTTTGCGTCTCTACATAGCGAATGGATTAAGCATCAATGATTTATTTTCATCGAACTCACGTTAAGTAATTCTACATTTATCTATAGCAGTTATTAAAGTTTAAAGAAAGACAAGCACCGGGGCGATGAGCCTCGGTGCTTGTTTTCTTGATGTCCGCAACATCTCATGTTATCATTCACGTGCGGAATGGGTAGGAGAATGTGTCTGGTCTGGAAGGGGCACTGCCGTTAAGCAATCTTTGCACCATGACAGCGTTGAGGCTTGAGGTCATTCCTTGGCCGGGGTGGCGCCAAGCGCCTCGCGCAAGGTACGCGCCCTGGCAGGGCCGATGACGGCAGCGAGTTCCTGCTCGCTGGCCTCACGGATGCGTTTGAGTGACTTGAAGTGCTTGAGCAGGGCGGTGCGGGTGGCGGGTCCGATGCCGGGCACGTCGTCGAGGGCACTATGCACCTGTCCCTTGCTGCGCTGCTTGCGGTGGAAGGAGATGGCAAAGCGGTGGGCCTCGTCACGCAGGCGCTGGATGACGTGCAGCGTCTCGCTGTTCTTGTCGATGAACAAGGGAATGCTGTCGCCCGGGAAATAGACCTCGTTCAAGCGCTTGGCGATGCCCACGACGGCCATGCGGCCGTGCAGGCCTATAGCGTCGAGCGCCTCGATGGTCGCAGTCACTTGTCCCTTGCCACCGTCGACGATGAGCAACTGCGGCAACTCTTCTCCCTCCTGGACAAGACGGCTGTAGCGTCGGGTGACCACCTCGCGCATCGACGCAAAGTCGTCGGCACCCTCCACCGTCTTGATGTTGAAGTGGCGGTACTCCTTCTTGGACGGCTTGGCGTTGCGGAACACCACACACGAGGCTACAGGACTCGAGCCGCTAATGTTGCTGTTGTCAAAGCACTCAACATGGCGCGGCAGCACTGTCATGCGCAGGTCTCGCTGCATGGTGGTCAGTGTGCGAGTGGTGCGCTGCTCTGGGTTGAGTTTCTCCATCATCTTCAGGCGGTCGGTGCGGTGCTGGACGGCATTCTTCACCGCGATGTCCAGCAGTTTCTTTTTGTCGCCGCGTTGCGGAATGGTGAACGTGAGGCCGGCAAACTCCACGTCGGGCAACACGTTGACCAGCGCCTCGGCGACGCGGTCGGTAGTGTAGACCTCGGCAAAGCGCTGATGCACCTCGGCCACCGCCATCGACATCATCTCGGCATCACTCTCGTCACGCGTCGAGAGGCGATACTCGAGGGTTAATGACTGTACCACTGCCCCACCCCGCATGTGCATGAAGTTGATGTGGACCGAATCCTCGTCGCGCAGCAAGCCGAACACGTCGATGTTGTGAATCGTGGGGCTGACGATGACCGAGCGGCGGCGCACGTGCTCCAGCAGGCGGTAACGGCGCTTGAGCACATCGGCCTCCTCAAAGCGCAGTTCCGACGCCAGTTGCTGCATCTGCGCCATGAGCACATCCATCAGCACATGGGTGTCGCCATTCAGAATCTGCCTGATTTCACTGATGTAGCCTCCGTACTGCTCGGGCGACACCAGTCCCTGGCAGCAGCCCTCGCACCAGTGGATGTGGTACTGCAGGCACAGGCGATGCTTGCCCGCGTCGATTGTTTCACGTGAAACATTCAGGCGGCAAGTGCGCAAGGGATAAATCTGGCGGATGGTGTCGATGAGGACCTTGGCGACCTCGGCCTTGGGATACGGCCCATAGTAGCGGTCACCCTTGGAGCGCGCCTCACGCGTGATGTAGACGCGCGGGTACAATCCACCCGACACGCATATCCACGGATAACTCTTGTCGTCCTTGAGCAGCACGTTGTAGCGCGGCTGGAACTCCTTGATGAGGGCATTCTCCAGGTCGAGCGCTTCCTCCTCGGTGTTGACGACGGTGTACTCCAGATCGGCAATGTTGCGCACCAGCATCGTGGTGCGCAACGACTCATGCTCGCGGTTGAAGTAGGAGTTGACACGACGCTTCAGGTTCTTGGCCTTGCCCACATAGATGATGGTGCCCTCGCGGTTGCGGTAGCGATACACTCCGGGTTCCTCGGGCAGCAAGGACAATTTGAGTTTCAAGTCGTCGGTCATCTCCAATGAATCTCCTGAAAACGATAGATACTATAGACGCTATCAGAAGGTGAACAGTGAGGTGATTTCGACCTCGGGCGGGAACACTTCGCGTCCGTGCAGGTCGGCCAGATCGCAGATGAAGTTGATGTAAACCTTCTTGGGGTTCATCGATTTGACCAGTTCATAGGCAGCGAGCATCGTGCCGCCGGTGGCGAGCAGGTCGTCGTGGATAACCACCACGTCGTCGGGGGTGATGGCGTCCTTGTGGATCTCGATGGTATCGGTGCCATACTCCTTGGAGTAGGACTTCTGGATGACCTCGGCAGGCAGTTTGCCCGGCTTGCGCAGGGGCACAAAGCCGGCACCCAGTTGGGTGGCGAGGATGGCGCCTCCGATAAAGCCTCGGGCCTCGATGCCCACAACGCGGGTCACGCCCTTGTCGCGGTACAGGTCCACCATGGCGCGGGTCATGATCTGCAGGGCCTCGGGGTCCTTGAATGCCGTGGTCAGGTCCTTGAACTGAATACCCGGAACAGGAAAGTCGGGGATGTTGCGCACGACGCTTTTTACACGTTCTAATTCTTTGTTATCCATTGTAAATCAGTGTATTAGGTTAATTTTGTTTCACGTGGAACAATTTATCGGCCCAGCAGCACGAGCAGGATATTGATGTCGCTCGGCGAGACGCCGGGGATGCGTGAGGCCTGCCCCACCGTCTCGGGGTCGATGGCCTGGAGTTTCTGTCGTGCTTCGGTCGAAATCTGGTGTATCTGGGAATAGTCAAACTTGCCCTTGAGGGTCACATTGTCGAGGCGGGCGGCACGTTCGGCGACGAGGGTCTCGCGCTCGATATAGCCGCGGTACTTGATGGCGATTTCGGCTGCCTCGACGATTTCCTCACGCCGGTCGGCATCGAGGTTGTCGATTTGGGTCTGCAGGTCGGGCAAGGCCTCGGCCAGCATCGCCATATTGAGTTGGGGGCGCAGCAGCAGGTCATGCAGGCGCTGACCCTGGGTGAGCGGGGTCATTCCATTTGCCTCGAGCACGGGGTTAATGACGGCCGCCTTGACGGTGAATTCACGGCAGAAAGCCGTCAAATTCTCAATCTGTTCGCGCTTGGACAGCATCAGGTCATAACGCTCGCGTGTGGCCAGACCCAGTTGATAGCCTTTCTCGGTCAAGCGCATGTCGGCATCGTCCTGGCGCAGCAGGATGCGGTGCTCGGCACGCGAAGTGAACATACGGTAGGGTTCATCTACGCCACAGGTCACCAAATCGTCGATAAGTACACCGATGTAGGCCTCGTCACGAGCGAGTGTAAACGGCGCTCCTCCGGTGATGTTCTGATGGGCATTGATACCGGCAATGAGTCCCTGGCCGGCGGCCTCCTCATAGCCCGTAGTGCCATTCACCTGGCCAGCAAGGAACAGATTCTTGACGAGTTTGGACTCGAGGGTATGGGTGAGTTGAGTGGGATCAAAGAAGTCATACTCGATAGCGTAGCCGGGGCGGAAAGCATGCACATCGCGCAGGGCAGGGATGTGGCGCAAGGCTTCGATCTGCACCTCCCAGGGCAGCGACGACGAGAAACCGTTGAGGTACATCTCGTGGGTCGTGGCGCCCTCGGGTTCGATGAACAACTGGTGGGACGTCTTGTCGGCAAAGGTGACGATTTTGGTCTCGATACTGGGGCAGTAACGGGGCCCGATGCTGGTGATTTGGCCGTTGTAGAGCGGTGACTGCGGCAAGCCCTCGCGCAGCACGTCATGCACCTGTTCATTGGTGTGCACAATCCAGCAGGGACGCTGGGGCAGGGTCGAAGTCACACCTGGCAGGTAGGAAAAATGGTGGAAATCCTGCTCACCGTCCTGACGGATGCACTGCGAGAAATCGATGGTTCGCTCGTCGAGGCGCGGCGGGGTACCCGTCTTCATGCGCCCCACGGTGAAGCCTAACGATGCCAATTGTTCGGTGATTCCGCGTGCGGGAGGCTCCGAAACGCGTCCTCCAGGGGTCTGGACAGGACCCACATGCATCAGTCCGTTTAGGAAAGTGCCGGCTGTGAGAATCACGGCTTGTGCACCAAAAGTCATACCCAGGGCCGTTTTTACACCCTTCACTACCCCACCCTCGATGATGAATTCATCGACAGAATCCTGCCACATGTACAGGTTTGGCGTGTTTTCGAGCACCGAGCGCCACTCGAGGATGAACTGCTGGCGGTCGCTCTGTGACCTGGGGCTCCACATTGCGGGACCCTTGCTGCGGTTGAGCATACGGAACTGGATGCTGCTGCGGTCGGTGACGATGCCCATCTGTCCGCCCAGGGCATCAATTTCGCGCACAATCTGCCCCTTGGCGATGCCGCCGACGGCAGGATTGCAACTCATCTGGGCAATCTTGTTCATGTCGATGGTGATGAGCAGGGTGTGCGAACCCAAACGGGCCGCCGCACAGGCAGCCTCGCAGCCGGCATGGCCGGCCCCAACCACTATCACATCATAGTCCAGCCTCATTTCAGGAACACATTTTCGGGAAGAATCGCCAGGGCCTCGTTTTCATAGCCCTCCATCACCTCGCGCTCGCCGGGACCCTTGTCGTTGATGCCGCACAGGTGCAGCACACCGTGGATGATGACGCGCATCAACTCGGTCTCATAGTCTACGCCCAGCATTTCGGCATTGCTGCGCACGGTATCCAGCGAGATGACCATATCGCCCGCAATGTGGCGCGAATTGGTGTAATCAAAGGTGATGATGTCGGTGTAATAATCATGGCCGAGGAACTCGCGGTTGGTTTCCAGGATGTACTCGTCGTCACAGAAGACATAGGTCAGGCACCCCACCCTCTGTCCATGAAGGTCGGCCACCTTGACAATCCACTCGCGCACGACCGGCTCGTTGAGCGCCGGCATCACGGCATTGCCTTGAAGCATGTAGTTGATTTCGGTCATTTCCTCTATGATTTGAAAAACGGGAGACAAAGATAACACAAATATTGTTGTATAACAAGAAAAAACGGCAATAATCGCCTTGCGGGACCCTTATCCGGCCCCGCGACCCCATTGCTGGGCGCTGGACCCCCCTACCCGATTTTTCTGGCCCAAGGCGCCAAAAGTCCAAAAACACTGGTTTTCAGCCCAAAAACGCATTTTAACCCTCTGAGAATCGCTTCTTCGGGGACATTCGGGTATTCGGGCGGGATTTCTTTGTTAATTTTGGCATAAAATTTGCAGATTTAGTTAAAAAGCCATAACTTTGGGCAACCTTAACGCAACAGCCCTCACGCCCATCCGAGCGATGTAGATGACCGTCTAACCACCACACGCGGACACCCAAAAAATGTTGACGTTGCGAGTAGTTTTTCAGCAGGATGATGCGTCTAAGAGATAACAGCGGAAATCGCGAAGTGAACAGAACAATACAAACCAATAAACGATAAAGATTATGTTTGACTATTTTTCAACCAACGTCTGGCTCATTTGGGTCATCGTTTCAATTATCTGTCTGATTTTAGAACTTTCGTCAGGTGATTTCTTCATCCTGTGCTTCGCCATCGGTGCCGCTGTGGCTGCCATCGGTGCCGGCTGCGGTCTCACAGTAACCTGGCAGATCATCATCTTTGCCGTGGTTTCTGCCCTGAGCCTGCTGCTGGTAAGGCCCGCCCTGGTGAAGAAACTGCACAAGCCGCACAAGGAGCGCCTGAGCAATGCCGAAGCCATGATTGGACGTGAAGGCCGTGTGACCGAAGACATCGAGGCCGGCGGCTATGGCCGCATTGCCGTCGATGGCGACAACTGGAAGGCCGTCAGTGCCGACGGCAGTGCCATCAACACGGGCACACGCGTGCGTATCACCAAGATGGAGAGCATCATCGCCACCGTTGAGCCCGTCAACGAGTAATCCTCACACAAACAATTATCAACCCAATAAATACGATTTCTTATGGATCCTATTGTAATTTTTCTTATCGTCATTATCTTGCTGGCCCTGATTCTGGTGAAGAACAGCCTGGTCATCATTCCGCAAAGCGAGACCAAGATCATCGAGCGCCTGGGTAAATATTACGCCACGCTAAAGCCCGGTATCAATGTCATTATCCCGTTCATCGACCGTGCCAAGAGCATCGTGGCCTATGAACACGGACGCTACCGCACCACCAACTCAATCGACCTGCGCGAGCAAGTCTATGACTTCGACAAGCAGAACGTGATTACCAAGGATAACGTACTGACACAAATCAACGCGTTGCTGTATTTCCAGATTATGGACCCGTTCAAGGCAGTGTATGAGATCAACAATCTGCCCAACGCTATCGAGAAGTTGACGCAGACCACGCTGCGTAACATCATCGGTGAACTTGAACTGGACCAGACGCTGACCTCACGCGACACCATCAACTCCAAGTTGCGCGCCGTCCTCGACGACGCCACCAACAAGTGGGGTATCAAGGTGAACCGCGTCGAGTTGCAGGACATCCAGCCGCCCGTGACCGTGCTCCAGGCCATGGAGAAGCAGATGCAGGCCGAGCGTAACAAGCGCGCCACCATCCTCACCAGCGAGGGTCAGAAACAGGCTGCCATCCTGCAGTCCGAGGGTCAGAAGACCGCCCGCATCAACCAGGCCGAGGCCGACAAGCAGACCGAAATCCTGCGCGCCGAGGGTGAAGCCCAGGCACGCATCCGCAGGGCCGAGGCCGAGGCTATCGCCATCGACAAGATTACCCAGGCAGTAGGGCAGAGCACCAATCCCGCCAACTACCTGCTGGCCCAGAAGTACATCCAGATGCTCGACACCGTTGCCAGCGGCGACAAGACCAAGACGGTCTACCTGCCCTATGAGGCCACCAACCTGCTGGGCTCGATCGGCGGCATCAAGGAACTCTTCGGCGCTGACAAGAAGGAATAATCGGGTAGGGGAGAGGCGCCCCCTCCTCGCCAACCACAACGACAAGGCACGGCATGCGAATATGCCGTGTCTTACTGTTTTCAGTAGTCATCGCATTAAAGATCTATCGTTGGCTCTGGAGGTAAAAAATACCGATTTCATCGAAGAATTTGCTTCATTGGCAACATAATAGGGCAGGGGAGAGGAGGAAGTATTTTGCCGTGTTTCTTGGCCGTGAGCGGAAAAATGTGTATCTTCGTGGCTCGGATGGCGCCGTGTGGCGCCACCATGAAGAAAAATCGCCTCTATGATTAACGTATTCCATATCGTATCCAACAAGCACTGGACCGGCGCCGAGCAATACACCTATGACCTGGTGGAGCGGCTGCGCAACGACAAGGACTTCTATGTCGAGGTCGTGTGCCGCAAGCATCCCGTCGTGCTCAAGCAATACCGCCGCCTTGAGATTCCTATCTCGATTCTGCCGCTCAAGGGCGTAACCGACATCGATTCGCCCGTGCGTTTTGCACGCCTGCTGCGCAAGGGCAAGAACATTATCCACGTGCATAGTTTCAAGGATGCCTTTATGGCCGTGATGGCCCGCCGCATCAGCGAGAACCGCGACACGCGCGTCGTGGTGAGCGTGCACGGCGTCTACAAGCCCAAGAAGAACTATATGTACACCAAGTTGTACAAGTCCATTGACTGCTTCGTCTTCTCGTCCGAGATGGCCCGCGACGCCTTCCTGGGCAAAGCCAAAAAGCAGTATGCCGACCGTGGCGTGGTGCTGCGCGACAGCGTGTGCGACAGCCAAATCGGCACCACGGTGCCCGACCTGCGCCGCGAACTGGGACTCAACAGCCAGCAGTCGCTGATCATGTACCACGGCAAACTGGCCCACGAGAAGGGCATAGAGGTGCTTCTGGGCGCGTTAACCCACGTGGACAAGTCCAAGTACCACCTGGCCATCATCGGCGAAGGACAGCCCAAATACAAGGCAAAAATCAAAGGTTTCATCGTTGCTGCCGGTATGGTCAACAATGTGACGCTGCTGGGCTTCAGGGACAACATCCTGGAATACCTGCGCCAGGCCGACTTCGGCGTACTGCCTTCCATCCAGCCTGAGGCCTTGGGTATCAGCAACTTGGAGTATATGATGGCCGGCAAGGCCCACATCTGCAGCAACAACGGTGCACAGCCCGAGTACGTCAACGACGGCGTGAACGGCCTGCTCGTGCCCCCGGGCGACGAGCGTGCCCTGACGACTGCCATCAACACGATGCTCAACGACACCGCCAGCCGCTCGCGCATGGGAACGCAAGCCCAGCGTGACTTCCAGGAAAAACTCGACTATCCCATGTTCTACAACAAGATGACCGACCTGTACCGCAGCCTGCTGCAAAGCGCCCCCGTCGTTGACATCGACATCCCGCCCACCGAGTAAACAACACTCTCCCGCGAGGATCAAATAATCGTGCTACGCACGAGAAATCAAACAAAATTTTATGGGCTGGCGCACACCGTTTCAAACAACTTGAACAACGGAAAACAACTTTTCTTTTTTTAAACAACAGATTAATCTGAATTATATGAGGGGTGACGCGACAACTCCTAATTCCTAACTCCTAACTAAAATAAAAACGCCGCCGGGGCTGTGAGCCTCGGCGGTCGTTTTTATTGGATAGGGTAGGGGATTACTCCTGGTCGCTGTCCCACCATACGGGGATGGTCCAAGCATCATCCTGAGTGTTCCAAATCACTTTGTTGCCCTCGCTGTCAGTCATGCGGGCGCCGGGAACCTTTTCGCCAATGGCCTGCAAGTTCACACTGTTGTACTTGTACTCATGTGAGCACTGGCGCCAGCGGCGATACTGCTTGCCCTCGGGGATAGCATTGGTTGCGGCAACCACCTTATAGTGGTAAGCGGGAATCGACCAACCGAAGAAGATGTTGGAATCGAAGTCATAGCGGCGCATATCGTTCCAGATCTCATAGGAGAACATGAGGGCGATACGCTTCTGCATGAGGATGTGACCCAGGGTCAACTCACCCTGAGTGCCGATACCGTTGTTCAGGTAGTTGTTGATGGCATCATCAGTCATCGGGGTGAACGACGGGCAATCAGCAAGACTGGGATCCTCGGCAATCCATACTCTCAGTTTCTCGTTCATCAGGTCGCAACTGGCCTTGATACCGGCCCTGTAGGCAGCGTAAGCGCCAGCCTTGTCGCCCTTCTTGAAGAGGGTCTCGGCCTTGATGAAGCAGCACTCGGCATAGGTGCCGATGTAGGTGGGCGAACTTACGCGGGTGTAGAACGTACCCGACTCAGCCGACTGGAACTGACCGCTACCGGCGCGGCAGTACAGGATGCTGGGATTAGCGAAGTAACCCTTGCAGTCACTGGTACCCTCGATATAGACAGTATCACCCTTGCGGGCCTCGTTGGAACTGTTGATGTACCAACTGTTGGTACCGGTATTGAACATAGCGCGCAGGGGGCCACCCTGGCTGTTGATTTCGCTGGCCATGTCAACGCCCAGCGTACGGCGCCAGTGACCATTCCACTTCACGCCATTAGCATCGATACCATTCTCTTCCCTGTTGGGACTGTAAGCCCAGGGCAGGATGTGGTCGGCACGGGGATCCTCGACACCCTTACCAGCAAAGTTGGTCAGGTTGTCGTAGAGCATCTTGGTTGCCATGTAACCAGAGTTCATACCACTAACCGAGAACAGAGGTGAGTAGTCAACGGGCTCATCCCAACCCAGCACGTCGTGCGTGGGACCGTTGTCGTCGGTGTGGTTGACGATGGTGTTGTCGGCATTGCTCTGCATGGCCTTGTCAAGGCAGCGCAGGATCTCGTCGGCGTCATACTTACCGTCCTTGTAACTACCGGCACCTTTCTTGTTCAACTTGTTGATCCAGCGGGCCTTCAGCATGTAGGCGAGTTTAATCCACTTGTTCAGATCGCCATGGTTCCAGAAGTCACCAGCAGCGAGAGTGGGCAGGCTGGGATCCTGGCTCTGACCCTTCTCAAGGTACTCGATGGCCTTGTCGATGGTCTCCAAGCAACCTAAATAAATTTCCTTACCCGTATTGTAGTGGGGAGCAGGGCTGTCAGCGGCAGCCTCTTCATATGGCATTTCGCCATAGAGGTCGGTCATGGCCATAAAGCCGTAAGCCTTGATCAGGTAGCCGGCACCGGCAAACTGCCAATTCTCGACAGCCTCAGCCTTAGCGATCATGTCAGGCACGTTGGCATAAGCACCAACAAACCACCACTGATAAACCGTAGTCACCTGGGCCTCAACGGGATACCAATAGGAAACGTGCCAGTAGTTACCGCCACCGTTGTTACGGGTCCAGTCACCCATGGCCATGGTGGTACGCCAAGCACCGAACTGCAAACCGCTATTGGTATAGAACTCAATGTGCGCCAGACGCTGGTCATAACTTGTGATTTTGTCCGTGGGGTTATTGGGATCCACGTTCACATCCAACCAGTCGTTGCAAGAAGTCAGCGATAACGCCAGCACTCCCATACCGCACAGTATAATTGATTTCAATGATTTCATATATTTTTTAGTTTTTAGTTTTTAGTTTTTAGTTTTAAGTATGGTTTGTATCGTCTGTAACTGTATCGTCATAGAGGTAATATTACTTACAACTTAAAACTTACAACTAAAAACTGATTAATCTTACTTCACGATGATCTCACAGATGGAAACACGGTTCCAACTCAGTTCGTCAAACATGTTGCTGATACCCTGGCCCTCGGCTTTGATGCGGTTGGCGGCGATACCATACTTGTTAACGAGCATATCCTTCACGCTGGCGGCACGGCCGTTAGCGAGTTTGATGTTATTGTCCTTGTTGCCCTCGGGCGAAGCGTAACCCTTGATTTCGCAGGTTGCCTCGGGATGGCTCTTCAGGTAAGCGGCTACGCGCTCAACGTTGGCACGCTGGTCAGCGGTAACGCCGGTCTTGTTCACGGGGAAGTGAACGAGGACGTTCATGTACTTGGCGCTGTTGTCTACCACCTTGGGAGCCACGTTCTTGGCAGCGTTCAGGTCGCTCTTGCAGTTAGCCAGAGCACGGTTGGCAGCAGCCAGGTCGTTCTCGAGTTGAGCGATGCGGGCGTTGCTGGCGTTATTAGCGTTAGCCAACTGGTTGCGCAGGTCGTTGATCTGACCGTTGAGCAGGTCGAGTTCAGTGTTGTTCACGCGAGCGGGAGCGGCATCGTCAGTACCGAAGACGAGGTTAACACCCAGTGAATAGGAGCGGGTAGCGGGAACGCCGCAGTAGTCGAAGCCTACCGATGACGAACCACCGACACCAGCACCTGCAGCAGCCACCTCGGGATCACCGTCATAGTTGGTGAACAGCAACAGGTTGTTAGCAGCAGCCGTGATGGCGGCACGCTTGATGTACTTGGTGCGGGCCAGGAAACTGCGGGGAACATCATAGGTCAAAGAGATGGTGCGCAGACGCAGGCTCTTCACGTAGGTGATCCAGTTGCGGGTCTCATAATTATAAGCACCAGTGTAGTAGTCCTTAATGATGTTATAACCACTCTTATCCACACCATTGAATGGATAGTTCTGATCGGCCTTCCAGGTGTTGCTGACATCCTTATAGATGGGCTTGCCATTATCATCTGTACCCGTCTGGTAAACACCCTCGATAGTGAGGGTCTCGTTACGCCAGTCGCCGCTGAGTTGGCTTACGCCGCTCATCGACATGGCATACTTGGTGCCGTTGAAGACGTCGCCACCATAACGGAACTCCCACAACATATTGAAGGTCCAGTTCTTGAAGAAGGTGAAGGTGTTGTTCCAACCACCCTGGAACTTAGGCTCACGGTCACCGACCTCAAATGCATCTTGCTTCTTATCCTCGGTGGGGAAGCCGTTAGCGTCAAGAATCAACTTGCCATCGGCATTACGGTTCCACTTGGTGCCAGAGATACCCATGAAGTTGCTACCGTTGAAGGTTGCAGCCTTAGCACCAGCATACTGTACATCGGTCACGTACATAATGTCCATACCAGCATACAGATTGTCGATTGTGCCACGGTTGCCATAGACGTTGATACCGGTTTCCCAGATGAAGTTCTCATGCTGGATGGGAGTACCACTCAGGCTGATCTCGAGACCCTTGTTGTAAACGTTACCAGCATTATAAGATGTGAAGATGTAACCGGTTGACTGAGGTCCACGCGGCGACAGAATCAGCTGATAAGAGTCATTGGTATAGTAAGCGATGTCAAATTTCAAGCGGTTCTGGATGAAGCGCAACTCCAGACCAACCTCGGTCGAACGGGTGGTCTCAGGCTTCAGATAGGGGTTACCGCGGGTCCAGCTGTTACCCAGACCCATCAGGCCATCAAGGAAAGTACTTACAGGCCACAAGGTTGTACCTGTCTCATAGGGACCAGTACCCTTACCTACCTCAGCCCAACTTGCACGGATCTTACCGAAGGAGAACCAGTCGGGCAGGCTCTCACGGAAGAGTTCGGTAAAGGCGATAGCGCCACTCACACTGGGATAGAAGTAACTCCAGTTCTCCTTGGGCAGGGTCGAATCCCAGTCGTTACGGCCGGTAACGGTCAGGAAGATGGCGTTGCGCCAGTCGATGCGGAACTCACCGAAGAGTGAAGCCAGACGCTTGCGACTCGTACTGTGGCTAAACTTCTTGTCAGCATCGCTGGCATTGTTGTAGCTATAGAATTCAGGCACGGCGAAGTTCCAAGCCGACTCATAGTCACGGCGGGTCTTGGTGTACTCGGTAGCACCACCCAGCATCAAGTTGACGTTGAAGTCACCGAACTGTTTGCCCCAGTTCGACATCAGGTTGTTGCTCAGGTAGCGATACTTGTACATGTTGTCACTCAACATACCCTTCTGCCAGATCTGCTTGATTGCGCCACCGGGAGCGATTGTATTGTGGCTCTGGGTCGTATAACTGTCGACACCCATGCGGTAACTCAGCCACCACCAGTCGAACAGATCCCACTTCACGTTGAAATTGCCGGTGAAACGCTCGGTGTCATCGGTCATCTTGTTCTTGTTGACAATCCAGTAGGGGTTGTCGCGCTCCTCCCAAGGCTGGAACTGGTCACCGAACAGGCGGAAACGCGTGCCGTCCTCGTTGAGGTAGTGGCGCATGTCATCGCTGGGAGCCCAGTTGTAGGCTGCATAGAGGGCACCAGTACCACTGGAGCCGTAGAGAGCGGCACCAGTCAGGGTCTTCACGGTGCGGGCGTCACTATAGGCAGCGTTGGCGCCGAAGGTGAACTTGCCCACCTTCTGCTCACCGTTGAAGCGGAAAGTCGTCTTGGTGTAGCCCGTGGTGGGAACGATACCGTCCTGATCGTAGAATGAACCGCTCAGGAAGAAGTTGTTGTTCTTGGTACCACCGCTAACGCTCAGGTTGGTGTCCCAGATGATACCCGTCTCGAAGAAGTTCTTCAGGTTGTCATAGGTTTGTAGGCCAGGTACCTTAGGACCCCATGAGTTGTAACTGTCGTTCTTGATGTCAAGACCAGTCCACACACTCTTACCTTCAGCATCCTTCTCGTACATGTCAGTCATGTAACCGCGGGTGTACTCATTCTGGGTCTTGGGCAGATTTGCAACGGTCGAGACAATCATCTTACCTGAGAAGCTGACCTCAGAATGACCTTCCTTACCCTTCTTAGTAGTAATGATTACAACACCGTTGGCAGCACGCGAACCGTAGAGTGCGGAAGCGGCGGGACCTTTCAGTACCGACATATTGTCGATATCCTCGGGGTTGATATCCATCACACGGTTGGAAGAGGTGGTGGCGCTGTTCATCATACCGTCGAATGCCGAGTTACCCACAACACCTGCCGAGTTGTCATAGATGACACCATCCACAACGAACAACGGCTGGTTGTCATAATTCTCACTGACCGAAGTACCACCACGGAGCACGATGTGTGCGCCCGAACCGGCGGCACCAGACGACTGGGTGATGTTCACACCAGCAATCTTACCCGAGAGGGAGTTGATGGCGTTGGCGCTCTTGTTGCGCATCAATTCCTCGGCCTTCAAGTCGTCGACTGCATAACCCAGCGACTTCTTGTCCTTGCGGATACCGAGTGCGGTTACAACAACCTCGTCGAGGACTTGGTCGTTGGCCTGCATGTTGATGTCCATGTCGCCGCTGCCCACGGTAACCTCCATGGGTTTGCTGCCGATGTAGGACACAACGAGCACGTCACCACGGTTGGCGACGATTGAATACTTGCCGTCGACATCGGTGGCGGTACCGCGGTTGGTACCCTTGACCTTGACGGTCGCACCGATGAGGGGCTCACCTTGTGCGTCACGTATGACGCCAGAGACTTTGTTGGCCTGGGCCTCGGCTGTGAAACCCGTGCTGGGGAACGATGTCATCCCAGCCGGTGCTCCGCAGGCGATTGCCAGGGCGGCCAACAGTGCTAATTGTTTTTTCATACGCACTTACTTTAAATTATTAAAAATTTGAAATAAAATGAGTTTCTTATGCGATTTCTTGACTTTTTCAAAAGGCAAATTTGCAAATAAAAATTCACGTGGCCAAAAAAATGGCTAAAAAAATGATTTTTCTTTACCGAAAACGGTAGTTTGTGGACCAAAAATTTCACGTTTTGGACAAATTTTTATGTTTTTTAACACTCACTCTCACAAAAACACGCTGATTTTTTGGCTATTTCAAAAAAAATGTAGAATTTTGCACTTTGTTAAAAAACGCAAACCTAAATTGTGCGGCAATATAGAGAATAGAATATACCAAACAAGTGTAATAACCATTTAATATTAACTAATTCAAACGTGCTTATGAAAAGACATTTAGCTCTTTTGGGCGCATTGCTGTTGCTGTGCGGCACTGGTTACCAGGCCCAGGCAGCACCCGCGCCCCAGGTGTCGGCTAACTCCGCCACCAGCATTGTGACAGGCCGTGTTGTCGATGAACAGGGTGAACCCGTCATCGGCGCCAGCATTGTCGAAGTAGGAACGACCCGTGGCACAACAACCGATGTGGACGGTAACTTCTCGTTCAAGGCCAGCCCTAACGCTAAGTTGCAGATTTCTTACATCGGCTACAAGACCCAGGAGTTGCGTGCCAGCAACGGCATGCGCGTCATCCTCGCCGAGGATAACGCAAAACTCGATGAGATCGTTGTCGTGGGTTACGGTACGCAGCGCAAGGCTAACCTGACCGGTGCCGTGAGCACCGTCGACGTTGACAAGGTGCTCGGTTCCAAGTCCGAGACCGACGTCCGCAAGTCGCTGCAGGGAACCGTCCCCGGCTTGACGATCTTGAACGCCAACGGTGACATCAGCGCCGACCCGTCAATCGTTATCCGTGGTATCGGTACGCTGTCCAACAGCGGCGTTTCCAACCCGTTGTACATCGTTGACGGTGTGCCCGTTGAATCTCTGGGTGACCTGAACCCCGCCGATATCGAGAACATCAGCGTCTTGAAGGATGCTGCTTCGACCTCGATCTACGGTACACGTGCAGCCTTCGGTGTCGTTCTGATCACCACCAGGACCGCCCACGTGAAGGACAACGTCAGGGTAAGTTACAACAACAACTTCGCTTGGAGCCAGGCAACGACGCTGCCCGACTATCCCAACGTTCCCACCCAGGTGGCCGCCCTGAACGACGTGAACCACCGCATGGGCGTTGCATCGGAACTCTTCGGTATGTACATGGACAGCGAGGCCTTCCAGAACGGTATCAACAACTGGATCAAGAAGCATGGCGACATCAAGGACAAATATCGTCAGATGGTCTATGGTGACGACTATGATGAGAACGGTTACTATGCCAACTGGGATGTGCCCGGCATCATGTTCAACAACCATGCTCCCTCACAGAGCCACACCCTGAGTGTAACCGGTAACTCGGGCCGCATCAACTTCTACACCTCGGTTGGTTACAACCAGAAGCAGTCGCTGATGAACTTCAACCCCGACAAGTTCCGCAAGTACAACGTAACGGCCAACGTGTCGGTACGTGCTACTGACTGGTTGGAGGTCGGCACCCGCATCGGTTATGTTGACAGGACCTATGAGACCCCCTACAAGCGCGGTGCCGGTACCTATCAGTACCTGTGGCGCTGGGGTTCGTTCTTCGGCCCCTACGGCTACTTCATCGATCCTAACGACGGCAAGCAGTATGATGCCCGCACGATGATCGGTGGCCGCAACACCGGTGGTGATTGCTACTACAAGATGAACAACCTGAGCCTGGGCGCATTCGCCAAGATTGACTTCGGTTACGGTTTGAGTTTCAATGCCGACTACACCTTCATCCAGCGCAACACCCGCTACAAAGGCATCGGTCTCCCCTCGGTTGTTTACAACACTTGGGGTCTGAATCCTCAGGGTCCCGTGGACATCACCGGCTCGACCTTCATCGAGACCGACCGCAGCAACCGTTACAACCACGTGGCTAACGGTTACTTCGACTTCCACCAGTCCATCAACGACGCCCACAACTTCAACCTGAAGTTGGGTGCCAACGTGGATAAGTATGAGTATGAGTACCTCTACTACGAGCGCCACGGCATTCAGGACCTGAACATGCCTGAGTTGGCTCTCACCAACGAGGACTACAGTTACAGCCACGCCCACACCCACTGGGGTTCGGCAGGCTTCTTCGGCCGCATCAACTATGACTACAAGGGCATCTTCCTGCTCGAGTTGAACGGCCGCTACGACGGTTCGAGCAAGTTCCCCAAGAAGGATCAGTGGGCATTCTTCCCCTCGGCATCTATCGGCTGGCGCATCAGCGAGATGAAGTTCTGGGAGCCCATCAAGAACACCATCAGCAATGCCAAGATCCGTGCATCTTATGGTGTGATCGGTAACCAGGAGATCGGTTCCAACATGTTCCTCGAGACCATGGGTAAGGTGACCAACGGTGTGAACTGGATTGGCAACGGCAACTCCAAGTATGACTACTTTGGCGCTCCCAAACTGGTTTCCGAGTCTCTGACTTGGGAGAAGATCCACACCACCAACGTGGGTCTTGACCTGGCCTTCTTCAATGGCCACCTGAACGTGACCGCCGACTGGTATCAGCGTGACACCAAGGACATGCTCGCTCCCGGTAAGGCTATGCCTTCAGTCCTGGGTGCAAGCGCCGCATGGGAGAACGCAGGTTCGATGCGTACCCGTGGTTGGGAACTCGCTGTTGACTACCGCAACCGCCTCGGCAATGTTGACTTCTATGTTACTGCCATCGTCAACGACTACAAGACCAAGGTGACCACTTGGGACAGCAACAACATGATCAACACCAACTACTCCGGCAAGGAGTATGGCGAGATCTGGGGCTTCGAGACCGACCGCTACTTCGACTTCAGCGACTTCAATGCCGACGGCACCTATGCCAACGGTGTTGCTAGCCAGACCAAGTTGCAGTCCAACGGCTTCGTTTACGGCCCTGGTGACATCAAGTTCAAGGACCTGAACGGTGACGGCGTGATTGACTGGGGTAAGGGTACTCCCGAGGATCACGGTGACCTGAAGCGCATCGGTAACTTCACCCCGCGCTATCAGTACTCGCTGCGTCTGGGCGCTGCCTGGAAGGGCTTCGACGTTGACTTCTACCTGCAGGGCGTGGGCAAGCGTGACATGTGGACCCAGTCTGCATTCGTTATGCCGTTCATGCGTGGTGCCGACGCTATCTACACCAACCAGACCAATTATGTGACCGAGGCCGACTTTGCTGCTGGCAAGATCGACCAGAACGCCGACTTCCCCCGCATGTGGGGTGGTGGTGCCGGCCGTGGTACCGCTTCGAGCGACATCCTCGATCTGGGTAAGTTCAACTTCTATCCCCAGACCAAGTACTTGGTTAATATGTCCTACCTGCGCATGAAGAACATCACCGTGGGTTACACGCTGCCTCAGCACTTGACCCGCAAGGCGTTGATCGAGAAACTGCGCATCTACGCTTCGACCGACAACCTGTTCGACATCATCAACCACAACCACGGTACCGGTCTCGATCCCGAGATCAACACCGGTGTGGGTTCCTATGGTAACGCCGTTTGGGGTCGTACCGATCCTATCATGCGTACCTACAGTGTAGGTCTGCAACTGACCTTCGGCAGCAGCAACAAGACTGCTGTAGCCGGTAATGTTGACAACAGCGCCCTGAACGCTCAGATCAATGACCTGCGCGCCCAGTTGGCCGATGCCGAGAACAACTACAATGCCCGCCTGGCCGACCTGCAGAACCAACTCAACGCAGCCAACAACCGCAATGCCCAGTTGCAGCGCGACCTGAACGACTGCCAGAAGAGCAAGGGCAACATGATTGACAAGTCGCTGCAGTACATGACCATCTTGGTTCACTTCCCCATCAACAAGACTGGCGTTACTGCCGACCAGCAGCCCAACGTAGAGCGCATCGCCGCTTACATGAAGAGCCATCCCGAGGCTACCTGCACCATCAACGGTTATGCCTCCAAGGACGGTCCTGCCGCCCACAATATCGACCTCGCTAACGGCCGTGCCGCCAGCGTGAAGGATATGCTCGTCAAGAAGTATGGTATCGATGCCAAGCGCATCAACGCCCAGGGTCAGGGCATCAGCAACATGTTTGATGAACTGAGTTGGAATCGCGTTTCTATCTGCGAGATCATCGTGAAGTAATAATTAATTGAGTTTTAAGTTGTAAGTTTTAAGTTGTAAGTAATATTACCTGATGACAACTCATTTCTAGGCGATACAAACCATACTTAAAACTAAAGACTAAAGACTAAAAACTAAAACAGATATAATTATGAAACTTTTCAAATCAATTATACTGGCTGGTCTGGGTGTTTTCATGCTCTCGTTGGTTTCGTGCTCTGATATCCTCGACACTGAACCCTATGATCAGTTTACCAAGGACAACTATTTTACCAGTGAGACCAACGTCCAGTTGTTCGCCAACTATTTCTATAACACGTTTACGGGTTATGGCAGCGGCAGCGGTGACTACTACTTCAACACGCTGAACGACGACCAGGCCTCGACTGGTATCACCAAGTGGACCTATATGAACGTTCCCGGTAGCGCCGGCGCCTGGAATACTCCCTACGTGGAAATCCGTCGTGCCAACACCCTGATTGCTGCTATCCCCACTATCGATGCAATGAGCGATGCCAAGAAGGCCAACTGGCTGGGTATCGGCCGCCTGTACCGCGCATGGCAGCACTACAAACTCGTTCGCGCCTATGGCGACTGCTACTGGGTAGACAAGGAACTCGATCCCAATGACACCGAGATCCTGTACGGTCCCCGTCAGCCCCGCAACGACGTGATGGACAAGGTGCTCGAGGACCTGAACTTCGCTTGCACCAACATCACCGACAACGACAACTCGCGCACCGCTTTCAACAAGTGGGTTGCCCTGGCCATGAAGGCTGAGGTTTGCCTCTATGAGGGTGACTACAGCAAGTATGTGACCAAGAACAACGAGCGCGCCAACCGTTACCTCGCTGAGGCCAAGAACGCTTGTGAGCAGATCATGAATTCGGGCAAATTCAGCCTGAACAGCAACTACCAGGCTAACTTCAACTCGCTTGACCTGGCCGGTAACAACGAGATGATCATGTACAAGAAGTACATCCAGAGCACCTTTGCCCACGGTACTATCGACTACACCTGCGGTTCTACCCAGGTTAACGGTATGACCAAGGATGCCTTCGACAGTTACCTGTTCCGTGATGGTAAGCCCCTGGCTACCACTGGTCTGGACAAGACTGACCATGGTACCGTTGTTGTCCTCGACGACAACTCGGGTCTGGGCGAGGCTCCCCACATCGACATCAGCAACGTGCTGGCCAACCGTGACCCGCGTCTGAGCGCTCAGGTAGACAAGATCCTCCAATTCCCCGGTTGTGGTTACGCCCGCTTCGGCGGTGCCCAGTCCACCGCTTCGACGGGCTATGGCGTATACTTGTTCGATACCAACCTGATCGACAACACCAACCGTCAGAGCACCTATGGTAACTGGACCGACGCTCCCATCTTCTGGTATGCCGAGATCCTGCTGAACTATGCCGAGGCTTGCGCCGAGATGGGTAACATCACCCAGAACGACCTTGACAAGTCGATCAACCTGCTGCGCGACCGCGTTGGCATGCCCCACCTGCTGACCAGCGTTGAGGCCGATCCCGCCAACAACATGGGCGTGAGCAACATTATCTGGGAGGTTCGCCGCGAGCGCCGCGTCGAGATGATGTACTGCATGAACGACCGTTACTACTCACTGCTCCGCTGGAACCAACTCTCGCTGCTCGACACCGACAACAATCCCAACCTGTGCCGTGGTGCCTACGTTGCTGGATATGAGGCTGGTAACATCAGTTACAGCGAAATCGATGTTGACCCCGACGGTTACATCAACTGCTCCAACAACGGTGCTCCCCGCAAGTGGGATCCCAAGTACAACCTGTTCCCCATTCCTGACGATCAGCGCAACCTGAATCCTCAGATTGGCCAGAACCCCGGTTGGTAAAATTCTATTCACTTGTGTCAAGCGCTCGCTTGACACAAGTGAAGTTTAGAGTTTAGGGTTTAGAGTTTAGAGAACTCTACGATAGTCACGGGCGCCAAGCGATTGCTTGACGCCCGTGAAGTTTAGAGGTTGGTGGTTAAAGTTTAAAGACCCATGGCAAGCCTCAAGATTGCCACAAACAAAAGGCTGCCGCCGCGTCCTTAGTAGGGGTGCGGCGGCAGTTCCTTTATTCTAGAGTGACTAGATAATCTAGACTATCTAGAGATGATTTACTGGTAGTCGCGGATGCGCACGTCGATGTTAGTGCCCTCGAGCAACTTCACTACCTGCTGGATGTCGGTCTCGCCGTAGTGGTAGGGGAAGAGCACGGTGGGCTGGATCATCGTGGCGGCATGGGCGCACTGCTCGGGCGTCATCGTGTAGGGCAGGTTGCAGGGCAGGAAGGCCACGTCGATGTCCTTAATGTCGGCCATCTCGGGGATATCCTCGGTGTCGCCGGCGATGTAGATGCGCATGCCCTCGATGGTCACCACGAAACCGTTGTCACGGCCCTTGGGGTGGAACTTCAGTTTATCGGGCGAGTTATTGTAGGCGGGCACGGCATCCACGGTCCACCCCTCGGCCAGGGTGCGGCTGTCACCGTTGGCCATCACGTCGCCCTTGCCGCCCAAAATTTCGTGGCAGCGGGCATTGGTGATGAGCACGGTTCCCTGCTTGCTCAACTGGCTGATAGCCACCGAATCCAGGTGGTCGAAGTGCTCATGTGTCACCAGGATGTAGTCGGCCTGGGGCAGGGTAGTGTAGTCGGTAACGGGCTTCACCGCCGTGGTCACGGGGTCGACATAGATCCACTTGTCGCCCACCTGCATGCGCACGCTGCCGTGCTTGATGCAATACATCTTCACCGTGGTGCCGCTCTGGGTCTTGAACATGTCGCAACCGGGCTCCACATCGTTGTTACTCTCGTGCGCCGTGCACCCGCACATGGCGCCAATAATCATCATTGCCATAACTAAAAGTTTTGTTTTCATTGCTTGCTGAATTATCATATTTCGGGACGATAAAGGTACGCCAATAATCGGTATCACCCGCCTTTTTTGCCAAAAAAAAGCCGATTTCATCGAATTTTTCACCCAAAACCGATACAGCGCCACCAGAGCGGGTCGCACCAATCAGCAGGCCCTGAGAAACGGTAAAATCACATTCTTGTCAAAAAACTACCGGATTTTATGATTTTTTTGTACCTTTGCGCCTATAATTTTCAGCGACTATGAAAAGGAACGATGAACTCAAGGTATTCTGCAAGAACACCAACGAGTACATAGACATCGATGGCGGTGAAACGCTATTCGAACTCTATGACACCATCAAGGGCCGCTTGGGCCTGAAGGGTGAAGCGGTCTGTGTGCTGGTAAACAATAAAGTAGAAGACCTGCACTACCCGGTATTTTCACCCAAACACATCGAGTTCATCGACATCACCAGCAATGCCGGTTATCGCGCGCTGACGCGGTCGTTGTGCATGGTGCTGTACAAAGCCCTGAACGACCTGTATCCCGGCAAGCGCCTGTGCATCCAGCACAGCATCAGCAACGGACATTATTGCCAGATCAAGCATGAGGTGGAATTCCTCACGCCCGAAATCATCGCACAACTCAAGCAGCGCATGGAAGAAATCATCGCTGCCGATATCCCGTTTGTGCGCCGCGAGCGCCTGACGACCGACGTCATCGAGATGTTCCGCAAACAGGGCCTGAAGGACAAGGTGCGGCTGCTGGAAGGCATCAACCAACTGTACACGATTTACTACAAACTGGGCGATATCATCGACAGTTTCTACGGGCCGCTGGTGGCTTCGACAGGCATGCTCAAGGTGTTTGACCTGGTACCCTACGAGCGGGGAATGCTCCTGCTGGGTCCTGACCGCACGCAACTGGACAAAGTAGTGGATTGGGAACCTCAACCCAAACTGTTCCAAGCGTTTACCGACTACATCAACTTCAACAAAATCATCCGTCTGGGCGACGTGGGCGAACTCAACCGCGCCATCAAAGCCGGCTATGCCCCGCTGCTGATCAACGTCGTTGAAGCGTTGCACAACAAGCATTTCATCCAGATTGCCGATGAAATCACCCGCCGTTACCACGAGGGTGGGGCGCGTGTCGTGCTCATTGCAGGCCCGTCATCGAGCGGCAAGACCACGTCGTCGAAGCGCCTGGCCATCCAACTGCTGACCAACTGCATCGTGCCCAAGGTCGTCGAACTCGACAACTACTTCGTGAACCGCGACCGCACGCCGCGCGACGAAACCGGCGACTATGACTACGAGTCACTCTACTCGCTTGACCTGGAGCAATTTAATAAGGACGTTACCGACCTGCTCGCCGGCAAGGAAGTGGCGATGCCGACCTACAACTTCAAGAAGGGCGAGCGTGAATATCTGGGTAATACGCTGAAACTCGAGGACGGCGACATCCTGCTCATGGAGGGCATCCACGGGCTGAATCCCGAACTGACGCGCCAGATTCCCAATGAGCAGAAATTCCGCGTGTTTGTGTCGGCCCTGACCACGCTCAACATCGATGACCACAACTGGATCGGCACCTATGACAACCGCCTGCTGCGCCGCATCATCCGCGACCACCAGTACCGCGGCAGCAACGCTCAGCAGACCATCCAGCGCTGGGCCAGCGTGCGCCGCGGCGAGGACAAATGGATCATGCCCTTCCACGAGAATGCCGATGCCATGTTCAACTCATCGCTGCTCTTTGAACTGGCGGCAATGAAAAACTATGCGCTGCCGGTCCTGCAGCAGGTTCCCAGCAGCGCGCCCGAATATGCTGTGGCAACTCGACTGATAAAATTCTTGAGTTACTTCGAGCCTCTGGATGTGAAAGACATCCCCAGCACGAGCCTGCTGCGCGAATTCCTGGGAGGCAGCAGTTTTCACTACTAACGAATCAACTGGGCCCTATTGCGGTGTGCAATAGGGCCCAATTCTTTATAGCAAATTACTCATATACAATACATCAGACACAATGACTAACATCTTAGCAAATGGGGAACAACAGGGCGACAAACACATGTCGCTCGAGGAGTTCTGTGGCAACATCAGGCGCTTAGAGTCCCAAGGACGCAACGGCATCGCCTTGTTCAACGAGGTGATTTCTAAGGGTATGGCTCCCGACCTCATCGCCGAGGATGAGGTGCAGCACAGCCGCCGCCTGGAGCGCATCACCACCGAGATTACCCGTCGCTTCCGCCAGGAGGGAATGCGCGTGGTGCTCGTTGCCGGCCCGTCGTGCTCAGGCAAGACGACCACGTCGAGGTTCCTCAACCACATGCTGCGCGACAACGGCATCCAGCCCTGTGTCGTCTCGCTCGACAACTACTTCCTGAACTTGGACCAACGCCCCCTTGACCCCAATGGCAATATCGACTATGAGTCCTTCTATGGCTTGGATGTAAAGCAGTTGGGACGCGATGTGGCCAGCCTGCTGGCCGGCGACCAGGTGTCGATGCCCACCTATGACTACGTCAAGGGCGAGCGCGCCTATCGCGGCAACACCCTCAAACTCGACAGCAACAGCCTGCTCTTTCTGGAAGGCCTGCATGCGCTGAACCCGCTGCTGGTGCCCGATATCGATGAGAACGTGAAATTCAGGCTGTTTGTCACCGCCCAAGCCACCATCTACTATGGCGAGAAAGCCGGACTTGAAGAGCACGACAACCGCCTGCTGCGCCGCATCTACCGCGACTATAACAGCCGCGGCGCCAGCGCGTTGCAGACGCTGCAGTGGTGGCCCGGCGTGCTGCGAGGCGAGAACCTGTGGATTCTGCCGTTTGCCAGCCATGCCGATGCGTGGTTCAACACGTCGATGGTGTTTGAGTTCTCAGCCATCAAGTCGCGCGTGGCGCAGTTGCTGCAGGAAGTGCCTGAGAGTGAGCCGGTAGAGTACAAGATAGCGCAAAGGCTCACCTGCGTGCTCGACCGCATCGCCCCGCTCACCCAGGAAGACTTTGCCGCTATCGCCCCCAAGCGGCGCTTCTTGCTGAGCAACGATGGAAAATAGAAGATAAACGGCTGGATACCAGCCATCTTATCTAGAACTTCTAGAGAATCTAGAGCATCTAGAATATCTAGATAACCAGATTACGGATAACAAAAAAGTGGCTCGCGCCACTTTTTTGTTACTGGATAATAAGCAGTCACCCTTGTTATTCCTCGTCGGGGTCGCTGACTACCTGGAAATCCTTGTTCTCGTCCTCGTAGTCGCTCTCCCAGTACTCCTCGCTCCACTGTTTGCTGCCCGAATCGACCATCTTGCCGCCGGCATCGGGAGCCTCGTCGTCAAGGTCGTCAGCGCCAAAGATGAAGGCGTCCTCGGCCTGCTCACGATGGCGTTCGTCGAGGTCGTGGTGGACGGGCGTCTCGGGAATGCGGTTGCGCTCGTCGTTGATGGTGCGCCACAGCAGGTCCTTGAGTTCAGTCAAACCCATCTGGGCCACACTGGAGATGAACACGCTGGGGATATCGTCGGGCACCTCGGGGCGCATCTGCTCGATGAGTTCGTCGTCGAGCATATCACACTTGGTGATGGCCAGCACGCGGGGTTTAGCAACCAGGTCGGGGTTGAAGGTCTCCAACTCGCGGCACAGGATGCCATACTCCTTGCGGATGTCGTCGCTGTCGGCCGGCACCATGAACAGCAGCACGGCGTTGCGCTCGATGTGGCGCAGGAAGCGCAGTCCCAGTCCTCGGCCTTCGCTGGCCCCCTCGATGATGCCGGGGATATCGGCCATGACGAAGGACTGCTGGCCGCGATAGGACACGATGCCCAGGTTGGGCTCCAGCGTCGTGAACGGGTAGTTGGCAATCTTGGGCTTGGCAGCGCTGATGACGCTGAGCAGGGTGGATTTACCGGCATTGGGAAATCCCACGAGACCCACGTCGGCCAGCAATTTAAGTTCCAGAATAACAGCCTTTTCGACACCTTTCTCTCCCGGTTGGGCAAAGCGCGGGGTCTGCCTGGTGGCCGTCTTGAAGTGCTGGTTGCCCAAGCCGCCGCGGCCGCCGCGCAGCAGGCGCACGACCTGTCCGTCCTGCGTCACGTCACACAGGAACTGGCCCGTCTCGGCATCATAGACCGCCGTGCCGCAAGGCACCTCGATGGTGCGGTCCTCACCGTCCTTGCCGGTGCACTGGTTCTCGCCGCCCGACTGTCCGTCGGTGGCAAACACGTGGCGCTGGTACTTGAGGTGGATGAGGGTCCACAGGTTGCGGTTACCCTTCAGGAAGATGTGTCCGCCCCGTCCGCCGTCACCGCCGTCGGGACCGCCCTTGGGGACGTACTTGGCACGGTGCAGGTGGGCCGAACCGGCTCCGCCCTTGCCACTGCGGCACAGTATCTTCACATAGTCGATGAAATTGCTCTCTGCCATAACTCACTTGATTTTAAATAAAAACTGGCGGCGCCTCGCGCAAATGATGAAAAAACTCCTTTGCGCTCGGCTTACACAATTATTGAGCACAAAATTACAGATAATTCTCGGAATTCTGCGTAAATTTGCGCTCACAAAACGATAATAACATTGATATGTTACTGGATTCTATCACTTGGACCGCGAGTCCCGAACTGTTCAGTGCAGGGCCTGTCACCGTGCGGTGGTACGGCCTGATGTTCGCCATCGGTTTCCTGGTGGGCTATGAGATTGTGTACCGCATCTTCCGCCACGAGGGCGCCCGCGAGAGTTGGGTGGGCAGCCTCTTCGTCTATGTCGTGGTGGCCACCGTCGTGGGAGCACGCCTGGGACACGTCTTCTTCTATGACTGGGAGTACTACAGCCAGCACCTGGGCGACATCCCCAAAATCTGGGAAGGCGGGCTCGCCAGCCACGGCGGCACGCTGGGCATCATCATCGCCGTCTGGCTTTACAGCCGTCTGGTCACCCGCAAGCCTATACTGTGGACATTAGACCGCCTGGCAGTGCCCGTAGGACTGGTCGCCGCGCTCATCCGCATCGGCAACCTGATGAACCACGAGATCTATGGCGGCGAGACCACGATGCCGTGGGGATTCCGCTTCGTGACCAACGTGGGTCAGTGGATGCAGGGCGCCGAACCCGTGTTCTCGGCTCCGAGCCATCCCACCCAGATCTATGAAGCCGCCTTCTACCTGCTGACCTTTGCCGTGTGCATGATTCTGTACTGGCGCTATCGGGCTCAAGAGCGGGAAGGCCTCATCTTGGGCGTGTTCATGCTGGGTATCTTTGTACCCCGCTTCTTCATCGAGTTCATCAAGAACGTGCAGGAACCGTGGGAGGTCGCCATGCGCACCAACTGGGGCATCGACCAGGGTCAGTTGCTGAGTATCCCCTTCATCGTGCTGGGCATTTGGCTCATCATCAGGGCCATGCGCCGTCCGCGTGTGCCGCTGGAATATCCTGACCACTTTGCCGACGAGAAACCCAAAGGAAAATAACCAAATCATATAAGTAATGAGAATCACTCTCCGCTATTTCATCCTCGCGCTGGCAGCACTGCTGCTGTGCTGCTGCGCCAACAAAGACAAGATGGACAACGTAACAGACACCGCCCAGGCGCCTACCGTGATGGTCGACGACACCACGGTAACGGGCCTCATCGCCTATTATCCGCAATTCAGCCGCATCGACCTCGTGTGCGGGACCATGCCGACGCAGCAGGACACCAACGTCATCTTCTGTGCCGAGGCGGCCTTCACCCACGAAATCCTCGATGAATTCGCCCACAGCAACATCGACGGCGACCATGTGAGCGCCGGCAAGCGCTACAAGGGAGCCAAGTGCGAGGACAACAGCGGTGCCTTTGCCTGGTTTGGTGACACCACCTGGGAATTCATCAACGGAGAGTACAGCGAACTGCTCGACAGCGTGGCGGCAGCCGGCGGCATGGGATTCGGACAGGCCATCATTATCCACGATGGCGAGAGCATCCGCCCGCTGTGGCGCGAAAAATATGACGACAAGACCACCCACTACCGCGCCCTGTGCGAGAAGGACGGCCGCCTGTGCATCGTCGACAGCCGCGACGAGGTGAGTTATGAGAAATTTGTATCGCTGCTGGAGCAGTTCGCACCGCGCCATGCCCTCTACATGGACATGGGTGCTGGCTGGAACCACTCGTGGTGGCGCGACGCGGCAGGCAAGGTGCACGAAATCCATCCCGTGGCCGAAAAATCGCGCTACTGCACCAACTGGATCACCTTCTACAAATAAAACAACAACCCGTTTTAAAAAACAACAACAAGTTATAAAAGGAAAACAAGAAGTACAACAAGTACAATTCTTTACGTTGGTAACGGATTTTTAAAAACAACTATAACAACTTGAACAACAATAAATTAAAAAGTTGTCTGAGTTGTTATAGTTGTCTTTATTGAATGCTCCGTACCAGACGGCATTGTTTTTATTGTACTTCTTGTTTTTCCCTTTTCTTGTATGTTGTCCTACGGTTTGGTGATGGCAGTGCGGATGTGGATGTCGCTCTGCGGGAAGGGTATCTCGATGCCGTGCTCGTTGAGCACGCTGTAGATGTTCTCCTTGATGCGGGCGATGTCGGCCACCTGTGACGCCACGCGCACCCACACGACAACCAGCAGGTCAACACTGCTCTCGCCAAAGTTCTGGAACAGCACCTGCACCCCCTTCTTGGGATCATAGCAGTCGAGGTGGCTGATGCGCTCGATAATCATCTCGCGCACGGCGTCGATTTTGCTGCCATAGGCCACACCGACGGTGATTTTGGCCATCTCGTAGCCGTGGTTGCGGGTCATGTTCTTGAAATTCTTGGTAAACAACTGGCTGTTGAGGAAGGCGATGACCGACCCGTCGACGGTCTCGACCAGCGTGCTCTGGTAGTTGATGTTGCTGACCTTGCCGCGCACGCCGTCACACTCGATGACGTCACCAATCTTGACACGGCCGTTCATCAGCGACAGGCCATAGAACAAGTTCTCGAGGGTGTCCTTCATCGCGAAACCGATACCGGTCGAGAGGCCCGTGAGGATGAACGTGATACCCGTGCGGCTGACTTGCAGCGTCACGAGCACGAAGTAGATGTAGATACCCCAACCGATGTACTTGATGATGTTCATCGACAGGGTCACGGCCTTGGATGCGGCCTTGACCTTGGCCTTGGCATTCGGGTCGTCCTGGATAACGGTCTCGATGTCAATCTCTTCATCGTCGGCAACGTCGTTCTCGCGCTCATAGAGCGAGATCGCCCGTGACTCGGCACGGTTCTGCTTCCACAACTGGTAGCCCTGGATAAACAGGTAGATAATGTAATTGAAGACAAAGCCAAACGCCACACAGGCCAGTATCCTGTCCAGCGAGAGGACAATGAGGCCCGGCTGATCGACAAACTTGTAGCGGAAGATGCGCTCACACCATTCCGTCAAGTCAAACACCCTTGCTGCCCAATAGATCGACAGGCCCACGCTGATGGTAGCGGCAATGGGGACAATCATCTTATAGACCGCGTCATAGAACCAGGTCTGCCTCACGTCGGCATCCTTGGGGATATACTTATTCTCGTAGCTGTGCAGCAGGTCATAGATGACGGTGATGGTCTGGATGAGGGTCAACTGCATGATCCACCAGATGAGTACCTGCACGCTCATCAGCGTGTAGCCCATCCATGCCATGACACACGACACCGCCATCACAATAAATGAAATCCACGAGTAGAACACGTCGCTGCGGGGCACATTGTCCTTGTGGCGGCGGTTAATCATCAGCTGCCAGATAGTAAATATCAGCAGCAAGACAGGGAAAATCATATTGACCACGGTGCTGGGCAGGAACACGATGCGGAAGAAGAATACCACAAAGCCCAACAGCAACACCGGCACATAGAGTTTGATGCCGCTCTTGACCGATTCACCATTGATGCGGATGATGATTGACAGCATGATGGCCAGGATGAGCCACGCATACTCGCTCAACAGCCGCGTGGCCATGACCATGAAATTCTGGCTGGTGACGTTAGAGATGATGAACGTGGCAATGCCGAACACCGCTGCCGCCACACAGATGATGATGATGGAGCGCTTGGGCAGGAATTTCCGATAGGTACTGTTCGACAGGAATCGCCGTGGTATCAGCTTGATGATGAGCCAGCTGAGCAACAACGCACCCACGATATACACGGCCATGAAGATGAACAGGAAGCCTATGAGCGGTCCACGCCACTCGCTGGGCGTCTTGTGGGGATAGGTATATTTCTCGGCCAGGTCTTTCTTGCTGCTTCTCCAGTTGTAACTAAACCGTTGAAGAATCTGGAAATAGTTCTGGCCACCATTGACAAACACGCTCTGGCGGATGCGCTCATACATGTCCATCGCATAGTCGTTGAGCTTTTTGGCCTTATTGGACACCCACTGGCGTTTCTCGTGATTGTCCTTCATCGTCTCACGCGCCCTGCAGATGTCATCTTCAATGACCCTTGCCAGGTAGATGCAACTGTCACGGGTGGCTCGCACTTTGGGCGTTTTCAGCTGATTATCAGGAATCTTCTGGAGTGCCTGCACCAAATTCTCATACTGGGCAATCTGCTCGTCCATCTGCTGCTCAAACTGCTTGAAGGACCGCGTCCTGGACACGCGCTTATAGAGCGACGTGGCCTGCCCACAGGCATAGGCCAGGTCAAACACGTTCTCATCCTTCTGGCTATAGAGCATCAACTCGATGTTGTTACACAACTCCAGGTCGCGCCCGATGCTGCGCTGGAACTGCTTGTTGCGCTTCTCGAAGCGCTGGGCACGCTCATTCTGTTCCTTGTGCGTCTCGCTCAGTTCCTCACACAACACGCCCAGCGTCTGCTCCATATTCTCCTCCTTGAGCACCGCGCCGGCTTGCAGCGCCACGGCCAGCACCAGCAGCACCATCAATATATACTTCTTCATCATTGCTTATCCATTAAAAATGTGCCCGCAAAGATACATTATTCTCCCCATTCAACCAAAATCCACCCTTGCCCGACCGCACCCATATTTCACTGCCACGGCACTTTTTAACCCACTTTTTTCGCTGCGGCCCCCCATGACAAATGGTGGGCGATTCCAATCGAGGGAACCGCCCACCATTGCTGTGTGGATGTTGGGGTCAACTAAATCTGATTAGTTGGCACTGGGATCGTTGATGCTCTTGTAGCCGTCATTGTAGTCGGTCTCGGCCTTGGGCACATCCCAGGTCCAGTTGTTGACCTCATGGGGCTGGATGGTGACAGCCACTGCGGGGTGAGCATTACCGCCCTGATCCCAGCTGTGACGCTCGATGGCCATGTTCCAGCGCTTGAAGTCGCTCCACTGGAAGCCTTCGCCCCAGAGCTCAAGAGCGCGATAGTCAGCAATCTCGTTGAACAGATCCTGACCGGTCTTGCTGCAGGTATAGCCCGGGTTGCGGCCTGAGCCGGCATTGAGCTTAACCAGAGCAGCCTGAGCGGCAGCCTCATTGTTGAGGAAGTAGTTGCACTCGGCCTCGATGAGGATCATCTCGCTGGTGCGGATGAAGGGCAGATAACCAACGCCCGGGGTGTCAAAGACGTAGAACTTCAAGTGAGCACCCAGGTGGAAGATGCCAGCCTGATAAGGAGCGGCAAGACCGGGAGCTGCATGCTCCGCTACATAGTCTAAAGCCTTTTTGTAAGCAGCCCCATCGGTGATAACGAAACCTGTACCGGCCTCATTGTAGTCAATACCAATAAAGCCATAAGGACGCTCAACCTGGTTCTCATCGTTGGCATCGATGCCCAGACCGCTCTCGGTGAGGAACAGTGACTTGCGGAAGTCCTCGTCGGGGATGCGGTTGATGAGCTCGCGGCCGATGGTACCGGCGTTGTTCTCGGTGTTGTTGGCATAGTAGCCATTGCACGAGTACTGGGTACCGTAGCTCCAGTACCAGTTGTTCTCGTCGGCACTGCCATAGCTACCGAAGATCCACTCGCTGGTGGGACGGCAGAAACCGGCAGCGTAGTCGCTGTTGCTCATCAGGGGATAGCCGTCCTGAGCCAGCTTAGCATGGTTCAGAGCGGTCTGGTAGTCCTGCTTGTAGAGGGCAGCGCGGGCATAGACGGCATGTGCCACGTTCTCGTTGGCAATCCAGCACTCGCCGGCAGCGCGGTCAACACCGCTTTCCTCAAACAGTGCGATAGCCTCGTCCAGGTCCTTGTAGATCTGGGCATAGACCTCGGCCATCGACGACGGTGCAAGTTCACCGGTCGACTCGTCGAGACGCAGCGGCAGACCCTGGGCAGCTCCGTTATTGGAATCCTGCCAGCGCAAGCAGTAGTAGTGGATCAGCTTCTCATAGCTGTAGGCACGGAAGGTGAGGGCCGAAGCCTTGATGAACTTCTTGTCACCATCGCTGCCCTCGGCACCGTCGATGCGGCCGATGATCACGTTGGCCTGGGTAATGATCTGGTAGTAGTAGTACCAGGCATAGTTGTTATAGATCGAGGCGGTGTTGGTGTGCATCGTCTGGTTGTGGATGTCGGCCCAACCTGCAGCATAGGAATTGTAGTAGTAGTCCTGGCTGGGATAGTTCTCATACAGGCGCATGATAGCATTCTCGCCGCAGAAACCCTGACGATAGTTGCCATGCTGGATGGTCATCGTCTTGGCCACACCGTTCAGCGTCTTGTAGGCATTGTCGACAGTAGCCACGGCAGCAGCGTCACTGATCGACTCGGTGGGCTTGGTCTCGAGATAATCCTCACCGCATGAGGTCATCACCATAGCAGAGCCTAACAGCAGACCACTCAATAATATTTTATTTATTCTTTTCATAATGAATGTCATTTTGAAATTTAACTGATAATTAAACACTGATTGTTAGAACTGGAACTGGAGACCGAAGTTGAACACGCGTGCGGTAACATAGGTATCATCCGAACCACCACTGAAGTTGTACTGCGGGTTCAGACCCTTGCGTGCAGTGAAGGTTGCCAGGTTCTCGACACCAGCACTGATGGTCAGACCCTGCATACCCACCTTGCTCATCAACAACTTGGGCAGGCTGTAGCTCAGGGTGATGTTCTTCACTACAAAGTAGCTAGCGCTGGTCAACCAGCGGTCACTGGCAGCGTTGTTGTAGTTGCTGGTCTCAAAGTCGAGGATAGGAAGACCCTTGGGGTCGATGCGGTTGGGAGAATCCTCGGTCATGCCGGCGGGAACGCCGTTCCAGGACTTCATCAGGTCGGTGTGGTTAGCGCTAGCCGACGATGCCGACGATGTAGACATCAGCGTCTGGTAGCTGGCGTCATACACCTTGCCACCCAGGCTGTAGGTGAACAGTGCGTTGAGCGAGAGGCCCTTGTACTGCATGATCGAGTTCAACGAACCGAAGAACCAGGGATGTGCCGTACCTGCCCAGTCACGCTTGCCATAGGAGCCAGGCTGGTAGGTATAGGTCTCGTCACCGATTTTCACGGTCTGGCCAGCGGCCTCAGCCTTGGCTGCGAGATCGGGATCCAGGGTATAGAGCGAACGACCGGTCATCTGGTCAACGCCCACAAAGTGATAGGTGTAGAACTCATAGGGGTCATGACCCTCAGAGTAGTTCTGCTGGCCGTGCAGGATGTCCTTGCCGTCAGGCAGCTTGATGATCTTGCTCTTCATGAAGGTGCCCTCGGTACCCAGATTCCAAGTGAAATCACGGGTGCGGATGACGTCACCGCTGAGCGAAATCTCAATACCACGGTTGGAGATGGTACCGATGTTCTTGTAGATGCTCATGTTGAGTGCATCGGCCCAAACGAACGAACCGGCAGACAGCGGCAGACGGACAGCGAACAGCAGGTCCTTGTTGCGCTTGTCAAACAGAACGACGTTGAAGTTCAGGCGGTCAAACAGACGACCCTCGATACCGAAGTCGATGTTCTGGCAGGTCTCCCACTTGATATCCTCGGCCGAGAGGCTCTGCTTCATGAAAGCAGCGCTACCGGCGTTCTTCTCAATGTAATAAAGTGCCTGGTAAGCATACAGGCTCACACCCATGTTGTTACCGGTCTCACCATAGGAAGCGCGAACGCGCAGCTCGTCAACCCAGTTCACATCCTGCATGAAGTTCTCCTTCTTTACGTTCCAGTTTACACCAAACGAGAAGAAGTTACCCCAGCGGTTTTTCTTGGCAAAGCGGGAAGAACCGTCGCGGCGGAACGAGAAGTCGGCGAAGTACTTCTCATGGTAGTTGTAGCGGGCACGACCCAGGTAGGACTCGGTCTTGTCCTCATCATCCGAACCCTGGAAGTAGGAGTTGGTCTGGAAGTTGCCGGGAGTGTAGATACCGTCGGCAGCAGCACCGGTGTTCATGCCATAGGCCGAACGCATGTTGTACTCATAGTTCTCATGAGCCAGCATGACGTCGATGTGGTGAACGCCAAACTCACGCGACCAGTTCAGGATCTCCTGAGCGGTGCGGGTGTTGTACTCATAGGCATAGCTCGTCAAGCGGCCATTGTTGGTGGCACCGTCGCCAATAAACGGGTTGTTGTAGGCACGGCGGTTGGAGTTCGAGTGGCTGAAGTCGGCCTTCAACGTCAGCGAGAAGCCGACGGGAAGGGTGAACGTACTGTAGACCATACCGTCGATAACGGCGCGGCGGTTGCGGTCAAAGTCGTTGCGCAGCTCAAAGGCGATGTTGCGGTTGGTCAGGTAGGACGACTTAACGTCATACTGCTTCTCACCATACTCGTCCAGCAGGAAGCTACCATCGGCATTGTGCAGATAAACGGGATACACAGGAGCCATGTAACGTGCAGTGTAGAACGGGTTGGCATAATAGCTGCCCGTAGCATTGTCGTTGAAGTTACGGGTAGCATAGGTACCGCTCAGGTTAACACCAGTCTTCAACCAGCTGTTGGGGGTGAAGTTAGAGTTCAAGCGGCCAGTGAAACGCTCATAGGCGCTGGCATGAACATAACCCTTCTCGTTGGTGTAACCGGCCGAAGCATACACGTTATACTTCTCGGCACCGGCACTGCCGGCGATGCTGTAGTCCTGACGATAACCGGTGCGCTCAACTTCCTTCTCCCAATCCAGGTCGGTGTAACCGGGAAGCATGGTGGCCGTGAGCTTACCGTTAGCGTCAAACAGGTTGGTGGACTCGCCGTTATAGATGTTGCGGCGAACGTAGTCACCAATCAGGTGCTGGGTAGCATACTGTGCAGCGGCATCAGCGTCGAGCTGCATGCTGCCGTTCATGGCGAAGTTCTTCATGGCAATCCATGAAGCCTCCATCCACTGGTCGGGATTCATGCGGTCATACTCGGCGATACCACGCTTGTACATACCCTGGTTGATGCGCACGGTTACAGTGGGCTTGTTGGCATAGCTGCCCTTCTTGGTGGTGATGAGCACAACACCGTTAGCAGCTCGGTTACCATACAGGGCAGCCGATGCGGCATCCTTCAAGACACTCATGCTCTCGATGTCGACGGGGTTGATCTCGGCGATATTGCCGTCAAAGGCAACACCATCAACCACATACAGAGGAGCGCTCGAACCGGTGATACTGCCGATACCGCGGATGCGGATGCTGGGAGCAGCACCAGGCTCACCATAGGTGTTGTTCACCTGGATACCGGGGGTGCTACCCTCGAGGGCTGCAGTCACCGACGAACCGATGCGGTCCTTGATCTTCTTCTCGTCAACCACCGAGATTGAACCGGTGATCGACTGACGCTTGGCGCTACCATAGGCCACAACAACCACCTCATCAAGGCTCTGGCCAGAGTCGGACAGCTTGACGAGCATCTCGGGAGCCACCTCTACCTGACGGGTAGCATAGCCCACGTAGGAAACGTTTACAAATCTCACATGATCAGGCAAGGTGAGTGTGAATCGACCTTCAAAGTCTGTGGCGGTGCCTTGATTCACGCCGACGCCCTGTACTGTCGCACCAATGAGGGGATCTCCATTGGTCTCATCTAATACTTGCCCGTGTATGGTGCGGTCGGCATACGCCGAAAGTGCCACCATACAAGTCGCAATCATTAAAAGAAATAGCTTCTTCATAAAAGTGATGTTTATTAAATTAATACATTAATTAAATGATGTGTTCTGACTTTCGTATCCATGTTATTGTAAGGTATCGAGACAAAGAAAATGTCGCTCATCTTCGATGGTTTACAATTATGCAAAAATAGTCAACATTTGTGAATTGGGCAAAATAAATAAATGGATTTAACTAAATGCCCGTCTGTTCTATCTTTTTAGCCGTTTTGGAAAATTTTTGATGATAATTGATATCACTATGGCATTTCCCATGATAAAGTACTGATAATCAAAGAAATCATGCTATTGACAACTACTCTTTTAAGAAAAAATACCCTAATTTTTAAAAGTGTTAAAAACAACACCCTTTAACACTTCAATTTTAACAAATTTACACCTTAAAAACAGGCCTCTTTCCTGAAAAAAACCAATATTTAAGGGTATTCACGACCTGTTAATAACTTTTTTGAAGCCAACCACCACCGTCATTCTATCCCCAAAATTCATCGACTAGCGACTAAAACACCACATCACGATGGCGGCACAGCACGAGATGTTCAACGAGTGCTTGGTGCCGTGCTGCGGTATCTCGATGCACACGTCGCTGGCATCGACCACCTCCTGGCTCACGCCCTTCACCTCGTTGCCCAGCACGATGGCGGTCTTGCGGCCTGGCTCGATGACATACTGATCGAGGCTCACGCTGTCGTGCACCTGCTCAATCGAGCAGATGCGGTAGCCCTCGGCCTTGAGCTGCTCCACGGCGGCAAGGGTGGTGGGGTAGTATTGCCAGGCGACCGACTCCTCGGCACCCAGCGCAGTCTTGTGGATCTCGGCCTTGGGTGGCTGCGGCGTGATGCCGCACAGGCAGATGCGCTCGATCAGGAAGGCGTCGGCAGTGCGGAACACCGACCCCACGTTCATCTCGCTGCGCACGTTATCGAGCACCACCGTCACCCGCAGTTTTTTCACCTCCTTGTATTCTTCCACGCTCACCCGGTGCAGGTCAAGCATCGATTTTTTCTGTCCCATAACCAATAAAATGTTGATATCTCACGACAAATGTACAATAATTAAATGAAAGGAATGCCGTACATTTGTGGTGAAATGAGATTGCACGTAAAATACGTTGTCAATAAGGCTGTCAATAATTGTTGAAAACTATATGAAAAAAATCAATAAAAAAATTTGGCAGATTGAAATCGATGCGGCTTATCCATTTTGTTGAAGCGTCCAAAAAAGTTAGCCATTATTTTTTATTGGTATTTCAACACGGTTTTCATCAGGCAATGGGGTTGAAATCCATGAAAAATTATTAACTTTGCAGTTTGTTAACACCTTGTTAATAATGTGGCTTATCGGCTATCACTCAACAATTAGGCTTGTCAATAACCTGACAATAAAGTGGAGCGACAGGTTAATAAGCGTCATCAGGCACCAGAGGCCACAAAAGTTTTCAACACAATTAACAGGCATTATTGTTGTAGTTAAATTAATGTTTTTAAAAAATTAAAAATCAAATAATATATAATATGAATGTTGAAAAAGGCTATGTCGATGAACCCATCGAGGAGGGTATCGACCTGAGAGAAGAAATCCTGCGCTTGAAGAAGGAGCGCAATGCGGTCATCATGGCCCATTATTATCAACGCAAGGAAATTCAGGATCTGGCCGACTATATCGGTGATAGTCTTGCGCTGGCCCAGTTGGCGGCCAAGACCGACGCTCCGGTCATCGTCCTGTGCGGTGTCCACTTCATGGGTGAGACAGCCAAGATCCTGTGTCCCAACAAGACGGTGATTGTGCCTGACCTGAGTGCCGGCTGCTCGCTGGCCGACAGTTGTCCTGCCGATGAGTTTGGGCGCTTTGTAGCCGAACATCCCGACCACACGGTCATCAGTTATGTCAACACCAGCGCCGCCGTCAAGGCGGTGACCGATGTGGTGGTGACCTCGGGCAATGCCAAGGAAATTGTGGGTAGTTTGCCCGAGGACGAGAAAATCATCTTCGGTCCCGACCGCAACCTGGGCAATTACATCAACAGCATCACCGGACGCGAGATGCTGCTGTGGGACGGCGCTTGCCACGTGCACGAGAAATTCAGTGCCGCCAAGTTGGCCGAACTCAAGCAGGAGCATCCCGGTGCCAAGGTGCTCGTGCACCCCGAGTGTCCCAAGCCCTTGCGCATCATGGCCGACAAGGTGGGCTCGACCCAGGCCTTGCTCAACTATGCCGTCGACAACGAGAGCCAGGAATTCATCGTGTGCACCGAGAGCGGCATCCTGTTCGAGATGCAGCGCCGTTGCCCCGACAAGACGTTCATTCCCGCTCCGCCCGAGGACGGCACCTGTGCCTGCAACGAGTGTGAATACATGAAGTTGATCACGCTGGAGAAACTGTACAATTCGCTCAAGTTCATGGCGCCCACCATCGAGGTGGATGAGGAAATTGCCGAGCGCGCCGTGAAGCCCATCCAGCGTATGCTTGACATCTCGCGCGAATTGGGCATTATCAAGTAAATGATATTTATATAATGATTAATAAAAATGGATTACAATTTTAAAGAGATAGAGAAAAAGTGGCAACAATACTGGCGTGAGCATCACACCTACAAGTGCGACATCGACAATAACCGTCCCAAGTTCTATGTGCTGGATATGTTCCCTTATCCCTCGGGAGCGGGTCTGCACGTGGGACATCCGCTGGGCTACATCGCCAGCGACATCTATGCGCGCTACAAGCGCCAGCGCGGTTTCAACGTGTTGCATCCCATGGGCTATGATGCCTACGGCCTGCCCGCCGAGCAATATGCCATCCAGACGGGCCAACACCCTGAAATCACCACCAACAAGAACATCGCACGCTACCGTGAGCAGTTGGACAAGATTGGTTTCTGCTATGACTGGGATCGTGAGGTGCGCACCTGTGACCCAAAATATTACAAGTGGACACAGTGGGCCTTCCTGCAGATGTTCAAGAGTTATTACAACACCGAACTCGACAAGGCACGGCCCATCGATAAACTGGTGGCTCATTTTGAGAAGCACGGTACCGAGGGCTGCAATGCGCACACCAACAGCACCGACACGTTTACCGCCGAGGAATGGAATGCCATGACCCAGGTTCAGCACAATGACGTGCTCATGAACTACCGCATCGCCTATTTGGGCAACACGATGGTGAACTGGTGTCCCAAGTTGGGCACTGTGCTGGCCAATGACGAGGTGAGCGAGGGTTTGTCGATTCGTGGCGGCTATCCCGTGGAGCAGAAAATCATGCGCCAGTGGTGCCTGCGCGTGTCGGCCTATGCCGGACGTCTGTTGCGTGACCTGGACACCATCGAGTGGACCGAGTCGATCAAGGAAACACAGCGCAACTGGATCGGCTACAGCGAGGGTGCCGAGATGACCTTCCCCATCGCCGACAGTGACAAGAGCCTGCTGATTTTCACCACCAGGGCCGACACCATCTTCGGTGTGACCTTCATGGTACTGGCTCCCGAGAGCATCTACGTGGACGAGGTGGTGACGCCCGACCAGCGTGCTGCTGTCGATGCCTATCTCGACGAGGTGAAGCACAAGACCGAGCGTGAACGCATGATTGAGAAGAAGGTGAGCGGCGTGTTCACTGGCAGTTATGCCGTCAATCCCATCACCGGCAAGAATATACCTATATATATTAGTGACTATGTCTTGGCAGGCTATGGCACGGGCGCCATCATGGCAGTGCCGGCCCACGACAGCCGCGACTATGCCTTTGCCAAGCACTTCGACCTGCCCATCATTCCGCTGATTGAGGGCGCCGACATCAGCGAGGAGAGTTTTGACGCCAAAGATGGCATCATGATGAACTCGTCCAACGAGCGCCTGCAACTCAACGGCTTGACCGTCAAGGAGGCCATTGCCAAGACCAAGCAGTATATTGAAGAGTCAGGCATCGGCCACGTGAAAGTGAACTACCGCCTGCGCGACGCCATCTTCAGCCGTCAGCGCTACTGGGGCGAGCCGTTCCCCATCTACTATGACGAGAACAACCAGCCGCAGCCGCTCGACGAGAGCAAATTGCCGCTCATCTTGCCCGAGGTGGACAAATTCCTGCCCACCGAGACGGGTGAGCCGCCCCTGGGCCGCGCCAAGAACTGGGTGACCGAAAACGGCTATCCGCTGGAGTTGAACACTATGCCAGGCTTTGCCGGCTCGTCGGCCTACTATCTGCGCTACATGGACCCGCACAACGACGAGGCTCTTGTCTCGCACGAGGCCGATGATTACTGGCGTCAGGTAGACCTTTATGTTGGTGGTACCGAGCATGCCACGGGTCACTTGATCTACAGCCGCTTCTGGAACAAGTTCCTCTATGACTACGGCTATGTATGCGAGGCTGAGCCTTTCCGCAAACTCGTCAACCAGGGCATGATTCAGGGCCGCAGCAACTTCGTTTATCGCATCAAGGACACCAACAAGTTCGTATCCTACAACCTCAAGGACCAGTATGACGTGACGCCCATCCACGTGGATGTCAACATTGTGGAACTTGATGCCCTTGACATCGAGAAATTCCGCAAGTGGCGCCCCGAGTTCGAGGATGCCGAGTTTATCCTCGAGAACGGCAAGTACATCTGCGGCTGGGCTATCGAGAAGATGTCCAAGTCGATGTTCAACGTCGTTAATCCCGATGATATCGTGGAAAAATATGGTGCCGACACGTTGCGCCTGTATGAGATGTTCCTGGGTCCCGTCGAGGCCAGCAAGCCGTGGGACACCAACGGCATCGAGGGTGTGGGCCGATTCCTGAAGCGCTTGTGGGCACTCTTCTTCAAGGGTGATGACATGATTCTCACCGATGAGAAACCCGACGAGAAAGCGCTCAAGTCGATTCACAAACTCATCAAGAAGGTGAGCGGCGATATTGAGACGTTCAGTTACAACACGTCGGTGCCCGCTTTCATGATTTGTGTCAATGAGTTGACCAGCATGAAGTGCCGCTCCCGCGAGATTTATGAACCGCTGGTAGTGATGTTGGCCCCGTTTGCGCCTCACATTGCCGAGGAATTGTGGCACGTGCTGGGTCACGACACCACCGTGTGTGATGCCCAATGGCCCACGTGGAATGAGGATTACCTCAAGGAGTCGCTGGTGAAGTATGCTGTTTCATTCAACGGCAAGGCCCGTTACACCATCGAGGTTCCTGTCGACGCCGATGAAGAAGAGGTGAAGCGCCTTGCCCTGGCCGACGCCGGTGCTGAGCGCTGGCTCGCTGGCAAAGAGCCCAGGAAGGTTATCTTTGTCAAGGGTAAACTCGTCAACATCGTCGTCTAAGAATTTAACAACAATAGGACTGATAGGTCCTATAGGTCTTATAAGGCTTATTGGTCCTATCAGTCCTATTTAGCATAATAAAGAATAATGAAGAAGATTGTTTTTGCTACCAATAATGTCCACAAGTTGCAGGAACTCCGCCAGATGATTGGCGACCTGTATGAAGTGCTTGGTCTGGCCGATATAGGCTGCCATGAGGATATCCCCGAAACTGCCGACGTCATCGAGGGCAATGCCCAGATGAAGGCCCGCTACGTCAAGGAGCATTACGGCTATGACTGCTTCAGCGACGACACGGGACTGGAAATCGATGCCCTGGGCGGCGAACCCGGTGTGCACTCGGCACGCTATGCCGGTCCGGGCCATGACAGCGAGGCCAACATTGATAAAGTGCTGAAAAAACTCGATGGAATCGACAACCGCACCGCCCGTTTCCGCACCGCCATTGCTCTGTTGCAGGGTGACGAGATGCATATGTTTGAGGGTCAAGTCGAGGGCGTTATCCTCACCGAGCGCCACGGCACGGGCGGCTTCGGCTACGACAGCATCTTCCAGCCGTTGGAGGGTGACGGCAGTACCTTTGCCCAGATGTCGCCCGAGGACAAGAACCGCATCAGCCATCGCGGCCGCGCCGTTGCCCGCCTCGTCGAGTACCTCTCTAATCTCGAGGTATCTTGAAACTGATAGGTCAAGATAAATATGTTTAACAATAAGTGCTATGAAGAATATATTGACAATGTTGCTGTTTTGCATCGCAACGATTATCTCATGCAACGGCAAACAGAACCAGGTACAGGCAGTTACTGCCGCCAAGGATGCTCCTGAAGCCACAGTGGAAGAAGAGCCTTACAATTTCGAAGCCCTTGCCAAGGCCGTTGAAGGCAGTACTTATATATATATGTTAGACTGTGGTGTATTCTCTGTGGGCAAGGGCGACGAGCAGTTTTATGTCGACCTGCAGGGAAACATATTGGATAGTCAGCCTGAGGAAGAGGTGGATCCCAATGCATTGATGGCGCGATACAATGATGGATTGTTTGGTTACGTCGATGCCGATAAAAACCTGGTTATTCCTTATCAGTATCATTTTGCCTGCGATTTCAGCGATGGCATGGGCCTGGTCATCAACGACTCCCATCTGGTTGGCTATGTCAACACGAAGGGCGAATTGGTCATACCTTATCAGTATGAAACCCCATCCGAGAGCAACGGTAATGATTTTCATGAAGGACTTTGTGCCGTTGTCGTGGACGGTGACTATGAATGGTTCAGTTATATTGACAAGACTGGCAAACAGGCTTTTCCGGGCATCTTCAGTCAGGCTGGCGATTTCAGCGAAGGTCTGGCTGCCGTTACGACGGCGGGCGAAGAAATCCAAAGAGGCTATATCGATCATTCAGGCAAGATGGTGATTACATTGCCTGAAGGGTGGTGGGGCCGCAAGTTCCACGATGGCGTGGCACAGACGCTGAAGTATGACTCCTGCTTTGTCATCGACAAGACAGGCAATCGGCTCTTCCAGGTGAATAGAGACATTGTGTACACAGGCAACGACATCATCTATTCACATGGCCTTGCTGTTGTCATAGGTAAAGGCAAATATGAGCATATATGGGGCCTCATGGACAAGAGAGGCCGCATCACCTTCTGCCTCGACGAGGATGATTGAAGACTGAATCGCCAGTACGGCGAATTGAAACATCAAGGCAGCCTCTATGCTCATCGCGTGGAGGCTGTCTTGTCGATTATCACCATGAATCTCAGTCCCTCCACTTGTAAAAAACGGATGCAAGGTGGTGTGCAGCAATGAAAAAGTATTACCTTTGCAGCGAGATGAAACAGTTAGTTATCTTTGGCAACACATATCAGCGTGGCGAGGTGGACCCGGTGCTGTCGCTGCTGGAACACCTGCAGCAGTCGGGTATCGAAGTCGCTGTTGAACGCGGCTACCTGTCATTCCTGTGCCAAGGCAGGGAAATGCCGGTGGCATCGTTTGACGCGGCCAATGTGCCTGATGCCGACATGGCGTTGTCGCTGGGCGGCGATGGCACGTTCCTGACGACCGTGATGTGGGTGTCGCGCATGGGGATGCCAATTCTGGGCATCAACACGGGTCATCTGGGTTACCTGACGGCGGGCCATATCGGCGATGCCCGTGAACTGGTGGCCGATGTGCTGGCCGGCAACTGCCGCATCGAGGAGCGCACCATGCTGCAGGTGGACTGTGACGCAGTGGAAATCAGCCATCCGTGGGCGCTCAACGAGATTGCGGTGCTGCGTCACGACACGTCGTCGATGCTTGACATGGAAACGCGGCTGCGGGGCCATGAGTTGACGACCTATCGTGGCGACGGCCTGATTGTGAGCACGCCGACGGGTTCCACGGCCTATAACATGAGCGTGGGAGGTCCCATCCTGGAGCCGACTACATCGTGCCTGGTGCTGTCGCCCATTTCACCGCACTCGTTGACGATGCGTCCGCTGGTCGTGCGTGACGACAGTGCCATCGTGGTGCGTACGCATTCACGCGCGTCACACTACGAGGTGAGTATCGACGGCGAGGTGACGTTGTGCCCCACGGGGTCGACACTGACCATCGCCCGTGCTCCCTACTGCGCCCGTGTGGTGCAACTCGAGTCGAACAACTTTGCCAGCACCCTGCGCAAGAAACTGTTGTGGGGCACCGGTCAGCCTTGACCGGCGGCATGAGTGATAAAAAGCAAGCGGATGGCCATCAGGTCATCCGCTTGTTATATATAATGTGGTGTCAGGTTTACTCGGTGAAGAGCCTGCGGTGCGTGAGCACCGAGCGATAGATGTGAATCATCTCATCGGCCAGTATTTTGCCGGTGAATCTCTCGCTGTTGGCGTGGCCGGCCTGGATCATGGCGTTTCTCTTGTTCTCGTCGTCGAGTACTTCGCTGGCCAGTTCGGCACCTTCCCTGAAGTCATTGTAATAGATGGCCGCGTCACCGCCAAATTCGCGTGCTTTGGCCGAGTCTTTACAGATGACGAGGGTGCCGGTGCGCTGCGCGTTGATGAGTTTGTAGTTGTCGCGCATGCGGTCGGTGTTGGGAATGATGACGGCTTGAGCCATCTTGACAACGGCGGTGAGGTCGGCCTGGTGCACCTTGTCGACTTGCTTGAAGCGGTGGAAGATGTGCAGGTCGTGGGCCTTCTCCTTGAGAACCTTGTCGAAGTAGTCGGTGCGGTATCCGAGCAGGACAATCGAGATTTTGCGGTTGTGCAGTTCGTGCAGCAGTTTCATCGTCTCGATGAGGTTGTCCTCTTCCTCAAAGCGTCCCTTGTACAGGATGTAGCGCTCGGGCAAATGATACTTCTGGCGCAGGATTTCGAACATATTCTCGGGCACGGACTCATCACAGCCCTCAAAGAAGCAGGGATACACGACGTCGACGTTGTCGGGGTTGACGTGATAGTGGTCGATGATGGTCTGGCGGTCGACCTCGTTGAGTGCGATGACACGCTTGACAAACTTGCAGGCCTTGCGGGCACGACGTTGCAGCAGCATGCGCGTAATCCATCCGTTTGCACTCTTGTACAAGGGGTCGGTCATCGTGAAAACGGTGGGGAAGTTGCTGCCGTTGAAGCCAACGGGTACAGCGTCGTCAATACCATGGAAGGTGTTGACACCATGGGCCTTGGCGGCCTTGACGATGCCGTTGCCGGTATACCAGCGTTCCTTGCTGTGGATATGGCTGCGCGGGAACTTGATTCTCACGCTGTCCTCGTTGAACAACGCGGTCATGCGTTTGTTGTGCTCGTTCTGGGGAGAATACAGGATATAATAGTTGTTTGGATAATGTGTAGCGAGTGCCTTGATAAGGATGCGTCCGTAATAGGACGTATCGTTATTCTCCATGATAATCTTGCGGCCACTGTAACCTACTACCATAATTCAAAAATGTTATTTATTTGTTATTCAGAATAACTTGTTAAGTCATATAGGCTTAGTTGAAACGTGCAAAATTACAATTATTTTTTCATTTGAAAGGTTTTTTTGTCCTGTTTTTGCCCATTTGGATTAACTTTGCCCCAAAATACTGTATTGAAATGAAACAACTGATATTATTTTTTGCCGTTCTGGGGGTACTGGCGTCCTGCGGTACGGCCAACCAGAATGCCGCGACGGTCCAGGACCTGCACCCCGACCAGGTGTTTACGGTGACCGAGGATGACATCGCACTCGAGACGCGCCAAATCAATGAGGCGCTGCGCGGGGAGTGGACCTATAAGGGCCCGAGCGTTGATGTGAGTGGCCGCAACGTGCTCTCGGGCCTGGGCAAGCCCATTGCCAAGGGCAAACTCAAGAGCAAACTCAAGAAGGCCTTCAAGAAGATAGGCTTGTACAAGGCGCGTCCCCAGTTCACGTTCAACGTGGACGGCACCTGCACAATCAGCATGCTGGGTGTGCGTCTCAAGGGGACCTACAATTACAACCCGTCGACCGAGAAAATCACGTTCAAGTGGCATGGCGTGCCCTTGTCGGCCAATCTCAAGCGTGACGGCAAGAATAAACTGCATCTCACCTTTGACACCGACAAACTGCTGTCGCTGTTCAAGTTGCTGAGCAGTGTGAGCGACAATTCCACGCTGAAGGCTCTGGCCTTTCTCACCGACCACTATGACGACGTGATGGTGGGTTTTGAACTCAAGAAGTAGCCATCGGCCCTCTTGCGTATGTAACTATTCAGCCAAAACACCCGTCACCAGATATCACGCTAAGTCGCAAAGACGCTAAGTTTTTTGATTTTCAGACAATTATCATAGTCAAAACAGTGAAACTTTTTGATAGATTGAAGCATTTCATTTCGTCTGGCATATCATAAACAAATCATGTAACGTATTAAGTATTAAACTCTTAGCGCCTTAGTGTGAGGAAAATGGCTGAATAGTTACGGTAAGCGATGGATTATCCTAAAATGCGTTAACTTTTTGCCTGGTCGGGCAAAAAGACGTAATTTCGCACGGTAAAACAGATCAACACAACAGAACACGATGAAAATAGGGGATATCGATTTGGGTGACCGCCCGGTGATGCTTGCCCCGATGGAGGACGTCACCGACCAGTCGTTCAGGCTTATCTGCCGTGAGCAGGGCGCCGACATGGTGTATACCGAGTTTGTCAGCGCCGATGCCCTGATTCGCAGCATCGAAAGGTCGCTGCAGAAGATGGCCATCGCGCCTGGCGAGCGTCCGGCGGCGATACAGATCTACGGCCGTGATGTGGACTCGATGGTAGAGGCCGCACGCATCGCTGCGACGGCCCGTCCTGACTTCATCGACATCAATTGGGGCTGCCCTGTCAAGAAGATTGCGGGCAAGGGTAGCGGTGCCGGCATGCTGCGCAACATTCCGCTCATGCTCGAAATCACGCGTGCCGTGGTGCGCGCCGTCGACGTGCCCGTGACGGTAAAGACCCGCCTGGGGTGGGACCATAACAGCAAAATCATTGTGGAAATGGCTGAGCAGTTGCAGGACTGCGGCATCGCCGCACTGACCATCCACGGCCGCACGCGTTCCCAAATCTATACCGGCGAGGCCGACTGGACACTGATCGGCGCCGTGAAGAACAATCCCCGCATGACCATTCCCATCATCGGCAACGGCGATGTCACGACACCGCAGCGGCTCAAGGAGTGCTACGACCGCTATGGCGTGGACGGCGTGATGGTGGGTCGTGCCAGCATCGGAGCCCCGTGGATTTTCCGCGAGATGAAGCAGTACCTGCTCACCGGTGAGGTGCCCGTCATCAGCAACGAGGAGAAGATGGCGCTGGTGCGCCGCCAGATTGCCGAGAGCATCGACCGCATCGACGAGTACCGCGGCATCCTGCACATCCGCCGCCACCTGGCCGCCACGCCGCTGTTCAAAGGCATCCGCAACTTCAGGCCCACGCGCATCGCCATGCTGCGGGCCGACACGCGTGCTGAACTCGAAGCCATCCTCGACCACATCGAGAAGGACATTTTGCCAAATATAGAAATCCAAAATACCCAAGACCATGAAGAGAGTGCTGATTAATGTATTGGTGTTGGCCTGTGCCGTGTTCACGGTAACGGCCCAACCCACCCGCCACGAGGTGAAGGTGGGAAACTTCAGCCGTCTGGTTGTCACCGCCGATGTCAATGTTGACTATCGGTGTAACCCCGACTCGGCCGGACTTGCCGTCATGTACTGCGAACAGTCTGTTGCCGACCACTTCATTTTCTCAATCAACAAGAACGGCCGCCTGAACATCCAACTCGACAACGCTTACCAGCAACTGGAGTATTTACCCAAGGTCACCGTCTACTCGTCGTCGCTCGAGGAGGCCGAGAATGCCTCCGACAGCACCTTGCGCATCATTGGGCTGCCGCGCATGGCATCGTTCAAGGTGATGCTGATCGACAACGGCAAGGTGATAGCCCGCGGCATCGATGTGTCGCACCTGGACTTGCAGATCCTGAGCGGCAAGGGCAAAATCATTGCCCAGGGACACTGCGACGACTTGGCTGTCAGGCTTGTGGGCACGGGAGAAATCCAGGCCGACGATGTGAGGGCCGAGAATGTGACGTGCCGCATCATGGGCACCGGCAGGATAGGCTGCCATGTCGACGGCGGTGAACTCAAGGTGAGCGGCAGCGGCACCGGTAAGGTCTATTACAAAGGCACGCCCACCAAGGTGAGCGTGCGCAAATTGGGTACCATCAAGGCTATCCCTATGTAATTTATCATGCGGGCCAACCGAGGCCTCAGACATCATTGACAGGCCAATCGGGCCTGGAGTGTTGCGGCGATGCCGCGACGAGTGGAATAGCCACGATGCCGTGGTTATTTCTTTTTGGACTTCTTGCTTGACTTGCTGCCTGAGCCCGACTTGCTGCTTGAACTGGACTTGCTGCCTGACGAAGCCGAGGACTTCTTGCTGCTTGAGCCCGACTTGCTGCTTGAACCGGATTTGCTCTTGGACTCCGACTTGCTTTTGCTGTTGCTCTTGGATTTTTCCTTGGAGTTGTCGCTGCTGCCCTTGGACTTCTTGGAGTTCTTGCCGCCTTTTTTCTCGGCTGCCTTGGCCTGACGGGACTCTTCCTTGGTGGGGACTTTGATTTTGTCTCCAGCCTTGATCTTGTTGCCGTCCTCGATATTGTTGGCACGCTTGAGTTCGCTCACGGGCACGCCGGTCTTCTCAGAGATGCTGGTGAGGGATTCACCCTTCTTGACCGTAACCTCAGAGGGTTGCTTGGGCTTTGCCTGCTGTTGCTGTTTCTTGTGATTTCTGCTCTTGGAACTGTGAGCAGTCTCGTTGTTCTTGCTGCTGTTCTTCTTGTTGTTCTCAGAATACTTGGCATTGCGTGACTTCCAGTTGCTGGAATTGGCCTTCGAGGCGCTGCGGCGTGCCGACTGGTCGGAGTTAGAGGCCTTGCTGCTCTCGTTGCTTGCTGTGGTCTGGGTATCAGACTTTGCGGTATAGGATCCGGCCTTGTAGGGGGCCTTGCTGGCGGCTTCGCGCTGGATGTTTTTCACCTCGTCGAACTGCTGCTGCTCCTCCTTTTGGCGTTCATCGTCCATGGCGAGGTCCTCGGAGTTGTCCGTACGGCTCTCGTCAGAGTGGGTGATGTTGATACCGTCGTTGTCGGCGCTGGCGATGGTGCTGTTGTGGCTGGGCGCTTTGACCTTGAGGTTGTCGCCGCGGCGCACGCGCTCGCTGCTCATGTTGTTGAGCGCCATGAGTTCGTCGGTGGTCATGTTATACTTGGCCGCGATGGTCGAGAGGGTTTCGCCCCGTGCCACTTTGTGAGTGGTGGTGCGGATGTCACCGCTGCTGGTGCGTCCCGAGATGTATTCCTCGGCTGTGGAGACCTGTCCTCCCGGCTCCACCACTTCGCGGTGGGCGTAGAGGTCATCGCGGTAGTTGTCGATGCTGTCCTGGCTCATGATGTAACTGTAGACCTGCTGTGAGGGCAGCACGAGGGTGTAGGGCCTGCTGTCGCCGGGGATGACGTCGGCGCGGTACTGCGGGTTGAGGCACCTGATTTCCTCGACGGGGATGTTGAGCACCTGCGAAATCTGTGAGAAGTGGATGCGACGGTTGATGGTGACGGTGTCGGTGATGAGCGGCTTGCTGGCGAGCGACGGGCTGATGTTGTGCTGCTTGTAGTAGGTCATCGCATAGTTGGCGGCGATGAAGGCGGGCACATATCCCCTGGTCTCGCGGGGCAGGTACTCATAGATGTCCCAGAAGTCACCCACGTCGCCGTTGCGGTGCAGGGCCTTGTTGACGTTGCCGGGTCCGCAGTTATAGGCGGCGATGGCCAGCGACCAGTCGTTGTAGATCTGGTACAGGTTCTTCAGGTACTTGGCTGCCATCTCGCTGGAGCGGTAGGGATCGCGGCGCTCGTCGACGAGCGAGTTGATTTCGAGTCCCAGGCCCTTGCCGGTACCGATCATGAACTGCCACAGTCCTGCCGCTCCGGCATGGGAAACGGCATTGGGGTCGAGTGCGCTCTCGACGATGGGCAGGTACTTGAGTTCGAGCGGGAGCCCTTCTTTCTCGAGTGCCTGCTCAAAGATGGGCATGTAGTAGAGGCTCATACCCAGCATCTCCTCAACGAGGGTGCGGCTGCGGTAGACGTAGCGCTCGATGTGCTTGCGCACGACCTGGTTGTAGGGCATCTCGATGACCGAGGGGATGGCTGCCAGTCGCTTGATGTAGGTTTCCTCGTTCACCTCGCCGTGGGACTTGTTCTCGACATCGGCGTCGAGCACGGCATAGTTCTGGAGGTACCAGTTGGTCATCATCTTGTGGACATCGGTGTCGAAACTCTCGGGGAAGACGATGTCCTCGTCGGTGATGGAGTTCTTGAGCGACAGGATGTTGTTTTTCTCGCGTGGTGCTGCCATGGCTGTTGTCGCCATGATGGCCGCGGTGATGAGTAAAGTGATTAGTCGATGTTTTGTCATATTGTCATGTTGTTAAATGCTCGGTTAGAAACTGATGGCGCATTGCAGCCCCAACGACGGCATGCGCGAGCCTATGGCCGAGGCGTCGATGGCCGTGGGTGAGACGTCAAGCGTCAGGTCGGGCGAGATGTCGAAGTGCGCGAGCGACGCGTCGACATAGGCGTCCACGATGTTGATGAAATAGACGCCTACCATAGCGATGATGCATATCTCGCGGTATCGTCGGTAATAGTCGCGCTTGTTCTTCATGACCTTCTGCAGCCATGCGGTGTCGAGGTCGCTCTCCTTGACCGTTGGCGGGAAGAAGTCCATGTAACTGCGTGTATCCGGGTCGTCGTCCATGACGTCGCGGTAGCCCTTGGAGTAGTCCTTGTACATGCGATTGTTCCACGTGGCGCCATAGGTGAGTCCGACGAAGGCGCCCACCACAATGGGCAGTTTCCAGTATCGCCGGTTATAGATTTGTCCCAGTCCCGGACACAACGCCGACAGCCATAGCGCGCGTTGCGGGTCGGGGTTGAAGGTGCGCACCTTTCCCATTGTGGGCGATGCGGTGCTGTCCATGAGAATCTCGACGTTGTCGATGCCCCTAATGGAGTCCATCGAGGCAAAGGTAATCGTGTCGCCCGCGGCATTGACGACCCTGACGGGCCTTGCACCGGCTATCGTGGCCGTGTCGCTGACGAGGATGGCGCGCCGCTCGTGGTGTCCCAGGGTGGCCTTGGTGGGGACGGTGTCAGCCGTGGTGACCTCTTGGGCCACAGCGGCAGGGCCGAACCACATCAGGCACAGCAACAGGGCGACAGCAAGGCTGTGCCATCTTGTGCAATATGTCGTCAAGGGCAGCACGTCGGGAGCGGTTCACGCATTTTTCAAATTGTCAAAGATACGAATAATTCTCTTCAGTTCGTCCTCGGTAGTGAAGGGGAATGTTATTTTTCCTTTACCGGCCCGGTCACAGGTGAACTTGACGGGAACGCCGAATGCCGAAGCCAGATGGTTCTGCATAATTTCCAAATCTTTGGTTTTCAGGCGCTTGGTTTCCTCTTGTTGTCCCTTGTTAGCATTGCCGGCATCTTGCTGCATCTGCTTGGCGCGCTGCTCGACCTGCCTGACGGATAAACCTTTTTTAATGGTTTCATTATATAATTTTAACTGAAGTTTCGGCTCGTCGAGCGACAGCATGGCGCGTGCGTGTCCCATATCGAGGGTGTGGTCCTGCAGTCCCAGTTGCACCTCGGCGGGCAGTTTGAGCAGTCGCAGGAAGTTGGCGATGGTGGCGCGTTTCTTGCCGATGCGCTCGCTGAGGCGTTCCTGCGTGAGGTTGTACTGGTCGATGAGTTTGCGGAACGTGAGTGCAATCTCGATGGCGTTGAGGTCTTCGCGCTGGATGTTCTCGATAAGCGCCATCTCGGTCATTTCGCTGTCGTTGGCCGTACGGATGTAGGCGGGAACCGACTGCAGTCCGGCGAGCACGGCGGCGCGGTAACGGCGTTCACCTGAGATGATCTGGTAGTTCCCGTCGCCTGTCGAGCGCAGGGTCAGCGGCTGGATGATGCCCAGTTCCCTGATGCTTGCAGCGAGTTCCTCGAGTGCTTCCTCGTCAAAGGTCTGTCGCGGTTGTTCAGGGTTGGGCGAGATGTTGTTGATGGCAATCTGGTTGATGGCCGATGAGCCCTCGGTCTGGATGTCGTCCATCGAGATGAGCGAGCCGATTCCCCGGCCCAGAGACTTACGTTTCATGATGTCTTATTATTTATCGTTGTTTTGGTAGCGTTGAATGATTTCCCGTGCCAGTTGGATATGGCTGGCCGTGCCGCGGCAGTCCGGGTCATAGATGGTGACCGGCACGCCGTGGCTGGGTGCCTCGCTGATGCGGATATTGCGCGGGATGACGGTGTTGAACACCATGTCGCCGAAGTGACCCTTCAGTTCCTCGAAGATTTCGTTGGCCAGCCTCAGGCGGGCGTCATACATCGTGAGCAGGAATCCCTCGATGCGCAGTGACGCATTGAGTTTCCCCTTGATGATGCGTATGGTGTTGAGCAGTTTGCTGATGCCTTCGAGGGCGAAGTACTCGGCTTGAACGGGTATGATGACACTGTCGGCTGCAGTGAGGGCATTGACGGTAATCAGTCCCAGCGACGGGCTGCAGTCGATAATGATGAAGTCATAGTCGTCGATGACGTCCTTGATGGCGTTCTTGAGCACGTGCTCACGCCCCTGGCGTTCAACGAGTTCGAGTTCTGCCCCCACGAGGTCGATGCGCGACCCGAGCAGTTGCAGCCTGTCGACACAGGTGTCTACCGTGGCGCTGCGCATGGGGTAGTCGTCGACGAGGCATTCATAGATGGTGGACGGCATCTGCTTGGGCTCGATGCCGAGTCCCGAGGTGGCATTGGCCTGGGGGTCGGCGTCGATGAGCAGCACGCGCTGTCCGCAGTCGGCCAGTGCGGCCGACAGGTTAATCGAGGTGGTGGTTTTGCCCACGCCCCCCTTTTGATTGGCTATGGCGATGATTTTTCCCATCGTTGCTTTGGATTTTCAAAAATGTTTCACGGCTGCAAAGGTAACACTATTTTGTTCAATAAATGGTGAAAAAATTCGATAAAATCGTGCAAATGTTGATAAAAACAGATTGATGTCAATCAGTCGTGGAACATTCAATTTTTGAGCGTTTTGTAAGGTGTTAGAGATGAGCATGCTGGGCGCATTGTCACACGGAAGTGGCCCCGTCGTCTCGACGGGGCCACCCATTGTAAACCTTAAAACATCTTTTTTAAAGGGCCGTACCTATTGAACCTCGGCCCCTTTATCTTTTTGGTCAGTGTTTTAAATGGAGGAAACAAAGGTACAGTTTTTTTGTCGAAAATCCATCAAAAACGGCTCAAAATCGGCTGAAAACGGAACATTTAACCATTTTTTTATATGTCAAGCGAAAAATAAGGTGTAAATTTGCGGGCTCTAATTGTTAAGGGCTGCCGCATCACATGCTGATCTGCGGCAGATTTTTTGCGGACCGAAACTTAAAAACTAAATAAACTACAAAAAGTAATGAGGAAATTGACTATTGCGCTGCTGTTGCTGGCAGCCCTTGTGAGTGTTCAGGCATTTGCTATCCCGGCTCACCGCGGTCAGGCTAAGGTGCCTCAGCCCGATGGCACGTTGCTGACAATTGAACTGGTGGGTGACGAATTTTACCACTTCAACGTGACGGCCGACGGTTACACGTTGGTACAGACCGAAGACGGCGCCTATGTGTATGCCGAGCGCGACGGCATGTCGTTGAAGGCGAGCAATGTGCTGGCCCACGATGCCGGCAGGCGTGGCGCTATCGAGCAGGCTTTCCTGCAGGGTATCGACAAGCGTATGGTCGACGAGAATGAGGTGGGCCATGCCCACGTTCAACGCGTGAAGCGCAATGTGGACCTGTCGAATTTTGACTTCGAGAACTTCCGTGGCCTGGTGATTCTGATTGACTTCACCGACAGGACGTTCGCCGCCGAGAATCCTAAGGAATTCTATACCGAGATGTTCAGCACGCCTGACCTCACGGGCTATGTAGACCCCGTGACGGGCCGCACCGTGAACTGCACCGGCAGTGTGCGTGACTACTTCAACGACCAGTCAAACGGTGTGTTTGCTCCCCCGTTCGACGTGTATGGCCCTTACCACTCGTCGCGCACGTCGCTGCAGTGCCAGCGCTACTCCGCGTCGATCTTCCGCACGGCGCTTCAGGATGCCAATGCCGATGTGGACTTTACCCGCTATGACAACAACGGCGACGGTCGTCTGGATATGGTCTATTTCCTTGTAGCCGGCTATTCGTCGAGTTACAGCGGCAACAACTCGGGCTACCTGTGGCCTCATGCATCCAACCTGTCGGGATACTATATCTCGTATGACGGCATCTGGATAGACCGCTATGCCAGTTCTACCGAACTCTACGGCTGGGAGAGTTCTCCCTCATCGGTTGTCGTTGAGGCCATCGGTACCATCAGCCATGAGTTCAGCCACGTGCTGGGTCTGCCCGACTTCTATGACACCGACTATTCACAGAGTGGTGGCGAGAGCCACAATCCCGGCCAGTGGGACGTGATGGCGGGCGGTGCCGACCATAATTATGGCCGCACACCTGCAGGTTACTCCTTCTATGAGCGTTATGCCCTGGGTTGGGCCCGTCCCAAGACCATCACCGCTCCCGGCAATTACACGCTGGAGGCTGTGAACACGTCACGCGAGGGCTACATCCTGCGCACTCCCGTGGCCAATGAGTTCTTTGCCATTGAGAATCGCCAGAAGACCGGTTGGGATACCTACCTGCCCGGCCACGGTATGCTGGTGACGCGCGTCGACAGCACCAACACGAGCATCTGGTCCCAGAACAAGGTGAACTGTAACCCCGACCACATGTATTTCGAGTTGTTGCGTGCAGGCAACACCACTGAGGGCGACCTGGGCAGCGACCCGTTCCCCGGCTCGTCGGGCAACCCGATGCTGACCAACGACACGCACCCGAGCCTGAAGACGTGGGGCGGCTATGCCAACGCATACAATATCGTGGGCATCAGCGAGGCCGACGGTTTGATCTCGTTCACCGTAGTAGATGACGGCGACATCGACCGCCTGGTCGAGGACTTCGAGAATATGCCTGTGACCACCACAACCAACGAGGCCAATGTGGAAGGCGAGTTTGCCAACTGGACGTTTGTCAAGTCGGGTGTTCGTGCTCCCGGCGAGGGCAAGGCCGACGGCGTCAACAGCGTATTGATGAAGGCTCCGAGCCAGTTCTACTCGACGACTCCTGTGAACAACAACTTCTACATGGCCAGCATCGACGTGTTCAACACGAGCACCAGCGTGGCACGCTTCTCGCTCGAATATTCGCTTGACGGTGGCCAGAACTGGATTAAGGCAATGACCCCCGCTGGCAATGCTGCGGCCGAGGTGGCCAAGGGCACCGTTTCCACCTGCTACTGGTCGTTGAACCTGAACGAGCGCCAGAACGCCCAGTTCCGCGTCTACCAGTCGGCAACCAAGGACAAGACCGTCTATGTGGACAACTTCACGCTCTACTACTCTGAGGGTGGTGGCAGCGTCAAGGGTGACGTGAACGGCGACGGCGAGGTGAACATCGCCGACATCAACGCGCTGATCAGCATGATTCTGTCGGGTCAGCCGACATCCTCGGGTGACGTGAACGAAGACGATGAGGTGAATATCGCCGACGTCAATGCCGTTATCGACATCATCCTGAGTTGAGGTCTTCAGATATAGAATTTATTAACCACCATCTCAAGTATAAAACAAAGTAGAGAGTTATGAGAAAAAGTTTAGTATTGGCAGTGTTGGCCCTGGTGTGCCTGGTGGCACGCGCCGTTCCTGCCGACCCGACCCCCATCAAGGTGACGCAGCCCGACGGGACGACATTGACGATCAGCCTGCATGGTGACGAGTTTTTCCACTTCACCACCACGGCCGACGGTTACACCGTGCTCAAGAATGCCGCAGGCTATTACACCTATGCTCGCCTGGACGGTGACCGCTTGGTGCCTGGCGACCGTATCGCCCGTGATGCCGCCCAGCGCAGTGCCGCCGACAGGTCGGCTCTTGCCGGCATTCCCAAGGGGCTGACCGGTGAAACAATGGCAGCAACCGGCCGCCGCATGATGGCCAGCCGCAACGGCGCGATGCACCGTGTGGGAGCCGAGGGCATGATGGACTATGACAACTTCCGTGGCTTGATCATCCTGATCAATTACACCAACAAGCGTTTCTCGATGAACAATGCCAATGAATTTTATGACGATATGGTCAACACCCACAACTACACGGGTTACACCCTGAACGGTCGCCATGTGAATATGACCGGCAGCGTGCGTGATTACTTCTATGATAACTCCAACCAGATTTTTGACCCCGTGTTTGACGTGGTAGGCCCCGTGAACGTGAACTTCCCGTGCACCTACCCCCAGGGTACCTCCAACGCCGAGGCCGTGTTCAATGCCGCCCTTGCCGCTGTCGACGATGAGGTGGATTTCAGCCAGTATGACAGCGATGGCGACGGCGAGGTTGACATGGTGTTCTTCCTGGTGGCAGGCTTTTCGGCCAACTACAGCGGCAATAACCAGGAGTACCTGTGGCCCCACATGTATTACCTGTGGCGCTCGCCTGCCCATGACGGCGTGGGCTTCGGCCTGTATGCCTGCTCGACCGAGATTGCCGGTTGGGAAGGGTATTACTCTGACGTGAACGGCATCGGCACCTTCTGCCATGAGTTCGGTCATGTGCTGGGTCTGCCTGACCTGTACGACACCGATTACAGCGGCAGCGGCGGCGAGAGCCGCAATCCCGGCGCCTGGTCGGTGATGGCTGGCGGCAGCGGCAACAACTTCGGCCGCAACCCCGTGGGCTACAGCACCTATGAGCGCTATGCCCTGGGCTTCACCGATCCCGTGCTGCTTGATGCTGGTGGTGACTATGTTCTGGAGCCGCTGGACATCAGCAATGTGGGCTATCGCCTGAATACGCCTAACCAAGACGAGTTCTTCCTCATCGAGAACCGCCAGGCCGGTAAATGGGACCGCTATCTGCCGGGCCACGGCATGATGGTTGCCCGTGTCGACTCCACCGATGCCCGCGTGTGGTGGAGCAATGAGGTGAACTGTAACCCCAACCGCATGTATTATGAACTGCTGCGCGCCTACTATTCAGGCGATGACAGTGCCAGTGACCCCTTCCCCGGCACCTCCGGCGTGACGTCGATCACCAACTTCACCAACCCCAGCCTGCTAACGTGGGATCACAACTTCAACGAGTTCAGCATCATGGACATTGCCGAGGAGAACGGCTTGATTAAGTTCAACCTGGTTGCCGACACCTCGATTGTCACCATCATCGAGGGCTTTGAGCAGATGCCCGTCACCGAAGACCAGAGTGCCCAGGGTGTCCAGGGAATCTATTGTGATTGGGACTTTGTGAAGTGCGCGGTGGCTTCTCCTGAGGAAGGCCAGTGCAACGGCAGCCTTGCCGTAGCCATGAAGAAGCCGAGCCAGATCACCTCGTCGGCCCCGCTGAAGATCATCCCCTATATGGTCAACTATCAGGTATTCAACCCCACGAACACCGAAGCCAGGTTCAAGTTCTCCTACTCGGTGGATGGCGGCGCAACCTGGGTTGCACCTGCCGAGGGCACAATTACCATTGCCGCAGGCGCCAAGGGAACGGCGGCGGTTGCCCTGCCCATCGACAAGCCCATCATGCTGCGATTCAACCAGACGGGTGGCCACGCCAAGCAGCCTTGCTACCTTGATGACATCAAGTTGTACTACAAGGACATGTGGCCCGAGCCCGTGAAGGGTGACGTGAACAACGACGGCGAAGTGAGCATCAGCGACGTGAACGTGATTATTGCTGTCATCCAGGGCAATAATACCGATAGCGGTACTCTGGGCCGTGCCGATGTGAACGGCGACGGCGAGATTGGCTTGAGCGACATCAATGCACTTATCGACATGATCTTGTCGGCCCAATAACCGATAGCAGATTTCATACGGTACAGGGCACTCCAATTTTGGGGTGCCCTGTCTGATTTAGCCCTACCGAAATCAATTAACTTAATATAACAATTTTTGACAGTTAAGATTTGCTCAGTATGCAGAATAGCCGTAACTTTGCAGCAAAGTTGGAAATATTAATACTATTCATCCTAAATGGACACCGCGTTGTGAAACGGGGTGTTTATTTTTTTATAATATGTGGAAATCAGCAGGTAAAAATGCACTGCCTCTTGGCTATTATCTTTTTTTTTCACTAACTTTGCGCAATCAACTAATAATCATTCACTGAATCATTATGCTAAGAAAAATCCGCATAGCATTGGCCGCCATCATGATGGTCATGGTGACGCTGCTGTTTCTTGATGTGAGCGGTACGCTTCACCGTTTCCTGGGGTGGACGGCCCAAATCCAGTTTCTGCCGGCGCTGCTGGCGCTCAACGTGGTGGTCATCGTGGCCCTCGTGCTGCTGACGCTCGTGTGCGGCCGCATCTACTGCTCGGTGATTTGCCCGCTGGGCATCTTCCAGGACATCGTGTCGTGGATTCACGGTAAGCGCAAGAAGAACCGCTTCACGTCGAGTCCCGAGAAGCGCTGGCTGCGCTACGGCGTGCTGGTGGTGTTCATCGCCGCATTTGTCGCCGGGATTCATGCGCTGGTGGCCCTGTTGGCGCCCTACAGCAGTTATGGCCGCATGGTGACCAACCTGCTGCTGCCCGTCTACCAGTGGTGCAACAACCTGCTGGCCGCGGTGGCCGAGCGCATGGACAGTTACACCTTCTACGGTGTTGACGTGTGGATCAAGAGCCTGCCCACCTTCCTCATCGCCCTGGCGACGTTTATCATCATCGTGGTGCTGGCATGGCGTGGTGGACGCACCTACTGCAACACCATCTGCCCCGTGGGCACCATCCTCGCCCAGTTGGCCCGCTTCTCGTGGTTCAAGGTCTACTTTGAGGCCGACAAGTGCAAGTCGTGCGGCCTGTGCACCAAGAACTGCAAGGCTTCGTGCATCGACTTCAAGACGCGCAAGGTGGATTACACGCGCTGCGTGACCTGTGGCAACTGTCTGGAGAAATGTAACTTCGGCGCCCTGCACTATGGGCACCCCAAGGCTTCGGCCCAGCCCGTTGAGCCCGCCACCGACGACAAGCCTGCCACCGACAATGCCCGCCGTGCGTTCCTCGTGGGTGCCGCCATCGTGGGCGCCGACGTCGCACTGGCCCAGGCGGCCAAGAAGGTGGACGGCGGTCTTGCCGTGATCGAGGACAAGAAACCCTATAAGCGCTCGACGCCCATCAACCCTCCCGGCTCGGTGAGCGCCAAGCATTTCGCTCAGCACTGCACCGCCTGCCAGTTGTGCGTGGCCAAGTGCCCCAACGGCGTGCTGCGTCCCTCGAGCGACCCGTCGAGACTCATGCAGCCCGAACTCAGTTTTGAGCGCGGTGCATGCCGTCCCGAGTGTGTGGTGTGCTCCAGCGTGTGTCCCACGGGCGCCATCAAGCCCATTACCGTCGACGAGAAGTCGTCGACGATGATCGGCCATGCCGTGTGGGTCAAGGAAAATTGCTTGATTCTCAAGGACGGCGTTAATTGCGGCAACTGTGCCCGTCACTGTCCCACCGGTGCCATTATGATGGTTCCCAGCAATCCTGACGACGACACCTCGCCCATGGTGCCCGCCGTGAACAGTGCCATGTGCATCGGCTGCGGCACGTGCGAGTATGTGTGCCCGTCGCGCCCGTTCAGTGCCATCTATGTCGAAGGCCACGAGATGCAGAGGGAGATTTAGCCTTCACCGATTAGCCTTTAGCGGTTAGTTTATTCCACTCAGATTGACAATGATATGAACGACAACAAGCATAACGACAACAAGGGCGGCAAGTCGCTGAGCCGCCGCACATTCCTCAAGGCGTTGGGCCTGGGCACCGCCACCATTGCGGCGCCGACTATCGTGGGATGCTCGAGAGGGAACGGCCCCGGCGCCGCCAACCAGGAGCCTCCTGTGGGCAAGATGACCTATCGCGAGAATCCCAAGACCAAGGAGAAAGTCTCTATCCTGGGCTACGGCATGATGCGCTTGCCGGCCACCAACGGTAAGCCCTTCGGCCGTGACAACGATACTGAGATCGACCAGGAAATGGTCAACAAGCAGGTGGACTATGCCATCGAGCACGGCGTGAACTACTTTGACACGTCGCCAGCCTATTGCAAGGGCCTGAGCGAGCATGCCACGGGCATCGCCCTGAGCCGCCACAAGCGCGATGAGTACTTCATTGCCACCAAACTGTCCAACTTCGCCCCCGAGACCCAGACCCGTGAGGCCAGCATCCAGATGTTCCAGAACTCGCTCAAGGAACTGCAGGTCGACTATATCGACTACATGCTGCTGCACTCCATCGGTGGCGGCACCGGTGAGGAGGCCATGGAACTGTTCAGGCAGCGCTACATCTACAATGGCATCCTGGACTACCTCATGGAGCAGCGCGAGAAGGGCGTTATCCGCAACCTGGGATTCTCCTATCATGGCGAAATCGCCGTGTTCGACCATCTGCTGGCCAACCACGACAAATACAAGTGGGACTTTGTGCAGATCGAGTTGAATTACCTCGACTGGAAGCATGCCAAGGAAATCAACGAGGAGAACACCAATGCCGAGTACCTGTATGCCGAACTTGACAAGCGCGGCATCCCCGCCGTCATCATGGAGCCGCTGCTGGGCGGCCGCCTGGCCTCGCTGCCGCAGCCGTTGGCCCGCAAAATTCTTGCCCGTGACCCCGGGCGCACGCTGGCCTCGTGGGCGTTCCGCTTTGCTGGCTCCTTCCCCCGCGTGCTCACCGTGCTGAGCGGCATGACCTATATGGAGCACCTCAAGGAGAACCTGTGCACCTATTGCCCGCTGGAGGAACTCACCGACGAGGACAAGGAGTTCCTCTATGGTGTGGCCGAGGAGATTGTCGGCTACAACACCATCCCGTGCAACGACTGCAAGTACTGCATGCCGTGTCCCTACGGCATCGACATCCCCGGTGTGCTCACCCACTACAACAAGTGCATCGCCGAGGGCAACCTCACGCGCGACCGCAAGGATCCCGACTACGCCCGTGCCCGCCGTGCCTTCCTCATCGGCTATGACCGCAGCGTGCCCAGGTTGCGACAGGCCGATCACTGCATCGGGTGCGGCCAGTGTGTGGAACATTGCCCGCAGCGCATCCAGATTCCCAAGGAGATGGAACGCATCAACAACTATGTCGAGGCTCTGAAGCGCGGCATCGACCAGGGACTGGAAAGTTAAAACGAACACTGAAAAAAAGTAATTTAGCGATGTGGCGGAGAACAAGGTTTTGACTCCGCCACTTGTCGTGTCTTTGAGGCAGAATGCCTGTTTTGGGTAGAAAATCAGGCTAAAAACGGCTTATTTGCCTTAAAATAAATAAGGTGGGAACGAAAATCTTATTTTTTTTATGCCTCACTTGAAGAAAATGATGTATATTTGCAGGCTGAAAAAGTCAAATGAAACGAAAATTAACAAATTTTAATTAAATAATTAACACAAAATGCAAACTAAAGGTTTTATCAGAATCCTTACCATTGCACTGTTGGTTATTTGTGCCTTCTACCTGGGCTTCACGTTTGTGAGCAACCATTACCAGGACAAGGCCGAGAAGAAGGCTCTCGCCGTTGCCGGCATCAAGAGTCCTGACACCAGCAACAAACTGTACATGACCGCACTCAATGGTTATCTGGATTCTATCGCCGACAAGAAGGTTTACCCTCTCTTGTTATCACATTTCTTTAACAAAGGTTACACTTTCCAGCAAGTTCGTGAGAAAGAGTTGGGCCTCGGCCTTGACTTGAAGGGTGGTATGAACGTCATCCTGCAGATTTCGGTCCCCGATATCCTGCGCGCTCTGTCGAACAACAATGAAGATCCCAAATTCAACCAGGCCATCGACAACGTGTCGAAGAACCAGGTTTCGCAAAGCGACTTCGTAGGCTCCTTCTGCAAGGAGTACAAGAAGTTGGACCCCAAGGGCAATTTGGCTCAGATTTTCCGTAGCATGGAGAGTATCAAGGAGAAACCCAATGCTACCGAGGCTGAGGTTGAGACACTCCTCAAGAAGGAGGTTGAAGCCATGGTGGACAACTCCTACAATGTGTTGCGTAACCGTATCGACCGTTTCGGTGTAGTTCAACCCAATATCCAGAAAATGCCGAACAACACCGGCCGCATCCTGCTTGAGTTGCCCGGTGTGAAGGAACCCGAGCGTGTTGAGAAACTGTTGCAGGGAACCGCCAACCTGGAGTTCTATCAGACCTACACTTTGAGTGATGTGCTTGATGGATTGCGTCGACTCAGTGACCAGGCTCGCGCCAACACCGTGACCAGCACCGCCGACCAGGCTGCCGAGCAGACTGCCGACCAGGCCACTGCCGCTAAGCCCGACAGCACCAATAAGGCCGCTGAGCAGACTGCTGCTAAGCCCGACAGTGCCAACAAGGCTACTGCCGATGCCGCCAAGAAGGCTCCTGTCAAGAATGGTGAACTGACCCTTGCTCAGATGGCCAACTTTGACATGCTGGCAGCCAATGGCGCCGGCCGCTCACCTGTTGTGGGCAATGTTAGGGCTATCGATACCGCTGCAGTCAACAAGATCATCCACTCGCAGGTGGCTAAGACCGTCCTGCCTCAGGATCTGAAGTTGGCTTGGACAGTGAAGCCCATTCAGGGTACTACCGATGTGTTCGGTCTGGTTGCACTGCAGACCGTTAAGAATCAGCCTGTGCTGACCGGTGAGGTCGTAACCCGCGCCGAGAGCGAGTTTGACAACATGCAGGGTCAGGTCGTATCGATGACCATGAATGACCATGGTGCACACGAGTGGGCCCGTATCACCGGTGCCAACGTCGGTAAGGCAATCGCCATCGTGCTCGATGACCAGGTTTACTCTTATCCTAATGTTAACGACAGGATCACTGGTGGCCGTTCGCAGATCAGTGGTCAGTTCACCCTCGAGGAGGCTAACGACCTTGCCAACGTGCTCCAGTCCGGTAAGATGGTGGCACGTGTCGACATCGCCAGTGAGAACGTGATTGGCCCGTCGCTGGGTAAGGAATCCATCGAGAAGGGTCTCTGGTCGTTCGTCGTAGCCCTCGTGCTGCTGATGATCTTCATGGTTTGCACCTACGGCTGGCAGGCTGGTATGATTGCCAACTTGGGTCTGATCCTGAACCTGTTCTTCACCATCGGTATCCTCGCCTCGTTCCAGAGCGTGCTGACGCTGCCCGGTATCGCCGGTATCGTACTGACGCTGGGTATGGCGGTGGACGCCAACGTGCTTATCTTCGAGCGTTGTAAGGAGGAGTTGCGTGCCGGTAAGGGCCTGAAGGCCGCCGTCAGCGATGGTTACAAGAATGCATTCTCGGCCATCTTCGACTCTAACTTGACAACCATCATCACCGGTGCCATTCTGATTGTGCTCGGTTCTGGTCCCATCCGCGGTTTTGCCGTTACCCTGGTAATCGGTATTTGCTGCTCGTTCTTCACCGCCGTGTTCGCAACCCGTCTGGTGATGGAGCACTTCGTGAACAAGGGCACCTTCGACAAGATGACCTTCACCACCCCGATCACCCGCAACCTGATGCAGAACATCTCGTTCGACTTCATGGGTGCTGCCAAGAAGACCGCCTTCATCGTGCTGGGTCTCATCGTCCTCATGGCTGCTCTGTTCGGCCTGCGTGGTCTGAATCCCGGTATCGACTTCTCGGGTGGCCGCAACTATGTGGTACAATTTGACCATCCCGTTGTCACCCAGGATCTGGAGGCTAAGTTGAATGACGTGCTCAAGGGCACCGGCAACGAGTCCTATATCACCAAGGTCATCACGATTGACAACAACACCAAGGTGCGCATCTCGACCAACTACAAGGCTGATCAGGGCGGCGAGGGTGTCAGCGATGAGATCCTTGACAAACTCTACACTGGCCTGAAGAGCGAACTTGGCTCGATGAGCAAGGAAGACTTCAGCATGTCCAACGAGGATATGGGCGTTATCTCGAGTGAGGTTGTCGGCCCGAGCATCGCTAGCGATATGACCCGCGAGGCCGTATGGGCTGTGCTCATCTCGCTGCTGGCTATGGCACTGTACATTCTGCTCCGTTTCCGCAACGTTGCGTTCTCGATCGGTGCTTTGGCTGCCGTAGCATTCACCGCATTCATGGTAATCGGCTTCTACAACCTGCATGGCCTGCTGCCCTTCTCGATGGAGATTGACCAGACCTTTATCGCCGCTATCCTGACCGTTATCGGTTATCAGGTGAACGATACCGTGGTTGTATTTGACCGTGTGCGTGAGTACCGCAAACTCTATCCCAAGCAGGACCTCTACACCACCTTCAACAAGGCATTGTGCAGCACCCTGTCACGTACGATGATGACCTCTATCACGACCTTGCTCGTGCTGTTCATCATGTTGTTCCTGGGCGGTGCTTCAATCCGCAGTTTCATCTTCGCGATGATCCTCGGTGTTATCTTCGGTACCTGCTCGTCTCTGTTCATCGCTTCGCCCGTGGCTTACTGGATTGCCCGTCGCAGCGACAAGAAGGAGGCTGCTCTCGCAAGCACCAAGAAGTAATTAGTACAATGCATCGGCTGGCGACAGCCATTGCCGTCAGCCGATAGCATTTGATGCTCCTGTAGTTCAATGGATAGAATGGAGGTTTCCTAAACCTTAGATTTGGGTTCGATTCCCAGCGGGAGTACAAAATACTGTTGATTATCAGCATTTTACATCACTCGGGGTGTAAAAAGGGGAATTAAATAACAAAAAAGGGGACTTTTGCCCCCTTTTTTTGCATTCTATACCCGTCTGCAGGTTATGCCCCCGTTTCAGCATCTCCCCCGCAGGGGTTCATATACTGACCTGCCATTATTCTGATGTGCTCCCGGCAGTCCTGGTAGGCATTGCCCCGGTAGCGACTGCAGAACGACTTGAACTGCCACAGTAAACCATTAGACAAAATGAAATAGTAAGCCACATTCTTGCAGTCCTTTTCGATTTCAAACGCTGCTTGCAATTCATTGACTTGTTTCTGCAACTTATGTACTTTGGCTGCATTCTCGTTGGGTGTTGTTTGTTCCTTGCTCATATCTATAATATTTAATCAGTTAGACGTTATCAGCCGCAAAGATAAAACTAAATGTCTTGTTTTTCCAAATAATATCGCATTTAATTATCTGATTACCAACAAATTACAAACAAGTATGTAAAACTGCAAACAATTATTCCCTCAATACAAACGTATAACGCTGGTGCGTACCCTACCTGGTTGCTGCCGTTCATGCCCTTTCATGTATGTTATAGCATAGCGGCAACTGTCGATGCCGTGATTATATCGGTCTATGGGCTGGTTGGTGGGGTTCCCGTCGCGGTCTACCTGCCATTTATACTGTTTCAGTTCATTGATGATGCCCGTTGACCGCCTGGTAACATTGATTGTGTACCGTTTCATCAAATCAATGCCAAATGTTATACTGTCCCGCCCTTTGGTGCACGGGAGCACCCATAACCCCGCGTTTTTTAATTCTTGTATGCTCTTCGGTTCTGCCTGGTCCGCGATGATCAGGTCGCGACGCGTGATGCCCCGCCGTCTGCACTCTTCCACTATGTCGGTGTTGGTGTAACCCCGGCTATAGATGTGCTCATCTATCCACAACTGCCCGTGTGCCAGCCGCACCTCTTCCAGCGCGCAGTAGTCCTGGGAGAACCCAAAGTCTAAACCCAATGCCCGCATTTTTGTAGCCGCGTCGGTGGGGTACTGTGCCGCGTCGATGATGTTAAATGTCGGGAAAACAAGCCCGGTTAACTTGCCCGTCATGCCGCGGGCATAGACTTTCCACAACTCGGGGTCGCTGATGCCCTCTATTTCGCGGTGCATATCTTCCGGCAAGAATTGGTTGCCGCGGTGGTCGCTAATAACCAGCGCACAGTCGCTGCCACCGATGATGTTGTCATGCACCCAAAACCGCGCACTCGGGTTGTAGTCTATGAAGATCTGGTCACGGGTTCTTATCTGCAACTGCCAAAAGACTGAGAACTGCATGCCGTTTGCTTCATTCACGAAAAGATAATCACGCTTGCCGCTCTTCGCGTCTTGTTCATCAGCGTATGATTTGAACTCAATAATTGAACCGTTTTTGCCCGTGAATGTGTTGTCGCTCTTGTTATGCTCAAACCAGCCCGATAGATAACGGTTGCCACCGATGATGTGCAGCGTGTCGCGGATAGCACCTACTTTTAGATTCGGCAGGTCTTGCCCGGCAACAGTGATGATGATGCCGTCTTGTTCCATGCTCAGCGCAATTAGCCGCTGCATGATGCAGTAGGTCTTACCGCTCCCGGTGCCGCCCTGGTTCACGATATAGCGCACGTCGCGGTTACAGTTAGCCATGAACAACTCTTTGTTGACCTTGAACAACTCCATTAAAAACCCTCCCGTTTTCTGATTTCATCTTCACTTGTTGCAGGGGCAAAACCCGTGCTGATCATCTTTATTTCAAGTGCTGGTTGTGTGCCCTGCCTGGGTAACTTGCTGAACTCAGCCCGCAGGTACTCGATGCGCTGGGCTAACTCAGCCGTCATGCCCTCGGGGTCTATCTGCAGCAACTGCTCCATGCGCTGGTATTCGTATTCGATAGACTGTTCGACGCTTACCGCTTGACGCTTTGGGAGCACATAACCCGCGACGCTGCCCATCACTTTTGCCCGCTCGCTGGGCTCCATTGCGTCTAAATCATCTGCAAACTGTCCGCTATAGTAACCCTCGACAATGTTTGCCAGCACCTCTGCAGCCCGCAGTGTGACTTTGTCTTTTGCACCTTTGGGTCTTCCGTTGGGGTTCCCCGATGTACCTTTCTTAAATCCCATGTTGAAAATCTCCTATTGTTATTGTGTTGTTCTTACAATGATTTGCGCCCGATAATCACACCGTGCCCCTGGGCTACATGAAACAGTGTGCCGATGCCGATGCGCCCGCAGGTCTTCAGCAGGTTGTCGAACTTGCGGTCACATTCTGCAGTCTTATAACCAGCATTCAATGCTGATAGACGGTGGTAGAACTCCCGCCCCGGTTCCCCCAATGATGCCAGCGCAGCACCGATGTTGAACCAATTATCGTAGCCGTCGGTTATGTCGATGTGCTGCAGTTCGCAGGTCTTGACCAAATCTTCAACCCGTCGCATTGTATCATCAGCACCCCGGTAGGGGACAAATGCCCGTCGCGGCTCTCGGTAGGTCGCACTGTATGGCTCTGCCGCCTGGTTCTCGTACGGTTCGGGATCATAACTGAGCACCCGCAGCCGGGTCACATCTTTGCATGCTTTGTCTATCGTGATGCCTATTTTGGAAAAGTCACGCTGCAGTGCTCTGACGTGGTCCCCGTGATGCGCTGGGCATGTGATAGGGACAATACAGTACAAGCCACCCCCGCTGACCGACAGTGCCATGTAGGCTATGTTTCTACACCTCGATAACCTGGTCTTCATCTCCATGATGCCCTGCCCGGGGTTGTCTTTGCCGTCGATGTCAACACACACCAGCCCGCTATGTTCAATCAGATTTGATGCAGACCGCGACGGGCAGAACCTGCCGCTAAGCGTCGCGGCTGGTAGGCTGGACTTGATGCGCTGCCGTTCCCCGGGGTCGGTGGTTTGTCGCAGCCGCATGACCTCGTCAATGTGTTTGGTACTATTCAAGAATTGCCGAATTGTGGCAACTGTGCCGACGTTATCATGCAGACCGTTGTACACCGATATTCTGATGTTAAAAATATCTTCCATTTTTCGTTTTTATTGTGGTCATAGGTCATAGGCTATAAGTGTCACAAATGCCCATAAAATGGGAGAATTGCAGTAAAATGACCTATGACTTATTACCTGCATTTTTGTATTTATAAAGTGCTCTACTAATCACTGATTGATTGATGTGCAAAACATCTGCAAGTGCATTTTGGCTCTGAACGTCATATCGGCTGAATATTTCCCCGATTAACTCTTCATTGCCAATGGCGCGGGTCGGCTGGTCGCATGTTATGTCTTCGTGGACAGCCCGTGCACACTCGATAAAGTAGTCGCATAGACGCTCACAGTAACTCATGGTTTCGCCCGATATGTCCCCGCCACCGTACATGACCTGGACCGTTGCCGCCAGCCGTAGAATATGGATTTTGAACTTAGACAACATGCCGCGTCGGTAATCATCATCAGATGCGTTGATTTTGTCGATGATCAGGTCGCAGTAGTGGTCATAGACCTGCCATGCAGCATCAGATAACGTGCATTTCTCCGGCACTGCAGAATAGGATTGCACCCAATTGTTAACCATGCGGTGCCATGCGTCATGCACCCGTGGGCTCATCTCCCTGGGTTTTCGTTTGCTGATTTTGTCTAACTCGGGGTAGACATACAAAAATCGGTGGTTCCAGCCGTTGCCCATTAGCAACTGTTTGCCGAATGTTGACGGGAGCACCGACGGCTGAATGCCGCCAATTATATTCATATAGGGGTCAGTGATGCACAGTGGTATGTCTTTCTTTCGGTTCACGGGGTAGCCCGCATTACTCCATATCGACAGTAATTGCTCCACCTCGCCACTCTTATTGTACCTGCAAAAATTGTTCATCATGCCCTGCAGTTCATCACAGTAAGATAGCAACCGCACCGGGTTGTGCATTAGTGCCTGGTTCCTTGCCTCGGGGGTTATGTCACTGATGATGATTTGTTCCCAATGTACCGCGTCGCGGTTGTCCCCGTCTTCCAACTGTGTCAACTCTTCCCGGTACCTCAGATAATTGCCGCGGTCCAATTCGGTAAACGGGAGCAACACCTGCTTGACGGGCTCAGACTTGTTAAACCCGCTGGGAGCAACAAGCGCATACCAGCCGCTCGGGTGATTAGTATAGATGCCCGTCTTTACCTGGCAGTTCTTGCCCGCAGCCGTCGCTGTTGCCACCAGCACCGCAGCCGCCACAAAATCGACGGGAGCCACCAATGCCGCGGCATATTCTCTGATGATTTGTTGCACATGGGCTGGTAGCCCGTCTATCGGCATTTTTCGCGGCTGATGTAGCGAGAACATGCCGTCATCATTCTGCCGCACCTCTTGCTCGTTTACGGGGTTTTGTGTATCTTTGCACTGTGCGCTGCCGCCCGCACAGTCATCACTCATAGAACCCGCCACAGTGCGGGTTTTCTTCTCTTGTGTCATGGTCATCTCTCCTTTTCTTTAGTCCATAGATAGCGCAGAAAACACATGGTGTCGCGGTTCCAGCCGAAACGGCATAGCACAGTGACGCTGAACCATGCCAGCCGCAGTGTCATGCGCCCTGCTACCAGCCGCATGTGTGCCCGGTGCTCGGGGTAGTGCCAATAGCGCAGAACCTCTTCCATGTTAGCAGGTGTGTCTTTCATCTTGCACCACTCCCCGCACGTTTAGTCATCTGCAGTGCCGTGTCTGCAATCTCTTCTGCCGATGCGTAGCGGTTCGACAGTAGCCAACTGATCACGTCTTCACGCTTGAAGAAAATAACCTTGCCGCTGGGCTTGCTATACGGGAGCACATGCGCCTGGGCTAATTTGTACAACTGTGACTTGCTCAGCCCGGTGTACGTCGCGGTGTCTTCAATGGTCCAAACCTCTTTAGTGTTGATAGCCACCCTATCTGCTATCACTGTCATTAAATCTTTGTCGCACATTTTAAATATATTATTATTGCCCTCTAAAACCTTTGGGCATTGGTATCTGCTTTTGCAAATGCAGGTGTGCAAAATAAGCCCGAATCTGACATTAAAAGGGGTGATAAAAGGGTGACAAAAAAGGTGACAAAAATTGTCACCCATAACAAATGCCTAATTACTGAATATCTTATCTATCATTTCATGCCCTGGTGGAGCACCGCCTGTATAAATGGATAGCAGTTTATTAATCACAGTACCGATGCGTTTTTCATTGAATAGTTTATCTACTGCAGTGCCGGGAAAAATACCTCGCTGGGTAGGTAGATAAACCCGCATTAGAAAATATGCTAATAATCGTTTGGTTACTCCATTCTTTTCATTTCTTCGGTAACCCTTACGGTCATTATTAATTGAAATGATGCCGTGGTCTATTGCAATAGGGAAATACTTTTGTGCCCGTTCGCTATTCAATTTGCCGCGGTATTGTTCCATGCCAGCCGGGAGCCATAGACCATCAGATGCACTGCCGGCACCGTAGGTCTGCCACCGCTCCATGTACACAGTAACATAGTGCTCAGCCCGCGCCCGCTGGTCCGCGTCGCGTATCTTCTTTTTAATCTCATGCCGCACTGCAATCTCCAATTGTGGGAACAGTAACCCCTCATCAGCGGTGTTGAATAATTCTTTAGTGTCATCTAATGAATAATCCGTCGCTGATTTTTCGCCCTGGAAATAGTCACCTATCAGCCGCAGTGCCGTGATAGCATCATCAGTCCCGGCTAACTTGTGAACCAGCAGCGCACATTTGAGATGATCTAAGCACCGGGCACTCTCAGTCTTCACGCGCTGCACCTCTTCTGCAGGTGTCCCAACTTGTTTGTTCTCGTTATCTTCCATGATATCAGATGTTGTTGATGTCTATTGCTTGAAGACTGTCTAATGCTCTCTTCTTTTCCTGGTCCAATGCCCGTGCATACACCTGGGTATAGGTTATAGTAGAATGCCCCATCAGTTCTGCCACTACTTTGATGTTAGCACCGTTTGTCAGAATGTTTGTGGCAAAACTGTGCCGCCCGCAGTGCCATGTGATGTGCTTATCGATGCCAGCCCGTTTGGTCCAATTCCGCAGTGCTTTTAAACACATGGTTGATGACGGCAGGTGGAAAATATAATCATCTTCTGCACCCTGGGGTTTAATACCTATTATATATAATGTGGTATCGTTTAACTGAATTGTGACCCCCTTGCCCGTCTTGGACTGTCTGAACTGCAGCAAACGGTTGCTATAGTCAATGTCAGAAAACCGCAGGTTGTTGATGTCGCAGAACCGAATACCGCAGAAACATGTCAGCGCAAATGCCCGCCTAATTTCGGGGTTCTCCCTGGGGTAGTGCGTTGCAAATAATTGTGCAATCTCTTCTTGTGTCAGTACGTCTTTTAGCAGCATGTCCTCGTTGCGCTCGACGCTAACACCGCGGCATGGGCTCTTAGTGAAGATGCCGTCTTCTACACCTTGATTGATAATTTTCTTAAACCGCTGGTAAACGCTATGCACACCCGTACCCCGGTGGGTGTCTTTGAGATATTCAGCAAATTGTTTCATCATGTCGGTTGTCATGCGCTTGGGCTCAATCTTATTGGCATGGCGGGGGTAGTGCTCAGTTATGAATTTTCTAAAATCGCGCATTGCCATCTCCACAACTCTGATGTCGGCTTTATTGTAAGCGTTGATGTAGTCTTGGGCATACGCGAAAAAATCTACCTTGTTGTTCGGCTTTACCCGGTACCCCTCTTTGTCTTCCAGCACCTGCTGCCCGCGCTCGTTCTTTATCTGAATAGCCAATTTAATGACCTCTTCATTTTGTTTTTTCTCAAAAGGGGTGCTGGGCTTGCTGATCAGATACAAACGCAGAAACTCTTTTTTTCTATCTACTTTGGTAACTACTTTGCCCGTGCCGTCGATGTCCTGGGTGTAGCCATAGACGTAGTACAAATAGATGCTCTCGGTACCGTTCTTTAACGGCTTGGTCATCAACTTGGGGTTGTCGGTTCGGTTGTTCTTGAACCACTCTTTGTTTAATCTTGCTCTACTCATAATGTCAGTTATTATTATTTGTTGGCAAATATAGTCATTTATTGGGGTGTAAAATAGAGAACACAACATTTTTTATTGAAAAAATGCTATATAGGACAAAAAAAGCGACATTTTGAACACTTTGCACTGTCATGTGCCGCACAGTAGACCATAGAAATCATATAAACTTATTTATTTACAATTAGTTATCGGGGTGTAAAAAAGGGGATAAAATTTGATGACAACATGCTATTGCTTGATAATATATGGAAAATAGCCGATGACAATAGATATTGTAAAATCTTGTTTTTTAGTCATTTTATGGCTTTTCATGTCTTTTGTTGTCACATTGAAAAGGTGGGTTTTGTACTCAGCGGGAGTACAAGAATCGCCCGAGCAATTGCGCTCGGGCGATTCTTATATTATAATGTGTGGCTCTACTCCCGCTGGGAACCTAACCCGGTGGATGGGTTAACCGCAGACGCGAAAACGGCCGCTTGGGATGTCCCGGGCGGCCGTTTTACGGTTGATGCGGTGGCGTGCCTTACTTCTTGAAGAAGCGGTTATACAGGCCGGTGAAGCCCTGTCCGTGGCGTGCCTCGTCGCGTGCCATCTCGTGAACGGTGTCGTGGATGGCGTCGAGGTTCTGGGCCTTGGCGAGTTTGGCGATGCGGAACTTGTCCTCGCATGCGCCGGCCTCGGCTGCCATGCGCTTCTCGAGGTTGGTCTTGGTGTCCCAAACCACCTCGCCGAGCAACTCGGCGAACTTGGCGGCGTGCTCAGCCTCCTCAAAGGCATAGCGCTTGAATGCCTCGGCTACCTCGGGATAGCCCTCGCGGTCGGCCTGGCGCGACATGGCCAGATACATACCCACCTCGGAGCATTCGCCCTCGAAGTGCGCCTTGAGTCCGGCAAGGATTTCGGGGTCAACACCCTTGGCAACACCGATAACGTGCTCGGCGGCATAGGTTACTTCCTCGTCTTCCTTGAGTTCTTTGAACTTCTCGGCGGGTTGTTTACACTGCGGACATTTCTCGGGAGGGGTGTCACCCTCGTGTACGTAACCGCACACGGTGCAGATCCATTTTTTAGCCATAATTGATCAGATGATAGTCGTTATAGAAAAAGAATTAAGTTAAACAGATGCTTGTTGATTAAAAAAAGGTTGAGTGAAGTGGCGGTGTGTCTTACTCGGTGACTTCCTCAAAGTCCTCGGGTCCTACTCCGCACAGCGGGCACTCGTCGGGAGGTGTGTCACCCTCGTGGATGTAACCACACACATTGCATTTCCATTTCTTCATTGTCGTGATTTGATTTAATTAAATGGTTAATAATAATAGTATTGTTGGTTACAAAGTTAAGCCATAGCAAACCGATATTCCAAATTTTTTATCATTTTTTTATGAAAAAATCCCCACAATGGCCTGCTGGCCGTTGCGGGGACTTTAGCGTTGCAACAGATGGGCTGATTAGCCGTTGTGCTTCTTCATCACCTTGATGAGGTCGAGCATCTTGTGGCTGTAGCCGATCTCGTTGTCGTACCAGGAAACCACCTTGACGAACTTGTCGGTGAGGTAAACACCGGCGTCGGCATCAAAGATCGAGGTCAGCGGGCAACCCAGGAAGTCGCTGCTGACAACCTTGTCCTCGGTGTAACCCAGGATACCCTTGAGTTCGCCCTCGCTGGCCTTCTTCATGGCAGCGCAGATGTCCTCCTTGGTGGCGGGGTTCTTGAGGTTCACGGTCAGGTCAACAACCGATACGTCGAGGGTGGGGACGCGCATCGAGATGCCGGTGAGTTTGCCGTCGAGTTCGGGGATGACTTTACCTACTGCCTTGGCAGCACCAGTCGAACTGGGGATGATGTTGCCGCAAGCGGCACGGCCACCGCGCCAATCCTTAGCGCTGGGACCGTCAACGGTGCGCTGGGTAGCGGTTACCGAGTGAACGGTGGTCATCAGACCGCTCTCGATGCCGAAACTGTCGTTCAACACCTTGGCGATGGGAGCCAAGCAGTTGGTGGTGCAACTTGCGTTGCTGACGATGGTCTGGCCTGCATACTTGTCGGTGTTGACACCGCAAACGAACATGTCAGCCTGGCGACCGTCGTCACCCTTCTTGCTGGGAGCCGACAGAACCACGTACTTGGCACCAGCCTTCAGGTGCTGCTCGGCGCGGTCCATGGTCAGGTAGAAACCGGTGGACTCAACGATGTACTCGGCACCGATCTCGCCCCAGGGGATGTTCTGGGCTTCCTTCTCGGCGTAGATGTGGATGTGCTGACCGTTGACGATGAGTTCCTTCTTCTCCAGGTCATAATCCACGGTACCGTCGAAGCGACCGTGCATGGTGTCATACTTGAGCATATAGGCCATGTAGTCAACGTCGAGCAGGTCATTGATACCTACCACCTCGATGTCGTTTACATTCTCAGGCTCAAAAGCCGAGCGGAACACGAAACGTCCGATACGTCCGAATCCATTAATACCGATTTTAATTTTCTCCATAATGCTTTTTTTAATGAATTTTAAAAAATAATGTAGTTATATAACTATTAGTTCAATTTTTTACTATCTTTGCAATGGTGGAACTGGCATATCAGTCGCTATTGCGACTGCAAAGTTAACTAAATTTTTGATATGATGTTGACTTTGAATGGCAAATTGCTTGTTTTGCTGCACAATTAAGATTGTTTAATACTCGAAATGATTGTATTATATAATAATATTAATTTTTTAAAACTGTAAAATTATGGGTTTTATTAAAGAGTTTAAGGAGTTTGCCATGAAGGGCAACGTGATGGACATGGCTGTCGGTGTTATCATCGGTGGTGCTTTCGGCAAAATCGTCACCTCGCTGGTTGATGATGTGCTGATGCCTGTTATCAGTAAATTGACTGGAGGTCTGGATTTCGCCAACGGTCTGGCTCTCAAGATTGGTGAAGGTGATAGCGCTGCAGTTCTTAAGTATGGCAATTTCATCCAGAATGTCGTGGACTTCTTGATTGTTGCCTTCTGTATCTTCTTGATGGTTAAGGCTATGAACAAACTCATGCCCAAGAAGGAAGAGCCCGAGGCACCCGCTGGCCCCACTCAGGAAGAACTGCTTACCGATATCCGCGACCTGCTCAAGGAGAAGAAGTAAGCCACTCCTGCCACTGGCCATCGTGTTTTGACACCTTGGCTGTGATGAGAAGAACGATGTGGACCCTGAAGAGTTGGAACAAACTCTTGGGGTCCATATCATTTTGTTCAGTTCTCAAAATATGTCCTCGGGTTGGCAATAGGACAAAATAATAGGCTACACCCCGGGGGCATAGCCTTGTTTCTTACGATAGGGTATTGATGTCAGTCGTTGATTTTTAACAATCCTGTTCGGTATGCTTTACCAATCAGTTCAGCCACGTTGCGTGAATTGGTCTTGCGCAGTAACTGCTTGCGGTGATACTCCACAGTGTTTGATGAAATAAAGATTTTTTCACCAATTTCCTTGCTGTTATACCCTGTTGACAGCAATTCGAGTACTTCCTTTTCTCTGGAAGTCAGTTCAATTTTGGGGGCACTCATAATATCTTGTTTTGGTAAGTTGCTTATTTTAACATAGTTGCAAAAATAAAAAGTAAAACCTATCACACCAAACAAAATTGCAATAAAATAGGCAAAATGATATCAAAACTATGTATTTCAGTAGAAAAAAATGATTATTTGCAAACAAATGCCATAATTTCAGGGAGAGAATAGCCCTTGATACCGGTAAGACAGTTGCAGTGTGAACTATAGGTTGATGATGGCCGTGTGGTCGTTGATGATGGCCTCGTTGGCGGTGCCGATGTCGTTGCGATCCTCGAGGATGCTCTGCATGACGAGCCTGAAGGTGCCGAAGATGCGCAGCCGCAGGGCGGCTTTGGCCAGGGGCTTGAGAATGCCCCTGACGGTCTGGTTCACCAGTTGGTCAATCCCCTTGATGAGCCTGTCGGTGGTCTCGTGGTTGTCGGTGCCGCCCTCGTTGCCCTCGGCAAACGCGATATAGGCGTCGGTAACTGGCTCCTGCAGGTGCTTGAGCAGCAGGTGGGCGAGTGCCTCGGGGGTATCGGGCAGGTCGACGAAGCGCATCATGAAGGAGTGCTTGGCCGAGTAGGAGTCGATGGCTTGACGGATTTCGGGCCAGTAGCGTTTGATGACACCATGCGTCATGGTGGGTATGCATTTCTGGAACACTTCGCGCGCATGTTCCCCGAATTCGCTGTCCGATGGCAGGCTGTGCAGGGTGATGCTGCGCAACTGCATCTTGCCAGATGTGGTGTTACAGGTGGCGAGTCTCCATTGGCAGGGGTAGCCGACGGCCGCTGCAGTGGCGATTTCGACCATCTGGTGGCCGTTGTGTGTCGTCTGGCACACATCGCTGATGTGCAGGTGGCCGGTGAAGATGGCGTGCACCCCGGCATCGATGAGGCGGTGGCACAGTTGCTGCGCTTTGCCGACCATGTAGGGTGCCGCCAGGGTTTCCTCCATGTGGAAGTGGGGCACCAGGTGGTGGTGCATCATGGCGATGACATATCGGCCGGCGGCCGTTGCCGCTGTCGCCTGGTCAACGAGCCATTGCTGGGTGGATACCTCCAGCGCTCCGCTGGTCTTGCAGTGGTCGCGGGCATCGCCTAGAGAGACGAAGGTGTTGAGGCGGTCCATGCAGGCATCGATAGCGAGTATGGTGAGTCTATCGTTGATGTCGCGGCAGTAACTGAGCGTGTCGGGATCCCTGCGCGACTGCTGGTCATAGCCCATGTGACGGTAGATGTCGGCAAACTCGGTGCGGCTGATCGTGGCGGCTTGGGTAGTGTTGTCGCCGTCATAGACCTTGGCGTCGGGGTTGTTGATATCATGGTTGCCGGGCACGACGAGGACCTGGATGCCGGCATCGACGAGGCGCTGTAGCCGCGAGGCGACCAGATGGTGGCTCACGCGCTCGCCGTCCTTGGTCAAGTCGCCGGTGACGAGCACCATGTGGGGTTTCAGGTCGATGATGTCGCCGACGAGCGTGTCGAGGATTTCGGCGCTCTCGCGCAGCATTTTGCGGTCTTGGGCCAGGTATTCCTCAATGGCAGGGCCTTCGTTGACCAGCAGTTCGGGCGCCATCACGTGCAGGTCGCTGATGACGGCGATTCTCAGGATGTTGTCTGTCGTGTTGCTCATAGGGAGAAAAGCATGTTTAGTTGAGTTCCAAACTGTCGCCGACATCCTGTAGCCCGCTGTTGTGCATAGCATCAGCCTGCTGGCGTATGAGTTGCTTGTTGATGTCGAGTGCAAAGGTGTTCCATGAACTCCAGCCCATGGTCGGTGCGCATTGCGCCGTTGCCGGCAGGGCCAGCACCAGCAGCAAGTGCATTGCAGACAGTTTTTTCATCATAGTGGTCACGTTGTCGTCGGTGAAAGATTCAGTGACCACAAATATAGCGATTTTTTTCTGGAACGATACCCGATGGGCGCAAAAATAGTGGTTTTCTATTATAAGGTGATGGTGAGGTGCAGGTCGTCGGTGTGGGATTCGGCATCCGTACCCACGGCGTTGCGGTCCTCGAGGATGCTGCGCACGAGGGGATCGAGTTTGGGATAGACCTCACCGAGGAAGAATTCCCACAGGTTGTCGGCCTGTTCGGGCGCCACTTCCTGGATGATGGCGCGGATGCCCTGTTTACCCTCGTTGATGATGCTTTCCACGTCTTGGTCCTGCTCACCCGCCTCGACCACGGCGAGCATCGTGCGTGAGAGCACTTCTCTCAGGTGGCGCAACACGAGTTGTGATGCCTGTTGCGGATTTTCGGGCAGGTTGGCCTTGACGCCTCCCATCTCAAGCATCGCTTTCAGTTGGTCCATGCGTCCGCCCAATCTGCTCCATGCCTTGTCCGACAGCATCGAGGCAAGGCCGGGTGTGGCATTGATGATGCGCTGGCGGCCCAGTTCGCGCAGGTTGGGGCAGGTGGGTGTGCTGGTGAGCCAACGGGTGTCGATGGTGATGGAACGGATGTCGTTGGAACGGTCCTCGCGGCCAAAGGTCGCCACCCTCAGGGCGAAGGGGTAGCAGATGGCCGAGCCGGTGGCCACCTCCACGATGCTGTCGGTGCGGTCCACATTATATAATGTGACGGCATCGGTCACGTGCAGGTGTCCCGTGAAGATGGTGTGGATGCCTGCCTGCATCAGTTGCCGGGCGATATTGCCGTGGTCCTGGACGATGTAGTTGGCCAGCAGACGTTCCTGCTGGTCGAAGTGGGGCACCAGGTGGTGGTGCATCATGGCGATGACGTGTTTGCCCTGGTCGCGGGCCTCCTGGGCTTGTACGATGACCCATTGCAGGGTCTCGGGCTTGATGTGTCCGCCGTTGTAGTAGGTATCGGCTTTGTCGCCTCGGCTGGTGAGGGTGTTGCGCTCGTCCATATTGCTGTCGATGCCGATGACAACCAAGCCGGGAACGGGTTCACAGCAATAACTGAGCGAGGCAGGGTCGCGCCGCGAGGCGGTTCCGTAGCCGTAGTTGCTGTAAATCTCCGCAAACTCGTTGCGGGTGACAGTGGCCGTGGGGGTGGTCCTGTCGCCGTCGTAGCGGCGGGCATAGGGGTTGTTGCAGTCATGGTTGCCGGGAATGACCAGCGGCTGGATGCCGTGTGAGGCCATCTGGTCCAGATATTGTGCCATGCGCTCGTGGCTCAGCCGCTCGCCGTTGCAGGTGAGGTCACCGGTGAGCAATACGAGTGATGGCTTGATGCTGATGATGCTGTCGGTGATGGCAGCCATGATATCGTCGCTCATCGCCATCATCTTGGTGTCGCCGGCATCGGCCTGGTCAATGGCACTGCCCGGTGCCACCAGTTCGGGGCTGAGCAAGTGGATATCGCTGAGGATCACTATGCTGCCATTGGCATCACGCGCCATTGCCTTGAATGCAAACAATGTGGATAATATCATTATTACTATAAACCTAGTTTTCATCATTTCAAGCGTGTATTGCATTTATTGTGCCAATTCGTTGATGGTGAACCCTGCATCGCGCAGGTGCCGCCAGAAGCCGGGGTAGGATTTGTCGACTACCGCGGCATCGGTGATGACCAGTCCCGGGAATCTCGCCGCGGCAGGGGCGAATGCCATAGCCATGCGGTGGTCGCCGTGCGGGTCGATGACGGGTGGATTGCAGGTGACGGCAACGCGCTCGCCGTACCATGAGATGGCGTCCTCGCCCTCAATCTTCAGGACGTAACCCAGTTTCAGCAACTCGTCGCGCAGGACCTCGATGCGGTTGCTCTCTTTGTGCTTGAGGTTGCGCACGCCCGTCATGCGGAACGACCGCTCGAGCAGGCACATCAGCACCGTCCACGAGGGGACCAGGTCGGGCGTGGCTGCCATGTCGGCAAAGCAGGAACAGCAGCAGCCGATGAAGTGGCTCGTATCGAGGGTCGCTCCCTGGGCATCAAAACGGGTGTCGATGCCCAGCCGCCTGCCCAGTTCCACCAGTCGGGCGTCGCCCTGGATGCTGTCGGCCACGAGTCCCTTGAGGGTGAGGGTGGAGCCGGGAAGCACCGCCCCGAGGGCATACCACGGCGCGGCAGCGCTCCAGTCGCCCTCAACGATGTAGTCGTTGCCCGCATATCCCGCGCCGATGGTGATGCAGTTGCCCGTGATGTCGACGCTGGCGCCCATGTCGCGCATGACCGAAGCGGTCATGTGGATGTAGGGTGCCGACACGATGTCGCCCTCGAGGCCGATGGAGCCGCCCCCGATGACGGGCATAATCATCATCACGGCCGAAATGAACTGTGAACTCACGCCGCCGTCCATCACTACCTCGCCGCCGTGCAGTGCCTTACCCGTGATGAGCAATGGCGGGAAACCGTCCTCGCCCCGGTTACTGATGTCGGCCCCCAGCGACCTTAACGCATCGACGAGCACGCCGATGGGGCGCTGGCGCATGCGCTGGTTGCCGTCGAGGGTGACGGTGAGGCCTTGTCGCGTGGCGAAGTAGGCCGTGAGAAACCGCATAGCCGTTCCCGAACCTTCGATATTGATGGGTGTGTTGGTGTTGTGTGCCAGAGCCTTGACCATCACGGCAGTGTCGTCGCACAAGGCGGGATGGAGCACCTGGGGCCGGTCGTCGCACAGGGCTTGGATGAGCAGCGCGCGGTTGGTGATGCTCTTGGAGAAGGGTAGGGCGATAGTCGCGCTTGCCCGTTGCGGTGCCGTCAGTTGCAGGTTCATGGCTGGGGAGTGGTGATTTCGATGCTGTCGCGGTACAGTTTCAACGAGTCGCTGGGCATCTTGTCGCTGCCCAGCACACGCGGCATCAGGTCGAGAGTGAACTCGTAGGGCTTGTTGTTGAACATGTGCTTGGTGCCGAAGGTGTCCATGTCGGGATTGATGGCGAAGAGCAGGTTGAGCACGATGCTCACGATGAACGCATACTTGAACAGGAACAGCAGCGCGCCGCCCAAGTGGTCGACAAAGCCCAGTTTGGTAGCCTTCAGGATTTTCTTGGAGAGTCGCATGGCGAGCCTGATGACCAGCATCACAATCAGGAATGCAAAGGCCAGTGACACCGTCTTGACGGTAACGCTCGACAGTGGCCAGTCGGCTGCGCTGGGCACGATGGCAAGGAAGATATCCTGCACCAGGTCACCGAACTTGTAGCACAGCAGGATGGCAGCGACCCACGACACGAGCGATGCCAACTGCTTGACAAGTCCCTTGCTGTAGCCCACGACGATGGCACCCAGCAGAATCAGTATCAATAGAATGTCGACAAACGTCATGGTTTCGGTGTCAGTTAATCGTTGATGGAATCGTTCTTGGGGAGCATGATTTCGTCAATCCATCCGTCCTTGCGGTACCGGCACAGGTCCACATAGGCGTCGATGCCGGGAATGATGCCCGTCTCGCTGTATTGCCAGATGGTGTAATGGCCCTCCCAGTTGATTTCGGGCTCGCTGTTGGAGTAGCGGCCGATGTAGAGGTGGCGGTTGTTGAAGTGGGGCGTGAGGTTCTTGTTGTAGAATCCCATCGTGCTGTAGATCATCGGCTGCACGCCGTAGAGCCTCTCAGTGAGATGGCAGAATTTCTCCACGCTGTCGATGAGTTGGCTGCGCGACCACTCGCCGCGGGTCTCGACGTCGAGCATGGGCACGAGGTCCTGAATGCGCGGCAGCGCGAACTTGCTGAAGTTGTCGAACTGCTCGTCGATCGACGAGGTGGGGCTCAGGTAGTGGTAACTGCCCACCAGCAGGCCGTGGCGATGGGCCTGCGTCAGGTTGTGGGCGTAGTGGGGTGATCGGTAGGTAGCACCCTCGGTGGCCTTGATGTAGACAAAGCGGATGTTCTTGTCGCTGCTCACCTTGGCCCAGTCGATGAATCCCTGGTGGCTGGAGATGTCGATGCCGTCATAGGGCGCCTGCTCGTTGCGTGGGGCCACTTGCGGCTTGTTGCCGATGGCCTTGGGCTGCTGCCCTTGTCCGCAGGAACACAACACAAGCATCACTGCCAACGCCGTTGAAAGCATTGGTGCAGATTGCCTGATGTTGGACGACTTAATCATTGTCGGCCGAACTTTTATTGGTTTTACGGCCTTGTTGTTGAGCGTTGCGGATGCTGTCGTTGCGTTGTGACTGCGACAGTTTGGAATTGTTGTTTTGAGTGAAACTGGCCGACTTTTTGGGCTTGCTGGCTTTGTTCTGGGCCTTCTGCTGCTTGGCCTGCTTGGCCTTTTGTGCCTCGGCTTTGCGTTTTGCCTTGGCGTCGGCTTCTTTCTTGGCAGCATCTTCGCGGGCCTTCTGCCGCTGCTGCTCCTTCTTTATGCGTTCTTTCTTCTCGGCCTCTTTCTTCTCGGCTTCGGCCTTCTTCTTGGCCTCATCCTCCTTCATTTTCTTGTTGCGCTCCTTGTCCTTTTTCTCTTTTTCGGCCTTTTTCTTGGCTTCTTCTTGCTGTTTCTTGGACTGGGTGGGAGTGGGCTTGGGCTTTTCTTCCTTCATGTTGACCTGTGAGGGTTTCTCCTTGTGGTCAACAGCGTCCCTGACGCTGCTCTTGGGTTTGGCCTTGCTGGGATTGTACATGATGTCCTTGATGGTGCATCCCTTGTTGAAGCGGCTCAGGTCCACCTCGCCGTAGTTGCCCTTCACGGCCTTGAAGTATCCGCAGTCCGAGAACTGCCACAGAATCCACTTGTAGCCGATGTTGGGCTGGTTGGAGTTGTACTTGGCGATGAACAGGGGATACTCGGCAAATGCGCGTCCCAGGTGCTTGGTGAAGAACCTCTCGCTGGTATAGATCATGGGCTTGCAGCCGTAGTAGTCTTCGAGCAGGTCGGCAAACACCTTGAGGCTGTCGCGCAGTTGCTGCGACGACCACTGCTTGCACACCTCCACATCGATGATGGGCAGCAGGTCCTGCTCGTCGCGGTTGGCATTGCGCACGAAGTTCTGGAATTGTGCCCTGGCGCTCGACCTGTTGGTCAGGAAGTGGTAACTGCCCACCTTGAAACCATACTTGCGGGCATTGCGGATGTTCTCCTTGTAGCGGGGGTCGACATAGTCGCTGCCCTCGGTAGCCTTGATGTAGACGTACTTGATGTGGGGATTCTTCTTGAGTTCCTCCCAGTTGATGGTGCCCTGGTGCTTGGACACGTCGATACCGTCAAACTGGGTATTGTCGGTATTGACCTTGTTGCGGGGCTTGGGTTTGGGAGCCTCGGCTTTTTTGGTGGTGTCGTTGGTCGGGACATTGGACTGCTGGGGGGCCGGTTTGGTGGCCTCCGGCTTTTTCTCGGCCGGCTTTGCAGCAGGAGTCTCGGCTTTTTGAGTGGTATTCTTGTTGTCAGTCTTCTTAGTGTCCTTGTTGTCGGCCTTCTTGTTGTCCTTGGTATTGTCGGCTTTTTTATTATCGTTGCCTTTTTGGCCTTTTTCCTGCACACGGGTGCGGGTAGGCTTATTGACGTCACCGTTCTTCTGTGCCATCGCCGGCAGCGGCAATGACAACATCAGGACCATAATAAGAATGCTATATATCGTACTTTTGCGCATATCAGATATTCGTTCAGGGTATTCTTTGGAAAAATTGTGGGTGCAAAGATACAAATAAAACCCGTAATCCGGTCAAGATATAAGTGAAAAGATGTTTTTTCAGGTTTGGCCCAAAGTGTACGTGGGTGCTGCAGTGTGTAGAATAAACAAAAACTTTGTTTTTCGTTTTGTTCTTCGCTCGCCCGAACCATCGTTCCCCTGCGGCGCTATGCGCCTCTGGCAAGATAGGCTGCGGCTCGGAAATGCTCAAATAAATTTAGATAATGTTGGCTGCGCCTCAGTTATTAAAAACAAGTTTTTATGGCGTTTGGCTTGCACAAAATTTGGCATTTCGCTCGCCTTGCACTATCTTTGTAGGTTAAACAAAAAACAGAAAAGAAAAAGAATCCGAGATATGGCAAAAAAGAGAGGATTAGAATCATTGAAACAGGAGCGTCGTGAGTTCCACGACAGAGTCATCAATTTCTTCAACGAGCAGGGCGAGGCACCGTTCAACTACAAGCAGGTGTCATCGGCAGTGGGTGCCAACACGCCCAAGCGCCGCACGCTCATCGTCGAGATTCTGGAGCAGTTGGCCGTGGACGGCTTCCTGGTTCAGGTGGGGCCTGGCCGCTACAAGGCTGTCGGCCGCTCGTCGGTGGCCGAGGGTATCTTCATCCGCCGCAGCAACGGCAAGAACAGTGTCGATACCGCCAGCGATGACGGGCAGCCCATCATGGTAGCCGAGCGCAACTCGATGCACGCCCTGAACGGCGACCGCGTGCTGGTACACATCAGCGCTGCACGTGCCGGTCTGGAACCCGAGGCCGAGGTGGTGAAGATTCTGGAGCGCAAGGAGCAGGTGTTTGTCGGAACGCTGCAGGTGCTGAAGTACTTCGCCCAGTTGGCCACCGACAGCAAGTTCCTGGCCACCGACATCTTCATCCCGCTGGACAAACTCGCGGGCGGCAAGACCGGCGACAAGGTCGTTGTCAAGATTGTGGACTGGCCCGAGGATGCCAACACGCCCATCGGCGAGGTGGTTGATGTGCTGGGTGTCGCCGGCGAGAACAATGCCGAGATTCACGCTATCCTTGCCGAGTTCGGCCTGCCCTACAAGTATCCCGAGAATGTCACCGAGGCCGCCGAGGCCCTCGACGACGGCATCACGCCCGAGGAGATTGCCCGCCGCCGCGATATGCGCGACGTGACCACCTTCACCATCGACCCTGCCGACGCCAAGGATTTTGACGATGCCCTGTCAATCCAGAAACTGAAAAACGGCAACTGGGAAGTTGGCGTCCACATCGCCGACGTGAGCCACTATGTGACGCCTGGTTCCATCATCGACAAGGAGGCCTATGAGCGCGCCACGTCGGTCTATCTGGTGGACCGCACTATCCCCATGCTGCCCGAGAAACTGTGTAACAACATCTGCTCGTTGCGCCCCGACGAGGATAAACTCACCCACTCGGTGGTTATGGAGATGGATGCCGAGGCCAACGTGAAGAAGTACAAAATCTGCCACACGGTGACCCGCAGCGACAGGCGCTTCTCCTATGAGGAGGCCCAGCAGATTCTGGAGACCGGCAAGGGTGACCTGGCCGACGAACTCGCCGTGCTCAACGAGATGGCCAAGCAACTGCGCCGCCGCCGGTTTGACGAGGGCGGTTCGGTGTCGTTCAACCGCGAGGAAATCAAGTTTGACATCGACGAGACGGGCAAGCCCACCGCAGTACACGTCCACGTGGCGCAGGACGCCAACAAACTCATCGAGGAGTTTATGCTGTTGGCCAACTGCAAAGTGGCCGAGCACATCGGCAAGGTGCCCAAGAACAAGACCGCCAAGGCCATGGTCTACCGCGTGCATGACCAGCCCGACCTGGACAAGTTGCAGAACTTTGCCGACATCGCCGCCCACTTCGGCTACAAGGTGCGCACCAAGGGCTCCGGCCGTGATATCAACAAGTCGATCAACAAGATGCTCGAGCAGGCCAAGGGCAAACCCGAGGAGGAGATGCTCGCCATCCTGGCCATCCGCTCGATGGCCAAGGCCGTCTACAGCGCCACCAACATCGGACACTACGGCTTGGCCTTTGACTACTACACCCACTTCACCTCTCCCATCCGCCGCTATCCCGACCTGACGGTACACCGCCTGCTCGACAAGTATGCTGCCGGCGAGAAGAGCGTCGACCCCGTGAAACTCGAGGACCAGTGCAAGCACATGAGTGCCCAGGAGCAACTCGCTGCCAATGCCGAGCGCGCCTCGATCAAGTACAAGGAGGTTGAGTTCATGGGTCAGCGACTGGGCGGCGTGTTCACCGGCCACATCTCGGGAGTTACCGAGTGGGGACTGTATGTGGAACTCGACGAGACCCATTGCGAGGGTCTGGTCGGCATCCGTGGCCTGGACGACGACTTCTATGAGTTTGACGAGAAGAACTACTGTATCCGTGGCCGCCGTCGCGGCAAGGTCTATCGGCTGGGCGATACCATCACCATCCAGGTGGCCCGGGCTGACCTGATCAAGAAGCAACTCGACTTTGTACTCGTCGACAAGGAGAATCCCGCCGGCACCCACCGCATCGACACCGAGCCCATTACCGAACAGAACAGCCGCAGCACCAGCGGGCGCCTGTCGCGTGACGAGCGCCAGCGCCAGCAGTATGAGGGCGGCAGCGCATCGCGCCGCCAGCAACGCGGTGCCCGTGGCAACAGCACCCGCCGCCAGGCCCGTGAGGCCCGCGACAGTAAACCCGGCAAACCCGGCCGCAAGTCAGGCCGTTCAGGCAAACCCCGTGGCCGCAAGAGATAAATGAACGACGTGCCAGTACATAAGGTAAAACTCGAGACGTTGGGCTGCAAACTCAACTTCTCGGAAACCGCTACCATGCAGTCGCTGCTCGCCGAACACGGCATCGAGCCGGTAGGCAAGGGCGAGGTGCCCGACGTGTGCGTGGTCAACACCTGCAGTGTGACCGCACTGGCCGACAGCAAGTGCCGCCAGCACATCCGCCACCTCATCCGTCAGTATCCTGACGCCCTGATTGTGGTCACCGGCTGCTATGCCCAACTCAAGGGCAAGGAAATATCAGAAATTCCCGGTGTGGATATCGTATTGGGCAGCGAGCACAAGACCGATATCGCCAGGTATGTGCTGCAGTGGTTCGACGACCGGCAGCAACGGCTGGAGGTGACTCCCGCGTTGGATATCCGCTCGTTCTCGCCCTCGTGTGACCGCGGTGACCGCACCCGCTATTGGCTCAAGGTGCAGGACGGCTGTGACTACTGGTGCAGTTACTGTACCATCCCTGCCGCCCGCGGGCGCAGCCGCAGCGGCACCATTGCCGCCCTCACCGCCCAGGCCCGTGAGGTGGCCGCCGAGGGTGGCAAGGAAATCGTCATCACTGGTGTGAACATCGGCGACTTCGGCAAGAACACGGGCGAGTCGTTCCTCGACCTGCTGAAGGCCCTTGACGGTATCGAGGGCATTGAGCGTTACCGCATTTCGTCGATCGAGCCCGACCTGTTGACCGACGATATCATCGACTGGTGCGCCCGGTCGCGCGCCTTCATGCCGCACTTCCACATCCCGCTGCAGAGCGGAAGCGACCCCGTGTTGCAGTTGATGCGTCGCCACTACGACCGCCAGTTGTTTGCCGACAAGGTGATGCGGTGCCGAGAGAAGATGCCCGACTGCTTTATCGGGGTAGACGTGATGGTGGGCACCCGTGGCGAGACACCCGACTTGTTTGAGGACAGTTACAACTTCATCGCCGGCCTCGACGTGCAGCACCTGCACGTGTTCCCCTACAGTGAACGGCCCGGCACGATGGCCTTGCGCATCCCCTACATCGTCACCCAACAGGACAAGCAGGAGCGCGCCGCGCGCATGATTGCCCTGAGCGACACCAAGCAGGCCGATTTCACTCGCCGCTACCTGGGCACTGTGCGTCCCGTGCTGCTCGAGCATGGCCGCGGCAAGGGCAAGATGCACGGCTTCACCGACAACTACATCCGCGTGAACGTGGAGCCCGACATGAGCCTCGCCAACCAGGTCGTGAACGTGAAACTGCTGGCCTTGAACGACGATTTGAGCGTTGATGCCGAAGTAATTAGGGATTAAAAACCAAAAACTTAGAAATAATAGTGAAACGAGTCGCTGTCATCATATTGAACTGGAACGGAGCCGGACTGCTGAGGCGCTACCTGCCCACAGTGCTTGAGGGTACCGATGCCGCCATTGCCGACGTCATCGTCGCCGACAACGGCAGCACCGACGAGAGTCTGCAGGTGCTGAAGGAAGAATTTCCCCAGGTGCGGGTGCTGAAATTTGACAAGAACTACGGTTTTTCCGAGGGGTATAACCTGGCCATCAAGCAGACGATGTATCCCTACACCGTGTTGCTCAACAGCGACGTGCGCACGCCGCGGGGCTGGCTCAATCCGCTGCTGGACCACATGGAGCGCTATCCCGATGTGGGAGCCGTGATGCCTAAAATGCTGCACGACCGCGACGACGGCAAGCAGATGTTTGAATATGCCGGCGCGGCAGGCGGCTACATCGACTGCCACGGCTATCCCTATTGCCGCGGCCGCATTTTTGAGTTTCTGGAAGAGGACAAGGGCCAGTATGACAATGGTCCCAAGACCGTCTTCTGGGGCTCCGGGGCATGTCTGATGGTTCGCAGCCAGGTCTACCAGGACCTGGGCGGGCTGGACAAGGATTTCTTTGCCCACATGGAGGAGATTGATCTGTGCTGGCGCATCCGTCTGGCGGGCTACGAGTTGATGATGGTGCCGTCGAGCCACGTCTATCACCTGGGTGGCGGCAGCCTGCCCCAGGGCAATCCCCGCAAGACCTACCTCAACTTCCGCAACAACCTGTTGCTGCTGCACAAGAATCTGCCCGCCGGCGAGGGCAAGAAGTTGCTCTTGGTGCGGCGCCTGATGGACACGCTGGCCTTCGGCATGGCGTTGGCCAAGTTCCACTTCGGTGACGCGTGGGCCATCATTCGTGCCCACCGCGACTTCCGCAAAATGCGCAAGAACTACACCTCGCAGCCCTCGGTCAACCTGCTCAAGACCTTGCCCGAGGAGCGCGTCAACATCATCACAGCCCACTACCTGAGGGGCGTGAAGCGTTTTTCCCAACTGAAGATACAATCAACACAGTAATCAAGCAGGATATGAGAAAACTTGGATTTGGGCTGATGCGCCTGCCGCTCACCGACCCCAATGACCAGGCGAGCATCGACATCGAGAAGTTCAAGGCGATGGCCGACCGCTTCATCGAGCAAGGATTCACCTATTTTGACACAGCCTATCCCTACCACGGCGGCAAGAGCGAGGAGGCCCTGCGCGAGGTGGTGGTTAAGCGCTACCCGCGCGAGGCGTTCACCGTCACCAGCAAGATGCCCGTGTGGGCCATCAAGGAGGAAGGCGACCTGGAGCGCATTTTCAACGAACAACTGGAAAAATGCGGGGTGGACTACTTTGACTACTACTGGCTCCATGCCCTCAACCGCGAGCGTGTCAAGGTGATGGAGCAGATGGACGGCTGGGGCTTTATCGCCCGCAAGAAGGCCGAGGGCCGCATCCGTCACATCGGTTTCTCGTTCCACGACAGTTCTGACCTGCTGGCCGAGATACTGGAACGCCATCCCGAGGTCGATTATGTGCAGTTGCAGATCAACTACCTGGACTGGGACAGCCCTGCCATCGAGGCGCACACCTGCTATGACCTGTGCACACAGCATGGCAAACCCGTCATCGTCATGGAGCCCGTCAAGGGCGGTTCGCTGGCCCGTGTGCCCGAGGTGGTGGAGCGTCTGTTCAAGGACTATAACCCTGATGCCAGCGTGGCCTCGTGGGCCATCCGCTTCTGTGCCTCATTACCCAACGTGTTGACCGTATTGAGCGGCATGAGCAATATGGAGCAACTGGAGGATAACACCGGTTATATGCAGGACTTCCAACCCCTCAACGACGAGGAACAGGCCATCATCGCCCGTGCGACCGAGGTCATCCGCGACTCGATTGCAGTGCCCTGCACCGCCTGCCACTACTGCACCGACGGCTGCCCGCAGGAGATTGCCATCCCCGAGTACTTCAACCTGTACAACATGATGCAGCAGTTCCCGGACCAGAAAAGCAACAGCAAACTCTACTATGACCTGCTGTCTAAAAACCACGGCAAGGCGAGTGAGTGTATCGAGTGCGGCCAGTGCGAGGCTCAATGCCCCCAGCACATCGACATCATCGACAACCTCAAATCGGTTGCCGAAGCCTTCGAAAACTGATTGATGCTCGCGTTGCGAGCAGGTTAGAGGTTAGAGGTTAGAGGTTAAAGGTTAGTGGTTAGAGAATCAGGCTCTGGCCACTTGTTTTTCCATTTCGCCTGTCTCTGTCACGATGAACGAAGTATCGTGCTTTACACTAGAAATCAACTCCTTACAGCCGCTAATATTTTTCTTTGATTTCTTGCAGGCAGATGCGAGCAATCCCTATCTCGCCTGAAGGGTGTTGGGTGATTTTTGCCGGGTTTTCGCGCTATGCGCGCGTGAATAAAATGGTGGAGATTGCAAAAAATGGGTTAAAACTATTGACAAGGGCCATCTGATGTTGTACTTTTGCACCAAATTGGAGGTCTATGCGCTGTTGTATACCACCAACCAACACAAGAACAATCAATGGGATGCAAAATGGTTGTATCTCGACAAAACAACTAAAATATGGCTAAACAAGAAAAGAAAACGCAAGTCGAAAACAAGTCAAACGTGAAAGTCAATTACCCGCTGGGCAAAATCAACTTTATCTTGATGGGCGTGTGCCTCGTTCTCATCATCATCGGTTTCTGGCTGATGACGGGCAGCGCCAACGTGGGTGACAAGTTCAACAAGGACCTGTTTGAGACCAGCCGCGTGACCACGGGCCCGATTATCGCTTTCCTGGGCTTTGTGCTCATGGCATTTGCGATTATTTACCGCAAGAAGGACAACAAACCCGTTGACGAAAACAACGACGAAGAAAAAGCATAATACAGCATGAGTTGGCTTGAAGCGCTGATTCTGGGCATTGTCCAGGGTCTGACCGAATATCTTCCCGTCAGCAGCAGCGGCCATCTGGCCATCGGGAGTTACCTGTTCGGCATCGATGGTGCCGACAACCTGACGTTCACCGTACTGGTGCATGTGGCAACGGTGTTGAGCACCTTTGTCGTGCTGTGGAGCGAGATTGACTGGATTCTGAAAGGTCTGTTCAAGTTCAAGATGAACGACGAGACCAAGTATTTCCTGAATATCCTGGTGTCGATGATTCCCATCGGCATCGTGGGTGTCTTCTTCAAGGACAAGGTAGAGGAAATCTTCGGCAGTGGCCTGCTGATTGTGGGCTGCATGTTGTTGCTCACGGCGGCCCTGCTCATCTTCTCCTATTACGCCAAGCCGCGACAGAAGGAGAAAATCTCGTGGAAGGACGCTCTTGTCATCGGCATCGCCCAGGCGTGTGCCGTGATGCCGGGACTGTCGCGCTCGGGCAGCACCATCGCCACGGGTCTGCTGCTGGGCAACAAGAAGGAGTCGCTGGCGCAGTTCTCGTTCCTGATGGTCATCCCGCCCATCCTGGGCGAGGCCTTGCTCGACGTGCTCAAGGCGGTCAAGGGCGAAGAAGCCTTTGGCGGCATCGACACGTTGCCGCTGGTCGTGGGCTTTGTTGCCGCCTTTGTCGCTGGCTGCCTTGCCTGCAAGTGGATGATCAGCATCGTCAAGAAGGGCAAACTGGTGTGGTTCGGCGTTTATTGTGTGCTCGCAGGCCTGTTGGCCATCGCGTTGTCGCAGTTGATGCCTGCCCCGGCCATGTAAACAAGACTAAAAACTAGGGACTAGAAACTAGAAACTAGGGACTAAAAACTTAAACTGAAACAATGCTTAACCCGATAGAAGGCGAAATATTCTGCATCGACAAGCCGCTGAGGATGACCTCGTTTGCCGCGGTCAAGAAAGTGCGTGCCGTGTTGCGCACCCACCTGAAGACGCGTCAGGTCAAGGTGGGCCATGCCGGCACCCTCGACCCGCTGGCGACAGGCGTGCTGCTGCTGTGCACCGGCCATGCCACCAAGCGCATCGACGAGTTGCAGGCAGGGGTGAAGGAGTATATTGCCGACCTCAGGTTAGGAGCCACAACGCCCAGTTATGACCTGGAGACCGAGGTGGACGCCACATTTGAGTGGCGCCACATCGACCGTGCCCTCGTCGACAGGGTGCTGCAGGAGCAGTTCACGGGAAGCATCGAGCAGGTGCCCCCGTCATTCTCGGCCTGCAAAATCGACGGCAAGCCGGCCTACAAACTGGCGCGCAAGGGCCAGGATGTGGAAATCCGCCCCAAGACCCTGGTCATCGACGAAATCGAGGTGCTGCAATGCGGCTTGCCCGACGAACCCACGCTGCAGATCCGTGTGGTGTGCAGCAAGGGCACCTACATCCGCGCCTTGGCACGCGATATCGGTGTGGCCCTGGGCAGCGGCGCCCACCTGACGGCCTTGCGCCGCACGCGTGTGGGCGACGTGAGGGTGGAGGACTGCCTGACGCTTGAGGCCCTGGTCGAGAAACTCGACAACGAGACCTATGTCTCGCCCGAGCAAGCGGCAGCCGAGCGCCTGGAGCGTGAGCGCATCGAGAACCGAGAGCGCGCCGCCCAGCAGAAGGCCGAGCGCGAGGCGCGCCAACAAGCCCGGCAACGCTGTGACGCTCCGCCCAAGCGCACGTCGCAGATCAAGTGAGCCTTTAGCGATAGGCTTTTTGGATAAGACTGAAAAGAAAGGATATAAGAATAACCACTCAGCGCCTTGGCGGCTCAGCAAGTGAGGTCAACAAGGCACTGATAAAAAGACAATTTAATAATACTGATAGCGTATGAAACTTTCAGAGTTCAATACCAGGATGCCCGAGGAACTGATTGCCTCCCACCCGGTTCCCGTGCGTGACGAGTCCCGACTGATGGTGCTGCACAAGCAAAGCAACCAGATTGAGCACCGCGTGTTCAAGGAGATTCTGGAGTATTTTAATCCCCATGACCTGTTCGTGTTCAACGACACGCAGGTGTTCCCCGCCAAGTTGTTCGGCAACAAGGAGAAGACGGGGGCGCGCATCGAGGTCTTCCTGCTGCGCGAACTGAACCCCAACAACAAACTGTGGGATGTGCTGGTGGAGCCTGCCCGCAAAATCCGCATCGGCAACAAACTCTACTTTGGCCTTGACGACTCGATGGTGGCCGAGGTCATCGACAACACCACCTCGCGCGGCCGCACGCTGCGTTTCCTCTACGACGGCGACCACGACCAGTTCAAGCGCGACCTGTATAACCTGGGCAACACGCCCTTGCCCTATTACATCGCCCGTGATGCCGAGCCCGAGGACGCCGAGCGCTACCAGACCATCTATGCCAGCAAGGAGGGTGCCGTGGTGGCTCCCGCTGCCGGTCTGCACTTCTCGCGCGAACTGATGCGCCGCATGGAAATCCGCGACATCGACAGCGACTTCCTGACGATGCACATCAGCCTGGGCAGTTACCGTGACATCGACGTCGAGGACCTGACCAAGCACCGTATGGACAGCGAGGAGATGGACGTCAGCGTCGAACTCGCCGAGCGTGTCAACACGTTGCGCGACAACGGCAACAAGGTGTGTGCCATCGGCACGTCGGTGCTCAGGGCCTTCGAGACCTGTGTGGGCATGAACGGCCACATCAAGCCCTTTGGCGGCTGGTCCAACAAGTTCTTGTTCCCGCCCTATCAGTGCACCACCTGCGACGCCCTGGTGACCAATTTCCACATGCCGTATTCCATCATGCTGATGGCCCAGGCGGCCTTCGGCGGCTATGAGCAGACCATGAATGCCTACCAGGTAGCCATCGAAGAGAAGTACCGCTTCGGAGCCTACGGCGACGCAATGCTGATTCTAAACGACTGAAAAAGATAAAGAATTGAAAATTTTTATTATCTTTGCGGGATATTAGAGAAAATACCAAAACAACAATCAATTAATAACTAAAAATCATCAAATTTTATGTGGTTAACTAATTCATCTGTCGGACGCAAGGTGGTGATGTCGGTAACCGGCCTCTTCCTTGTCTTGTTCGTCACATTCCATGCGCTGATGAATGCAGTGGCCCTCATCTCGTTTGAGGCCTATGACAAAATCTGCGAATTCCTCGGTGCCAATTGGTATGCCGTGGCCGGAACGTTGGTACTGGCCGCCGGTTTTGCGATTCACATCATCTTTGCGTTCTGGCTCACATTCCAGAACCGCAAGGCACGCGGCAACAACCGTTATGCTGTGAATTCCCGTCCCAAGAACGTAGAATGGGCATCGCAGAACATGCTCGTTCTGGGTATCATCGTGTGCTGCTTCATGATTCTTCACCTCGTGCAGTTCTGGGCCGAGATGCAGTTGCCCGAACTCATGGGTGAACATGTACAGAACGGTACGTTCTACCTGAAGGCTACCTTCAGCCAGTGGTGGGTACTGCCCATCTACCTGATTGGCTTTGCAGCCCTGTGGTTCCACATCAGCCACGGTTTCTGGAGCGCTTTCCAGACGCTGGGTACGGCTAACGACAAGTGGATTGAGCGCTGGCAGCGCATCTCCAAGTGGTGGGCCAGCATCGTGTTTATCCTGTTTGCTGTAGAGGCTCTGTATTTTACCGGCTACTTTACCGGCAAATGTGTTATCGCACTCTAACGGCTGAGTATTAACCTATTAAATTCATTAACAACAATGGAAGAAACCAAAATCAACGCTCAGCCTATCGATTCCAAGATTCCCGAGGGACCTATCGCTGAGAAGTGGACCAACTATAAGGCTCACCAGAAACTCGTCAACCCCGCCAACAAGCGTAAACTCGACATCATCGTCGTGGGTACAGGTCTGGCAGGTGCGTCGGCAGCCGCCACGCTGGGCGAGATGGGCTTCAACGTGCTGAACTTCTGCATCCAGGATTCGCCCCGCCGCGCCCACTCGATTGCCGCACAGGGTGGTATCAATGCAGCCAAGAACTACCAGAACGACGGTGACTCGGTTTACCGCTTGTTCTACGACACCGTCAAGGGTGGTGACTACCGTGCACGCGAGGCCAATGTTTACCGCCTGGCCGAGGTGTCCAACAATATCATCGACCAGTGCGTGGCACAGGGTGTTCCCTTCGCCCGTGAGTACGGTGGCCTGCTGGCCAACCGCTCGTTCGGTGGCGCTCAGGTGAGCCGCACGTTCTACGCCAAGGGTCAGACCGGCCAGCAGTTGCTGCTCGGTGCCTACTCGAGCCTGAACCGCATGATCCATGCCGGCAAGGTGAAGAGTTACAACCGCTACGAGATGCACGACGTGGTCATCATCGACGGCCGTGCACGCGGTATCATCGCCAAGAACCTGGTAACCGGCAAACTCGAGCGCTTTGCCGCTCATGCCGTGGTAATCGCCACGGGTGGTTATGGCAACACCTACTTCCTGAGCACCAACGCTATGGGCTGCAACTGCTCGGCAGCAATGGCCTGCTATCGCCACGGTGCCTACTTTGCCAACCCCGCCTATGTGCAGATTCACCCCACCTGTATCCCCGTTCACGGTGACAAGCAGTCCAAACTGACGCTGATGAGTGAGTCGTTGCGTAACGACGGCCGCATCTGGGTGCCCAAGAACATCGAGGACGCCAAGAAACTGCAGGCCGGACAGATCAAGGGCAGCGACATCCCCGAGGAGGAGCGCGACTACTACCTGGAGCGCCGCTACCCTGCCTTCGGTAACCTCGTGCCCCGTGACGTGGCCAGCCGCGCCGCCAAGGAGCGCTGCGACAAGGGCTTCGGTGTGAACAACACCGGCAAGGCCGTGTTCCTGGACTTCAGCGAGGCCATCAACCGCCTGGGCATCGACGTGATTCGCCAGCGCTACGGCAACCTGTTTGACATGTACGAGGAAATCACCGACGTTAATCCCGGCGAACTTGCCAACGAGATTAACGGCGTGAAGTACTACAACCCCATGATGATTTATCCCGCTATCCACTACACGATGGGCGGTATCTGGGTTGACTATGAGTTGCAGACCAGCATCAAGGGTCTGTTCGCTATCGGTGAGTGCAACTTCAGCGACCACGGTGCCAACCGCCTGGGTGCTTCGGCACTGATGCAGGGTCTGGCCGATGGTTACTTCGTGCTGCCTTACACCATCCAGAACTACCTGAGCGACCAGATCAGCGTGCCCCACTTCTCGACCGATGCACCCGAGTTTGATGCAGCCGAGAAGAAGGTACAGGCCGACCTCGACCACCTGATGAGCATCCAGGGCAAGCGCTCTGTCGACAGCATCCACAAGGAGTTGGGTAACGTGATGTGGGACTATGTGGGCATGGCCCGCACCAAGGAGAGCCTTGAGACCGCGCTCAAGAAACTCAAAGAGTTGCGCAAGGAGTTCGAGACCAACCTGTTTATCCCCGGCACCCAAGAGGGCATGAACATCGAGTTGGACAAGGCATTCCGCCTGCGTGACTTCATCACCATGGGTGAGTTGATCGCCTATGATGCTCTGAACCGTCACGAGAGTTGCGGTGGCCACTTCCGCGAGGAACACCAGACCGAGGAAGGCGAGGCCAAGCGCGATGACGAGAACTTCTTCTATGTCGCCTGCTGGAAGTACAACGGTGACGATGAGACCGCTCCCACGCTCCTTAAGGAGCCGCTCCACTACGAGGCCATCAAGGTCCAGACGCGTAACTATAAGTCATAATCAACCACATTAAAATTCATCGAATACAATGGATACGAATATAAGTTTCAAACTTAAGGTTTGGCGTCAGGCCAACGCTCATGACGAGGGCCGCTTTGAGACCTACGAGATGAACGATATCCCCACCGACACCTCCTTCCTGGAGATGCTGGATATCCTTAACGAGCAACTCATCGAGAAGGGCCAGGAGCCCGTCACCTTTGACCACGACTGCCGCGAGGGTATCTGCGGTATGTGCTCGCTCTATGTCAACGGCCATCCCCACGGCCCCGCCACTGGTGCCACGACGTGCCAGTTGTACATGCGCCGCTTCCACGACGGTGACACCATCACCGTTGAGCCCTGGCGCTCGGCTGCCTTCCCCGTAATCAAGGACCTGATGGTTAACCGCAATGCCTTTGACCAGATTCAGCAGGCTGGTGGTTACGTTAGTTTCCAGACGGGTGGTGCACAGGATGCCAATGCCATCCCCATCAGCAAGGAAGCCGCCGACGAGGCTATGGACAGCGCTACCTGCATCGGCTGCGGTGCCTGTGTTGCCGCTTGCAAGAACGGCTCGGCTATGCTGTTCCTCAGCGCCAAGGTGAGCCAGTTCGCCCTGCTGCCCCAGGGCCGTGCCGAGGCCAAGCGCCGCGTGAAGGCCATGCTCGCCAAGATGGACGAACTCGGTTTCGGTAACTGCACCAACACCGGTGCCTGCGCCGCCGAGTGCCCCAAGAACATCAAGTTGAGCAACATCGCCCGCCTGAACCGCGAGTTCATCTGCGCCAAGTGCAAAGACTAAACCACGCTGATTAAATCCTTTATCATATCATGCCGCATGGCTCACAATAGCCGTGCGGCATGTTATTTTTTCTTAGAGGGCAGATGACAAATTGATTGGCAAAACGTCCGTTTTGTCAGGCATTTATATTAACTTTGCAATGAATAACAACTCTAAAACATAATCTTATGAGTCCACAACAAAGGGAGTATAGTTTTAATAATTCGCTGTTGATAGTCAAGTTTAGTGATATCGTTGAGGCTAAAACCGATGTGCTGGTGAATTCTGATGACTACGGAATTCCTATGCAGGACGGGCTGTCGGGCTACATCCTTGAAAAGGGTGGCCAGGATGTTCTTAACGATATTGAGAAAAAACGTGATGCTGAGTTGGGCGATGTTGTTGTGACTACAGCAGGAAAACTGCCCCATAAGTGTATTTTCCATTGCGTCACGGTCTCGCCCGAAACACGTTTCAAGAGCGTTAGTGAAGAAGGGCAGCAAAGTATGCAGGCCGAAATGGAAGAATCCGTCATACGGCATTCACTGACAAAATGTTTCAGACTGTTGTCGGCGATGGACTACAACTCCATTGCTCTTCCCTGCATCGGGTCGCGTCGTTCAGGTTTCACGTTTCAGCGGATAGGGGCAATCATGTCGGAGGTAATTTCGGCCTTTCTATTGAGGACAAACAAGAGTTATCGTGTTGAGTTGTGTCTTCATAAACTGCCTGAAAACCTTGGCTTGATGGATTACATCTGTTTTTTTGAGCAGTTTTCTTTGAAAGTGCCATCTGATGCAAACGTCCCTATTGTGAGCAAGAACACAGCACCCACTGTGGACGAGGAGGGGAACCAGCCTGAATTTGATGTTTTCATTAGTTATTCTCATCAGGATTATGAAATAGCCGAAAAGATTTGCTCTCTGCTCGACAGTTACTGTATTTCCTATTGGATTGATCATGGATCAGAAAGGCACAGCGATGATTTCAAGGAAGAAATTGTCAGTGCCATTCTGAGATCAAAGATTCTACTGTATATATCTTCGGTCAATTCCAATAAGTCCCGCAATACGGTCAAGGAAGTGAGTGTGGCCGAAAACAATAACAAGGTGATTTTGCCCGTGAAAGTGGATGGGGCTGCTTATAATAAGAGTCTGGAATATGACCTCTGCAACAGGCATTGGTTGCAGTTGAAGAATTTGGATTATGAAGCATTAGGCCGGGAAATAAACGATAATGTCAGGTTCTTTCTCAATAGGACGGAAGTATAGGCGGCAACAGATTTCAGTCTGTGCTAAAGGATTGAAAAAGGCTTGATATTTTTCGCTTTTTTATGAAATTTGTGCTAAATTTGCGACAGATATGTTTTAAAAATAAATCGTTGAGCCTATGAGATACTACATTGCAGAAAACGGCCAGCCGGTAGGGCCTTTTGAGGCCAAAGAACTGCTGGCACGCGGCTTGACCGCCAACTCACTGGTGTGGGGCGAGGGAATGTCCGGGTGGACCTCGGCCAGCCTGGTGCCTGAACTCGCTGCATTGCTGTCGGGAGGATCCATCGGTGCTCCTGGCGGCGTTGATGTGCAACTGCCTCAAATGCCGCCCATGGGTGGTAACGTGTCGGTGCCACCGCTTCCCGAGATTCCGCAGGTGGGCGGTGAGGTGTCCCTGCCTCAAGTTCCCCCGATTACCAATCCCGCGCCTACGGGCCAGGGAGGCACGACGTTACCCAACAATCCGCTGCCATTCCCGCAGGACGGTCCCACAACGACCAATCCGAAACAGGCGGCCACCACCAAGACCTGGCTCGTCGAGTCGATTGCTGCCACCGTGGCGTGCAGCCTGTGCTGCAGTATTCCCTTTATCGGGCTGATTCCCGGTTTTGTAGCGATTTACAATGCTTTCATGGCCAAGACCAGATTGAAGGCCGGCGATATCGAGGGCGCCAACAAGAAAGCGGCGTCGGCCAAGAAGTGGTTCTTCATCACGGTTGCTGTCGGCTTGGCAGCGGCTGCCTACGGTGCATTCAATACCCTGCAGAATTCCAATATCAGCAAAGTGATTCAAGATGCCCAGAATGGGGATATTCCCTTCTTCTACGGATTACCCGAATAACAGTAAACCTTATTGATTTGTTTGAGAGTGTGCAACAATTGCATGCTCTCATTTTTACTACCACCCTGCGGGCGGGAAATGTATCCAATTTGAATAATTTCCCGTACGTAACACAGTCACGTTACAGATGCTGAATTATGTCTCCCGCTCTTGTGTGTTTTGGCGGGCATTGACGACGAGCCACACGCCAGTGAAGATGAGGGCTGCGGCCACGGCGTGCATCCATTGCGGCACGGCCAAGCCCATCGCCATGCTGGCGACGACGGCCACAAAGGGCTGGACGTAGTTGTAGACGCTCACCGTCGTGGGCAGCAGGCGGCGCTGGGCGAACACTACCAGCAGGAATGTGAAGAAGGTGGCTGCGGCCACGATATAAATCAACTCGCTGGCGGTGCGGGCGCTGATGGCAGCCCAATCAATCTGCACGATGTGGGGCAGGGTGAACGGCAGAATCATCAGGCTGGCAAAGGTGAACGTCCACTTGTTGAACGTGAATGCATCATATTTGCGGAACAGGGCCGCGTAATGCGTCAGGTAGAAGGCGTAACCCACCTGTGCGGCCAGGATGAGCAGGTCACCGCGAAAATCACCAGCCTTGCCTGGAGCGCCCGACGTGGTACGGGTAATCAGCAGCACGGCGCCCGCGAAGCCCAGGATGATGCCCAGTGCCCGTCGTGGGGTGATGCGCTCGTGCAGGATGAAGGCCGACAGGATAAGCGTGAAAATCGGCATCGTCGTCAACTCGATGGTCGCGTTGATGGGCGAGGTGTAACTCAAACCCACGATGTAGCCGCCCTGGGCCATGACGAAACCGAAGAAACTCGCCCCCACAATCTTCAAGAGGTCGCGGCGTTCGACCCGCTGCTGCGGCACGATGAGCGAACCCGCCCAGAACAGGATGGCCGCCCCGCAGATGCGGAACGCCACCAGTTGCGGCCCCGTGATGCCGCCATGGGTGAGCACGTCCTTGGAGAACGTCGCCATCAGCCCAAACAGCACCATGGCCAGCAACATCGCCCCATGCGCCTTATAATCCCTATGATTAGTATTTTCAATAGCCATTTTCAGCCCGCAAAATTACCACGTTTTGCTGACATTAGGCTTCCCGTTTGTTTATTTTTTCCTGGAAGGGGG
>ONRP01000015.1 GCA_900320245.1 uncultured Prevotellaceae bacterium
AACGTAGCCGGTCAGGAGATGCAGGAGGCTAACGGTCTGACGATCGTTGTTACCACCTACACCGACGGCACCACCAGCACCGTTAAGGTGATGAAGTAAACCATTACAGTTAATAGTTGACAGTTAACAGTTGACTATTGCCTAAACGAAATTGTGGAGGCGCGGAAATTCCCGCGCCTCCACTGTTTCTTGTAATCAGCCGATGGTGATAAAATTTAGGTCTGATTTTTTGGCTTGAAAATCAATAATTGCTATTTTTGCAGATTCATAACCTGTACAAGGGCTATGTTGGCGCATCAGCCGATGCGAAACAGGCATTTAATTAACTTTTTAAATTTTTTATAGTAACAATGAAAAGATTCTACATTATTCTCGCAGCCATCGCTGCAATGACAATGACGGCACAGGCCCAGACTTGGGGCACGTTTAATGTGGGTGACTGGGACAACCCCACCACCACCTACAATGGCTCCTATTTTGACATGGCACCGACCAACTTCTATGTGGCTCACACTGCTGCTCAGATGATCTACACGCCCGATATGCTGGCCGAAATCCAGGATAAGCCTAACCTGAGGCTCAACCAGATTTCCTTCAAATTCCACTGTGAGACTTTCGAGGACATCACCCGCTCGTTTGTCATCTTCATTCAGGAGACCGATGCTACCGAGTTCGCTGTTAATGAAGAAGGCATTAAGCAGTTCTTCCCTGTGGAAGGAGAACCCATCTCTATTGAAGATAAGACCTACGAGATGGTTTATTTATACGGTGAGGATGCTACTCTCTCGTTCCGCTTCAACATGCCCTACACCCCCGGTAAGGGCCTGCTCGTGACCATCATCGCTGATGCCTACGATGACGACAACTGCACCAGTGGCAGTGACTACGCTCCTTTCTACACCGCTGGCATCGGTAAAGTGATGACCTACACCAACAACTGGACTGGTTTCTATGAGTATACTCAGAGTGAGGACTTCCCCAATGCTACCGCTTCCCTGGGTTGCGGCACCAATGTTTCCCTTCCCTTGACCCAGTTCTCGTATATGTATCAGGAGAAGACCGGTGCTCCCGTGTTCAACGGTTACACCACCGATGGCATTCACGCCTACTTCTTGGAGATTCAGGAGAGCGAGCCCAGTTACATCTACTATCGCGTTCAGTACAACGACGGTGCGTTCACCGATTGGACCCTTTACGATGACATCCTGAGTTTCACCCAGGACGGCAAGTACCGCGTAGAGGCTTACGCCGTTGCCGATGACAAACTCGAGAGCGATCCCATCGCTTATGAGTTCTACGTGAGCCCGACTACCGGCCTGAGCGAGATGGCAAGCGGCAAGACCGTTGCTGGCGTACGCTACTTCAATGCAATGGGTCAGGAGATGCAGGAGGCTAACGGTCTGACAATCGTTGTTACCACCTACACCGACGGCACCACCAGCACCGCTAAGGTGATGAAGTAAGAGAGTTGACGGTTAAGAGTTAACAGTTGGCTATTAGCAATTAGCGCAAACGAATTTTAGGGGCGCAAGAGATTTTCTTGCGCCCCTATTTTTTTTACCTCCAAGAGAGGGGGATACGGGCCCTGCAAACGATTGCACGCGATTTTTTTTTACAGATATTTCGGGTGAAGGGTTGACATTGAGGATAAATTGCTATATTTGCATAAATTAGAAGGACATTATAACCGACACAAAAAACTATACTGCAATGAAAAAGATTCTGACTTCCGCATTTGTTATGCTGCTGCCGCTGATGATGCTGGCCCAGGGATGGCCGGCAAACTACGGCGGCGTGATGCTGCAGGGTTTCTATTGGGACAGTTACAGCGACAGCCGTTGGACGCGTCTGGAGGCCCAGGCCGATGAGTTGGCTGAGTTCTTCAAACTGGTGTGGGTGCCCCAGAGCGCCAATTGTGGTGGCACGTCGATGGGCTATGATGACCTGTACTGGTTCACCAACTACAACAGTTCGTTCGGTAACGAGTCGCAACTGCGCTCGATGATCAACACCTTCAAGAGCAAGGGCATCGGCACCATTGCCGACGTCGTGATCAACCACCGCAAGAACGTCTCGAATTGGGTCAATTTCCCCTCCGAGACCTACAAGGGCGTGACCTATCAACTCCAGTCGACCGACATCTGCCGCAACGATGACGGCGGTGCCGCGCTCACGTGGGCCACCCAGAACGGCTACTCGCTGAGCAACAACAACGACACCGGCGAGGACTGGGGCGGAATGCGCGACCTGGACCACAAGAGCGAGAATGTGCAGAACAATGTCAAGGCTTACCTGGACATGCTGCTCAACGACTTAGGCTATACGGGCTTCCGCTATGATATGACCAAGGGCTATGCAGCCTCGTTCACGGGTCTATACAACTCCCATGTGGGTGCAGAGTACTCGGTAGGCGAGTATTGGGACGGCAATGTTGCCGCAGTCAGGAACTGGGTCGAAGGCACCAAGGTGGGTGGCGTGATCCAGAGCGCCGCATTCGATTTCCCGTTCCGCTACACCATCCGTGACGCCGTCAACAACACCCGTTGGAGCAACCTGGCCGGTTCGGGCAAGGGTTTGAACATGGAGACCAACTACAAGCGCTATGCGGTGACCTTTGTCGAGAACCACGACACGGAGTATCGCAGCGCCAGCGCTCCTCAGGACCCCATTACCAAGAATATCGAGGCCGCCAATGCCTATCTGCTGGCCATGCCCGGCACTCCCTGCATCTTCCTCAAGCACTGGCAGGACTACAAGGAGAGCATCAAGCAGATGATTTATATCCGCCAGTTGGCTGGCATCACCAACATGAGCACCACGTCCAACATGGCCAACAGCACGTCTCAGAACTACTATGTGCAGCGCACCGTGGGCACCCGCGGCTCGGTGCTGGCCATGATGGGCTCCACCGCCTATAACGTGCCTGCTACATTCGTCCTCGTGGCCAGCGGTACCAACTACCGCCTGGCTCTGAGCAAGACGACCGAGACTGCATGGGCCAGCAAGCCCAGCGGTGAGTACCAGGGCGCGTTCAGTGTCACGCTGAACGCCGTGAGCCAGACCGATGGCGCTCAACTCGTCTATACCCTCGACGGCAGCGAGCCCACCGCCAGCAACGGCACCAAGGTGGCCGATGGCTCGAGCGTGAACATCAGCGCCAACACGACCCTGAAGGTGGGCCTGTTGATCAACGGCGCCGTGAGCGGTGTAATCACCCGCAACTATTCGATCGAGAACGCTGACTTTGAGCCCTATGAGATTACCGTTTTCCTCAAGGACCCGACGGTGGCTCCCAACAACTGGCCGCAGGTGAATTATTACACTTGGGACAGTTCGGACAAGCAGTTCAACGGCAACTGGCCCGGTGAGGCCATCACCGCCACCAAGGTGGTAAACGGCGTGAAGTTCTACTACCACACCTACACCATCACCGGCAAGAACTACTACATGAACTTCGTGTTCAACCAGGGCGGCAGCACGGCCGGCAGCCACCAGACCGAAGACGTGACCGACGTGAGGAAGACCTCCTTCTTCGAGGTAACCACCCAGACCAACAAGTATGAGGTGAAGGATGTGACCGACATCTACCTGCCCTACCTGAATGGTGTCACGGGTGACGTGAACGGTGACGAAGAGGTGAACATCGCCGATGTCAATGCCCTGATCGACATCCTCCTGGGCAACGCTGCTGCCGACGACGTAATGCAGCGTGCCGACGTGAACGGTGACGGCGAGGTGAGCATTGCCGATGTCAATGCACTGATCGGTATCATTCTGAGAGCCGCTTAATCTCTGAAAATCCGGTATCATGATGACCGATTGGCTGAAACGAATTTTTATCGCATTGGTGCTGACTGCAACGGCAGTCGGCACCAATGCCGCTATCATGTGCGACGTGAACGGTGACGGCGAGGTGGGCATTGCCGATGTCAACACTCTCATCGACATGATTCTCACTGACTCGGCACTTCCCGTCGGCGACGTGAACGGCGACGGCGAGGTGGGCATTGCCGATATCAACCTCGTTATCGACATTATTCTGGGCGGTGGTCAGCCGGCTCCCTATAACGGCCCTGTCGTGGGAGGCGACATCTCGATGTTGACCAAGTACGAGGCCCATCAACTGCTGGCCAAGCGCTACGGCATCAACAACGCCCATTACTATGACAAGGATGGTGCCGTCATCGACGATGTCATCACGTGGACCAAGCAGCAGGGGTGGAACGCGGCACGAGTCCGTCTGTTTGTCAACCCTGAGAATGCCTCGGCCGAGCACAAGGGGCAGGGCGTCATTCAGAACCTCGACACCGTCAAGGTGCTGGGTGCGCGCATCAAGGCTGCCGGTATGCAGTTCATGCTTGACTTCCATTACAGCGACACCTGGGCCGACCCGTCAGCACAGACCACGCCGGCCGCCTGGGCCGACCTTGACGACGAGGCCTTGACTCAGCAGGTGTATGAGTACACCCGTGACTGCCTGCGCGCCCTCAAGGCAGCAGGAGCGACGCCCGACTATATCCAGACAGGCAACGAGATCAGTTACGGCATGCTGTGGGGACCCGCCGGAACACCGCAGTCAGGGCTCAAGCAGTGCTTCACGAACAGTCCCGAGGAGAACTGGGTACGGTTCGCCAATCTGCTCATCGCTGCCGGCAGGGCATGCCGCGAGGAGTGTCCCAATGCCAAGATTGTGCTGCACACCGAGCGTGTGCCGCGCGTCAACGTGCTGGTTAACTTCTACAACCAGATGAAGAACCGCGGCGTGGACTACGACATCATAGGCTTGAGTTACTATCCCTACTATCATGGTAACCTGGCAGTGCTGGCCACAGCGCTCAACAACGTGAGCAACGCGTTCCAGGACAAGGATATCATGATTGTCGAGACGGGATACAGTTATCACTACAAGGTGGGTGATCAGGACTTCTCGTCGACGTGGCCGTTGACCCTCGAGGGGCAGCGCCAGTTTACCGTCGACCTGATCAACCGGCTCAAGCCCTATGCGCGCCTCAAGGGCCTGTTCTGGTGGTTCCCCGAGGCCAACGAGTATGGCTTGGGAGGCAGTTATTGGAACATCTTGCATGTGAACGACAATTGGTATAACGCCGGATTGTGGAACCACGAGACAGGGCGTGCTACCCCTGCCTTGTACGAACTCAAAACCTTTGTGGAACAGGGTGCATCGCAATCCCGCTGATGCATCATAATGTAATAAGAAAAGAGTGCCGAAGGGAATCCCCTTTGGCACTCTTTTCTTTGGTATAAGGTGTGGCATGGGTCGGTGTCCCAGTGCCACAGTTTTTTTTGTTATTCGGGTTTACGACCGGTGACGCAGATGAAGTGACGTGCCTCATCATGGCGTGCCTTGATGTCGACGAAGCCTGCCTCGGTGAGGTGTTCTTTGATTTCGTCGATGGTATACACGCGGAAGTTGCCCACGGCCTCTTCAAATTGCCGGACGTCAGGCTCCAGGCCGTCCATTTCGTTGGCGATGAGGCAGATGCCGTTGGGACGTAGCACGCGGTTCATCTCCTGTACACCCAGTTCCAAGGAGTTCCAGTAATAGATGGTCTCGAATGCCGTGACCAGTTCAAATGATTCCCTGACCACTGGCATCTGGCTCGCACTGCCGCCAAGCAGCAGGAGCCGCTTGTCGACAACATCGTGGAAATTGACCTCGCGCGTCATCTGCATGGCCAGTTGTGAGTGGTCCATAGCCACTGCGGTGAATGTGGGATTGAGGTTGAGCATCCGATTCAGGTTGGCGCCACCGCCGCAGCCGATGTCCAACAGTCGGCTGTTGTCGGCGAGTTCAATGTCTTCCATAGCCCATCTGTACAATTGGGCATGTTGCTCGCTATTCATTTTGTGAAGCGCACGCTTCCCCCAAAACCTCTGGGGATGCCCTCCACGTCTGTAATAGGTGACAAGTTTTGCCATTTTGTTAAGGTTGTGTTAATGGATTGCAAAGCAGATTGCAACAATGAGTTATTTAGAAATCAATATTCCAGTACGAGGGTGCCACGTGGCGGCAAGGTGAGGGTGCCGCCGGCAAGGTCGATGGTGCGGCCTGTGGGCACGTCGCGTGCTACCGTGGCATTGCCGATGACCTCGCTGTAGCGGTCCAGTTTCATCTGGCGCTCTTGTGTGGTGCCGTTGATGATGGTCAAGGCATGGCGTCCCTTGTAGGTGCGTGCGATGACGTAGATGCCGTCTTTGGGAATGAACTGGGTCATCTTGCCCTTGATGATGACATCATTGCCTTGGCGCCAGTGCAGCAGGGCGCTCAGCCAGTTGAACATGTCGTTCTGTGCCGGTGTGCGGCCCTCGGTGGTGAAGGCGTTGGCAGCGTCACCCGGGAAACCGCCGGGGAAGTCCTTGCGCACGTTGCCGTCGGTCACCTCCTTGGTACCGTTCATCAGTATCTCGGTGCCGTAGTACAGTTGCGGGATGCGCTTGATGGTCAGCAGCAGGGCGAGGGCCTGCTTCAGGGCGTCGGTGTCCTGTCCGTTGCGCAGGAAGCGGTCGGTATCGTGGTTCTCGATAAAGGCCATCACACTCTCCGGGTTGGGGTAGAGGTAGTCGTGGCACAGGCTGTTGTACACGCGGTTGTAGCCGCGCCACCAGCCGTCGGTCTCCTCGTGCTTGGCGCTGTCCACTTTCTCGTAGAAGGAGAAATCCATCACGGTGGGCAGGTAACTCTCGGGCTTGCCCATCTTGTTACCCTTCTGCCAGGCGGCGGTATAGGCGGGATTCTCGACCCAGGTCTCGCCCACGACGTTGAAGTTGGGATACTCGGTGTTGAGGCGTTTCATCCACCGTGCCATCGCGTCGGCATAGGCATAGGGGTAGGTATCCATGCGTATGCCGTCGATGCCCACCGTCTCGATCCACCAGATGCTGTTCTGGATCAGGTAGTTCATCACGTGCACGTTGTGATGGTTCAGGTCGGGCATCGAGGGGACGAACCAGCCCTCGACGGTCTCCTTGAGGTCCACCTCGCTGGCATAGGGGTCCATGACAGGCGTCAGTTTGTAACTGGTCTGCAGGTAATTGTTCTTGTAGTCGGGTTGGTTGAACCAGTCGCGGCTGGGCATGTCCTTGAGCCAGGGGTGATAATCACCACAGTGGTTGAAGATCATATCCATCACCACCTTCAGACCGCGGCTGTGGGCCTCGTCCACCAGTCGGCGGTACTCCTCGTTGGTGCCGAAGCGCGGGTCCACCTTGTAGTAGTTGGTGGTGGCATAGCCGTGATAGGTCGAGTGGTTGTGGCCGTCGGGCGAGTTGTTCTCCAGTACGGGGGTGAACCACAGGGCGGTAACGCCCAGTTGGGTGAAGTAGTCCAGGTGCTGGCGGATGCCCTCGATGTCGCCGCCGTGGCGCAGGCTGGGGCGCGAACGGTCATTCGTGTAGGCTTCCATGCCGGCAATCTGGTTGTTGGCGGGATTGCCGTCGGCAAAGCGGTCGGGCATCAGCATGTAGAGCACATCGGCATTGGTGAAGCCCATGCGCTGGTCACCGCTCTTCTCGCGGGCGAGCAGTTGGTATTTCACTTTCTTCTTGCTGCGGCCTTGCTTGAAGGTCATCTCCACCGTGCCGGGCTGGGCACCACGGGTGTTGAGGTAGACCAGCAGGTAGTTGGGGGAGTCCAGGCGCACCAGGCTGTCGATGACCACACCGGCATAATCGATAGTGACCTCGGCATCGCGGATGCCCTCACCGTAAACCATCAGTTGGACACTGGGATCGTCGAGGCCTACAAACCAGGTGGTGGGTTCGATGCGGTCCACCTTGACCGCGGCATGGCTGGCAACTGCCGCCATTATAGTCGCAAGCAATAATAAAAACTTCTTCATGCTGATGATTAAATTAGTTTTTTCATTTCTATCGGCAAATTTAGCAACTTTCCTGTATGTGTCCAAAAAACCATTGCCAAAATTCCAAAAAATCAGAGATAGGCCTTGGTCGTTTCGCTTTTTTTCGTTATCTTTGTATAGCGTGAAATTAAAGTATCTCTGTGATGAAAAAGATTCTCTATATCCATGGTTTTTGCAGTTCGGCCCAGACGGCGACCGTCGGCCGGCTGCGTGAAGTGTTCGGCGGCACCTGCCAGGTGCATGCCATCGATGTGAACCATCATCCGGCCGAGTCGATTGGCCTGATCGAGGCCTATGTCGCTGAGCACGGCATCGACCTGTTGCTGGGCACGTCGCTGGGCGGCTACTACACGCTCTGCTCCCGTGTCGCTTGCCCCAAGGTGGCCGTTAACCCTGCTACCAGCCCCGAGGTGATGCTCAACCATCCCGAGATGTTCGGCCATCTGCGCTACTTCAATCCGCGCCAGGACGGCAACTGGTACTTTGACTTCGGTCCCGAGAACCTGTTGGAGTTCCGCGGTATCCCGTTTGATATCACCGGTGATACCTACATCCTGTGCAGTGACCATGACGAGTTGCTGGGCGACAACCGTGCCGCCTGCCGTGCCCTGGTGCCGCATGAGCGTTACAGCGAGACTTCACAGGTCGGGCACCGCATGAACCCGTCGATTACTGAGCCGGGTACCGGTGACCTGTGGCGCCTGTTGCAGCGTCTGCTGTGAAGCCGGTGTACGCCAACGTAACGCGACACGACACCCGAAGCACATCGGCTCGGGTGTCGTGTCGTGTTGATATCACTGGACTTACTACAGCAATTCGGGAAGTTGGAACAGGCGGGTGCCGTTGGAACCCTTAATGAGGATGTAGCGGCCCTCGGGACGATTCTCGGCGATAGCGGCCTTGACCTGCTCCACGTCGTCAAACTTGCGGTAGGGGCACTCGATGTCCTTGAACTCGGCGCCCACGAGCCACACTTCTTCAAATGGGCATGTAGCCAAGCGCTCCACGACGCGGCGATGCTCCTCGGCGCTGCTGTCGCCCAGTTCACGCATCTCGCCCAGGATAGCCATCTTGGGGCTCACTGCCATCATGCAGAAGTTATCGAGCGCTGCTGCCATCGAGGTGGGGTTGGCGTTGTAGGCATCCACCACGAGGTGGTTGTGGCCGGTCTCGGTGAGTTGCGAACGGTTGTTGGACGGCACGTAGTTCTCGATTGCGTGACAAATCTGTTGGGGTGTGACTTCGAAGTGCAGACCCACGGTCACGGCTGCCAGCACGTTGTCGATGTTATAACTGCCGATGAGGTGGGTTGTCACGTCGTGCCAATCACCCTTGTCTTCTCTCCAACGCAGGCGCAGGAACGGGTCACAGGCGACAATCTGGCCATAGACGCGGGCGCCGGTCTTGCTTTCGTCCTGGGTATAACACTCGGCTTTGACTCCTCGGGGCAGGATGCCCATCAGGTAGTCGTTGTCGGCATTGATAAAGATGACGCTGTCGTCGCGTGTCGCCAGGAAATCATAGAGTTCGCCCTTGGTGTGTATCACGCCTTCCAGCGAGCCGAAGCCCTGCAGGTGCGCTTTGCCCACGTTGGTGATCAGGCCGCAGGTGGGCTCGGCGGTCTCGGCGAGCGTCTTGATGTCGCCGGGGTGGCTGGCACCCATCTCCACGACAGCAATCTCGTGCATGACATTGAGGCGGAACAGCGTCTTGGGCACGCCCACGTCGTTGTTGAAGTTGCCCTCGGTGGCCATCTCGTCATAGCGTTCGGCGAGGACCGCACGCACGAGTTCCTTGGTCGTCGTCTTGCCGTTGGTGCCCGTGATGCCGATGACGGGGATGTCAAAGCGGCGGCGGTGTTCGCGCGCCATGTCCTTGAAGGTCTGTAACGTGTCGTCGACAAGTATCATCTGCTTGTCGCCATGATGGGCGTTATAGACCTGCTCATCGCTCACGATGGCGACGGCACAACCCTTGTCAAGCGCTTGGGCGGCAAACTGGTTGCCGTCGAACGCGTCGCCCTTCAAGGCGATGAAGATGCTGCCCTCGGGGCACTCGCGGCTGTCGGTGGTGATGACCGGATGCTGCTGGTAGATAGCGTAAAGTTCTTTGCTGTTCATAATCTATTCACATTATTTGCCGCAAATTTACACAAAAAGCAGATTTTTTATGTACTTTTGCACTCGAATTTTTAATGTGCGTGATAATACAATGAGTACAACCAAGAGAACCATAGCCATCGTGTGTGGTGGCGACTCCTCCGAGTATGAGGTTTCCCTGCGTTCGGCAGAGGGCATTGACTCGGCATTTGACCATAACCGCTATGATGTTTATATCGTTTTAATCAGGAAACAGGATTGGCATGTCAACCTGCCCGATGGCAGTCAGCCCGTCATCGACAAGAACGACTTCTCGTTCATGAAAGACGGCGAGAAGATTCGTTTTGACTATGCCTACATCACCATCCATGGCACACCTGGCGAGAATGGTGTGCTGCAAGGTTACTTTGACATGATTGACCTTCCTTACTCGACCTGCAACGTGCTGGTCGAGGCGCTCACGTTCCACAAGTTTGCCCTGAACAACTACCTGAAGGCCTTTGGTTGCTCGGTCCCCGACAGCATCCAGGTGCGTCGTGGTGTGCCTCACGGCTGGACTGCCGAGAAGGTCAAGGACTACTTGGGAATGCCTTGCTTTGTCAAGCCTACTGCCGACGGGTCGAGTTTCGGCGTGACCAAGGTGAAGAGTTGTGACCAGTTGGACGACGCCATGGAGTTTGCCTTCAAGCAATGCGACAACGTGATGATTGAGCGCTTCCTTGACGGCACCGAGGTCACCGTGGGCTGCTATAAGACCAAGGAGAAATCGGTCGTCTTCCCCGTCACCGAGGTCGTGACCGACAACGAATTCTTTGACTACGATGCCAAGTACAACGGCCAGGTCGAGGAAATCACTCCCGCACGCATCAGCGACGAGTTGACCGCGGCCTTGCAGGCCGAGACGTCGCGCATCTACGACATCCTGCACTGCAACGGCATCATCCGCATCGACTACATCATCACCAAGAACCCTGACGGCACCGACCACATCAATCTGCTGGAAATCAACACCACGCCGGGAATGACGGTCACCAGTTTCATTCCGCAGCAAGTGCGTGCCGCAGGCCTCTCGCTCACCGATGTCCTCACCGACATCGTCGAGAACCAGTTTTCTTGAATGGAGACAATGTCATAAATCCCTAATTCTATAACTTATGTATTGTAAAAACTGTAACCGGGAAATTGCCGACAATGTGAGATTCTGCACCTATTGTGGTGCCGACCAAGCGGCCATCCCAAATCAGGCCGTGACGGGAAATAGGATTGACCCCAACCAGCCGATGTATTCCAACCAGCCGATGTATTCCAGCCAGCCGATGTATTCCAGCCAGCCGATGTATTCCAGCCAGCCGGATTATAGCCAGCCAGTGTATCCCAACCAAGCCATAAGCAATACCGACACTTCGTCAATGTTGCTGCTCGTGTTTGCTATCATATTTGCGTTGACAGGCTTATTGATAGTTATAATTCAAAATTTTGTTAATTGTTGGTTTGAAGAATCTGGATGGAGGGCAATCTATGGTATATTGCAGGTTATTAATAATTTAGCAGTATTGCTGGTGCCTCTTGCCGTTAAGAAGATGCCGTTTAAGATTATTGCCTTCGTTCTGATAACACCTCTTGTTTTATATTGGACGTTTAATTGTCTAAAAAACTTTATATTCTAATAAGTTTTTACGGAATAACAATTATCCGCCACGAGAATTGCTCTCGTGGCGGATAATTGTTTCTTTGCGACTTTGCGCCTTAGCGTGATACGATTTGCGTCAGTTGTGGATGATCAGTGCGCTCTGGGCGGGAACGGTAACCTTGCCGCCCTTGGTCTTGACGGTGGCTATGCCGGCCTGGTCACAGGCGATGTTGCGGCACACGACGGTGTAAGTGCCCTCGGGCACCTCGATGGTGCGGGCGCGCTTGTGGGCATTGAAGGCCACATAGATGTCGCCCCACTGTTCACCGGGCACACCGCGGCCGTTGATGTGATAGGCCACGAGGCAGTTCTCGGTGGGCAGGAAGTTGAGGTTGCGGCGCACCAGTTCGGCACTGCCCATGTGGAAGGCGGGATGCGCCTTGCGCAGGGCAATCAGATTCTTGTAGTACTCCATCACCTGCGGATAACACTCCAGGTTGCCCCAGTCCAGATGGTTGATGCTGTCGGGGCTCTCATAACTGTTGTGCACGCCTTTCTTGTCGCGCAGCATCTCCTCGCCGCTGAGCATGAACGGCACGCCCTGTGATGTCATGACCACGGTCTGGGCCAGCAGATCCAGGCGGATGAGTTCATCGGTGGTGATGTCCTTGATGCTGGCTTTGAGTCGATCCACAAGGCACATGTCGTCGTGGCAACTCACGTAGGCAATCATCTGGGTGGGCTCCAGAGCATAGGGTGCCTTGCTGTAGTTCACCTGGCTATAGTCCACGCCGGGATGCTGAATGGCACCCACGATACCGAACTTGATGCTCTCCTCATTGCCTTTCACACCGCCCAGGAAGGCAGCCTTGCTGTTGCTGTCCCACGGGCCGCGCAGGGCATCACGCATCTCGTCGCTGAAGGCGGCGATGCCCGGCATCTTGTTGATGTTGGCCTTCATGGCCAGTTCTCCTGAGTAAGCACAACTGCCGGCGCTCCAGCCTTCGCCATAGATGAAGATGTCATCGGGCAGGGCTGCACGGATGGCGTTCATCGTCTCGACGTCATGCACGCCCATCAGGTCAAAGCGGAAGCCGTCGATATGGTACTCGCTGACCCAATATTTCACGCTTTCGACCATGAAATTGCGCATACCTTCGCGCTCGCTGGCCGTTTCGTTGCCGCATCCGCTGCCGTTGCTGTAGGAGCCGTCGGCGTTCTTGCGGTAGAAGTAGTCGGGACGGGTGCGCTGGAAGTTGCTTTCGTCAATGTTCCAGGTGTGGTTGTACACCACGTCAAGGATGACCTTGATGTTGGCATTGTGGAGCGCCTGGACCATCTGCTTGAACTCGCGGATGCGTACTTCAGGCTTGTAGGGGTCGGTGGAGTAGCCGCCCTCGGGCACATTGTAGTTCACCGGGTCATAGCCCCAGTTGTACTGAGGCTCGTTGAGGCGCGTCTCATTGACCGAGGCGTAGTCAAACGACGGCAGGATGTGCACCGCGTTCACGCCCAGCGCCTTCAGGTGCTCGATGGCACACGGTTCGGTCAAGGCAAGGAATTTTCCCTTGTGCTCGATGCCGCTCGACTCGTCGATTGAGTAGTCCCTGTGGTGCATCTCATAGATAATCAGGTCTTTGGCGGCAATGTTGGGGCGGCGGTCGGCTTGCCAGCCGGCGGGGTCGGTGTCAGCCATGTCGACGATGGCACCGCGCTTGCCGTTCACGCCCACAGCGGTGGCCCAGATGCCTGGGCACTCGCCACGGAATTTGCCGTTGTATTTCACGTCGAAGGTATAGAACATCCCCTTCAAGTCGCCCTTAACAACGGTCTGCCATAGCGCGTCGCCTTGTTGGCTGCGCTTCATGTTGACGGTCTTGACGGCCTTGCCGCCGATGCCGTCCTTGTAGATGCGCAACTTGACCTGCTGGGCGTCAGCGTTGGTCTCGACCGTGAACTCACTCGCGGCAGGGGTGTAGGTCACCCCTGTGCGAGCGTTGAGGGTCTGCCCCGTGAGCAATGCCATGATGAGCGCCATCAGTAATGAAGTGAAACGTTTCATTTTCTTCCGCTTTGAGAGATGAGGTCTTTCACGCGGCCGTTGAACTCGTTGGCCTTCATCAGTTGCTCAATGGTCATGTGCATACGGTAGCGCCAGTAGTGGCGGGGATTGGCCGGGATGTTGATGCGCTCGGCATCGGCATCCTCCAGGCGGATCTTCTCGTCGATGGCCAGCCAGTCTTGCAACGAGAGCAGGCACAGGATTGACGGGCAGGCCAGGTGGGCCCGCACGATGTCCTCGGCCAGCCAGCCGGGCAGCGGATGCGGTGCGGCATCACCGTGCCACAGGGCCGTGTTGTAGTACTCCTGGGTGCGGTCCCAATCCTCGTCCCACCATTGCCTCATCGTGGGCATGTCGTGGGTCGAGATGGTGGCCACGCTGCGGTAGGGGTTGGTGTTCAGGTTGCCGAACTTGATGTGGTTGTCCTTGGGCATCGACTGGATTTCGAGGCTCAGGATACGCAACTCGTTCATTACCCATGCCACGCAGTCGGGCACCATGCCCAGGTCCTCGGCACACACGAGCATACGGGTGGCCTGTACCAGTTTGGGCAGTTTCTTCATGGCCTCGTGGTACCAGAAGTCGTTGTTGCGGCGGTAGTAGTACTCGTTGTACAGTTTGTTAAAGGCAGCCTTGTCGGTATCGTAGAGTGCCTCATAGATGAAGTCGAACTGTACCGAGATGCGCGGATGGAACAGGGCGGGATTCTTGCGGTCACGCACGAACAGCACGTCGCTGATGAGCGCATACAGGCCATCGCGCAGCCTGATGTCATCGTCGCTGCTCTTGCCCTGGAAGGCGGCTTCAATCTTGCGCTGGGTGTCATATTCGGGCTTCATGCAGTAGATGTCGTCGTGCACGTGCTCGACATAGTGCTTGCGGACGGTATCGGCCAGATGACCGAAGATGCGGTCCAGCACCCAGTCGGCAATGAACGGCTTGGTCATCAACTCCTCCTGGAAGTTGAGGCCGTAACTGCGGATCTCCTGGGCGCTCATGCCCTGCGAGGGCGAGAACTGGCCCAGCAGGCCGTGAACCGCATGGATGGGGATTTCCCAGATGCGGAAGAAGCCCAGCACGTGGTCGATGCGGTAGGCATCAAAGTACTGCGCCATCTTGCGGAAGCGCTTCACCCACCACTGGCAGCCGTCGGCCAGCATCACATCCCAGTTGTAGGTCGGGAAGCCCCAGTTCTGGCCATTGGCCGAGAACGCATCGGGCGGCGCACCGGCCTGGCCGTTGAGGTTGAAGTACTTGGGCTCTACCCAAGCCTCCACGCTGTCGCGGCTGATGCCGATGGGGATATCGCCCTTGAGGACGACATGCTTGCTCTGGGCGTAGGCGTGTGCCCCGTGCATCTGCATGTCGAGGTAGTACTGGATATAGTACCACAGGGCAACCTCCTTAAATGACTTGGTGCGGGGATTGGACATCGAGGCACGCTCTTCGTCGGTGAAGATATGGTGGGCAGGCCACTTGGTGAAGGTGGCGGTGCCATACAGGTCACGGTAGTGGCAGAAGGCGGCATAGGGTACCAACCAGTCCTGGTTGGCCTCGAAGAAGGCCTTGAACTCATCGCTCTTGAGTACCTGGGCGCCTTCCTGCTCGAACAGCAGGCGCATATACTCGTTCTTGGCCTTATTGACGCGCTCATAGTCGATTTGGGGCAGCGCGTTCAGTTCCTTGCGCAGTTTCTCGAACTGGGCCATGCGCTTCTTGTCGGCCAGTTTGGGCAGTTGTCGCAGGTCCAGATACTGCGGGTGCAGCGCGTAGATGCTGATGCTGTTGTACGGGTAACTGTCGCTCCAGGTGTGGGTGATGGTGGTGTCGTTGATAGGCAGTACCTGCAGGGCACGTTGTCCCGTGCCGGCCACCCAGTCCACCATGAGTTTGAGGTCACCGAAGTCACCCACGCCGAAACTGCCCTCGCTGCGCAGCGAGAAGATGGGTACCACGGTACCTGCCAGTTTGATGGGATAGAGCGGGAAATAGGCCTGTTGCAACTCATAGACGATGTGCTCGCCGTCCTTCATGACGGGCAGCAGCACGGTGCGGTTGTCACCGGTCTCCCAGATGACATTCTTGCCCTTGCATTCGATGATGACGAACTTGAACTCAATCATCGCCTTCTTGAAGGAGGCGCCGTCGAGGGTAATCATCCACTCGTTGTAGTTGTGTTCGGTCATCTTCAGCGCATGGGCCTCGTTCCAGTCTCCCAGGGCGGGCTCGTTGCCCACGATGGCCAGCGTCTCGCCGGTGCGTAACTGCGGTGCGCGCACCTTGAGTTGAACACAGGTGGTGTATTTTGCCTTGGCGACGGCCTGGTGCTTGCGCAGGGCCACACAGTCGGTAAAGGCCGAACTGTACAGGTAACTGTCGTCGGGCATGTCGTTCCAGTGGTCATAGGTGACATAGCGGTTGGCCTTGGCAGCACACAGGTCCAGGCGATGGGGAATCACCATCCACTCGTGGCGCACCTGCTTGCCGTCGCGCTCGACGCTGTAGTAGTAATCGATGTGCCCGGCCTTGGCGGGAAGGTCCAGGTCGCATTTCCACGACTTGTCGGTCGCGGGTTTCATCACATGCCCGGTCACCTTGTCGGGCGTCGCGTTATCCACGATATTGAGTACCAGATTCTCACCATAGATGGTGCTGTACTCGATGTTGAATCTAACTTTCATAAGAGTATTATATTTATGGTTGTTATCGACTTTCGACATTATTCGTTGCTTGACTTGATGCCGTGTGATTCCTTAATCTTTAGAACAAAGAATGCACCGGCAACAAGCAAAATCGATGAAACAAACATCATCGTCTTCATTGTCAAGCCCATTTTTTCAAACACAAACATAAAGCCGAATCCAGCGATGCTGGCCACAATCTGGGGAATGCAGATTGTGCCGTTGAACAGGCCGAGGTAGGTGCCCATGTGCGGGTCTCCCTCAAGGGCATTAGTGACAATAGTGAACGGCAGTGCGAGCATGGCGGACCAGGTGCAACCAATCAGGGCATAGGGCAAAATAAGCAGATACTGGTTGTGGATAAACGGAATCATGAAGAAACCAATGGCGCCGAGAATAATGCTGACGATATAGGCTGTCTTGCGCTCCTTGAAATAAGGCAGGACGATAGCCCACAGCACGGCGGCTACTGATTCCACGCCAAAAACTACGCCCACCCAGTCGCCGGCATCTTGAAATCCAGTGCTCTTGGCATCAGTGGTATTCCAACAGGTTTCAGCAAGTGTTCCGGTTGAGTAATTCCACATAAACAGGAATGCGGCCCAACAGAAGAACTGTACGGTTCCCACCTGCCAAAAAGCCGACGGGGCTTTTTTCAGAAGGTCGAGCATATTGGATTTAGGCTGGTTGCTCTCCAGGTCGGTGTCATCATGATAGAGCCTGAACTCCTCAGGTGGCATTTCTTTAACATTGAGACATGTGTAAATGACACACAGGATGAGCACAGCGGCTCCGACATAGAATGCATAGGTCAATGATGCGGGGACTCCTTGGCTGGCATCATTGCTCACGCCAAAGTAGGTAAGAGCAAAGGGGAGTACAGAGCCTACAACCTGGCCAGCGTTGACCAAGAAACTCTGGATGGAGTAGGCCTTGGTCTTTTGCTTCTCGTTGACCATATCGCCCACCATCATCTTGAACGGTTGCATTGCCATGTTCAGACTCGTGTCAAGAAGCATCAGGATGACGGTGCCTATCAACATGGCCACCCAAAAGACCGAACTCAAACGGCCAGCGTTAGGAAGAAGGCACATCACAAGTACCGAAATAGCGGTTCCCGCAATCAGGTAAGGGATACGACGGCCCAACTTGCACCATGTCTTATCGCTCCACTTGCCGACAAACGGCTGGACAATAAGGCCCATCAGAGGTGGCAGAATCCAGAAAAAACTCAGACTCTTAGGATCGGCTCCCATTGTCTGAAAGATGCGGCTGATATTAGCGGTCTGCAGCGCATAAGCGATTTGTACGCCAAAAAAGCCGAAACTTAAATTAAAGAGTTTCCAAAAACTCAAATCCGGTTTAGTTTTAATCATAGTTGTGATATTTTTAGTGTTATTGTAATAGTTTCTACATTTATTGGGTTAAGCACCTACAAAAATAACACATTATCCCACGAAATTATTTTAAATAATGTATTCTGTGGGTAAAAAAATAATGTAAACGATTGCATACGGATTCGGGAAACCGTTGCCGGGGGAGGGTGTCAATGGGTGAGCAGGCGGCGTAACGGGCGGGTGAACAGGCGGTTGACAAGCCAGGCGAGTAAGATGTCGATGGGCAGGATAAACAGGGCCAGCAGGTTGGGCTCTGTGCCGAAGAGATTCTGGCTGACTGTGGTGAGTGCGTCAGTGATGCCGAAGTGACCCAGCACGGGTGCCACCCAGTAGTTGTAGATGAGGGCGGCGATGCCTTGCAGCATAAAAATCTCGAAACTGATGTTGCCCAGCCATTGCAATGGCCTGGAGGCCAGCAGGCGGCCGATGAACCCCTCGCGGCGGTCATACATGCGGCATCCGACCAGTATCAGGGCCACGGGAACCCACCACACGATGGCATCGCTCCAGGGCAGCAGCGCCTTGTCGGTGGTGCGCAGGGTCCAGATGATGGCCGACAGCAGTGCCGCCGATGCCAACTCCATGTCGGTTCCGGTTTTGCTCTGGCCGGCGAGACGCAACTCTTTCAGGCGTGCGAAGCCGTCGGCAAGGGTGATGCCGATGACGAAGTCAATCAGGCGCACCGGCGGGAACACGTACAATGCGGTGCGGCTATAGTCGTCGCTGCCCGCCAGCACGGCAAAGTCGATAACGGCCAGCACGGCGATGATGATGAGTTTGTGGCGCATGCGCATCGGGCGGTACCAGCGTGCCAGCAGCGGATAGCACAGGTAGCAGAACAGCAGGGTGCTCAGGAACCACGAGAACTTGTTGAGCGAGAAGTAGATAGCGTGCGTCAGTGACCAACTGTGCAGCAGCGTCACGTTGAGTGCCAACGTCAGGGGTTTGACTTGGAGCAGACCCAACATGGCCATTGCCGACAGCCACATCACCAGGGTGAGCCAGTGGAGCGGGAAGAGTTTCATCGCATGGCGCCAAGCGAAGCCTCGGTAACCGGTGGCATCAAGGCTTTGCATGGGGTACTTGAATGCCATCAGGAATCCGCTGGCCATCAGGAAAAAGGTCACTCCGGCCCACGTCGCCTCTTCCAAGCCCGCCACACCCACGTGGAAAACCACGATAACAAGAGCAAAAAAACCTCGCCAGCCGTTGATTGTCTTAATCATGATTGCGTCTTGAATTTAGCGTTTAGCATTTTGCGCAGTGGGCGCGTGAACACTCGGTTCACAACCCATGCCAGTGGCAGCAGCAACAGCAGGGCGAACCAGGCGAGCCGGTCATAGATGAGCCAGCCGAAGTGTCCCGCCAGCGGCGAGAGCAGATAGTTGAACAGATGGAAGGCCACGAACTGCAGCACATAGACCTCAAAACTGATGCTTCCCAGCCATTGTAACGGCCTACACAACAGCAACTTGCCGATGAGGCCTTCGCGGCCGTTGAGCAGGGCGAACACCAGCAGGACGCTCCCTTGTGGAATGAGCCAGATGAGCACATCTTCCCACGGCTTGAGCCAAGTGGTGCACACGTTGACGGTGATGGCCACCGCAAGCAGCGCCAGAGCACCCGCTTCGAGCAGGGTGGCCGTGCCGGGTCCCACGTGGCTGCAACGCTCCTTGAGCCTGTGATACAGGTGGATGAGGATGAGCCCCACGACCACATCGAGCACATGGGACAACGGATTGACGAAAACAGCCTCGCGGCCCGGGATGTCCAGTGGCAGCAACACGACGGCCAGGACGATAGCGAGCACCAGGGCCAACGCCGCCTTGTAGCGCAGGCGCCACTGGCCCAGCCAATGGGCCATGAACGGGTAGATGAGGTAGCAGAACAGCAGTGCGCACAGGTACCACGCCACGGGGTTGATGCCGTAGTGGATGTCGTGGGCGGGAAACCAGGAATGGATCAGCAGGGCGCTCAATGCCGTCGGCCCCCAGTGGATGTCGGACGGATAATAGACAAGTCCCAAGGCAATCAGCAGCGCGAGGCCCAGCCAGTGCAGCGGGTAGAGCCTGAGGGCATGGTCGACGGCAAAGCGGCCGTAGCCACCGGGCGTGAGTCTGTCGAACGGATGCCTCATCGCCAGCAGGAAGGTGCTGGAGATGAAAAAGAAGGTCACACCAGTCACCGCCACGTTCCACATCCAGCCCACGCCGGCATGGAACAGCACCACCGTGACCGCCATGAGTCCTCGCCAAGAATTGATTGTCTTTATCATCAGTATTTGTCAGCCCGTTTTTATTCGTCGCCAATGAGGAGGGATGGCAGGGCTTTGCCACATGATTGTGATGCGAAATTACAAACAATTGACGAAAGAACGAGAAAAAACTCAAATATTTTGTATTTTTGCACCCGCAATCCATAATGTCGACCAACGAACACAATAATAAGACAGCAAACCGAGGGTCCAAATTCTTGAAAGACATCGGTGTGTATGCTATAGGAAACATCGGCTCCAAGATCATCACGTTCCTGATGGTGCCGATGTATACTCATTATATCGAGAAATCAGATTTCGGATATTATGACTTGTGCTTCACCTGGTGCCTGTTGCTCATGCCTTTTGTGACCCTGCAGTTGCGCGACGGCGCTTTCAGGTTCCTGCTCGACTGTGACGACAGCACCCGTCGACAGAGCATCGTCACCTTTGTGTCGCGTACCATGATTTCGACAACAGTGCTCTCATGCATCATCACAGCGGCACTGGCCTTGCTGACCGATATCCAATATTTGGGCTATGCCTTGGGTATGTTGCTGGCCATGTCATTCCAGGAGGTCTACTCTCAGGTTTTCAGGGGGTTAGGCAACAACCGGGCCTTTGTCATGGTGGGCATCTTGTCGGCATTGGGCATCGGTGCGTTCAGCATCCTCTTTGTCGTTGGACTGGGGTGGGGTATTAAAGGCATTTTCCTGGCCAATATCATCGCCCGTGTGCTGGCACTCGTGCTTGTCGAGGCCAAGGTGCGGCTGGTGACCCGTAACACCCGTTGGCGTATTGACTTCCGTGAGACGGGACGCGAAATCGTGCGTTACACGTTGCCCCTGCTGCCCGGCTCGTTGTGCTGGTGGCTCACGGGTAGCAGTGACCGTCTGTTTATCAGTCACTTCCTGGGCATTGGAGACAATGGTGTGTATGCCGTGGCCATCCGTTTCACCGGCATCATCAACACACTGGCCATTATCTTCTACCAGGCATGGCAGGAAACCGCAATCCTGCAATACCACAGCCCCGACCGTAACCGCTTCTTCTCCAGGATGTTCAACAGTTATATCTTCTTGCTGGTGTTCATCCTTGTGGGTTATATCTTCTTGTTGAAGGTCAACTATGGCTGGCTGGTGGCACAGTCTTATGGCGAGAGCCTGAATTATATCTATCCGCTGGGCCTGTCGGCCGCCATCTTCGCCATTGCCGCCTTCTTCGATATGGGTTACCAGTGTGCCAAGGACACCAAGCGCACCCTGCCGGCCATTGTGCTCGCCGCCGTGGTCAACGTGGTGCTGAATTTTGCGCTGATCAAGCCCCTGGGCGTCTATGGCGTCATCGTCACCCAACTGGTGACCTATCTGGTGCTTGTCATCTACCGCTGGCACGACATGAAACGCTACTTCACACTCAAGATAGACAAGCGCACCGTGGTGCCCGTTGTGGTGATACTGCTGTGTGCCATCCCCTTCTATTTTAATCCGATGAAATGGCTTGACATCGTCCTGATGCTTGCCGTCCTGGCAGTGATTGCCTGGGCAGCAGGTAAGGAGTCGCGTGACCTGTTGTTGTCAAAATTCATCAAATCCCGTGCCGCAACAAAATAATCGGCGGCATTCCTCGTTATATAATAGTAAAAAAAGAACGCTATTATTACAACCGTATGAAATCAAGATTGTTGATTGTGTTGATTGCTGCGGCGACTTTGTTGTCGTGCAATACTAACAAAGAGAACACGCTGGCCTACTTCCGTGACCTGAAAACCCAGGAAATGGGCTCATTGCCTATGCCTAAGGGCGAATACAAAATCCTCATCCAGCCCGATGACGAACTGGTCATCTCGGTGACCTCGGCGGTTCCCGAGGCTACGGCGGTCTACAACCTGCCGATGGACAACCCCGCTATCCGCGGCAACCTGCGTATGGCGACCCAGCCCCGCACCCAGACCTATATCGTCGATGAAAAGGGCGACGTGGTGCTGCCCGTGCTGGGACGTGTCCATGTGGCCGGCAAGACGACCAACGCTATCGCCGAGGAGATTACGGGGATGATTGCACAGAATGTGAAAGACCCGTATGTGAGGGTGGACATCGTGAACTTCAGCGTTGACGTGATGGGCGAGGTGCGCGCACCGCAGCGTGTGTTCACCGAGCGCCAGCACTTCACGGTGCTTGACGCGCTGTCGCAGTGCGGCGACTTGACCGAGTATGCCCAGCGCGACTGTGTGTATGTCATCCGCACCGAGAACGGCAAGCGTGAGTACCACCGCCTGAACCTGAACAGCAGCGATGTCTTCAACTCGCCTTATTTCTACCTGAAGCAGAACGACGTGATCTATGTTGAGCCGAACAAGATTCGTGTCGACAATTCGAAGTACAACCAGCACAATGCCTTCAGGCTGTCGGTGACTTCGACCATCGTGAGCGGTGTGTCGGTAATCGCTTCGCTGATCATCGCACTCACCAGGTAGTTAATCGTTAATTGTGTAAGTTTATTGCCTTGACCCCGGTGCCAAGGTATGGATAAATGATATGGCAAAATTCAATACTCCTCCCACCGCTCAACAAGAAGAGCAAATCATCGATTTCAGTGCTTTTGTGCGCAAGTACAAGCGTTACTGGTGGCTCTTTCTGCTGTCATTGATTGCATGCATGACGCTGGCATTCCTCTACCTGAAGTATGCCCAGCGAATTTATAACGTCAAGTCGGTAGTGCTGGTAGCCCAGGACGACAACAGTGCCGGAGCCGGTGCCAGCCTGCTCAAGAGCATGAAACTCATGGGCCAGGGCAGCAAGGTCGATGACGAGATGATTGTTTTCTCGTCCCAGGACCTGTGCACCCAGGTCGTGAAGAGCCTGAAACTGAACCGCACCTATACCGAGCGTAAGCCGTGGTACATGCCCGACAGGGACCACTACAACAGTTCCCCGGTCGAGGTCATCGCCCCCGAAGAGATGTTTGACACGCTGACGACGGTGCTCAAGTTCAAGATTGACCTGGACAAGCAGGGCTTGGCTACAATCAAGGCCACCAATGGCAAAAACGTCCTGGCCGAACTCAAAAGTGCCGCTTTGCCAACAACGGTGAAGACGCCTTACGGCGTGTTTGCCGTCCAGACGACCGACCGCTACAAGAGCGGCAAGCCCTGCCACATCACCGCGTCGCTCTACAGCAACCAGTTGAAGGGCGAACAACTCAACGGCCGCATCAAGGTGAAACTGGCCAACAAGAAGTCCAACGGTATCAACCTATCGATTGCCGAGAACAACAAGTCGCGCGGTATCGACATCCTGAATATGCTCATGGACCTGTACAACGAGCGCGGACAACAGGAGAAAGACGAACAGGCCATCAACACCGCCAAGTTCATCGACGAGCGCCTGGCCATCATCTACAAGGGTCTGACCGGCAGCGAGGCCGAAATCGAGGCCTACAAGCGCAGCCACAAGATTGTCGATCCCGAGTTGCAGGTCAAGTCGGCCGTCACCAAGCAGGAGTTGAGCGACCGCGCCATCATCAAACTGGAAACCGACCGCCAGTTGCTGGGTATGGTCAAGGACTTTGTGAGCAATCCCGCCAACAGGCACAGTTACATCCCCTTTGAGGTCGACTCGAGTGCCGCCACGGCATCGATCAAGGCCTACAACAACCTGCTGGCCCAGCGCATGGAACTCCAGCAGTCGGCCCAGGGCGACAACATCGCCCTCAAGCAACTCGACCAGCAGATTGATGCCATGCATGCCAATGTGCTGCAGGGTATCAACAGTTCCATCCGTGGCGTCGAACTGCAGTTGAGCAAGGTGCGCGGCGCTGCCAATGCCACCGCCGGCGACCTGAGCCGTGTTCCCACCGAGGAGCGAGAGGCGCGTGAACTGATGCGTCAACAGGGCATCCAGAACACGCTCTACACTTTCCTGCTCGAGAAACGCGAGGAGAATGCCCTGGTGCTGGCCGCCACCACGCCCAAGGGCAAGATCGTGGACCATGCCTATGCCCAGAACACGCCTATCAGCCCCAACAGGATGATAACCCTGGCCATGGCACTGATGGCAGGCCTCATCCTGCCGTTGCTGCTGGTTTACCTCAAGGACCTGTTTACCACCAAGTTCTCCAACCAGGAGGAACTCGAGGAGATTTCTCAGGTGCCGTTCATCGGTCATATCCACCACAATCGTCACAACACCCAACTGGTGGTCAAGGAGGGCAAGACCTCGGCCATTGTCGAGTTGTTCCGCTATGTGCGCAACAACCTGCAGTTCCTGCTCAACAAGGAGGACGACAAGGTCATCTTGGTCACCAGCAGCGTCAGTGGCGAGGGCAAGTCGTTCATCAGCACCAACATTGCCTCGTCGTTCGCCCTGCTGGGCAAGCGTGTGGCCCTAGTCGGCATGGATATCCGCTCGCCCAAGTTGGCCACGATGCTCAACCTCGAGGAGGTGCCTGGCGTGACTTCTTACCTGTCGCGCAGCGATGTCACCCTCGACCAGATTGCACAACCCTGTGCCGAGGTCAAGGGCCTCGACGTGTTTGTCGGTGGTGCCATTCCGCCCAACCCGTCGGAGTTGCTGCTGGGTGACCGTGTGAAGGACATGTTCCGTGACCTGCGCGAGCAGTACGACGTCATCATCGTCGACTCGGCGCCGGTGGCTCAGGTGAGCGACAGTTTCGCGCTGGACAAGTACAGCAATGCTACCGTCTATGTGACGCGCGCCAACTACACGCGCCGCAACCTCATCAAGTTCATGAACCGCATCGCTGCCAACAAGCAGTTGAAGAACATGTGCGTCGTCTTGAACGACACCAAGCCCAGCAACGACAACACCTACGGCTACGGCATTGGTAACAACAAGGACGAGGACTAATCCCGCATAAGGTTCTGCTGTAGATGGATCGAGCGCTCATATTCGTGACCTTGGGCTTCGCGTCGCTGTTCTTCTTTGCACGCGAGGGCTCCCGCCTGTCACGTGAGCGCTTGAGCGAAATCATTATCGCCATCTACACCTTCTCGCTTTGCTTTGCCCGTCTTTTCCTGCCTATCATCAGGGGCGACGGCGAGCCTTGCGGCACGTTCACCACGAGCATGGCCATCTGGCCCTTCTATGCCTTATCTATCTGGCTGATATGGATTGTTGCCCGCGAGAAGCAGTGGCGCATCCGTCGTCCCAATATCTGGCTGGTGCTCATTTTTACGGGTTATGCGGCCTACACGATGCTCAACCCCTATAACCTTGCCCGGCGCTCGTCGCTGGTCGAGGTTTTCTACTTGCTGTCGTTTGCCGTGTTCATCTATCTGTTTGCCAACAGTTTCTCGGTCAAGACGGTGGTGCGCGGCATCTATATGGGTTTGGCCTTTACGGTCATCCTCCACATGCTGCTGGCCATCATGTATCCTGTTCTGGGCATGGAGTCAGCCATCAAACTGTTTGACAGCGAGGCAGCGACGCGTAGCGATGACCGTGTGGGCGCCGTGGGCACCATGGGCCACCCGAACATCCTGGGCACCTATGCCTCCTACTATTTCATCTTCTTCTGTGCCTGTTTCATCACGGCCTATCGTCGCCGCGAGAGTGCTGTCTTTTCGGTGCTGTCGTTCCTCATCATCGTCATCAGTGCCAGCCGCAGTGCGCTGCTGGCGGCCGTGGTGGCGCTGGTGGCCATCGTGGTGTTCTATGTATACAGGCGCTACAAACTGCTCAGTTTCCAGAGCATTCTCAAGGGTATAGTCCCCTTGGGCATCTTTATAGCCCTGCTGCTGCAGGGACCCTTGAACTTCCTGTTCAACGATGTCGAGAACCTGGACGAGATGACGATGTCGCGTCTGCTGCACTACTACTGCGGCTATGAGATTTTCATGGACCACCCGCTGGTGGGCGTGGGCGTGAACACCCACTTGGTGTATCTCGTCGAGAACGGCTCGGCGGTGATGTTTGAGCAGGTGTTCGACATGACCGACATCTGGCAGCCCGAGGAGTTCATGTTCACCAATCCCATCCACAACATCTGGATTATCCTCATCGATGAGTTGGGACTCATCGGATTCCTGCCTGTTCTGGGCTTTGTCATCTGGTATATCGCGACCTTCAAGCGACGAACGCGCTCGTCGCGCAACCGATATTACAACGTCATCAACATCACGGGCCTGGGCGTGGTGTTCTGCTGGCTCATTCAGGGCAGCAGTGACTGGGCACCGTTGACACCCCAGGTGCTTAACCTGTCGTTGATGTTTGTGGCATTGTCGTTGAGCCGTCACTATCCCACCGAGGAACACCCCGAATTTGAGTCGGTCGAGGCCGCCAAGCGGCGCCAACAGGCTGAGATCGAAGAAGAACAGGAGGAAGAAGAACAAACCGCAACCCCTGAACCCGCATGAGAACCCCGTCGCAGCACATATTGTTCATTGCGACCGAGTATGCGGCAGGCATGCGCCCCTATGCCGACACGATTATCCATAGCCTGTGGCAGCAGGGTGACCATGTGCTGATTGTCGCCAAGGACGACACGGTCAAGCACGACTTTGACGACTTGCCTGCCGACAGCGTCACCTGGGTCGATTATCCGGTCTCAAAACTCAAGAAACTGGCTTTCCGTTTCAGGCCTTCCCGATTAATACGTAAGATTGAGGAATTGGTGACCGAACATGGTCTCCAACTCATCTATTGCCTCACGGGGGAACTGGTCCTTGCCGGCAGTTGCAAGCGGCTGCAGCATCTGGCCCCGCTGCTCTACACCATCCACGATGCTGTGGGGCATGACTCCAAGTTCGACGGTCCGGTTTCATGGCTCAAGCACCATTTGCTCGTGGCATGGCCGCAGAGCCGCCTGATCAGGATGACGCGCTACCAGGTCACCAACAGCAAGCCGCAGCAGCAACTGGTCAAGGAGCGCTATCCTTACCACAAGGTGTATTATGCCCCATTCCCGACGTTGGTTACCGAGGTTATCGCCAGCGGCGATGCCCGTGTCCCTGAACTCGAAGGGGCCGCTGACGGCTATATCCTCTTCTTCGGCAACCTGCAACTCTACAAGGGTGTGCACCTGCTCTATGAGGCCTACCTGTCGCATCCTGAACTGCAGGCCCGTCCCTTGGTTATCGCAGGTTCGGGATACATCTATTTCAAGCGGGAGAGTGATGAGTCCGGCGTCACCTTTATCAACCGGTTTGTCGATGACGCGGAACTCAAAGACCTGTTCTCGCGTGCCACCGTGGTCGTTTATCCTTATATATCGGCCACCCAGAGCGGCGTGCCGAGCATCGCCAGTTACTTCGATAAACCGATGGTGCTGAGCGACTTGCCCTTCTTCCGTCAGACCTGTGAGGGATACGGAGGCGTAACATATTTTGCCAACGGTGACATTGATGAACTGGCTGCCGCCATCACCCGGTCAATGCAGTCGCCCTCCTCGACCCGCACTCTCTATGAGCAGGTTTACAGCAGCGAAGCGATGTGCCGGGGCTTGAATGAGATTATTGGCAGCATTTTTGCATAGCGATAATAGAAAACCTTTAAATAATTGACAATGATGAAACGATACACCACATACCTCAGCATCCTAGCGGTCATGTTGCTCATGGCCCCCATGGCTCAGGCGCGGACGGTCTATATCGATGTGAACGCTATCAAGGGCGATTTGACCGAGGGACTGCGCAACCGTTGTAAACAGGTAGCAGCCAAAGACACGGCTGTGCTGGCGTTTGGTGCGGGCACCTACACCATCAACGGCACCATCCAGTGCTGGTGCAACGCTGTCATCAAGGGGCAGGGACGCGACAAGACCACTGTCATTCTCGACAAGGGAACTGACCGCAACGGCTTTAAAGCGCTTATGGACGATACCTTCTTCAAGATTGCCGGTCGCCCCGACCAAACAGTTTCTCTTGAAGTGTATGGCCTAACCTTTAGGCTTAAAGACCACAAGGGCATTTGGTGGAGCGATTCACGTTGCCATGTCGTGAAAGTGCATCATGGTGATGGCGTGAACATCCATAATGTGGACAGTTATATGCAGAACGCCATCATTACCAATTATGACTTGCATGTTTGTTCTAATGTCAACGTAACAAATTGTATCATAAGTAATTTTAACAACTGTAGCGATGGCGGCAACTTGTGGCTGCGCGGCGAGATGCACAATGTAGTGATTGCTCATAACACTTTCTACAAGTATGGCAAGGATGAGGCCTTGGCTGTGTATGACCGCGTGGTGGACAACTACAATGGCTATATTCGCGGTGCTGCCGTGCGGGAGAACATCTTAATCGAGGACAATGTGTTTCACTATGGTGGCTATGACAAAGCCGACAAGGATAAGTCCCAGATCAATCACATGATTGTCTCGTTGTTTACCGACGACCTGAATAGCAAGGATTGTTGCACGACGCGCAACTTCAGTTTCAGGAACAACAAATTCTTTATCAATGACCTGTGTACACGATGCATGTACATCAGTTTTAATCCTGCCGATGCCCATGAGAACATCATTGTTGAGAACAACGAGATTCAGCACTCGAGGCTTAATAGCGATTATCGCTATTACAGGCAGGACATTGAGGTCAATGACTTGAGTTCTAGTAAGGACACCGTACGCATTATTGGCAATATGGTGAAGAATAAGAATCTGGTGCTGACCCCTTCGGACTCACAGGGCTATAGTTTCCTGCTCATTCAGGGCGGCAATGTTCTGCTTAGTGGTAACAAAATCGTTAACGAGATGACCACTAACCCTGCCGATGGCAAGAGCACAGGCATACAACTCGTGTGGTGTGGAGCCGAGGGTGGATCGGTAACCTTGCGTGACAACGTGTGTAAGGGGCTTAAGTTCATCGCCACTGTGGGCGCTGGCAGTGGTACCAAGAAGTTCACACTCAATGCGACGAACAACTATTTTGATGGAGATACTCGTGTTTATTGCCACAAGATCAATGAACTTAATCTCAATTTTACTGGCAATACACTGGTAAGCAACGACATGAGTTTCTTCTTACAGGAATTTGCACCGCGTGGTCAGTTAATCTTTAATAATAACGTTGTGACCGTCAAGCCTGGTAATGGTCAACTCATGACCCATTGGGGAAAGACATCGACCGACCAGATGCGTTTTGAACGACTTGAAGTGAGAGGCAATGTCTTCAATGGTGTGAAAAACGAGCAGACCATGCTCAAGAACTTTACCAACACCCGTAAGCGCAAAGTCTCCTCGAACAAATTCTCGTATTAATTGTCAATGAAGGTTCTGATCATCAACTGCATACTCTCGACAGCCGAGCATGGTGTCATCAAGCGCAAGGAGTCTATCAGCGATTGCATGATCAGTAACTTTGCGCGCGGTTTCATCGAGTTGGGGCATAGCGTCACCCTGTTGGCGTCCGAGGAGTTCCGTCCTACAGGCGAGGACGAGGACCTGCCCTTCGAGGTCGTGTATTTCCCCTCACGGCTGCCGCAGGTGTTCAAGCCCAGCCTGCTGCCTTGGCCCAAGGGAATGCGTAGGTGGATGAAGGCCCGTGCTGCCGATTATGACCTGGTGATTGCCAGCGAGTCGTTCCAGATTTCCTCGCTCATCGCTGCCCGTGTCTGTCCGTCGCGCCTGCTCCTCTGGCAGGAGATGGACCGCCACCAGCGGCTTCTGTTCAAGTTGCCGTCCAAGTTCTGGTACAACGTCGTTGTGCCCATGTTCATGGGCCATGTCACTATAGTCCCCCGCAGCCTGCCCGCCCAGCGTTTCACACGCCGGTACAGCCGTCATGTGAGTGACACGATAGTGGATCACGGCACCGATGCCCATACCCTTTACCCCTGTGACGAGGTCGACAAGGCCTTCGTCGTCGTCTCACAACTAGTGGAGCGCAAGCAGGTGGACCGAATCATCAAAAAGTTTGCCCGCCTTGTCAGCCAGGAGGCCTATCGGGACTACCGCCTGGATATCATTGGTGACGGCGACAAGGCCGAGGAACTGAAGCACTTGGCATCGGCACTGGGCGTTGAAGACAATGTGGTTTTCCATGGTTTCCTCTACCATGAGCAACTGGCGGCGCCGTTGCGCCGTGCGCTTGCTTTGCTTGTGGATACCAGCAGCGACTTAAATATGGTGACCATTGCCGAGGCCATCACCAGCGGCACACCTGTGGTGACCAATACCAAGCCCTCAACGGCCTCGTTTATTGCGGCTAACGGCTTGGGTATTGCCCGTGATGACTGGGATGAGACCGACCTGATGAAGGTCATTGATAAGTATGACAAGATGCATGAGGCCTGTATCCGGGAGGGCCGCGAACTGACTAATGTGGCCTGTGCCCGTAAGATGATTGCTATCGCACAATAGAGAAAGGAATCTAACACAATGAAACAATTACTCAGCGCAATCCTACTGATTCTCGGCACGCAACTGGCGGCCCATGCCCAGGGTGGCCTGCGGCCGCGTGGTGATGTGAACTGTGACTGGGAGGTGACCATTGCCGATATCAACACGCTGGTCGACTCGGTCATGTCGGGGGTCCGATATCACTCTTTCTACAGTTATGCAGCCGACATCAATGGAGATCAGGAAATCACCATCGCCGATGTCAATCTCTTGATTGATGCCATTTTCGGTCACGAACTGCCGCCGATGCCCACATATTCTGGCGCCATGCCCGTGATGTATATCAACACTGAGGGGCATCGCAACATCGACAGCAAGGAGGAGTACCTGCATGCTGACTGGTGGCTTGACAACATGGGAATTGAGGGTGTGGAGCCCTTAGGTTCGCCCGATCAGCCGTTGGGGTTGCAGATTAAGGGGCGTGGTAACTATACATGGACTTTGAGCAAGAAGCCATTCCGTATCAAGTTAGATACCAAGGAAAAACTCTTGGGAATGGAGAAGAACCGTCATTTTTGCTTGTTAGCCAGTGACTTCTGGACAGCCACATTGGGTTTTGAACTGAGCCGCCGCATTGGGCTTGCCTATACCCCTGCTGCCGAGCCTGTCGAAGTAGTGCTTAATGGACAATATATAGGTCTGTATCTCCTGACTGAGAAAATTCGCGTGGACAATCATCGTGTCAACATTACCGAGCAGGCAAGTGGAGACACTGTGGCGAGCAATATCACTGGCGGGTGGCTCCTTGAGATTGATAATCACCCTGACGAAAACCAATTTGGCTTGATGGAGGGTAATGGTAATTGGCTGGCAGTCAAGTATCATAGTCCTGATAGCCTCTCGCAGGAACAGTTATCCTATATAGTAAATTTTCTAGAGAAAACCGATAGTGCCATTTACAGTGGAGCACAAGCCGTAACACCCTGGAGTGATTACATTGATATGGATACTCTGGCCTGTTTCTATATCGTGAACGAGGTTGCCGATGAAATTGAGTCGTTCACTAACAGTTTGTTTTTGCACAAGCAGCGTGGCGACAGCACCAAGTTGTTGTTTGGACCCGTGTGGGATTTTGGTTGCTCGTTTGGACGTCCACAATCACCCACACCCTGTTTCATCTATGAGAATACAGCCGAGAATTTTAAACCGCATTGGTTGGAGAGTATGATCAAAAATAGGATCTTTCAACAGTGTGTGCGTTCTCATTGGAATCGATTCTACCCACAGAGTCTAGTATCCATTGTAGACTATATGGACGCTTGGGTTGAGCGCATTGCACCTGCCGTTGAAAAGGAATTAATTCGCTGGCCAGAATATAGTTATGACCATAATATCAAATACCTTCACACTCATCGTTACAAGCCATCATTGAAGGCCAAAGTAGACTGGCTGCAGTCCCAATGGGGAATGCCGGATGTTGTTGACCCTGAAGGGCCAGAAGTGATTACAAGATAAAGGTCAGTTGGGGATGAGTTGCTGGCGGGTATCCGCTGCGATGGTTTTCCAGTCGTATTTCTCGAGGTCGTAATGCTGCGGCTCGGCGGGGGTGTCGAGCAGGCGGGTGAGAGCGGTGCACAGGGCGTCGACGTCCTGCACGGCGAAATAACTCTGCTCGGGCAGGTCGACCTGGCGTGTGCCGGGGATGTCACTGCACACGATGGGCAGGCCGTAGGCCATCGCCTCGAGCATCACCATCGGGAAACCCTCGTTGACCGACGGCAGGACAAAGCAGCGGGCATGGCTGTAGAGTTGGCGCAGGTCCTCGCCTGTGGTGAATCCCGTGAAAATGACTTTCTTTCCGGTATCCAGTTTTTCCAGTTGTTGACGGTATGAACTGTCGTGGTCGCTGGCGCCCGCGATGACGACCTGCTGGACCTGTGGCAGGCGGTTGGCGGCCTGGACAAGGTATTCCAGCCCCTTCTCGGGCGTGAGGCGTCCCACGGCGAGCAGGTATTCACCCTGATGGATGCCGTGCTTGTCAAGGAACGATGTCGAGTCGCTACGGGTCACGGCGTCGATGCCGTTAGGGATAAAGACGCTCTTGTCGAGGGCTCCGCACTTTTCCATCTGATACTTGTTGACGAAGATGACGCGGTTGCTGCAGTGGAGAGAGATTTTCTCGCACTGTCGCAGCAGCCAGCGCGCGGGCGCGTTCCACTTGCTGTGCTCGTAGTTGGGGCTGTGGTAGGTCAGCACCACGGGCAGGCCCATCAGGCGCACCAGCGGGGCAAACATGCCCGGCCCGATGTTGTGGATGTGCACCACGTCGGGGCGGTGGAACATGATGTGCATCACGCTCAAGAAGGTGTGCCACACCGCCTCAAAACCCTTGACGCGGGTCGAGGGCAGGTCGATGTATTCGATGTTAGGGAACGATTGCGACGACTGCTCTGTGAGGTAGGCGCGGCGGCGGTAGAGGCGCACCTTGACGTCGTCCATGTGGGTATAAAGGTGGTAACTGTGAGCCTCAACGCCCCCCTGGATGCCAGGGAAGCCGCGCGTCCCGATCACCGCTACCGTCTTCATAGTGAACAGTTAGTAGTTAAAAGGTTACAGGTTAAAGGTTACAGGTTAAAGTTGAAAGGTTACAGGTTATAGGTTAAGGGTTACAGGTTAGTGGTTAGAGGTTAAAGATGATGGTTTACTGACGAAAGAAGAATGTGGATACCCATCTCTTATCTTTTATCTTTTATCTTTTATCTGTTATCTCTTAACTATTAACTGTTAACTGTTAACTGAATTAGTCCCAGCACAGGTCCTGGCCCTTGCGGATGCGCCATTTGTTCTTGAGAATCCACTTGATGGGCACCCAGGGGCGGCGCACCATGTCGTGGCGCTCGGTGACGATGAAGGTGCAGTTGCGCTTGCAGTTGCGCACCTTCTCCATGGCCTCGCGGGCCTTGTCGCTGTTCATGATGTTCTCGAAGGAGTCTTCCTTGATGTTGCCCATCACCCATTCCTCACCGCTGCCGTTGCAGGGGGTGACATTGCCCCACGGGTCGATGAAGAAGAAGTCGCTCAAGGCGCCGCAGGGCGGACGGTACTCGTCGGTGTCGCCACGCAGGCGGCGGTGGATCGAGCGGTTGAAGTAGGCGCGGCCATAGTCCTTCAGGCGGTCCTTGAAGTGGCGGCGCTTGCTGGTGAGCAGGGCCTTGACGAAGAGTTCGTGCTGGCGCAGGGCTTCCTCGCTCTCGATCTGGTTGTCCTCCTTGTGGAAGTACCACGAGTTGTGGACCGCGCTGTTGCCCAGTTCCACATCCAGGGCCACGCACAGGTCGTAGAGGTGCAGCAGGTCCTTGTAGTTGTCGGGCGAGATGACGACCGAGAAGCCGATGTTCTTGCACTTGGTCTTCTTGAGTTCGAGCATCGTGCGCAGGGCGTGGTCAAAGCCGTCCTTGATGCCGCGCTTGTTGTCGTTGATCTTGGGCAGACCCTCGACACTGACGCGGATAAGGATATTGGGATATTTGTTGGCGAGTTCAACGATTTTCTCGGTGTTGTAACCGTTGGTGCTCAGTTCCAGCAGACGGGATTTGGGATAGAGGATTTCAAAGATGCGGTCGATGTCCTTGCGCAACGTCGGCTCACCGCCCGTGATGTTGATGCGCAACCCCGCGGGCAGTTTCTCATAGTAGGAGGCGTCTATTTCTTCGTTAGGGTTGGTCTGGAACTTCCAGATATTGCACATGTTGCACTGTGCATTGCACCTGAAAGTAGTGATCAGACTTCCCTGAATCACATTCTTCATCGCTATCGTCAATAACCTATTACAATTATTTAACTCAATGACGGGAAAAATATTGTACAAAAATGACAAAAAAATCAAAAACTGTAGATGTCGCTGACGAGGGCCTGCAGATGGGTCTCGGGATTGAAGCGCTGGAGAGCCTGGCGGGCTATCGCGGCATGGTCCCAATCGCGGGACATGGCCATCGTGATGGCCGTTGATAGCGTCTCCCGGTCAAAGGGCTGGAAGACAATGCCGTTGCTGCTGTCGATGAGTTCGGGAATGCCGCCGATTTGCGACCCGGCGACGGGTGTGCCGGCACACAACGACTCGACAACGCTCAGCGGGTTGTTGTCGTAGCACTGCGACGGCATGATGCTGAAGCGGGCATGGGCAAGCAGATCGGCCACGTCGGGCGCGTCGAGGATGCCCAGGAACTCGATGTTGGAGCAGTCGGCATACTTGATGCGCATGGCGGGCTCCAGTGTGCCGCTGCCGGCCACTTTGAGCGGGTAGGGGAGGCGGGAGGCCACCTCGAGCAGGTCCTCGATGCCCTTCTCGGGCGAGAGGCGCCCCACAAAGCAGTAGTAGTCCTCGCGCGGTGCCCCGCTGTCCAATTCCTGGTATTGCTTGAGTTTGACGGGATCAAGGAAGTTGTTGAGCACCTTGACCTTGGCGGGGTCAAAGCCTCCTGCAATCATCTTGCTGGCCATGAACTCGCTGGGACAGACAAACACGTCGGTGTTGCGCTCCAGGCGCCGGCGGTTCCACTTCTTGGCCTCGAGCCAGGCCACACCGCTGGCGGGCAGGGACTCCTTCATGCACTTGTGGGCAACGACGTTGAATTTGGCGCCCTTAAAACACTTCTCGCAGGGCTTGCCGCCCAGCAGGCAGTCGTAACGCGGGCACAGCAGTTTGTAGTCGTGCAGCGTCCACACCACGCGGATGCCGCGCTTGTGGGCCAGTTCACCCACCACGGGCGAGAGGTAACTGTGGATGTTGTGCAGGTGTACCACGTCGGGCTTGAAGTCATCGAGCACGGCCTCGAAGCGATCGCGCACGTCACCCTTGCCCAGGGTGCGCTGCAGGGCTTGCCACTGGTTGCGCAAGCCGCCGCCGAAGTTCACCCGGCTGGCGAATTGGTCCTGGTAATGGGCCGGCAGATTCTGTGGGTACTCCATGGCAAACACCTGAGCCTCCACGCCGTTCTCACGGAGCAGAGTCTCGGTGTTGAGGGCGACGACACAATCGCCGCCTCTCGCGTAATAAAACTTATTGACCAAGAGTACTCGTTTTGCCATAGGCATCATTTGCTTGTTGTTGTCATTGTAATAACGCAACAATAAGCCGTATTATTTTATCAGGAAGATGGAATAGTTGGTCCGCAACCTGTGAACCGTGGACCAGAACCCCGCAATCAGGGACTGTCAGCCAAGGTTACACATTGAAGCGGAACACGACGATGTCGCCGTCCTGCATGACATATTCCTTACCCTCGATGTGCAGTTTGCCGGCTTCCTTGACGGCGGCCTCGCTGCCGTAATGGATGTAGTCGTCATACTTGATGATCTCGGCACGGATGAAACCGCGCTCAAAGTCGCTGTGGATGACGCCGGCACACTGCGGGGCCTTGCTGCCGCGGCGATAGGTCCATGCCCTCACCTCCTTGGGACCCGCCGTGAGGAAGGTCTCCAGGTTCAGCAGGGCATAGGCCGATTTGATGATGCGGTTCACGCCGCTCTCCTCCAGCCCGATTTCGGCCAGGAACATCTGGCGCTCCTCGTAGTCCTCGAGTTCGGCAATCTCGCTCTCGGTCTGTGCGGCCACCACCAGGATCTGTGCATCCTCGTCCTTGACGGCCTCGCGCACGGCGTCAACATAGGCATTGCCGTTCACGACGCTCTTGTCGTCCACGTTGCAGACATACATCACCGGCTTGTTGGTCAGCAGGAACAGTTCGTGGGCGATTTTCTCCTCGTCCTTGTTGAGCAGTTCCACGGTGCGCGCGCTGTGACCCTGTTCCAGGGCCTCCTTGTAGCGCTTGAGCACCTCGTATTGTGCCTTGGCCTCGCGGTCACCGCCGGTTTGGGCCTGCTTCTGCACGCGGTTGATGCGGCTCTCGATGGTTTCCAGGTCACGCAACTGCAGTTCCAGGTCGATGACTTCCTTGTCGCGCACGGGGTCGATGGTGCCGTCCACGTGGGTCACGTTGTCGTCATCAAAGCATCGCAGCACGTGGATGATGGCGTCGGTCTCGCGGATGTTGCCCAGGAACTTGTTGCCCAGGCCCTCGCCGCGGCTGGCGCCCTTGACCAGGCCGGCGATGTCGACGATCTCGACCGTGGTGGGCACGATGCGCGCGGGATTCACCAGTTTGGCGAGTTCGTTCAGGCGCTCATCGGGCACGGTGATGACGCCCACGTTGGGCTCGATGGTGCAGAAAGGAAAGTTGGCCGACTGCGCCTTGGCATTCGACAGGCAGTTGAACAGGGTGGATTTGCCCACGTTGGGCAGCCCCACGATTCCACATTGTAATGACATAGTTCTATAGTTTTGTTTTTGTTTTCAGGCCACAAAGGTACACTTTTCCCGTTAGACCGCAAATATTATAATGTGCAGAAATGGGGTGCGGGAAACACTTTTTTGCATTTTAAGCAATAAGGGACCAAAAACTGCGTTATTAAGGATAAATGGACCTCACTAGGCTAAGACATATTGCATCGATAATGCTATTGTTGCTGGGTTTTGCAGTCATGCATGCCCAGGATAACGACATGATTCTGAACCGTCCCTATGCCGACGCCAAGCCGTTCCACTACGGTTTCTCGGTGGGTATGAACTTCCAGAATCTTGCCATTACCAACAATGGCTTTGTCACCGATGACGGTGAGGAGTGGTATGCCGATGTGTCGGCCATCTCACCGGGCTTCAGTGTGAACGTGCTGGCCGATTACCGCATCGCCGAGCACTTCAACCTGAGGGTGTCGCCGGGACTGTACTTCGGCAACAAGGTGGTGCGTTTCCTCAACCATGAGGGCAACCCCGAGTGGGTGGAGCAGTCGCACTACAAGCAGAGCCAGAACGTCAAGTCGACCTATATCGTTGTGCCCGTTGACCTGAAGATGAGTGCCAAGCGCTATCACAACATCAGGCCGTACTTCACTGCCGGCGCGATGTTTGCCTGCGACCTGGCCAAGGACCGCAGCGAGCAACTCAAACTCAAGAACAACGATGTGATGCTCACCGTGGGCATGGGCTGCGACTTCTACATGCCGTTCTTCAAACTCTGCCCCGAGGTGAAATTCTGTTTCGGCCTGAAGAATCTGCTCGACCGCAACCGTCCCGACTTGGAAGACACTCCCGAGTTGTCGCGTTTCACCGAGAGCGTGAGCAAAGTCAAGAGCAATATGGTGGTGGTCACCTTCTTCTTTGAATAAGATGACAACGGACAAGTAAATGATGATCAGTTCATCTGACATAAGACGTTATCTGCTCACGATGGCATTGCTTGCTGTCGTGACGCTTGGTGCAATGGCACAGGCCGATGCTGCCTTTTCACATGCTTGGGTGGGCAAGAATTACTATAATCCCGCAGCGGCAGGTGAGTACAATGCCATCCATCTCACCCTCGGCAGCCGCATGCAGTGGGTCGACTTCAAGCACGCCCCCATGAACTTCTACATCACGGCCGACATGCCCTACAAACTGATGAATCAGCGCTTTGGCGTGGGCGTCAAGGCCGAGTATGAGCGCATCGGCTTGTATTCCAATACGCGCATCGGTGCCCAGGTGGCCTACAAGCGCCAGTTGGCCAAGAACACCTTCCTCAGCGTGGGTGTGCAGCCCGGCGTGTTCTCCCAGACGTTCCGCGGCAGGGAGGCCCAAACGATTGATGAAGAGGGCCAGGATGATGCTATCCCCACGTCGGACGTCTCGGGAACGGCTTTTGATGCCAACGTGGGCATCTTTTTCTCCCACCCCAGGTACTGGGCGGGTGTTGCCGTGACCCACGTCACCGCGCCAAGCATTGAGTTGAAGCAGTCGCGCGACGCTCCCTACATCTATGAGTTCAAACTCAGCCGTGGCTATTATTTTAGCGCCGGCGGCAATATTCCGATAAATAATACGTTATTTGAAATACAACCCTCGGGCATGTTCGGCATGTATCAGAAGGCTTGGACCGCGCAGGTGGCCACTGTGGTGCGCTACAACCGCATGTTCAACATCGGCGTGGGCTACCGCTACAAGGATGCAGCCACTGCTTTTATCGGGGTGAACCTCAAGGATGCCTACATCGGCTACGCCTATGACTACCCAGTGTCGGCCATCAGCAAGGCCACCTTCGGCAGCCATGAGGTCTTTGTCACCTATAACGTGAAACTCGAGAACAAGGAGAAAAACAAGAACAAACAAAAAAGCGTACGCTTAATGTGAGAATATGAAGAAACTAATTTTAATACTGTTGGTCGCCGTGGTGACCGTGTCCTGTGGTTCAGTGCGCAAGGGCAGCGCCGCCGGCGGTGAAGTGACTGGCATTGGAGCACCCGTGTTCAACGAGACCACGCCCTACGGCATGGTGCTCGTTGATGTCGGCTCGATGCGCGAGGGACCCAATGAGCGTGACTCGATCTGGGGCATCGACTCAACGGCCCATGGCGTGTCGGTCGATGCGTTCTGGATGGACGAGACCGAGGTGAGCAACTCCAAGTACAAGCAGTTCGTCTATTGGGTGCGCGACTCCATCATCCGTGAGCGCCTTGCCGACCCTGCCTATGGCGGCAATGAGGAGTTCAAGATCGAGGAGGACAAGGACGGCAACCCCGTCACCCCGCATCTGGACTGGAGCAAGTCCATCCCCTGGAAGAACCCCAGCGAGGACGAGGAGCGTGCCATCGAGAGCGTGTACCGCATCAACCCCATCACCGGTGTCAAGGAACTTGACGCAGCGCAGATGAACTACCGCTACGAGGTCTACAACCTCACCGAGGCCGCCAAGCGCCGCCACCGCTTCGACGCGACCCGCCGCGACTACAACACCGACCACGAGGTGGACTACACGGCACCCACCATCAGCAAGGACACCGCCTTTATCGATGACGACGGACGCATCATCCGCCAGACCATCACGCGCCCCCTGCAGAGTGACTACGACTTTCTGAACACCTATATCGTCAACATCTACCCCGACACCACGTGCTGGGTCAACGATTTTGAAAATGCCTATCAGGAGCCTTATGTGCGCATGTACTTCGCCAACGGCAACTACAACAACTATCCTGTCGTGGGCGTAAGTTGGGAGCAGGCCAACGCCTTCTGCCACTGGCGCACCGAGTTCCTCAAGAAGTCTCTGGGCAACCAGGGCATCTATGTCGAGCCCTTCCGCCTGCCCACCGAGGCCGAGTGGGAGTTTGCCGCCCGTGCCGGTCAGAACAAGAACAAGTATCCCTGGGACGGCGACCTGCCCCTCACTGTTGACGAGGGCTGTTTCTATGCCAACTTCAAGCCCGACGAGGGCAACTATGTCAAGGACGGATACATCATCTCGGCTCCCGTGGGCACCTATGAGCCCAACGACTACGGCCTGTATGACATGGCCGGTAACGTGAGCGAGTGGACCTCGACAGCCTATACCGAGAGCATCGACCGCATGACCGACGACATCAACCCCGAGTACCGCTACTATGTGGCTCAGGAGGATCCCTACAAGATGTCCCGCAAGATCGTGCGCGGCGGCTCATGGAAAGATGTCGTGCACAACATCCGTGCCGACTTGCGCATGTGGGAGTACCAGAACGAGCAGCGCTCCTACATCGGTTTCCGCTGCGTTCGCTCCAAGGTGGGCCTCGTCAAGGGACGCCGCAAGAACTGCTGCAAGGACTGATGCCGGGTCATCGACAAGAAAAACTAATCATTACACTCATTTTTTATAGTTCAAGCAACAATGGGTAAAATCAAGAGATATAAAAAGAAAGCCGGCCGCTTCCTGAAGAGTGACAGCGGACAGCGTTTTTTCAACTTCGCCTATAGTATCGGTGCTGCAGTCGTTATCTGGGGTGCACTGTTCAAGATTCTGCACTTGCCGGGTGGTAACACGCTGCTGTGTATCGGTATGGGTACCGAGGTGCTCATGTTCATCCTCACGGCATTCGACAAGCCCGAGAAGGAGTACCACTGGGAGGAAGTATTTCCCGTCCTGGCCAGCCAGGATCCCGAGGATCGCCCCGACTTCAACACCGGCGGCGGTATCTTCATCGGCGGTTCCGGTGGCGGTGAAGGCTATGAAGGCGGCGAGATCAGTGTGAGCGCTGCCGAGGCCAAGGGCGCCGTGGGCCTGCCCCAAGGCGTCAACCTGAGCGAGGAGGACACCCTGTCGCTGAGCGAGAGCATAGCCAAGATGGCGGCTGCCAGCGACCAACTCTCGCGCATGGCCGAACTGACCGATGCCACCCAGCAGTATCTGACCCAGATGGCCGGCATCAGCGAGCAGATGCAGAAACTCCAGGCCACCACGACTGCCTTGAACGAGGTGAGCGAGACCCTGCTGGGCAGTTACCGTGCCATCACCGACAACAGCCAGAACATCACCGAGAGTTCAACAGGCTATGTGGACCAGATGCAGGCCCTCAACCAGAACATCAGCGGCCTGAACACCATCTACGAGATCCAACTCAAGAGCATCTCCTCGCAACTCGACAACATCGACCGCGTGAACCGCGGCCTGAAGGACATCCGCGACATGTACGAGAAGAGCGCTGCCGAGAGTGCACACTACTGTGACGAGACCGAGAAGATGGCCCGCTACATGAAGCAGTTGAACAGCGTCTACGAGAAGATGATCAAGGCCATGACCGTCAACATGTACAGGCCCATGCCCGGAATGCCCGGCATCGAGCCCGACAGCGATGACCAGAACGCATGAGCCGTCAGTAAGAGTAACCAACAAGCAAATCCTATTCTAACCGATAGAGACAAGATAGATGGCAACCTCTAAAAATAAGAGCGTCAACCGCATGTCGCCGCGTGAGAAGATGATCAACCTCATGTACATCGTCTTGACGGCAATGCTTGCGCTGAACGTGTCGAGCGACGTGCTCAACGGCTTCAGCCAGGTGGAAGACGGATTGACCAGGTCTAACCGCACCATCACGGCGCGCAACCAGTCGCTGTATGCCCAACTGCAGGCCTTCAACGAGAAGAATCCCGAGAAGGGCAAGATGTGGCTCGACAAGGCGACCCAGGTGGTGGGAGAGACCGATAGGCTCTATGACTATATCGACTCGCTCAAACTGGAGATTGTGCGCCATGCCGACGGCGAGGATGGTGACGTGAACAACATCCGCAACCGCGACAACCTGGATGCCGCCAGCGAGGTGATGCTTGCCGCAACGGGCGGCAAGGGCAAATTGCTGCGCACACGCATCGACCAGTACCGGCAGTTCGTTACCTCGTTCCTCGAGGATCCGGAGAAACGCAAGAACCTGGAGACAGCACTCTCGACAGTGCCCCCCAAGACCGCAAAATACGACATCAGCAAGAAGACCTGGGAAGACTTCATGTTCGACAACATGCCCTGTATCGCGGCCGTCACGCTGCTCACCAAGTTGCAGAACGACGTGCGCTATGCCGAGGGCGAGGTCCTCAACCAGATGCTGACCAACGTCGACCTGGGTGACCTGCGCGTGAACCTGGTCAACGCCTTCGTCGTCCCCGACTCGCGTATCGTGATGCGCGGCACCAAGTACAGCGCTCACATCGTGCTCGCCGCCATCGACACCACCCAGCGCCCCGTCGTCTATATCAATGGCGGACGCCTGGGCAACAGCAACGGCCTGTATGAGGTGGGTACCAGCAAGGCGGGCACCTATGACTACTCGGGCTGGATCGAGGTGCTGGGACGTGACGGCACCGTCACGCGTCGAGACTTCAAGTCGAGTTACACCGTTATCGACCCGCTGGCAACCATCAGCGCCACGATGATGAATGTGCTCTATGCCGGTATCAACAACCCCATCAGCATCGCTGTGCCTGGTGTGCCCGAGGGCAGCATCAGCGCCACGATGACCAACGGCACGCTCACCAAGAGCGGCGACGGCTGGATTGCCCATCCCACCAAGGTGGGTGCCGAGTGTGTCATCTCGGTCACTGCCGAGATGGACGGACAGCGCACCAACGTGGGCAGCACCACCTTCAGGGTGCGCAAATTGCCCGACCCCACGCCCTTCATCACCTACAAGGACGCCAACGGTCAGCCCAACCGCTACAAGGGCGGCAAGCCCTTCTCCAAGGCCCTGCTCATGGCCGCTCCCGGCCTGGACGCAGCCATCGATGACGAAATCCTGAATATCGACTACAAGGTCGTGTCGTTCGAGACGGTATTCTTTGACTCGATGGGCAACGCTATGCCCGAGATGAGCAACGGTTCCCAGTTCTCGGAACGCCAGAAGTCCAAGATTCGCAGCCTGCAGCACGGCAAGCGCTTCTATATCTCGCACGTCAAGGCCACCGGCCCCGACGGCATCACCCGCGACATCTCGCCCATCGAGGTTATCGTGAACTAATAAATGTAACAACACTTCAATAACGAGAATATGAAAACTCTTAGATTGATTATCGCTCTACTGCTCGTCGGTCTTGCCCTGGGTGCCAATGCCCAGGTGACCAAGCGTTCAGGCAGCGAGACTCGCAGCAAGGACAAGAAGGCTGGCAACACCGCCATCACCGACCGTCAACAGTCGTTCTACGAGGTGAAGGAGCCCAGCGATGCCGACCTGCAATGGATGAAGGTGATCTACCGCACCATCGACCTCACTAAGGGCAAGAACCCGGCGCTGTACTATCCCGAGATGCCCAATGCCGATGGCCAGAACCTCTTCTTCATCATCATGCGCCTGCTGGCCAACAACCAGATTTCGGCCTACGAGTACCTTGACGGACGCGAAATGTTCACCGACGAGTTCAAGATCAATGTGGCTGAGCAGTTCGACCGTTTCCACGTCTATTATACCGAGGCCAAGGGCAGCACGGCCAAGAATCCCATCTACGAGTTTGAGGATGCCGACGTCCCCAGCAACGAGGTGCTCAGTTACCTCATCATCGAGAAGTGGGAATTTGACACCCGCAGCAACCAGATGAAGGCACGCGTCGAGGCCCTGTGCCCCGTGCTCCACCGCATGGACGAGTGGGGTGGGGAAGCCGTCAAGTACCCCATGTTCTGGGTGCTGCTCAACGACATCCGCCCCTATATGGCACAGCAGTACATCTTCACCGACGATGACAACAACCTGGCCCGTTACAGCCTGGACGACTTCTTCAAGTTGAACATGTACACCGGCGACATCTACAAGACCAAGAACCTGCGCAACCTGTCGCTCCAGCAACTCTATCCCGAGGAGGAAGCCTACAAGCACGCCCAGGACAGCATCGAGCAGCGCTTGCGCAGTTTCAACCAGGACCTGTGGGTACCGCCTCTGGAAGTGCTGCAGGCACGCGCCGAGGCCGAAGAGAAAGCCCGCGCCGAGGCCGAGGGTGAAGTCACCGAGGGCGAGGAAGGTGCCGAAGAAGTCGCTGCCGACGGCGACAGCAAGGCCGAAGACGAGAAGGTGACCCGCACCACCAAGCGCGGTAGCAAGTCCTCTTCCTCCAAGAAGACAGACAAGGCCAAAGCCAAGGAGAAGAAGACCAAGATCAAGGAGCGCAAGCCCAAATCCAGCACACCCGTCAACACTGGCATACGCTCGGTGCGCAACCGCAAGAGATAAAATAACAGGTTGTTTCATAATCTGGGTTTTAAGAAGTTAGTAAATCAAGCATCGCACGGACCACACACGTTGGTCCGCGCGATGTTTTTGTAACCATTCAGCCCGAATACCCGTCACCCTATTTCACGCTAAGTCGCAAAGACGCTAAGTTTTTTGATTTTCAGACAATTATCATAGTCCCGACAGGGAAGCGTTTTGATGGATTGAAGCATTTTATATCGTCTGACATATCATAAATGAATTACGTAATGTATTAAATATAAACTCTTAGTGACTTAGCGCCTTAGCGAGAGTGGATTGGCTGAAAAGTCAGATGTTTTTTGGGGCCTGTTAAAAAAATATCTACCCAAAATCTTGCCCGTGGAGGAATTATTGTGTAACTTTGCCGCGCTTTAAAACGAAAGGAGGTTGGTTAGCCCATCCTAAGATATTGAGAATCAATACATATCAACCGAATTGGCATCGCTCGGCACGTGGCTCGCTGGCGATGCGTCATCCTGTCAGAGCCGCAAACCGATTAAGAAATACAATTATTTAACAATACAACAACTAAAACAAAACAAACTCATTATGATTATTGTTCCCGTTAAGGAAGGCGACAACATCGAACGCGCCCTCAAGAAATTCAAACGTAAAACCGAAAAGACCGGTGTCATCAAGGAACTGCGCAGCCGTCAGGCTTTTGAGAAGCCCTCAATCACCAACCGCAAGAAGATGATGAAGGCTGAATATGTGCAGCAACTGCGCGCTCGTGAGGAGTAATAGCACGCATCGGTAGATTTCATAAGCGTAATAGAAGAGACAGAAACCGCCCAAAAAGACGGTTTCTGTCATTTTTTTGGCCTAAAATTTGCAATTCACAAAAATAGTTGCTAATTTTAGCAGCGCAAAGTCAACCCCCGCCAACGCAAGAGAGGGGGGAGAGTGTTACCATGCCGAGTATGCCTATGAACGCTACTGTCGAACGATTTCTGCAATATCTGCGCTATGAGCGCAATCTGTCCCAGAGGACGGTGGACCTGTACCGCCGCAATCTGGCCCAGTGGCAGGAGTATGTGACTGCAGGCGTGCGCGACCTGGATCTGGCCTCGGTTACCACCAACGACATCCGTGCTTGGCTCATCGAGCGGTCGTCACAGGGCGACTGCCCCGGCACGCTGCGCCACAAGGTGCAGGCCCTCAGGTCGCTCTACCGCTACCTGATGCGCCGCGGCGAGGTGCAGTCCAACCCGGCGGCACAGGTCGAACTGGCCAAACTGCCCAAGCCGTTGCCCGTGTTCGTGCGCGAAAAGACCATCGACACCATCCTTGACGACGAGATCGACACTGCCGACTTCACCCAGGTGAGGGACCGGCTGACGCTCATGCTGTTTTACCAGACCGGAATCCGCCTGAGCGAACTCATCGGCCTGCAGGATGCCGCCGTCGATACCGCCAAGCACGAACTCAAGGTGAGAGGCAAGCGCGACAAGGACCGCGTCGTCCCCTTCGGCGACGAACTGGCCGCGTGGATCGAGCGCTACCGCACGCTGCGCGCCGGCGTCGGTGCCGAGTGCGGCAACCTGCTCGTCACCCTCAAGGGCAAGCCCCTGTATCCCTCGCTCGTCTATCATGTCGTCCACGATTCGCTGGCTGCCGCCGGCGCCACGGGCAAGATGAGCCCGCACGTGCTGCGGCACACCTTTGCCAGCGTGATGCTCAATCACGGTGCCGACATCAACAGCGTCAAGGAACTGCTCGGGCACGAGAGCCTGGCGGCCACCCAGGTGTACACCCATGTGACACTCAGCGAACTACAACACAATTATGAACTCGCCCATCCCAGGGCACTAAAAAAAGGAGGTTATTATGGAAATTAAAATCAATGCCATCCACTTTGATGCAACCGAGAAACTCAACGACTTCATCAACAAGAAAGTCGAAAAACTGGGTAAGTACAACGAGGAGATTTCTAACGCAGAGGTGATTCTCAAGGTAGTGAAACCCGAGACGGCCATGAACAAGGAGGCGTCGGTGCGCCTCAATGTACCGCGCAACGAGGACCTCTTCGCCAACAAGGTGGCCGACACCTTCGAGGAAGCCATCGACAACTGTGTTGACGCACTCAAGAAGCAGTTAGAGAAAGGACGCCGCGACAGGTAATACATCGCGCCACGACACATAATTGAAGACCTATCACGCCCCCTGCCAGCACACCGCTGCCGGCAGGGGGCGCCGTTTTTGCCCTACTGTTTTTAGTTGGTTTTTGCGTTTTTTTTGTCTTGTTTTTTGTAATTATTTATAATAAGTGTTATATTTGCAGTGCGTTGCAATATAACGATAGGATGAGAAACAACGGTGCCATAAAGATTGTTGAGAGTTGGCCGCAGGTTTGGTCAATAGAGTGTTTCTGCTCTCTCTCTCTCTCTCTCTCTGCGCGCGCGAACTAAACGCTTTTTTAACGCCCCGAGCGGGTGTGCTATAGTTGTCAGGCTTTTCTTGCTTTAGGGCAAGGGAAGCCGATACTTGTTTTATAGTAAATTTTTATTCACCTTATTAATAAACTTAACCGTTATGAAAAAGAAACTATTACTCCTTTTAGCGGTCTTGATGTCCGCAATGGCGGCACAGGCGGCCACCGACTATGGCTTCACGGTGGCAGGAACCGCAGTGACCAGCGACAACTGCAACAACATCGTGAGCAACTACATCACGGGCGGAACGGTGTATTACGTGCCAAGTTCCAATACCCTGTACATGAACAATGTCACCATCACCATGACGGGCGACTACAACCGTGTCATCAACAACCTGGAATGCTCGGGTCTGAAAGTCCAATTCAGTGGCACCTGCAACCTGTATGCTCGGGACGCTGCCGTGGTCCGCGTCAGGAAGAATACCACGCTGTCAGCCCCGTCGGCAAGCACTGTCGTCAACATCACCGGTGTCAACGAGAACGGTATCTGGATGGCTACAAGCAATAGTTTTAGTCTCACTATTCAGGGTCCCGGAACATTCAATATCAAGTCCACCAATAATACGGCTATCGAGGATGAGGACGATGGTTCGGGCACCCAACTTGATACATGGCACGAGGTGTATTTTGACAATGTGAATGCAGTATTGTCTTCTGGAGGAAACAGTGTCGTCAAGCGTGTTCTTCTCCGATTTAGAGCAGGCAGTAGCGTGAGATTCAAGGCCACCAATAATTCCAGTTATCCGGTGGTTAATTATTGTGGCTGGCAACTTTATGGGAATGAGGCCCTCTTGGAGCCCTACGGAGCCTATTTTAACACTAACAGCGTCTACGATTCCAGCGGTAACAAGGTCTATAATAAAGATGTCTATGTCAGCGACGACTATGTGGCCATCATCAACTCGACCAACTTCCCCGATGCCAACTTCCGCAGTTGGTTATTAGAGAATTTCCCGGGCTACATCCATGATGGCCATGTCAATAACTGGGGAGTCTTTAATCTCAGTGGCATGAATATCTCTGATCTCAAAGGCATTGAGTACTTTACCAATTTGTCATCGCTTAACATCTCGAACAATAATCTGACCTCTGTGGATTTGAGTCATAACACCAACCTGGAGGATCTCTATTGTTCAAACAATCAGTTGACCTCCCTGAATCTGAGCAACCTCTCGAATCTGGAAGTCCTGGATTGCAGCAATAACAAGTTGACGTCGCTGAGTGTGACCTACAAATCCTATTTGAAGACACTCAACTGCAGCAACAATACATTATTGACCACGCTCTACTGCTATAGCGACGACCTGACTACGCTCAATGTGACGGGTTGTACGGCCTTGAAGGATTTGCGCTGCTTCGAGAACGCCAGCCTGACGTCGATCACGGGTCTGGCCGACTGCACGGCCATCACCTATCTGGACTGCGAAGATTGCGCCATCACCAGCCTGCCTGGGGTGAACAACATGACCAACATCGCTACACTGCTGGCCCGCAACAACAAGTTGACCTCGCTCGCGATTAACAACAAGGGCAGTTTGGCGACCCTGAGGGTCAGCGGCAACACGACTTTGACCACACTCAGTTGTTATCGGAATGCCTTGACCTTGCTCAATATCACAGGCTGCACCGGATTGACCGACCTGCGCTGCTACGAGAACGCCAACCTGACGATCATCACGGGCCTGGCCGACTGCACCGCCATCACCTATCTGGACTGCGAGGACTGCCAGATCTCCGACCTGAGCGTGGTGGACTCGATGACCAATATCCAGAGAATCTATGCCCGCAACAACAAGTTGACCACGTTTGCTGTGACTGGAAAGAGCAATCTGACTTACCTAAGGGTCAGTGGCAATCAGTTATTGACCTCGCTGCAATGCTACGAAAACGCCTTGACCTCACTTGATTTTACCAACTGCCCCGCCTTGACCAACGTGTCATGTACCAACAACAATCTGACATCACTCACTGTGACGGGCTGCACATCCCTGAAAGAATTCTTCTGCAACAGGAACCGAATCAGTGGCACGGCAATGACCAACCTGGTCAACAGTTTGCCCACTCGCACGGCCAGCGACCCTGGCACCTTCCGCGTCTTGAGCAACGCCAACGAGAACAACGTCATTACCGCTGCACAGATCGCCGTTGCACGGAGCAAATACTGGAATCCCAAGATGTGGAACGGCAGCACCTGGGTTGACCTGGCGGCCTCGTTGCGCGGCGATGTGACCGGCGACGGCACCATCGACATCAACGATGTTACCCGTCTGATTGATGTCGTGCTGGGTAAGAGTGTAACGTATGATGCGGTAGCCGCTGACTGCAACACCGCAACCGGTAATGGCAGCGTGGACATCAACGATGTCACCGCACTGATCAATTATGTCCTCAGCGGTTCGTGGTAATCCCGCGCCCCGGCTGTCGATGCATAGCATCTGCTGACAACAACTTGTTCCTATAGTTCAACTCGAGGAGTGGTGTCCCGCAATAGGCGAGGCGCCACTCCTCGCGGTAGTTCTTATTATAATATAATGTGGCGCGTCCGGGTGCCCCGCTGGCACGAAAAATGCAGTGCTTTGTGGTCTTGTGGCATAATCGGCTGATTGACTGGTTTTTATCGTTGTTTTCGCAGGGTCGTTGAAAACTTTTTTGAAAAAAAAGTGAGAAAAAGTTTGCCAGTTCAAAAAATGGTCGTAATTTTGCACCCGCTAACGAGAACGCCCCGTATCTCAATAGCGCAACGATAGATGCCTCTTTAGCTCAGTTGGCCAGAGCACGTGATTTGTAATCTCGGGGTCGTTGGTTCGAATCCGACAAGAGGCTCAAAGAACATAACACAATGGGTAGA
>ONRP01000036.1 GCA_900320245.1 uncultured Prevotellaceae bacterium
GTTCGGCTAGTGCGATAGTAGTCGTAGTAGAACGTCAGCGTCGTGTTCTCGGCCGAGTAGCAGGCATAAGCCTGGGGCGCGATATAGCTCATGTAGCCCGGGTCGTTGGCACCGCCGTCGATGTGGGCGTATTCTTTGTCGATGTGGTGGTTGTCGTAGCTCGTGCCTTTGTCGCCCGCCAGGTCGATACAGTCATTGAACATTTTCCCGGATTCGGTCACAGCCGCCGTGCTCCATCCGTCGCCTACATAGATGGTTTTCAGACTCACACAGGCATGGAACATAGAATCCATGGCTTCCACATTGGCGGTGTTGAAAGTGCTCAAGTCAAGACTTGTCAAATATACGCATAGAGAGAACATGCCCGACATATCTGTCACCTTGGCTGTGTTGAAATGACTCAAGTCAAGGCTCGTCAATTCATTGCAGTTATAGAACATGTGCTTCATGCTGGTCACCTCACTGGTGTTCAGGTACTCCATGCCCTCGATGGGCCGAAGCAACGTCATCTTGTCAAACCAGCCGTAGGTGGTCGTCGGGCGGGCCTCAGCGAACGACGGGTCAAACACCACCTTGGTCACACTGGCGCTGGTGCCATCAGTGCGCCAGGCGGTTTCGTTGATTTCCGTGTTCAGGTCGTAGGTCTTGCCATGGCGAGGACCGCGCCTGTTGTCGTAGTAGAACGTCAGTATAGCGTCCTCGTCCGTGTAGCAGGCATAGGGCGCAGGATTGATATCGCTCAAGTAGCCCGGGTTGCTCTCGCCACCGTCGATGTGGGCGTATTCTGATCCAATGTGGTCCCTGGTATAGGGTGTGCCTTTGCCACCCACCAGGTCCTCACAGCCATAGAACATATCCTCGGAATAGCCCACAGCCGCTGTGCTCCATCCGCTGCCGACATAGATGGTTTGCAGATTGACACACATCGAGAACATATAATCCATGGCCTCCACATTGGCGGTGTTGAAGGTGCTCAGGTCAAGGCTCTTGAGTTTCTGGCAGTAGGAGAACATGCCAGGCATGCGTGTCACCTTGTCGGTGTTGAAATGACTCAAGTCAATACTCGTCAAGTCACTGCAGTCATAGAACATATAATTCATAAGCGTCACCTCACTGGTGTTCAGGTACTCGAGGCCCTCGATGGATTTCATCCACTGCATGCCGTAAAACCAACCGTAGGTGGTCGTCGGGCGGGCCTCGGCAAACGACGGGTCAAAGACCACCTTGTTCACTATACCGTTGGTACCATCATCTCTCCAACCAGAATTGTTGTTTCCCGTGTTCATGTCATAGGTCATGCCCTGGCGCGTATTGCGCTGGTTGTCGTAGTAGAACGTCAGTGTCTTGTCGGCCGTCGTGAAACAGGCATAGGGCCCGGGAACGATATTGCTCAAGTAGCCCGGGAGACCACCTTCACCGTCGAGGTGAGCATAGGCCTTATCCACATGGTCGGCATCGTAGGGTGTGCCCTTGCCGCCCAACAGGCTGGTGCAGTTATAGAACATGTCTGTGGATCTGATTACAGCCGCAGTGCTCCACTCGGTACCGACATAGATTGTCGTCAGATTGGAACATACATTGAACATATAATCCATGGCTTCCACATTGGCCGTGTTGAAACTGCTCAAGTCAAGTACCGTCATACCGGAGCAACGGGAAAACATGCCAGACATGCTCGTCACATTGGCCGTGTTGAAATGACTCAAGTCAATGCTCGTCAATTTATAGCAGGCATGAAACATATAATCCATGCGCGTCACCTCGCTGGTGTTCAGGTACTCCATACCAATGACGGATTCAAGGTTACGCATCTCGTAGAACCAGTGGTAGGTCGACGTCGGGCGGACATCGGCGAACAAGTGGTGAAAGGCCACCTGCTTCACATAGGCACCGTTGCCATCAGTTATCCAACCCGGCTCGGTGGCACCATCGTTCAAGTCATAGGTCGGACCTACACAGATGCTGCGCTCGTTATCGTAGCAGAACATCAGCGTATTGCTCGCCGGCGAGTACCAGGCATAGGCCTCCTGTGCGTTGGCACCCAGGGCACACATCACGGCTGTGACCAGGACGACAAGTCTGAAAAGTAGTTTATTGCTCATAGTTATCAGGATTTATGGCTTAAATTTGATCTTGTTTGCGGTTTGGTGCACCTTGCGAGGTGCTGACCACAAAGGTAATACAGTTTTTTCAATTTTCGTCATCAATTCGCCTATATAGCCAAAATATATCACTCACTCCCGAGATGATATCGAGAGCATGAGGGATTTAACTTAGATTTTGATGAAGTTTTAATTCCAAGTCTCGTTAAGCAGGTAGTCTGTAAGGGAGGTCGCATCGACGATGGACACATCGTTGCTGACGATCACGCCGCCGCACAGGCTGGCCGCAAGCGGCCAAAAATCAAGACAAATCTTTAACAAATCATGACAAATCAAGAAATGTGATTTGTTTGAATTTGTGAACCATTTGTTATGATTTTTCCGAGCGTAGCGAGGACCAATCCACGACAGGACGCATGCCCGAAGACATCCATAACCCTTTCAAAATGAAGACAATAAGCACAATCAAGACAACAGCATCCGCACCCCCAAATGATGAGGATGCGGATGCCTGTAATCTCTAATCTACAGAGTTACCAACTGCCGTTAAGCAGGTAGCCAATAAGGGTGGTCACGTCGACAATGCTGATTATTCCATCGGTTTTAACATCGCCACAGACGAGACAAGCGCCATTATCGCGGCCCAGCAAGAGGTCGATCAATTTCGTCACGTCGGCAATGTCCACCTCTCCGTTGTGGTCCACATCACCCAACTGGAAGGAATGCTCATTCTCGAACAGGGTAACTTCCTTAACAATACTGGGGGCGATACCACCATTGATGTAGTTGGCCTCAACATAGAAATAGAATGAGCCACCCGAAGTGAGACCGGTAACAGTGTAGTTCTTGTCGATGATGCCGGTAATGACACGATAAGTCTCATCACCGCTCTCAGAGGCCTTGAACTGCGGTGCTGTGAATTCACCGGCATAAACCTTTACATACCTCATGTCGGGCACGCCGCTAGAGGTGATTCTAATATAGTCGCTGCTGGCGCAATTCACAATGAAGGTGTACCAGGCGAACGAAGCGTTGGTCGGTAGAGACACGTTCTTGCTGTCGACACTGGTATTAACCGTGAGTGTATTATTGCTGTTATAGGGTTGAGCATAAATCATGACAGTCACCTTGTCATAACCCGTGAGGTCGTAAGTACCGCTCTGAACATAACCATCCGGGCTCAAGTAGGATGCGCTATTGGAACTAAAGTAGTTCAGACCGTGTTGTGACCAACTGGCAGGGATAGCATTAGACTGGGTCCAGTCGATAGAGTCGAGCAGGACAACGGCGGGCATGAACGGCTGGTCGCTCACGTAGAGGGTGTAGTTCTCCACATTCTCGGCCGGGGTCTCGTCAGTCCAAGTTGCGGTAAACGAGGTGGAGGTGATATTGCTGGCTTCGAGCATCACAGGATCGTAGGTCTCCAGATCGGCTGTACCCGACACATACACGTTCTTGCTCTCGGCGCCACTGCTGCTCACTGTAATCGTGTCATTCTGTGTACCAGCAACTGTGGGTTTATAGGTAACAGTGATGGTTGCACCTGCTGAAGCCTGAGCAGTAGTCACGGTGGAAGGTGAAATGGTAAACACGGGGTTAGAAGACGACAATGTCACATTGCCGACCAAGTTGGTGCCACTAACGGTAAAGGTCTTGGTATAGGTCTCACCCATCGAGCAGCCAGTAAAAGACAGTGATGTGGGATTGACGATCAACACGGGAGCAGTCACCACACCATCCGGGGGTTCTACACCGATAATAGCCTGTTGAGACTGATCGAAAGTATCAGAACCGTCCATGAAGGCATTCATTACAAACCAGTTGTTACCTTCTCCACTCCAACCCCAATTAACGTGATACTTATTGTCACTGTGTCGATAGCCATCCACATTGAACGCGTGACCGCCACCGGTGGATGCTACGGCGCAGTAAACAAGAGGACGTCCAGCGATAAGTTCTGACTGAATCAAGGCAGCCCAGTCGGCATCATCATAAGAAGACTTCTGGACGTTCGTTGCTGTTGACTTGTAGCCAAAGAGTTTGAACATATCGGCAATCCTTTGGTTTTCAGAAACATTGATGCTACTACCGCTAGATGCGGCAGTACCGTACTTCATACCTTCGGCCTGACCGACATAGCGCATCAGCGTAGCCACGGCATTTCCCTGATCGGAGGTATAATCACCAGTGTAACTATCCTTCATGTTGTTCCAGTCAAATGAGGTAGCGGGCAGAGCAGGATAAGTATAACTAACGCTATTATGGAAGGAAAGATCTAATAAAGCCGTGTAAGACGGAAGGGCTGCAACCTGTAAGGGATACTTCCAGTAATACATCACCATCGATGCCGAGGTAGCAGGACAGCCAGTATAGCATTGATAGGTATAGCCGCTGTAAGAGAACCTACACTGGTTCCAATAAGGAGCCTCCTGATCCCAAAGCGCGGTCAACATCGGGCTGACGGTAACAGCCTTGAGCGAAGGTGTATTCTTGGGTGAGGGCAAAGGTTTCACCACCAATCCCGGATGCTCAAGCAGATAATCAATCTCGTCCTTGTAAATACCCAGCATGTCGATCATGCCAGGAGGCAGGTTGTTGATGTCGTGCAACGGAGCATCACCCTCCATCAATATTTCTTCGGCGCGGTCGTCACCAGCAACAACAAGGAAGGTAGTCGATGTGTTGAAAATGTAATAAACTGGCTGGTTGAGTTTAGAATTGCCCATTTCGGCCTTGAGCAAGACAGGATTGAGCGCTGATGGAGACATCATCATACCAGGATACATTTTGTTCGCTAAATAATTATTAACTTTTTTCAGTGCTGTTGCATAGTCCACTGGGGCAGCAGACACCGACATTGCGACAACAATGGCAATCAATGAAATAATGATTCTTTTCATAAATAATAATAACTATACCCGTTGGCGGGATTAAATAGTTAATAAAAAGATGTTCGAACGGTTGCGCATATCGCTGATTTTTAGCAACTTAGTAGTAATCAAAACATTAAATTCAAATCACCGTATGCACTACTTGTACGCAAATTTCGCAAGAATTCTTGAAGTATGCAAGCAATACTCCCCAAGATTTAGTGACTGACAAGGGAAATATGCCCAGGCGTGGCGCCGTCCCCAAGTTCAGCGACCTCGAGGTCATTGCTCTCAACTTGGCCCAGGAGACCATGGGCCACGACAGCGAGTGTTATCTGTTCGGCCAGATTGAGGACTACCGCAGCAAACTGGCGCATCTGATTTCACGCCGCCAAGACAATGACCGTCGCAAATTCACGGCTGCTCTGTGTGAAGAGATACGCAAGCGTGTCGCGGAGTTCCTTGACGGTGAAGAGGATGTTTTCATCATTGACTCCAAACCCGTCAAAGTGTGCCAGCCCTCAAGAGGCAACCGCAACACGATGGGCAAGACCTGCCCCGAGAAGGCTCCGGACTTCGGCTATTGCGCCACCCAAGCATTGAATTACTTTGGCTACAAACTGCATGCCGTCTGCGGGGTATCGGGCGTAATCCATTCCTATGACATGACCAGGCCAGTGTCCATGACATCAAATACCTGAATGATTAATCACAAGCCCATCGGCAGGATCAAGTATGCACTCGCTTAATTCCGCCAACGGGTTATAATAACAATAAAAGAATCAAGTCCCGGTTAAAAGGAAAGAGCCCGGTGCAATACCGAACTCTTTACTCTTGAATCAATAATGTTTAACCCGCCCTACTTTTTGGGGTCACTTCAGGGAGAGCATGAGGGATATGACTTGACTATGTTTGATTTTTAATTCCAGGCGCCGCCGAGGATGATGTTGATGACAGCGTTGATGTCGGCAATGTTGACTTCGCCATCGCCGTTCACATCGCCGCTGGGATTCTCGCTACCATTCAGGATGATGTCCAAAACGGCATTGACATCTGCGATATTCACTTCAAGGTCGCCGTTAACGTCTCCATGCACATCAGGCATCAAGTCTTCCACAATCTGCCCGAAATAGGGAGACCAGTATTCATTGGCTCGGTAGGCTTCGGCTGTGCCGTGCGGCACATGAAGCGTGCGGCCAGAGTAGTCGTAACTATCTTCAGGTATCCAACTTCCTGACCACACATAGAACAAAGTTCTCCCGCTTTTCACTTTTGAGAGGTCGGCGATGTAGCAATACACATCAGTCAGGCCATTACATCCCCAAAATGCCCCATCACCCAATGAAGTAACGGAACAGGGGATGGTCAAGGTCGTTAGACTGCTGCATTCACCGAACGCTTCTTGGCCGATGGTGGTCACTGAGTTGGGGATGGTTATGCTCGTCAAGCCAGGGCGGTTTGCAAAAGCATAATCAGTGATACTCACTGTTCCATCCTTCAGAATGATGCTGGTACTATCAGGCATCGTGCCCTTATAGTCATAAGCAGTCGATCCAGCATAAACAAGTCCGTCGGGCTGGTTGCGGTACCAAGCGGTACCCGAGAAGGCCCCATAGCCGACGAAGGCCACAGAGTTGGGTATCTCAAGGTTCGACAGGCCGGCGCAATCCTTGAATGCAAATTCACCGATAGTGGTCACCGAGTTGGGGATGGTCAGGCTCGTCAAGCCGACACATTCCTCAAACGTCCCTCTACCGATAGCGATGACCGAGTTGGGGATGATTATACTCGTCAAACCACTGCAGCCAGAGAAAGCATAATCACTGATACTTAACGTGCCGTCTTTCAAATTGATGCTGGTGCCAGCAGGCATCGTGCCTTTATAGTTATAAGCGACCAATCCGGCATAAACAAGCCCGTCAGGCTGGTTGTCGAACCAAGGTGTACCCCCAAATGCTGCTTGGCCAACGGTGACGACGGAATTAGGGATTGTCACGCTTGACAGGCTGCTGCAGCCAGCAAAAGAATCTGAACCGATTGAACTGACCGAATTGGGAATCTCCACGCTCGTCAGCCCTGTGCAGTCCTCAAACAGACCACTACTGATGGAAGTGAGGGAATTGGAAATTGACACACTCGTCAGGTTGTTGCAACTCCAGAACGCGCTGCTGTCGATGGTGGTAACCGAATTGGGGATGACCAGGCTGGTCAGACCGTCGCAGTTCCAAAATGCGCCGATGCCGATGGTGGTGAGAGAGTTGGGGAGGGTCACGCCCGTCAGATTATTGCAGTTCCAGAACACATTGTTTCCGATGGTGGTGAGCGAGTTAGAAAAGGTCACGCTCGTCATGGCACGGCAGGCAGCGAACGCGTCATCACCGATTGTAGTGACGGAGTTGGGTATCTCCACGCTCGTGAGGTTGCTGCATTCATCGAAGGCATGGTCGCTGATAGCCGTAAGAGAGTTGCCGAGGGTCACGTTCGTCAGGCCACTGCAAGCCCAGAACACATAACTGCCCATGGTGATGACCGAGTTGGGGATTACCACACTCGTCAGGTTATCGCATTGAGAGAAAGCATGGTTGCCGATGGTGGTAACCGAGTTACCGATTGTCACGTTTGTCAAGCCATTGTGGCTGAATGCACTGCTGCCGATGGTGGTGACCGAATTAGGAATTTCAATGCTTGTCAGGCCACAGGCTTCAAACGCACGGTCTCCGATAGTAGTGACAGTGTTGGGGATGACAGTGCACTTGCAGCCAACAATCAATGTGTTGGTTGACGTCTCAATGATGGCGTTACAACCATCGCGGGAATCGAATTTTGGGTTACCGCTATCCACTGTGATGCTCGACAGGCCAAGGCTGTTAAAGAAAGCCTCGTCGACAATGGTGACGACAGTGCTCGGCAAGGTCACGCTGAGCGTGTCGAAGCAGTAGCGGAACGCGTACTTGCCGATGGTGGTGACCGAGTAGGTCGTGCCGTCGCAGGTCACAGTCGGGGGAATGATCACATCACCAGCATACCTGTTAGATCCATACGTGACAGTGGCTTCGTTGCCATTGATGGTGTAGTAGATGCCGTCCACCTCAAAGTCAAATGCAACGGCAGTAGCAGGCAACAGCAGGGCCAGCAGCAGGAAGGAAAAGCGGAAGAGTAGTTTCATTTCTTTATATTATTAAAGTTAACTATCTGATTTATTCTGCAGTGATATTCAAATATCCAGACTTTAGACCGTCGCTGCTGCAACTGAGTTGAAGGGCAGCGGGCACATGTCCGCTCTGGATGAGAATCTGGGCCAGTCCGTTGAATGCCGGGATTTGGAATGTGTGGCAGTCCAGTTCATCGGGATGGTCGGGACCAAGGTAGGACGGGTCTACGTTGCCGACGCCCAAGATGCGGCCGTCTCCTTCAAGTGAGCAGGTCAGCAAGGGGCAGGCATCAGGAACTATACGTCCTTTGTCGTCCTGAATCTCAACGGTCACGATGGCCACATCGCGTCCGTCAGCGGTGATGAGCCCTCGGTCTGTTGTCAGCACAATTATTGCCGCAGGCTTTGTGGTCTCGATAGTCCGTTTCATGATGCGCTTTCCGTTCTTGTATCCAGTGGCAACTATGCGGCCTGGTTGATAGACGGCTTTCCATTTCAGGTGACCGTTCTTGGGCATCGCCTGTCGGCCCAGTTTCTTGCCGTTCACGGTCAGTTCCACTTCATCACAGTTGCTGTAGGCCCAAATCTCCACCTCTTCGCCCTCATGGCCTTGCAGGTTCCAGTGAGGGAAGATGTGCAGCACGGGCTCGTCGGTCCACCACGCTTTAAGGTAGTTAGCCTCGTCTTTGGGAAATCCGCAATAGTCAAGAATGCCGAATTCCGAGTCATGGGCGGGATAGGATAAGGGATTGGGCTCGCCACGGTAGTCAAACCCGGTCCAATAGAAGAGACCTGCCGCCCAAGGACGTTCATCATAGAATTTCCATCCGCGCTCAATCACGTTCTCCACACCCGGCTCCGTGCCACGGTTGATGCTGACCATGTGGCCGGGTTGGCCAGGTGAGTCAAAATAGACACCACGCGTGCCGCAGCCAGTGGTTTCTTCGGTGCCCACGATTTTCCATGTGGGGTTGGCTTTCTTACGGTTGTCCACATCGTTTTGTGCGATATAGTTGAATCCCACCACATCGAGTCCTTTAATCATTTCAGACCCTCCAGCATTGGCGATTGTTGAATGGCGGGTGGGGTCAAGCAGGCGGGTATATTCACGCATGACGGCGGCAATGCGTGTGCCTTGAATGGTATTCTCCATGCCCCACTCTTCGTTGCCGTCGCTCCACAGGACAACCGACGGATGATTGCGGTCGCGCTTAATCATGTTTTCCAACAGCCTCAGGTGCTCGGTATTGATGCCCGCAAGTCGGTTTTCGTCAATGACGAGTATGCCCTCGCGATCGCAGATGTCGAGTTGGGCAGGCGTCATCGGGTTGTGGGATGCACGATAGGCATTGCAGCCCAATTTCTTCAGTTGCTTGATGCGCCACGCCATGAGTGCCTCGGGAATAGCGGCTCCCACGCCGGCATGGTCTTGATGCATGTTCACGCCCTTGAGTTCAATCTCTTTACCGTTGAGCAGGAATCCACGGTCGGCGTCAAACTCCACATCACGGATGCCCGTTGTTGTCATGTAAACATCGGTCACCAGTCCGTTCACCTTGACGGTCGTTTCCACCTGATACAGATAGGGGTCGCTGGTGCTCCACAGATGCGGTCGGTCAAGTGTCAGCATTTGTTTGCAGCCGCTGGTCTGTTTGCCTTTCAGGTCAAGTGATGCAGTGTTTGTCCTGCCCACTTCGTTGCCTTGAGCATCGAGCAGCCGGTGTTCAACGGTACACGTTTGTGGTTCCAGCGAATGATTGTTCACCTCGGTATCCACATGAATGGTCGCCGAGGTGTAAGGGGGGGTGAGGTCGGCGTAGACAAAGGTGCCGAATGGAGCCACACTGACAGCAGCCGACTTGATGAGCCACGCGTCACGATAGATGCCGGCACCCTCATAGAACCAGCCTTCTTCGAGCGTAGCGTCGGCTCGTACACAAACAAGATTCTCACCGCCATAGTTTACATACTCTGTCACATCATACACCTGCGTGGCATAGCCGCTGGGTTCGGCACCCATATAGAAGCCGTTGAACCATACGCGGGCATTGCGGAAGATGCCGTCAAACTGCAGGGCGATGTGCTTGCCCAAGTCCGACTCGGGGATTGTGATCACCTTGCGATACCAACCCACACTCGTTTCGGGATATTCATAACCAACAGTTTTGTAGCCGTGCGAGTGGCTGGCCTGTTGAGCATAGGGCAAGGTAGTCACCCAATCGTGCGGAATGCGCACCTCCTGCCATGTAGAGTCGTTAAACTTGATGGCATAAGGGCCCTCGTTGTGTATTGAGTTGGCCTTGGTCAAATAGTTGAAATACTCAGTGCCGCAGCCGAAGTCCTTTGCCGGGTCGGCAGCGTTGCCCAGAGAGAATTTCCAGCCCTCGTCCAATCGTATGGTCTCTCGCACATTCTGCGCATAGGCAGTCAGCATTGTACAAAGCATCCAACCCAGAATGGCGAGCCTCATCCCCGCATGGTTACCGTTGAGATTTTTCATATTTCCTGAATTTGAAGATAATTCATTGGCCGTAAGCGATATTGCCCCCAGTCATCATTTGGCCACACTTGTAACTAAACCATTAAAGTATACCAAATAAAAATTTAAAAGTATACCAGTTTGTAAGCACTGCAAAGATACGGCACTTCGCTGAACTTTCCAACAATAATTTACCGTTCAGGGGACACAATGTACCCCCTTTATGGGTATAACAGGGATTTTAGACGATTATTACGGGATGGTAACCGCTCTTAAATCACTAAACCGCATGCAGATGAAGCGTATTTAGTAATTGGTGCGGAAGATGATGCGCTGAGTCTTGTCGCTTATCCAATCGCACATCTCTATTGTGCCGTCGCCATCGAGGGCGTTGCTGATGATTGCCAGATTGTCATCACTTAAAGAGGTATCACATTGAATGAGATTCCATTCTGTTCCATCTTTCGCGCGGCCGATGCCTGCAGGACGGCAGCCTTTATAGTATTTCATCGGTCCTCGAACGGGGCCTCCATCGGTCCTAAACCCCAACACGAAACGGCTGGAGGTAAAACACAACATATTCACTACCAACATGCGGTAGCCACGATAAAGGTCATCCCACGGGCGCATAATGACGATAGCGTCATCTGAAGGGTCCTTGACTATCGCAATTCCGGACATATCCACGCTGATCTGATTGTGCTTGCTGCGGTAAAGTGCGATTGCCTTGACGGCAGATTCTGCGACTTGACGGTCCCCAGAGTACAGTTCGATACTGAAATAGTATGTTACAAGGGCACGAAGCCGCTTATCCATGATCGATGATTGATTGTAATAATCTCTATCGTTCATCATGTCGCTTACTATCTTCTTTGCCATGGCCTTTTTGAGATCTATGTTGGCATATACTCTTGAAGTCAGGTCCTCGGAGTATTGCCTTTTGTCATGAGCCCAATCGTCGAATGCCATATAGTCCTCGGCGGTGCGGGCATCGCCTTTTGCGTCGAAATAATTGTACAACAAGTCTTTCATCTTAACACCTTTCAATTGTTCTGCTTTCTTGGGCAAAGGTAGTGATTTTTTCGCTTACAATCCATCTTATTCGGGATTAAACTTGGCGGAGGATTCTCACATTTGATTCAAAAAAATCCGAGATGTCATCGGTTTGTTTCATTTTTTGTGTTACTTTTGCATCATGAAACGAACTGCATTACTATCCTTTATCATCAGTGTGGCCCTCGGAATAGCCGTGGGTGTCTATGATATGTTCAACCCTATCGTTCTTGACGAGAACGGCGATTGGGCTAATCCTGATTATTACGAGTCATCAACTGATTACTGGACGGCCATGATGAATGATGCCTTCACGTGGGGCATCGCAACCACGGTTATATCGTTCTTGGTCATTTTTCTGCTGCTCCAGTTGAACAAAAAGAATGATTCCTGATCCAGACCATGATCTGATGATAACGGCCGTGACTGTCGTGAAACCGCAGCGGCGAAGAACAATCCTCCACGCTTGTCAGCATGGTGGATTTTTGTTTTCGGTAACGCGGAGTCCTGACAGGGGGCATAATTTGGTGCATTGCAGGAAAAGGTGTATATTTGCAAGAAAGTTGAAAATAAAGATATGAAAAAGAAATTGTTTGCTTTATTGCTCGGCTTGGGATGCATGATTGGAGCCCAGGCCGGTGACGAGATTGTATTCACGACCCTGTTGGAGAACCCTATCACTCCGGTGAAGAACCAGAACCGCAGCGGCACATGCTGGTCCTATGCGACGATTGGCTATATCGAGGCCGAACTGCTGCGCACTACGGGCAAGGTGTATGACCTGAGCGAGATGTTCGTTGCCAGCAAGGACTATGTGGACTGTGCCGAATATCACGTGAGGATGCACGGTAGCAGCCGCTTCTCGGAGGGCGGCTCGGCCGACGACGTGTTTGAGGTAATCGACCGCCATGGCATCTGTCCCGAAGATGCGATGGCGCGCCCCGGCTCGATGATTGGCGACACGCTGGCCAACTTCACTGAGTTTTTTGCTACGCTGGAGCCCTACGTGGAGGCTATCGCCAAGGGTAACAGCACGAAGTTGACCACGCAGTGGAAGGTGGGTCTGCAGGGCATTCTGGATGCGTACCTGGGCAAGTGCCCCGAGCGATTCACCTACGAGGGCAAGCAATACACGCCCCAGTCGTTCGCCCAGGCTTTGGGCATCAACAAGAACGATTATGTGAGCATCACAAGTTTCACCCACCACCCGTTTTACGAGCAGTTTGTCATCGAGGCACCGTACAAGTGGCGCCCTCGTCCCAGTTGGAACGTGACGCTCGACGAGATGATGTCAACCATCGACGAGGCACTGAAGAACGGCTACACCGTGTGCTGGGGCGGTGACGTGAGCGAGGACGGCTTCACGCGGACTGGTCTGGGCATCGCCGCCGACATCGAGCATGCCCCCGACCTGACAGGCAGTGATGCCGCACGCTGGCTGAAACTGACCAAGCAGGAAAAGGCCGAGTCGCTGAAGAAACTTGGCGCCCAAACACCCGAACTCACCGCAACCCAGGAGTTGCGACAGGAGCGCTTCGACAACTGGCAGTCGACTTATGACCACGTGATGCTCATCTACGGCATCGCCAAGGACCAGAACGGCCGCGAGTACTATATGGTCAAGAACTCCTGGGGCAAGACGGGTGACTACCAGGGCATCTGGTACATGTCGAAGACCTACATCGCGCTGAACACGACCTATATCTTCCTGAACAAAGCCGCTGTAAAGAAGGACGTGAGGAAGAAATTGGGATTTTGAGGGACGACGATGCGAGCCAAAGGCTCGCAATACTCCGACAGGCTGGCTGGCGCGACAGGCAAACCTACGAGCCGAGGCTCGGAACACACGAATGGCGGCGGGCTATTGCCTGCCGTTAATCGTTGAGGTTGCGGTTTTCGAGATAAAGCAGCAGGCAGAAGATGATCTCGACGACAATCATGCACAGGGCGAGAACTTGGGGCGAGAAATACAAGCCGACAATCAAGGCTCCTATCGTGATGACGCCTGTCATCACATAGTAGACCTTGGACTTGTAAAGCCAACCGAAGGGTAACAAATGGGCACCAAAGACCATCGCCAGTAACATCACCATCACGTTGGGGACTGCTGCAAACGCCCACATAACAATGAGCAAATAAGGAATCTGAGCCACCGAAAGGACGATGCCCAACGGTGATAGCGGGTTCTCCTTGTCATTGAAGGTGATGTGCAACGGTTTGGAGATCAACCACGCCAACGGCATCAAGGGACAGGTACAACAGAAGGTCAGCAGGTTCTTGGTCTCGAGAGGCAATCGGAACATGTGCACGATGAACACCAACGCCCAGATGATGACCGATGCCATGATGAAATGAATGCCGCGTTTTTGGCCACGGGCACATGCCGTTTTTGCTTGTTCCAATGCTTGTTTGTCCATATCTCTGAATATTTTTTGTTACAAATATAGACATAATTGGAGAAAAACACCTAAATTTGTGACATAATTATCAATCATGAGTGATTTCTACAAGACCGTGAAAGGCGTCTCGCAGGGTATCTACCGTGAGAAGATGTCGCGTTTTCTGGCGTTTGCCGAACCCGTGTCGAGCGCCGATGAAGCACGCGCCGTCATCAAGCGTTATGCCAACGAATACCACGATGCCCGTCACTGTTGCTGGGCCTACATGATCGGCACCGAGCGCAACGAGTACCTGAGCAGCGACAACGGCGAGCCCAGCGGCACGGCTGGCAAACCCATCCTGGGACAAATCAACTCGTTTGAACTCACCAACATCGTCATCGTCGTCATCCGCTACTTCGGAGGCATCAAACTGGGCACCTCGGGGCTCATCGTCGCCTATCGCGAGGCAGCCAAACTGGCCATCGAGGCAGGCGAAATCCTCGAGTGTCACGAGCAGGCACGGCTGTCGTTCACCTTCCCTTACCTGAGCATGAACGATGTGATGAAGGTGGTGAAAAAGAGCGAGTTGAAGGTGATAGAACAGGCCTTTGACAACGTGTGTTCGATGACCATCGAGGCCGATGCCGACAAGGTGCCCTCCCTGCGCGACCAGTTCGCCGCCATCGACGGCACCAGCATCATCGACTGAGGACGGTTAAACTGCTGGCACATGCCTTGAGAAAAGTTTTTCGGGGTATAGGCTTGCATAATCGTGCGGGTTGTACTATCTTTGCGCCAATGTCTTCTCTACCTTGAAATCAGCCCATCGAGAAGACCAACATATCATTAGCGTTACCTATCAAGAACAAAAAGACTATGAAACAAACAAGAATCATTCCCATTCTGGCAGCGATGTTGTTGCTGCTCTGCGGCTGCGGTCCTAAAGAAAAAACACCCGATGAGATTTTCCAGGACCAGGCGTCGGGCGTGGTACTGGTGCTCAATGAGTACTACTACTCTGTAGAATTCAATGACGGTTCGACCATCTACTTCAGCGGCATGAAGGACGGTGAACTGGAGGATGTCTCCCAAGACGAGGACAGCATCAAGAAATCAATGGCATTCGGCACCGCCTTCTTTGTTGACGACAAGGGTACGCTGATGACCAACCGCCACGTTGTCGATCCTGCTGTAGAACCCGGTGAGGTGAAAAACTACGTGCGCAGCCTCATCAGGCAGTTAACGGCTTTAGCCAGTTATGCCCAAGAGCAGATGGCCGACGAGTACAGCGAGTTGGAGGACCAGATTGAAGCGAACACCTACGTGGCCTACGACGAGTACTATGGCTACTATACTGCCGAATCGGATGAGAACGACAATCTGAGAGCCCGCCAACGGGAATTGTCCAACCAATATGATGAACTGCAGGAATATATTGAAGAATTGAGGGAAATTGACGTCAGTGACGTGAACATCAAGACCCACAGCAAGTTGAGCGTGGCCTATAACGGTTCCTATGTCACTGGTCCCGAAGACTTCAAACCCTGTGTCATCATCAAGGAGTCCAGCAAGGAAGATGTGGACCTCGCCCTGATACGCCTGAAAGACAAGAAAACGCCGAGCGATGCCTATATCTTTGCTCCGCCCAAGGACGAAGGCTTCCTGGGAGCCAGCCTCGAAGAGCGCGAGAAACTGGAATTGAACCAGACGCTGGTGCTCATCGGCTACAACCACGGCATCGAACTCGCCGCTACCCGCGAGGGCATCAAGGCTCAACTGACCACAGGCAACGTCTCGCAGCAGCCCGACGATGACCGCGTGATGTACACGATACCCATCCTGCGCGGCTCGAGCGGCAGCCCTGTGCTGAACAAATGGGGAGAACTTGTTGCCGTGAACTTCGCCGGAATGAACGACACACAGAGTTTCAACTTCGGCATCCCGCTGAAACGTATCAAACAATTCATGAAAGAATAAACGAATTGAGGGTGTTGTGATGGTCACGACACCCTCAATTTTGTTATCCACAACCCGTCAAGGCTTGCGCTGCTGCCAACGGAAACGCGAGCGGACGTGGTCGTTGCCATCGGCATCGGTGATGCTCATGCGGGAGTCGTTCGGGTCACTGTCGTCGATGATGAATTGGCAAGTCTCGCCGTAATGGCTTTCCTTGATGAAGGAAATCTCCATGCGGCTGATGAAATAGTTGTCATAGCAGTCCATATCGAACAGGTTCATCAGGTGTGACAGATAGCGCACGGTGTTGACATGGCGGTTGAAGTCACAATCCATGTAGCCGAAGGTGTAGTCCACGGCATGTCCTTCCTCAATGGGCCGCAGACGGCTCATCGGCTCGATGGGACACGGCAGGTCGCTGACCTTGTCGCTGATGTATCCCAGTTGTGAGATGTCCACGCTGGCCCGAGTGCTCATGTCGATGACCATCCAGATGGTGCGCACATAGCCCAGCGGATTGCCCTGGGCATCGTCGAGGCGCATATTTCGCTGCGAGAAGTGGCGGTTGTAGTCCTCAATCCACGTGGTGAGCGTATAGTCTTCGTTGATTTTGGGGTAGGCCGTCAGTTCGATAGTCACCCGAGAGAGCACCCACACCTGGTTATCCCTGATGAGGCGTTCATAGCCCGCTCCCCAGGAATTGGCATGGAATGTCGCTACCTCGATGATACGCGTCATCAACAGCGTCAAGGGCATCTCGCCCTGCGGATTGCACTCGCCGGCGGCGAGGTAATAGGTCTTGGAAAAGACTTTCTTATTATCAGAGCACATTGGTTTTCTTGATCAGATAGTTGTCTAAAATGACGAGTGCCGCCATCGCCTCGACGATGGGCAGGGCACGCTGCAGCACACAGACATCGTGGCGGCCACGGGGCTGCAAAGTCACAGGATTACCCTCGCTGTCGATGGACGGCACCGGACGCATGAGGGTGGGCACGGGTTTGAAGGCGATGCGCATCGTGATTTCCTGGCCGTTGCTGATGCCGCCCTGGATGCCGCCCGAGTGATTGGTCACGGTGCCGATGGTGCCGTCCTCTCGTTTCTCGAAGAGGTCCAGCACCTCGCTGCCGCGCCTGTCAGCCATGTCAAAGCCATCGCCGTACTCAAAGCCATGCACCGAGGGAATGCTCATCATAGCCGCCGCCAGTTGTGCATGGAGTTTGCCGAACAACGGCTCTCCCAAACCAGCAGGCACACCATGGACCGCACAGGCGATGATTCCGCCCAACGTGTCGCCATCGGCCATCACGCGCTCCAACACTGCCGCCGAGTCGCCGGGTTCTGTGCCACCACAACGGCAAACCGTGGCCTGGACAGTTATGCCCAGGCGCTCCAGGGCCTGGATGGCGATACCGCCAGCCACCACTCGCGCCACCGTCTCACGGGCCGATGCACGGCCTCCGCCGCGCGGATCGCGGACAACATATTTGGCCTGCCAGGTGTAATCGGCATGGTTGGGGCGGAAACAGCGGGCTATTTCCTCGTAATCGTCACTGCGGGCATCGGTGTTGCGCACAAGGAATCCGATGGGCGTTCCCAACGTCTTTCCTTGCCAGATGCCGGAAAGCACCTCTACCCTATCCTGCTCGCTGCGGCTGCTGCTACCTGTGGTCTGTCCAGTACGGCGCCGGTCGACAAAGCACTGCAACTCGTCCAGGTCGATGTCCACACCGGCGGGCATGCCGTCGAGCACTCCGCCCATCGCGGGCCCGTGTGACTCACCAAAGGTTGTGAGCGTCAATATCTTTCCAATCGTATTCATTCTGTCTTCTCGGCTATCAGGTCAACGGCTTCGGCCCCGACAAAATCCACCAGAGCCTGCGGATTGATTTTGAACTGGAGTCCCCTCACACCGGCGCTCACATAGATGTAGTCATACAGGATGCATGTCTCGTCGATGAAGGTAGGGAACGGTTTCTTCATGCCCACCGGCGAGCATCCGCCACGAATGTAGCCCGTTGTGGGCAGCAACTCCTTCATGGGAATAAGGTCCACCTTCTTGTTGCCCGACACGCGGGCCGCCTTCTTCAGGTCCACTTCCTCGGCACCAGGAATGACACACACCAGGTGTCCCGTCTTGTCGCCTTGCAGAATCAGCGTCTTGAAGACTTGCTCGATGTTCTCACCCAACTGGTCGGCAATGTGCTGCGCCCCCAGGTCGCTCTCGTCCACCTCGTAGGGGATGAGTTCGTAGTCTACCCCAGCGGCATCAAGCAGCCTCGCAGCATTGGTTTTATTGATTTTTTTCATTGTTTTTTGTCTTAATGGCGCAAAGTTACTACTTTTGCGCCACAATAGATTGCAAACGATCAAAAATTAAACAACATAGGACAAATGAAGAAACTTATTCTCACCGTTATCGTCGCCATCGCAGGATGGCTGGGCATGCAAGCACAATCGACGCCGGCACCCGAGAAGTACAACGAGTTTATTGAACAGATTGCCGAGCAAAACCCGACAACCGCATCAATCCTGATGAATGCCACCATGGAGTCACTCTCCAAGGACGCGAAAGACTACCGCCAGATGCTGGAACTGGCCGAGCGCCGCTTCAGCGACCCCGCCGACCCCATCCATAACGAGTACCTGTACATGATTGTGCTCAATCATGCCGTCGAGAACTATGTCCTGAGTGCCACCGAGAAGGAGAAACAGCGCCTGTTGCTCGAGGGTGCCAAAAAGAATATGGAAGGCAGCATTGCCGCCGACTTTGACTTTGTGACCCCCGACGGCAAAGACGTACAGCACCTGAAGGATCTGCACGCCGACAACATCCTGGTCTTCTTCAACAATCCCGACTGCGAGGCGTGCGAGACCGTGAAGGAGCGCCTGTCGACCAACGAGTTCATCAACCAGTTGGTCAAGGACAAGAAACTGATTGTGCTGGCCATCTATCCCTATGATGACCAGAAAATGTGGAAGAAGACCAAATATCCCAAGATGATGATCAACGGCTGGAACCAGAGCCGACAGATTGAATATGCCGAGTTGTATGACCTGCCTACCCTGCCGTGTTTCTATCTGCTGGACAAGGACTACAAAGTCCTGATGAAGAACGAGGGCAGCCTGAACAAGGTGGAAGCCAGGCTCAAGAATCCTGAGGCCCAAGCCATGGCAGCCTCGCCCGATCTCAAGACCGTTCCCACCCACCAGGCCCAACAGCCCAAGCCCGCCGTCAAGCAACAGCCCGTTCCTGCACCGGCCGATGACCCCAAGACCATCCTGAGCGAGCAACTGCTGGGTTACCTGATCAACAACCAGAGCCAGGAAATGTATGACCACATGGCCAGCGTCATCAAGGAACGTGTACAGGCCAACTACTTTGACGGTGCACTCAAGCAGGTTGAAGCCCAGATGGGTAAATACCAGAGCCATGAAGCCTGGGAAATCCAATTGGTTCGCGGCATCAAATCCTATACCAGCCTGATGCATTTTGAGAATGGGCCGCTGGGCATTGTCATCTTCTACGACACCGACAACAACGTGGTTGGCTTGAACATCGTTCCCCCCGAAGTCATCAACAAATAAGCCGACACGACATTAACAGGCACATGGCGCCTGCGCCACATGCCAACCAATACAGCCAACGCCTGCCGTCCTTCCCCATCGTGGGAGAGACGGCAGGCGCTCGCTTATCGCGTCATACGTTTAAGCACGTTGTAACTGGGGAGGACACCGAGTTCGCCAGCCTTGCTCAGGTCGGCGACACCCAGGGCCTTATTACCCATCCTGAGGTACATCAAGCCACGGTTGTAGTAGGCCTCGGCGAGGTCGGGCTTGAGTTGAATGGCCATCGAGTAACTGCTGATGGCGCTGGTGTAATCGCCCTGCAGCATGTAGATGTTGCCCTTGTTGTAATGGGCATAGACATTCTTGGGCGAGCGCTTGATGACTTGGTCGAGGTCGGCCATGACCTGGTCGAGAGCGGCAGCATCCTGGTGCTGCCGCAGCATCGTCATCGACTTGCTTGACGCATCGGTGCCAACTTCGGCATCCTTGTCGTCACGCGCCTGGGACATGCGGTACTGCATGAAACGAGCATCGGCCCTGAGGATGTAGGCCAGCGTGAACCCTTCACTCAGAGCAATAGCATTGTCAGCATCGCTGATAGCGGCTTCGGGGTTCTTCAGCAACAGATAGTCGAGTCCCCTGGCAAAGTAATCGATGCTGCGTGGATGGTCCCGCGAGAGAAGGCCATTGTAGTAATCGATTTCGGCAAAATGCTTCTGGATGTTTTCCTCGTCCAGTTGCGTCTCGCCGACGGCCAGCGTGAGTTTGCCAGGCAGCAGACGGGTATCGTTGATTTCGCCGATTTCGCTGAAATAATGCGGGCTGGTATTCAGTTTGTTGTCACTCTCGTAATAGGTGAGCGTGAACATGGGCATGGGCTCGACCTCGATGTTGTCGTTCTGGACATGACCTCGCTGGCGGTTGGCATATTCCGGCTTCACCGGTTCATCGTCACGGACGGTGAGCAGGGTGTTGAAGCGGTTGATGATGTCCTCGGCCGTTTCTGGTTCCTCGCCACCGTCGAGCGCTCGCTGCTCGGCCTTCTTGATGGCCGCAGTGGCTTCGATTTCGGCAGGGTTGAAGGTGGAGACATGCGTCTTGTTGCGCTTGAAGATGGCCATGGCGCGCTCGTAGTCGGCATCGCCGCCCTTGTAGTCACCCATGCGCCGCTTGGCTTCGCCACGGGCCATATACCCCGCCTCGAAGTTGGGATACTTCTTCAGAATCGCATTGAAGTCGGAAACCGCCTCGCGGAACTGGCCAGTGCGCATGTGCAGCAGGGCACGGTTATAGAGTGCCATAAAGTTGGACGGATTGCTGCCGAGCACGAAGTCAAAGTCGCTGATGGCCTTGTTGTAGTCGCCGACCTCGGCACGCAACAGTCCGCGGTTGAAATGAGCCTCCTGGCTGGCAGGGTCCAGGCTGATGGCATAGTCATAGTCGGCCATGGCCCCGAAGTAGTCGTCCAGATTATACTTCATGAAGGCGCGGTTGATGAAGTAGCCCGAATAATGCGGCTCGAGCATGATGGCGCTGTCCATATCGGCCACCGCGCTTTCGAAATCCTGGCTTGAACGCGTGGCAATCTCGGCACGCATGACATAGGCACCTGCATTGTTCTTGCTCAAGGCGATGCTGCGGTTCAGGTGTTCGAGCGCTGCCACGGTGTCGGCCTTAGCCAGGCTCATCTGTGCCAGACCGATGTAGGCACGGTCGTTGCGCCGATCAAGTTGCAGCAGGCGTTCAAAGGTCTGCTGGGCCTCGTCATAATTCTTGAGTTCAATCTCACAGACGGCCCGGTTCATCAGCATATTCTTGTCCTCGGGCATGAGTTCCAGCCCGGCATCATAGTCATTGATAGCCCCAGCGTAGTTGCGCAGGTTCTGCCTGGCGACACCTCTCACCTGATAGGCATCGACGATGAACGGGTTGCGCTCGATGGCCATGGCAGCATCCTGCTCGGCCCCGACGTAGTCCTCCAGGCTGATTTTTGCCACCGAGCGGTAGAAATAGGGCTCGGCAAGAAAAGGCTTTGCCTTGATGGCCTGGTTAAAATACTGGATTGCCAGGACGTAGTCCTCGAAGTAGAGGGCATTCCGTCCGATGTTCACCACCTGGTCGGTGTTGATCTGGGCATATGCCGCCACTGTCATCGCCAACGCAGCGATTACTGACATCAAGCGGCTATATATTGATGGTTTCTTCATTTTTTTGCAATATCTTCGAATATTGTTAGGCCTTCGAATTAAACGAATTATTCGAATTTTGGCATCCGCCTTCCATAACGGCAAAAGTAGGTCAAAATTTCACGCCAGCCAAAAATTGGAGTTTCGAGGAGGGATTTTTCACATTTTATGGCACAAAGTCTTAAAAACGTCTAAAGGATTTTGTAAGTAACCGATATTGCAGTACTTTTGAAGTTTGAAACCGAAAACCGACTATTTCACAATGAGAAGATATATCGTATTGAGCCTTTTGCTGGCCATGCTGTTGGCACCCGCAACGATGGATGCCCGCAAGAAGAAGGACAAGAAACAGGACAAGCGCACCGTTGTCGTGGAGAACGTGGCCGATGCCGAACAGCCCATGCACGAGATTGCCATCACCGATGCCGCCCAACAACTCTACGGCGAGTGGGACATCGTGAGCATCCGCAAAAAGAAAGTGTACACGCTGGAGCGCGCCTACCTGTACTTGGACTTTGCCGGCGGCAACAAGGTGTACGGCTGCAATGGCTGCAACATCATCAACGGCACCTTCCAACTGAGCGGCAACAACCTGATGTTCGGCAATTTCATCTCTACCGACAGGACCTGCAACAATGTCACCAGCGAGAAAACCATCATGCACGCGCTGTCCGACGTGCGCCGCTACACACTCACTGCCCAATACAATGCCCAATACCTGAACCTGATGAATTCCAAGGGTACCGTGGTTGCTGTGCTCAAGCGCCACAACCTGGATCTGCTGAACGGCGCGTGGCTGGTGAAGGAAATCGACAGCGAGAACGTCAGCGAACACAACATGCGTGTTGTTGTCGATGCCGTGATGCAGACCATCCACGGCGATACCGGCTGCAACATCATCAACGGCATCATCACGCTCGACCCGAGCAAGGACATGGCAATCCAGTTTGAGGACCTTCACTCGACTGAGCACGACTGCGAAGCCATCGACTTTGAGACCGCCTTGCTGCTGGCTCTTGAGAGCACCGAATCATGCAAGCGCATCAATCAAAACGAGATGGCGCTGCTGGACAACAAGGGCAACAAACAGACGCGGCCGTTGCAGCGGCCGCGTCTGTTGTTATACACTGAGTGAAGAATCACTTCACCACACGCTTGACGGTGGTGCGAGTGCCATCGCTATGGGTGGTCACAACGATATTGACGCCCTCCTGAGGTTCCTGGCTGGTGATGCCCGACGGCGTGATGTACTTCACGTCAACAACCTGGCCTGCCGCATTCACCTCGTCGACCGAAGCCGATGAGAGGATCTGGAGCGGATAGACAACATAGTTGGTGTAATAATCGTCGGCCGTAGCGCTGATACGGTGCATTGCGGCGGGCTGGTTCTCCTCCCACGGCTCCACGAGTTTGAAGATGGACAAGAGACCGAAACTGAAGCCCTGCTTGTCGGCCATCTCGGCCTCCAGGTCGGGAGCATAGTCGAAACAGAGGTTAACGACAACGGTGTCCTGCTCGCTGCACAGGCATGGCTTGCCATCCTTGTAGAAGAAGTAGCCGTCGACGCGTCCCAGTTCATTGCCCAGCGCGCCGAGGTAATCCTGGCTCAAGTCATAGTCAAATACCGTCAATACCGGATAATCGGCATCGGTGAGGGCAACGGGTTCACTGTTGAGGATGAGGCGCGGATTGGTCGAGCGGTCGGCCAACACACCCTTGACCGTGCCGGGCTTGAGGACGGCCTGACCGGCAAGCGCGTTGAACAACTCGTCATCGCCCGAGCAGTCGAGGGCAATCCAGTCGGGATACCATGACAGCCACTCGGCATAACCCCACTCCTCATAGGTGTCGTAATAAATCTCGCTGACGTTGTCGGTGACATAGACCAACTTGCCGTCGGCGGCATCGCTCACGGCAGCGACATACAGGGTGTCGTTGACCTTGTACTGCACACCGTCCTCGCCCTCGTACATCACCTTCCACAGGCGAGTGCCGGGGTCGGCAGTGATGGAGATGGGGAACAATTCCATCATGTCGTAGTAGATGGTGACCATGCCCTCGATGGAATAGCGTTCAGTGGGGTCTACCTCGGAATAATCGATGGCAAACTTATTGAAACCCGCCATCGTGGAATTGACCGTATTGCCGTCGTCGTCGGTCTCGGTGCTGTAGATGGTGAACATACCATTTTGTTCGATATTGCTCAGTTTCACACCATCAAAGAAGACCTTGTAATTCTCCCATCCCTCCTCGGGATTGGCGACATAGTGCAAGGAGCCCGTGCAATCAAATGCCGAATAATAGTACTCGTCGAGGATGTCCTTGGGGTTCGCAAAGTGGGCAGGATTGCCGACTTCGACTAAACTCCTATAAGTCTGCTTAACACCAGTCCAGCCGGCGGGGATGACGGCACCCAACGGGTACTGCTTGCCCGTGTCGCCATAGATAACACCAGCGTAGGCATTGCCTTCCTCGTCCAACTGCATGACCCAGAGCATTTCGTTCCACTGGTAGTTGACATACACATCACTGGTGAACTGGAAGGCGGTGCCGTCCTCCAGCGCTGCCAGATGCTGAAGCGAGTCGAGTTTGAAGATGTCGGGGTCGATGGGGTCTTCAGGGTCATCACCGGGGTTCTCGCCGCTGGTGGTCACCACGATGCTGGCGACCTGCGCGTTTTTGGTGCCAAAGTGTGTGAACGTCACCGACGAAGCATTGCCGGTCCACGTGCCCACACCGCCGGCGACGCTGTAGTCACCGACATCGGCCAGCAGGTCGAAGTTGGACGTGTTGGCGGCATTGACAGTGACTGCGGTAATGCTGCCCTCGGCCACCGACAGGGTGACGGAGCCGTCAACATAGATACGCAGGGAGAAACTGCCCTGGGAGTTCCAGATGCGCGTCGGGGTTGCACCATTGACAGCCGACAGCGACACGCCGTCGACCGTCACAGGACCGGCGTCGACCAGATTGGTTCCGGCACTTTGCTCGGGCACAGCGTATCCCATGGCAGTAATACCCTCGGCCGTCGAGAAGTCAAAGGTCACCTCGGCAGCCTGTAATGTAAAAAATGAGGCCATTAAGGCCATCAAAAAGAGTGAGTAAAAACGTTTCATTTGCACATTAATAATTTCTGGTACAAAATTACTGCCAATAACCGTAACAAAAACAATATTGGCCCGAAAAAAGTTTTCAACAAGCGCACTTTTTTTCAAACCCACGGGTTCCCGTTGGAGCGGCCGCCGTCACTAGGCCGACAAAAGGGACCTGCCGACGGGTCAGTCAGCGATACGAAAAAGAAGGGGTAATGTGGCCCAAAATTTGCTCACCTTGAGAAATCATTGTAATTTTGCGCTCCAAATCAGCAGTATGGTGGCTTGTCGCTCGTTAACATCACATGGTTGCGAGAGGAAAGTCCGGGCAACGCAGAGCATCACATTTCTTAACGGGAAGCCATGGGTGACCGTGGGGTTAAGGTGACAGAAAACAACCGCCGCGCAAGCGGTAAGGGTGAAAAGGCGGGGTAAGAGCCCACCGGACGCTGTGGTGACACAGCGTGCCGCACCACCTGTGAGTTGCAAGTTCATGTATACCGGCATTTAAGGGCTGCTCGTCCATTGCCGGGGGGTAGAACGCTATACCGTCGCAGCAATGCGCCGGACAGATAAATGACAGGCACCTGCCGTCACGGCAGGCACATAACCCGGCTTACAGCCATACTGCTTTTTATATAGTATACCACGTCGTCACGTGAGTGATGATTTTCAGGATAAATAACGTCACGACCAACTAATATGGCACGAAAAGAAGAACTGACGCGGATGTGGGAACGCACGCTGGACTATCTGTTCAACCAGCGCCCCGCATTTGAGAGAGAAGGTGCAACGGGTTACAAGCCGGGGCTTGATACCAGTCTCGCCCTTGACAGGTTATATAATGAGCCTCACCGCAACTACCGTATCATCCACATTGCCGGCACCAACGGCAAGGGCTCCACGGCCCACATGCTGGCGTCGTGCCTGCAGCAATGCGGTTACCGCGTGGGCCTGTTCACGTCGCCGCATCTGGTGGACTTCAGGGAGCGCATCCGCGTCAACGGCAAGAAAGTGAGCCGCAACTACGTGATGAAGTGGGTTGCCGACTACCGCAAGCGGGCGCTCAAGGACTATGAGCCTTCATTCTTTGAGTTAACCTCGACGATGGCATTTGACTACTTCGCCTGGCGCCACGTCAATGTCGCCGTGATCGAGACCGGCCTGGGCGGCAGGCTCGACAGCACCAACATCATCACTCCCGAGGTGAGCGTCATCACCAACATCGGTCTGGAGCACCAGCAATTCCTGGGCAACACACTCGAGGAAATCACCAGCGAGAAGGCCGGCATCATCAAGCCGGGCCGTCCCGTCATCGTGGGCCATGCCGATGGCGTGGTGCGCAACGTCATCGAACGTGTGGCCAAGAGCCAGAGGTCCCAGGCCATCTTCGCCCAAGACAAGCCCGAAGTGCTGAATGCCGTGCACATCGACGGCATGCTGCGCCTGAACACTGCGAGCCACGGCGTCGTGGACTGCCAACTGACCGGTGACTATCAAATCGAGAACGTGAACACCGTGCTGCACACGCTGAACCTGCTCAAGTCGCTCAACTACCGCATCAAGAAGGACGCCATCGTCGACGGCATGGCCCACGTGGTCGAGAATACCGGCCTGATGGGCCGCTGGATGAAACTGGGCGAGAAACCGTTGCTGCTGTGCGACTCGGCCCATAACCCACCGGGCTTTGAACAAGTGATGAGGCAACTCAAGCGCGAGACCTACGAGAAACTGCATCTGGTGCTGGGATTCATGGCCGACAAGGACGTTAGCACCATGCTCAGGATGCTGCCCAAAAACGCGAGATACTACTTCACCCAGGCGCAGACCGTGCGCAGCATGAAGTGTGAAGAACTGCAGCAGAACGCCGCGGCCATGGGTCTACAAGGCAGTGTCTACAGCCGCGTGGAAGACGCGCTCGAGGCGGCCCGCAGGAGCGCCCTGCCCAAGGACCTGATCTATGTGGGCGGCAGCATGTATGTGCTTGCCGAACTGCTGAAATATCTGGGATACGGCGACTGACGCAGCCTTGCTGCCGCTGATGCCCCCATCAACAGGCCCGCACGACGCCTCACCGGCATCGTGCGGGCCTGCCATCTTGAAGTGCCAACATGACGCATAGGCTGTGCCAAATTGTCATCAATTGTTATCACAACGCCCCGCAATGCAAAACAATTTAAAAAGATACACTGCCGCTATTAATTTAGTTTAAAAAAAACCGCCAAAATATTGCAGTTTTCATTTTTGGTTGTACATTTGGCCCAGAATTTGAAAAGTTAAATTTAACATTTGAAACAATTAAAATCTACAATAAATTAACATTAAGGAAACATGAAAAGAAATTTGAAATTAGTTCTAATGCTCGTTGCTTCGTCCGTTTTGGGTTCGGCAGCGACCATGATGGCAACCAGTGAACTGGAAAGGAAAGGCATCATCAGCGACACATATGTAATGAGTCAGGAAAGCGCCCCCGCCAGCGAGGGCCGCGCACCGGCAGTCACGCGCACCGTGGACATAAGCCGCGACTTCACCGACGTGGCCGAGAGCACCATCAACTGCGTGGTGAGCATCAAGAGTTATGCGACCCCCAGGCAGAACTACTACGGCGGCGACTACTTCGACCCGTTTGAATTCTTCTTCGGCCCCGGCTACGGCGGGTCGCAGCGCGGCCGCCAGCAGCAGCCCCAGAAGAGCGAGCCTCAAGCGATGGGCATGGGTTCGGGTGTGATCATCAGCACCGATGGCTACATCGTCACCAACAACCACGTGATTGACGGTGCCGAGAAACTCGAGGTCACGCTGAACGACAACCGCCAGTACAACGCCACCGTTGTGGGCAGTGACGAGAAGACCGACATCGCGCTGATCAAGATCAATGCCAAGGACCTCCACGCCATCAACTTCGGCAACAGCGACGCCGTCAAGCCCGGTCAGTGGTGTGTCGCCGTTGGCAACCCCTTCGGTTTCAACTCCACCGTGACCGCCGGCATCATCAGCGCCAAGGCCCGCGGCATGAACACCAGCGACAACAACGGCATCAAGGCCTTTATCCAGCATGATGCTGCCGTCAATCCCGGCAACTCGGGCGGCGCCCTGGTCAACACCGCAGGCGAACTCATCGGCATCAACACGATGATTTATTCCCAAACGGGAAACTACAGCGGTTGCTCGTTTGCCGTTCCCAGCAACACGGTGAAGAAAGTCATTACCGACATCAAGCAATACGG
>ONRP01000048.1 GCA_900320245.1 uncultured Prevotellaceae bacterium
CCAGGCCCGCATCCGCGTGCAGGTATCGGCCGGTCACGAGCGTGAGCACCTCGACAAGTGCATCAACGCCTTCATCAAGATCGGCAAGCAGATGGGAATCATTAAGTGAGTTAGAAGTTAGAAGTTAGAAGTTGGCATCCGCCAACGGACTAACGACTAACAACTAACAACTAGGGACTAGAAACTAGGGACTAGGGACTAGAAACTAGAAACCAAACTGCAATCATTATAACACCCGGAAAAAACCTCGTTTTTAAGACGGTCGCAGGTGCATCCACCCGCGACCGTCTTTTTCCATCGGTTGTTCTTAGATATTCTTAGATTACAAGCGGGATTTCTCGTCGTTGCCAGCACCGGTGCCCTTGTACTTGCTGCGGGTGACGTTGAAGTTGTAGGTCACGGTCATGCCGATGGTGCGGTCAAAGTTGTAGCAATCCTTGGTGAAATTGGTGCCGATGCCATAGGTCGTCCATCGTTCTTGGCTTGTCTTGAAAATGTCGTCGGCATAGAGGTTGACCAGCAGCGCCTTGTTGAAGAAGGATTTGTTGATACGCGCCCCGACCGTCCAATAGTGCTTGACGCTCTGGAACTCGTCATCGGCATCACTTGCGACACGCACGCCCAGTACTGCTGTCCAGGAATGAGGAAGGACAAAGGTGTTCCTCAGTTCAAACCGCCACAACGGCCTGTGATGGGTCAAACGAGAGCCATACTGCTCTGCATCAAAGAAGACCTTGTTGAAACTCAGCGTCATCGTGGGCCGATAGACACCGAATCGAGGTGCAGCCACCAGCGAGGCAAACAAGCGCTGAGCATCACCATAGTTGCGGGTACACAGCAGGGCATAACGCTTGTCCTGCTCCAACACGGGTACCCAGCACATGGTGCTCTGGCTGTAGGTGTAGCGCACTTGCAGACTCAGCCACGAGTAGATGGCCGACAACTCCAAACGGTGGTTCAGTTGCGGCCGTAACAGTGGATTGCCACCCTCGTAGGTGTAACGGTTATCGTACTGGATGAAATTGCGCAACTGGAAATAACTGGGGCGATTGATGCGGCGGCTGTAATTCAGTTGCCAGTTCCACTTGTCCTTCTTCCAGGCGACGGAGGCATTGGGGAACCAGTCATTATAGGTGCGGCTGGGCTCCTCCTCACGGATGCCTGACGAATAGTAGTCGGAGTTGATGTGCTCAAAGCGCAGTCCGGCGCCGAAGGTAAAATTGCCCAGGGTGAAGTCATACTCGGCAAAGCCCGCACTGTTATTCTCGCGGATGCGCGTGTCGGATGACAAATGGGACTGATCGTCGTTGGAATAGGTGCCATCGGTGCGGGTAAAGGTCAACTCAGTGCCGATGCTGGCGGTACCTTTCCACAGGGGGTGACTCAAGATGAGTTTGCCGGCGGTCATCTGGTTACACTGGCGACTCTGGGTGAGCACATGGCGGTCATCAAGTTCATCACTTAATTCAGTGCGTTCATCAGAATTGCGTTCATTGCGACAATACCACGTGCCGTTAAAATCGATTGACAACTGGCCCACTTTGCCCACATAATACAAATTGACATCGTGCAACGGATTATTTTTGCGATTGACGAGGGCATCATACATGACACAGCCCTCAAGTACACCGTTGTTCCATATCTGTTGCCCACCGATAAGACTGCTATTCTTGATATTGACCCCGCTCAAGGTGTAAGAGGCACCCAGCGAATGGTTGTCGTTGATATCGTAATTGAAGCCTACTTGCTCATAATGCGACTTACTGCGGAATTTGGTGTCGCCCGTCTGGTCAACATGCACTGTGCCATCCTCCAAGAATAAGTCATTATTAATGTCATTGTCCTCACCCATCCATGCGCTACGCCAATAGCCCTCGGCGAACAGTTCCAGGCCGTGAGTGCGGTATTTCACGTCAATGTCCTGATATCCGCCCCACTCGTGATTGTTGCGCACGTTGGTAATGGTGCTGACACTGAAGCCGTCGCCTTGGGGCTTGACCGTGTTGATGCGGATAACCGAAGACACATTCTTTTTGTATCGGGCGCCAGGGCTCGTAATCACGTCGATGGACTTGATGTCACTCGACTTGAGGCGCGACAATTCGGTATTGCTCTGAATCGGGCGGTTATTGATATAGATGAGCGGTGTGCCGCTGCCAAAGACGCTCACCTGGCCGTCGCCCTTGACATCGACGCGTGGCAACTGGCCCAGCACGTCAATGCCAGTGCCCATGTCGCCGAGCACCGTGCCCGCAACATTGACCGTCATGCCACCAGTGGTCATCTGGTACTGGGGACGTTCGCCTTTGACGGTGACGCCGTCGAGGGTGTATTGGTCGGGCTGCATTTTGATGGTGCCCAGGTGAGGGGTCTTGCAGTGGCGATAGACGGGGCGGTAGCCCACGTAGGTGATGCGGGCGAGAACGCCGCTCTGGTCGCAAGGGATGACAAAGAGGCCGCTCTCGTTGGTCACGCCGCCGGTGATGAGGGTGGAGTCGCGCGGCGAGAGCAGGGCGACGTTGGCGTATGGCAACGGTTGGCCCGTCTCGTCGAGGACGGTGCCCTTGTAACGCGTGGAGGCCTTCTGCGGGCACTCGACGGCGATTTCCTTGCCCTGCACGGTCATCTTAATGGGATAGAAGCCGATCATCTGCTGGATGGCATCGGGCACCGACTTGTTCTTGACCGAAGTCGTCACCCTGAAGTCCTCCAACTCGTTGTAGAGAAAACTGATGTTGTATTCCCCACCCCGCTCGTTGAGCCACTTGAGCGCCTCGCTCATCGACACGTCATTGAACGTCCGCGTCACCCGCTGCCCGAAGACGGGAATCGCAATAGAACAAGCGACTAGAAAGAATATGATATTAAAACGTTTCATTATTCTATACTTTAACATAAAACATCAGGCTTTCTTTAGAAATCAGCAATTAAATTTGGCAATTCAATCTATTGGCACTAATTTTGCAAAAAGAAAACACAAAACACAATTTGATGATATGGACGGAAATGAACCCATAAGGAAATTCACACGTGAGGATATCCTTGCGTTGCTTGCTCGCGGCCGTGAGATCAAGGAAAGACGACAGAAAGAAGCCGAAGAATGGTATGCCGAGCGCCAACGCCGCAAAAAAGAGGCAGCGGAGTCTGGCTATTATGATATTGAGTGGAATTAAACCATGAATGCCCTTAATATCAACAACATAAATCTGCTGGCGCCTTACACCGTAGCAGAAATTTCTGGTCGTCTGCATTTCAGGACTGATCATGATGTAGAATACATCGTAACTTTTGACCAAGAAGACAATCCATTCTTTTCGGTCTTTTGGTTTAATCTTACCAACCCAAGTCATAGCAAATCTCCTAGCGATCCCAAAATCCCCAAAACCATAATCTGCATCATTGAAGAGTTTTTTAGAGAGAATCCTGACATACTTCTTTACCTTTGTAGTTCTGAAGGAGGAAAGCAAGCCCAACGTGCAAGACTTTTCTTGAAATGGTTTAATGGCGCAGAGCAGCAGAAGCACTACATCATACGAACAGCAGAAGTCAAAGGAGAAGACGGTCAAAGTGAATATGTTGCGTTGATTGCACAACGCTCGAATCCACATATAGCTGAAATCCTCGAATTGTTTGACAACGATACCACGATGTTCAATGAGATGAAACCTTAATAAGAACGAAGCTATAAGACAACATACAATCAATATAATGGAACAAATACAATTGAATAGGAGATATGTCTCCACTAAAGCCTCGTAATGTTTAACGGAGTGGCACAATAGGCAATAGCCATGCCCACTCATAACATTACAGGTATAATGAGCAGAAGCAGAAAAAAGACTCCTGTCAGCACTTTTTGTTGCTGTAAGTCTCAAAAACGCGGGAAACAGTTTTGCCATCGCAAGTTCCGTCGCAAGGAACGAATGATGATCAAAACCAGTAATTATGATCGCTTGCCTTTCCTCTTGATTCAAGTAACAAACCAATGGGACCTCGGAGGTGATGGCAAAGTATTCTGGGGACACTCTCCCGATGAAGAGTGGTACATCAAATTGATGCGCAAATGAACAGTCCATCTTCCACCCTCTCGCTGTCGCTGGTGAGAGGGTGGATTGCATTGGGTGATATGTTGAAGCTATTACCTGCATAACATTGATTACAGGCGGTTGCGTTCGTCTTGGCCGGCGTGGCTGCCTTTGTAACGGCTGCGGGTAGCGTTGAATTTCCATGAAATGTCGATGCCGACACGACGCTTGTCTTGATACTCGTGATACTGGGTGCGGATGTTGATGCCGCCATAGGCAACTCGCTCCATATAATTAGTTTTGAAAATATCAGTAGCAAGGATGGCGACACTCAAACTTTTGTCCTTTAGGAACTGCTTACCCAAACGCAGATTCAAGTAGCCATTAGCCTCGGTCTGGCAGGGGCCTGATTCATTGTAAGGAATGAAACCACCTTTTATGTTCAAGAGCCATGAGTGTGGTAACATGAAGGTGTTGTCAAGCGTTATATCGGCAATAAGCCCGTTCCACTTGTGGGTGATGCCCAACGGATACACATCGTCGTTGCAGAAATAGAGGTCTGCCGAATAGTTCATCTGCCAAATGCCCACTTTAGGCGTGAAATTTAATGTAATGCCATAATACTCCTGTTTAGGCGTATTGCGGTAGTCCATGATAACCACGCCGGGATGATTTTCGTCGTCGTAGGCAGTCTGGAAAGAGCGTATCGTGTTCTTGTGGTATTGATAGTATGCTTCTACATTTATCCACTTCCATGAGGAAGACCACGAGAAATTGTGATGGGTCTGCGGTTGCAAGAGCGGATTACCTGTATCGTACTCGTACTTGCTGCGATAATTGACCGAGGAAGACAACAGGCTATACTGTGGATTGTATCGCGAGCAGTTATAAGACAATCGGTGCTGCCAATTTTCTGAGTTATAAGCCAGCGATACACGCGGGATCAGTACTGAATAGTCAGGACTCATCTCATCATTGCGCTGACCGTCGATGTCATAAATATTATGCTCATTTTGCCATCTCAGGCCCGTGTTCATTGAGAACTTGCCCAGTTGCAGCGAGTAGTTTGCAAAAATCGACCATATTGACGTTTCTTGTTTCACATGACTATCGGCTGAGAAGCCACTTTGGATGAAATCGTGAGTGCGATGTACCGAGGAGGCTTCTTCGCCAAAGGTCAGTTTCCCTTTTGGTACAGGTGCCGTAACAACCAATTTTTCAGCCAATAGATGATCCTTTGAGTTGGTTTGGCTACTGACAGTGGTCGAGCCTTCGGTGCCGCCTTCCATCTCTTTAAGAGACTCTGATTGATAGAAATCTGCACTGAAGTCGATGTTCCACTTGCCGACATTGCCAACATAGTAGGCATTAACCGTATGTCTCATGCGTGGCTTGTCCACAGTATTGGTCATGCTGTGACCTCCATCAACAAGCACTCCATCCCGCCATGTCTGCTCGTCCATCTCGCGACGGGTGAGACTGTTGCCGATGTAATTGAATGCCGTATAAGTCAGACCCACCGAATGGTGATCATTGATTTCCCAGTTCCAACCCAAGTCGGCAAAGTAATACTTCATTCTGAAAAGCCAAGAGGCATCTTTCTGGTAATCCCATGTAGAGGATGCCTTCAGTTGGTCCTGGGCTGTCGCATCAATCGCCAAATTATTGTCAGTCAAATAACCACGGGCAAAGAAATCCATACCGTTGCGCAAGCGGTAGTTCAAGGACGCATTGACATTGGCATAATATTCCTTGCCTTGGCGGTATGAGGCCGAGAAATTGCCGCTCCAGCCTTCACCTTCTTTCTTGACGGTCTTCAGGCGGATGACCGAGGTCACGTCTGCACCGTATTCAGGGCCGGGATTGGTGATGATCTCGGCTGAGAGGATTTCGTCAGCACGGTAGCGGTCGAGTTCAGAGTTGTCACGCACTTTCTTGTTGTTGATGTAGATTTCGGGCGTGCCATGACCAGCAATCTTGCCGTCACTCATCATCAGGGGCAGGTGGGTCAACATTTCAGTGACCGAGCCGAATTGTTCCAAAACTGTGCCCTGCACGTTGGCGAGGATGCCACGATCGGTGGCGCGGACAAGTTGCTTGGCCCCCTTGACGGTAACGCCGTCGAGGGTGTATTGGTCGGGCTGCATTTTGATGGTGCCCAGGTGAGGGGTCTTGCAGTGGCGATAGACGGGACGGTAACCCACGTAGGTGATGCGGGCGAGGACACCAGTTTGGTCACAGGGGATGACAAAGAGGCCGCTCTCGTTTGTCACGCCGCCGGTGATGAGGGTGGAGTCTCGTGGCGAGAGCAGGGCAACGTTGGCATAGGGCAACGGTTGGCCCGTCTCGTCGAGGACGGTGCCCTTGTAACGCGTGGAAGCCTTCTGCGGGCACTCGACAGCGATTTCCTTGCCCTGCACGGTCATCTTGATGGGATAGAAGCCTATCAGTTGCTGGATGGCGTCAGGCACCGACTTGTTCTTGACCGAGGTCGTCACCCTGAAGTCCTCCAACTCGTTGTAGAGAAAACTGATGTTGTATTCCCCACTCCGCTCGTTGAGCCACTTGAGCGCCTCGCTCATCGACACGTCATTGAACGTCCGCGTCACCCGCTGCCCGAAGGCAGCCGTGGCGATGCACAAGCACGCCACGATAAATATCATGCGTCTTGCCATCATTCCACCACGATTGTATTGCCCTCCTTACTGATATTCACACTCTCGAACAGGTTAAGGCGCTCGAGCACCGCATCCAGGTCCTCATCGGACTGCCAAACGAAGTAGAAACGCAGGTTGCGGGCATCCTCGTTGCGGAACTCCACCTGCATGCCGTAATGCGGCGCAATCTGTTCCAGCATCTGGTCAAGCGGTTGGTTGTCAAACACTATCGGCTCTGCCACCACTGCCGCAGTGTCGGCCACGCCAAGGCGAGGCCCTACGGTCGATTCTGGCTGCGATTCAGCGGTGACTTTTTCGGTGGGTTCTTTGGCTTTGTCAACAGCATGATGACTCACGGCACGGATAGCGGCATAAGTGAAGGCCGAGAGCATGAGCACACCAGCAATCATCGCGGCGACCTTGAGCCAGCGGCGGTTGTTCGCCGGGGCGTAATGCTCCTGCTCGAAGCGTTGCCACTCGGCATCCACATCGGGCTCGGGGGTGTCGGTCATGGCGCGTTTGGCGGTGACGAGTTGCTCCTGCATTTCGTCATCAAGCATGGCGGCCAACTGCTCGTCGGTGTAATTCTCGGGATGCTCGTGCATGTCGAGCAAGAGACGGATTTTATCGTTCTGTTCCATAACGTCTATCGTTTTGAGTTGTTGAAATAAGCGTTGATTTTCTCCAGTGACTGTGACAAGTGGTGATGGACTGTTGTGCGGCTCACGCCCACGGCATCGGCCACCTGCTGACAAGTCATGTCCTGCAGGTAGCGCAGGGTGAAGATGCGACGCGACAGCGGCGGTAACTGGTTGTTGATGTAGTTGCGCAATTCGGCAAGCATCATCGAGTCATCAGGACCATCGGCTAGCGGCTCGGCTTTTGTCGAGTAGAGTTTGATGAAGCGTTCCCGCATCTGCTTGTGGCGAATCACATTGATGCAGCCGTTGCGCACGCACGTCAGCAGGAAGCCGCGGGCGTTGTCGGTGCGGATGGCCAGTCCGCCGTCGAGCAGCGAGGCAAACACGTCGCTCACGACATCGCGCGCCTCGTCGGCATCGTAGAGCAGCGACACCGCCAGGCGGAACATCGCCGTGTAGTGCGTTTTGAACAGTATTTCCAATTCACTTTTTGTCATAGTCGTGGGTCAATTACACTTGGTAGACGTTTCAGGCCAAGGAAATGTAAACCCGTTTCCATTGATTTTTTTTACAAAAGTATCAAAGAAAAACCATACTCCAAGAATCGAGGATTAATTTGAGCCCGCCCCCAATCTACTGAAAACTCAAAAAACTAGGGACTAGAAACTAGGGACTAGAAACTTTTTCCTACCTTTGCGGGCATGAAAGGTTTTTGGGAATTGTTGAAGCGGTTTGTGCCGCCCTACAAGAAATATATCGTGTTGAACATCCTGTTCAACCTGCTTGCCGCGTTCCTGACGCTGTTCTCGTTTGCGCTCATCATCCCCATCCTGGAGATGCTGTTCGGGCTGAACACCAACCACTATGAGTTCATGGCGCTGGGCAGTGGCAGCCTGCAGGATGTGGTGGTCAACGACTTCTACTACTATGTGCAGTGTATCATCGAGCGCTATGGCCAGTCGACGGCCCTGGCGTGCATTGCCGCCGCCCTGGTGTTCATGACGGGACTGAAGACAGGCAGCAGTTACCTGAGTTTCTTCTACATGATTCCCATCCGCACGGGCGTGGTGCGCGACATCCGCAACCAGATCTACGAAAAGATGACCTCGTTGCCCATCGCGTTCTTCTCCAACGAGCGCAAGGGCGACGTGATGGCGCGCATGAGCGGTGACGTGACCGAGGTCGAGAACTCCATCATGACCTCGCTCGACATGCTGTTCAAGAACCCCATCATGATTATCGCCTGCCTGGTGATGATGATTGTCATCAGTTGGCAGTTGACGCTGTTCGTGCTCATCCTGCTGCCCATCGCGGGCTGGATCATGGGCCGTGTGGGCAAGCGCCTGAAACGCGTCTCGCTCGAGGGGCAGAACCAGTGGGGCGTGCTACTGAGCAACATCGAGGAGACCATCGGCGGCCTGCGCATCGTCAAGGCCTTCAATGCCGAGGACAAGGTGCGCCGCCGTTTTGAGGGCGAAAATGAAAAATTCCGCTCCATCCAGACGCGCATGAACCGCCGCTACGTCCTCGCCCACCCCATGAGCGAGTTCCTGGGCACCCTGACCATCGCCATCGTGCTGTGGTTTGGCGGCACACTCATCCTGGGCGGCCATGGCGGCAGCCTCACCGCGCCCAAGTTCATCTACTACATGGTGATCTTCTACAACATCATCAACCCCGCCAAGGACCTGTCCAAGGCCGCCTACTCCATCCAGCGCGGTCTGGCGTCGATGGAACGCATCGACAAGATCCTGAGCGCCGACAACCCCATCAAGAGTCCCGAACACCCCGTCGCCCTCTCCACCATGGAGCACGGCATCCAGTACAAGGACGTGCGTTTCCGCTACGGCGACGCATGGGTCATCGACGGCGTGTCGCTCGACATCAAGCGGGGCCAGACCGTGGCCCTCGTGGGACAGAGCGGCAGCGGCAAGACGACGATGGCCGACCTGTTGCCACGCTTCTATGACGTGCAGGAGGGCTCCGTCAGCATCGACGGCACCGACATCCGCCAGTTCAACATCACCGACCTGCGTGCCCTGATGGGCAACGTGAACCAGGAGGCCATCCTGTTCAACGACACTTTCTATAACAACATCACCTTCGGTGTCGAGAGTGCCACGCGCGAGCAGGTCGAGGAGGCGGCGCGCATCGCCAATGCCTATGACTTCATCATGGAAAGCGAGCAGGGTTTTGACACCAACATCGGCGACCGCGGCTGCAAACTCTCGGGCGGCCAGCGCCAGCGCATCAGCATCGCCCGCGCCATCCTTAAAAATCCGCCCATCCTCATCCTCGACGAGGCGACCAGCGCCCTCGACACCGAGAGCGAACACCTGGTGCAGGAAGCCCTGGACAATCTCATGCGCAACCGCACCACACTGGTCATCGCCCACCGCCTGAGCACCATCAAGAATGCCGACCTCATCTGCGTGATGCAGGACGGTCGCATCATCGAGCGCGGCACCCACGACGAACTCATCGCCCGGGAAGGCGCCTACAAGCACCTGGTGGACATGCAGTCGTTTTAAAGTTAGGAGTTAGGAGTTAGAAGTTAGAAGTTAGGAAAAAAATAAGAAAATTGTGTAGTTTTTTAGTTACCCGTTGCGTCTAAAGGGCAAAAAACGATTCAAAAATGGAAATCAACGAAGCCGAATTTGCACGCATCATCCGCGAGAACAAGGGCACCATCTACACCGTGTGCTATATGTTTTCCAAGGACAAGGAGGAGGTCGATGACCTCTTCCAGGAAGCGCTCATCAAGTTGTGGCAGGGTTGTGCCTCTTTTCAAGGCAAGAGCGACTTGAAGACATGGATTTACAAGGTGACCTTGAACTCCTGTATCTCCATCGACCGCAAGAAGAAGAGCCGCAAGACTCAACCGCTCATGGAGGGCATCGACCTGTTCGACAAGAATGACGCCGACAACAAGCAGACCGACATGTTGCACGCACGCATCCAGCGGCTTCAGCCCTTTGACCGCGCCATCGTTCTGCTGTGGCTCGAGAACATGAGTTACGACGAGATTGCCCAGATTGTGGGCATCAACGTCAAGAACGTGTCGGTGCGCCTCTACCGTATCAAGGAACAACTTAAACAAATGAACTAAATCTGCACAATCGATATGGAAACACAGAACAACAGTTTCAACGAATTAGAACTCGACGACCTGCGCCGCCAAATCAACGACCTCAAGAATAAAGTCGACCAGCAAGGCCGTCTCAACGAGGACCTGGTAAAAAAGGCCATTCAGAGCAAAATGAGAAGTGTTCACAGCATCATCTGGAAGATGGCCATCTTGGCTCTCGTGAGCACACCGCTCTACATCTACCTGCACTATTCGGCGGGTCTGTCATGGATTCTCGTCGCCATTACATTCATCATGCTTTTCGGCATCCTTGCAGCAGACTATTTCATCAACCGCATCGACATTTCCCATATGGGTGACGACCTGGTTGAGACGGCCAACAAACTGGTCAAGATGAAGAGGAACCGTGTTATCGGCCAGCGCATCGGCATCGGCGTGGCACTCATCTGGCTCGTATGGTTCTGCTATGAGTACTTCACGGTGAACAGCGCCTATGGACCCGAGTTCGCCTGGGGTTCCGTCGCCAGCGTTCTGATCGGCGCTGCCGTCGGCGGATTCATCGGCCTGCGCATCTTCAACAAGATGCAACGCACCAACGATGAGATGATCGACCAGATCAACGAACTCACCCGCGAGCAGTGACGACATCGACCATTCCGGGACTTCATTCCTGCAAAACAAAAACATCTAAACGCTTACAGAGGAATCGGAACAGGCTGAATCCGAGAAAAATGGAGGCTAATAAGTATTCATTTTAAAAAAAAGACTATCTTTGCGGGTTAGTTTGCAGGCTTTATCTTCCTGCAATGAAACGAACAGGCCTTTGAGAAGTCTAACAGGACAAAACATTATAATCATTTTATATAACTAATTTTTCAACCAAATGAAGATGAAAAAAATCTTTGCCGTATTGTTCATGATGATCATGGCATTCGGCGTGAATGTTACCAAGGCTCAGCAGATGGGTCCCATCCCCACTGACCCTGACGTACGCATCGGCAAGTTGGATTGCGGACTGACCTACTACATCCGCCACAACGACTATCCCGAGCAGCGTGTGAATTTCTACATTGCACAGCGCGTGGGCTCCATCCAGGAGGAAGAGAGCCAGCGTGGTCTTGCCCACTTCCTGGAGCACATGGCCTTCAACGGCAGTGAGCACTTCAACGGTGAGGGCAAGGGTATCATCGACTATACCCGTTCGCTGGGTGTAGCCTTCGGTAAGGACCTGAACGCCTATACCAGCATCGCCGAGACCGTCTACAACATCAACGACGTGCCCAGCACCCGCCAGAGCGCTATCGACTCTTGCCTGTTGATCCTCAAGGACTGGAGCAACGGTCTGCTGCTCACCGACGAGGAGCAACGGTCTGCTGCTCACCGACGAGGAGATCGACAAGGAGCGCGGTGTGATCCACGAGGAGTGGCGCCTGCGTCGCAGCGCCCAGCAGCGCATGCTCGAGAACCAACTCGAGGCGCTGTACCCGGGTTCGAAGTATGGCCGCCGCATGCCCATCGGTCTGATGGAGGTGGTTGACAACTTCAAGTACAACGAGTTGCGTGACTACTACCACAAGTGGTATCGTCCCGACAACCAGGCCCTGGTCATCGTGGGTGACGTGGATGTTGACCATGTCGAGGCCCAGATCAAGGACCTCTTCAAGGATATGCCCGCTCCCGATCCCAATGCCGCACAGGTAGTTCCCGAGCCCGTTCCCGACAACGAGCAGCCCATCGTGGTTGTTGACAAGGACAAGGAGCAGCAGAACAGCCAGGTGATGGTGATGTTCAAGCACGAGGCCTTCCCCAAGGAGATGAAGGGCGATATGTCCTACATGCTCGTGGATTACCTCACCAGCATGATGAGCAGCATGCTCAACTCACGTCTCGAAGAGAAGGGACAGGAACCTGATTGTCCCTACATCCAGGCCATGGCCTTCGACGGCGGTTATCTGCTGTCGAACGATCCCGAGGCCTTCACGCTGGTTGCCTTGCCCAAGGAGGGCATGATCGAGGCCGCTACCGAGGCTGTTGTCACCGAGGCTATGCGTGCTGCAAAGCACGGCTTCACCGCTACCGAGTATGAGCGTGCCAAGGAAGAATACATGAGCAACCTTGAGAGTCAGTACAACGAGCGCAACAAGATTTCCAACGGACGCCTTGCCGCCCAGTACTACCGCAACTACCTCGACAACGAGCCCATCCCCTCAATCGAGCAGGAATATCAGATCATGAGCATGGTTGCTCCCCAGATTCCCGTTGAATACGTTAACCAAATCATTCCCGGACTCATCACGACCGATGGCAAGAACCTCGTGATTGTGAACTTCAACCAGGAGAAGGACGGTGCCGTTTATCCCACCCCCGAGAGCCTGAAGGGCGCTGTTGACGCCGGCCTGAACGCCGAGGTCGAGGCATTTGTCGACAACGTGAAGCAGGAGCCCCTGATTGCCACCCTGCCCAAGCCCGGCAAGATCACTAAGGAGAAATACAACAGCCAGTTTGACTACAAGGAACTTGAACTGAGCAATGGCGCCCGCGTCATCCTCAAGAAGACCGACTTCAAGGAGGACGAAATTCAGATGAGCGCCCGTGCACGCGGTGGCCAGTCTCTCTATGGCGAGAAGGATTGGGCCAACACCGAGTTGTACTCTTACATCACCATGATCAGCGGTCTGGGTAACTTCTCGTCTAACGAACTCCAGAAGGCCACCGCCGGCAAGCAGGCCAGCGCCAACCTGTCAATGAGCACCTATTATGATGAGGTCAGCGGCCAGTCCACCGTCAAGGACCTGGAGACCCTGTTCCAACTCACTTACCTCAAGTTCACCGACATCAGTAAGGATGAGAAGAGTTACAACCAGACGATGAGCCAACTCGAGAACCTGCTCAAGAACCAAGGTCTGCTGCCCGAGTCCGTGTTCAACGACTCTGTTCAGTCTACCCTGGGCAACCACAACTGGCGCAACAAGCCCTTCCATGTTGAGGATCTGCAGAAAGTGGACTATGACCGCGTGCTCCAGATCGCCAAGGAGCGTACCGCCAACGCTGCCGACTACACCTTCTACTTCGTCGGCAACTTCGACGAGGCCGTTATCCGTCCCCTCATCGAGCAGTACATCGCCAGCCTGCCCGGCAAGAAGGGTAAGATGAGCAACTGGGTGAACGTTGACGACCGTCCCGAGGGCCAAGTCATCAACCACTTCACCAACAAGAGCGAGACGCCCAAGGCCATCGCCCAGATCTACTGGTACGACACCAAGACCCCTTACAGCCTGGAGAATGACATCAAGGCCAGCATGCTGGGTCAGGTGCTCGCCAAGATCTACCTGCAGAAGATCCGTGAGGATGCCGGTGCTGCCTACTCGGCCAGCGCACGTGGCTACGCTTCGCTGAACGGCGACCGTCCCTACACCGCAGTCGTGGCTTATTGCCCGATGAAGCCCGAGATGGCAGATGTGGCTGTGAAAATCATGAATGATGAGATTGTCGAGGCTTGCAAGAACATCGACGCTACCAGCCTCAAGGAGATCAAGGAACTCATGATCAAGGACCATGGCACCGAACTCAAGGAGAACTCCTACTGGATGGGCGTCCTCAGGGGTTACGTGGGTCGCGGTCTCGATGACCACACGGGCTACGAGCAGATCGTGAACGCCCAGACTCCCGAGACCATCGCTGCCTTTGCCAAGCAGATTCTCGCTGCCGGCAACAAGGTTGAGGTCGTAATGCTCCCCGAGGAGTAATCCACCCATTCAATAGCGCCACACAACGGCGCCAATGATTCAAGGAACCGAGGATTGGCCGGCAAGGCTATCCCCGGTTCCTCTTTTACCACCAGAGTATCTAGATTGTCTAGAGCATCTAGAACGCTTAGAATAACTGCAGTTTCTAGAAAAAGTTGTACCTTTGCAGTCACAAAACGAATAACAATCAACACAATGGATACAACAAGACAACAAAAAATCAGCCGCCTGGTGCAGAAGGAACTCAGCGAGATCTTCCGCCGCGAAACCGCCAAGACCCACGGCACCCTGGTGAGCGTGAGCAGCGTGCGCGTCTCGCCCGACCTGAGCGTGGCTAACGTGCGCCTGAGCATCTTCCCCAGCGAGAATGCCCAAGCCATCATGGACAACATCAACCAGAACGAGCGCGGCATCCGCCACCAGTTGGCCCAGCAGGTGCGTTACCAGTTGCGCCGCTGCCCGGAACTCAAGTTCCACATCGACGACTCGTTCGACTACATCGACCACATCGACCAACTCCTCGCCAAGGACAAGGTTGCGAACAAAGACGACGAGAAGGAGAACGACACTCCTAACCCCTAACTCCTAACTCCTAACTCCTAACTGACAATGGGTCTTCCGTTGAAGATAGCGTGGCGCTACCTGATGTCCAAGAAGGGGCATCAGGCGGTGAACATCATCTCGATTGTCGCCGTGTGTGGCGTCGTGGTGTCGACCGCCGCGCTCATCTGCGTGCTCAGCGTGTTCAACGGATTCCGCGGACTGATTATGGGCCGCCTGGCCTTACTCGACCCGCAGGTGGCCATCACCGCCACGATGGGCAAGACGGTCGCCGATGCCGACAGCGTCATCGATGCCATCAGCACCATCCCGGGCGTGGAGCGCGCTGTGCCCGTCGTTGAGGACCAGGCACTGGCCGTCTATGTCGAATTGCAGATGCCGGTGCGCATCAAGGGCGTGCCCGACGACTACAACACGATGAACGACATGGACTCGGTCATCGTCGATGGCGTGTGGCAACTGCGCGACCAGGTGTCGCGCTATGCCGTTACCGGTGCCGGACCCGCCATCAGGCTGGGTGTGAGGCCCGGTTTCCTGGGTATGATACAGTTATACGCGCCACAGCGCCAAGGCCGTGTCAACATCGCCAACCCGATGGGCGCTTTCAGGCAGGACTCGCTGTTCCTGTCGGGAATCTTCCAGTTGCAGCAGAACAGTTACGATGCCGACCTCATCTATGTGCCGCTCGACGTGGCGCGCCAGTTGTTCGACTACGAGAATGAGGCCACCCAGATCGAAGTGAAACTCTCACCGACGGCCGATGAGCAACAGGTGATGAGCGCTATAGCCCGTGCGCTGGGCGACGGCTATCAGGTGAAGAACCGCCTGATGCAGCAGAGCGAGGCCTACCGCCTGGTCAACATCGAGAAGTGGATGGCATTCCTGCTACTTGCCTTCATCCTGGTCATCGCCACGTTCAACGTCATCAGCACGCTGTCGCTGCTCATCATCGAGAAGAGCGACAGCATCTCCACCCTACGGGCCCTGGGCGCCAACGACCGACAAATCTCCCGCATCTTTGTCCTGCAAGGATGGCTCATCACGCTGATGGGTGCCATCACGGGCGTGGTGATCGGCCTCGTGCTGTGCCTGTGCCAGCAGCAGTTCGGTTGGCTGAGGCTCAGCGGAGACCCCGCCAACATGATTGTCAGCGCCTATCCTGTCGAGGTGCAGTGGACCGACGTGCTTGTCACGCTGGGCCTCGTTGCCGCGGTGGGACTGCTCACCAGCATGGTAACGGCCCTGATTATGCGCCGCCGCTTGAGGAATTAGAAATCACGAACAATCACCGTCCATCTAACCATCAACTGTCAACTATTAACTATCAACGATATACTATGCTTACTATCAACTCTTACGAAGAATTTGCCTCGCATCTGGGCGAGGAACTCGGCGCGAGCGATTGGCTCACCGTCGACCAGGACCGTATCAATTTGTTTGCCGACGCCACGCTCGACCACCAGTGGATCCACGTTGACGTGGAACGCGCCAAGGCCGAGAGCGCCTATCATAGCACCATTGCCCATGGCTACCTGACCATGTCGCTGATTCCCCACCTGTGGAACCAGATCATCGAGGTCAACAACCTGGAGATGCAGGTCAACTACGGAATGGACAAGATGCGTTTCGGACAGCCCGTCATCACCGGCAGCCGGGTGCGTCTGGTGACCAAGTTGCACAATATCGCCGACCTGCGCGGCATCTGCAAGGCCGAAATCGATTTCAAGATGGAGATCGAAGGCCAGCGCAAGCCCGCCCTGCAAGGCATCGCCTCGTTCCTGTACTACTTCAAGAAATAGCATGGTCATCCACATCATCAATGGCCCGAACCTGAACCTCGTGGGCCGTCGCGAACCCGAGGTCTATGGCAACCGTTCGCTCGACCAGTACCTGCAGGAACTGATAGCCCTTTTCCCGCAGCACACCATCGACGTCTTCCAGAGCAACATCGAGGGCGAAATCGTGGACCGGTTGCAGCAGGTGGGCTTTGACGACTGCGGCATCGTGCTCAACGCCGGCGGCTACACCCACACGTCGGTGGCCATCGCCGATGCCGTTGCCGCCATCACCGCCCCAGTCATTGAGGTTCACATCAGCAACATCTACTCGCGCGAGCCTTTCCGCCACAAGTCTTTATTGTCCCCCGTCTGCAAGGGCATCATCGCCGGCTTCGGCCTCGACAGTTACCGCCTCGCCCTCCACTCCCTCCTCCCCCACCATCAAACAACCTGAACAACATTGAACAACAAAAACAACGTTCTTGTATGATTGACACAGCCAAATTAAGAGAGCACATATTTGATGTTATCGGTGCCATTCATAATGTTCATAAGGTTTTGGGGGCAGGATTAAATGAGTCGTGTTACCAGGAAGGGCTACAGATAGAATTAACTCAGAATAATATACCGTTCAAAAGGGAAGTTTCATTTCATCCGACCTATCAAGGGCATCTTATGGAGGCGACATTCCGTATTGATTTCTTATGTAAAAGCGATATCATCATCGAATGTAAAGCCGTTCCCAAACTGATTGCCGACCATCGGGCGCAATTATTCAATTACATGAGACTGCTCAAAATGCCCTGCGGAATTTTAGTGAACTTCTTGCCACAATACGCAGAAATTGAACGATATTTCTTTGATGAGGAAAAGCGCGCTATCGTTCCTGCTAATAAGGCAATTATAGGTCATCGGACTCATTAAATATATTATTTGTTGTTTCTGTTGTTCATGGTTGTTCCAGTTGTTTGAAAAAACGTTGTCTTTATGAATGAGGAGTTAGAGGAATATATCTTGGGGCATATCGATGAGGAGCCGGCGGCGCTGGCACGCATCGACCACGATACCCACGTGCAGAACTACTACTGGCACATGTGTTCGGGGCACCTGCAGGGGCGCCTGATCAAGATGCTGACGCGCATGATACAGCCGCGCCGCGTGCTGGAACTGGGCACCTTCAGCGGCTATTCGGCGCTGTGCCTGGCCGAGGGTCTGGCCGACGACGACTGCCGCGTCGACACCATCGAGATCAACGACGAGCAGGAGGACTTCATCCGCGAGCACCTGGCCCTGTCGCCCTACGGCAAGCGCGTGAGCCTGCACATCGGCGATGCCCGCGACATCGTTCCCACGCTGGGCGAACGCTACGACCTCGTGTTCATCGACGCCAACAAGCGCCAGTATGTCGAGTACTACGACCTGGTGATGGAATACTTGAAACCAGGCGGTTTCATCATCGCCGACAACACCCTGTGGGCCGGCAAGGTCGTAGACCCCAAGGCACAGCGCGAGGCCCAGACCCGCGGCATCATCGCCTTCAACGACCACGTCAAGCAAGACACGCGCGTCGAGAAGGTCATCATCCCCCTGCGCGACGGCCTCACCCTCATCCACAAACTGCCCCAAGCCTGATGCCAAGGCTCTGGACGAGGGCTTCAGGGCCAAAATGGGCAAAGGCAGGCATTTCTACTGTATATTATTTTGCTAAACCCATTATTTATATTACCTTTGGGAACTAATCTTATTCTCCAGAATCTAACAACATCCAAATAACACATTATAAACAGTAGAATTATGAGTGCAGTTGACAAAGAAGGGATGATTGAATACCCCTTTTCCTATCAAACGGTGTTTAGAGCGGCCGTCCAGTCGATACCCCTCGTCAAGGGAATGAAGATGGGGCGTGCCGATGAGATGAATGGCTATATTCTGATTACAAGCAACATATCTTGGGCCAGTTGGGGTGAGAACATCAGAGTGGATTTCGTCAAACTCGGACCCACGAGAACCCAGATGATTGTCAAGTCAGGAGCCTCGGTGAGCACAACATTGATTGACTACGGCAAGAACAGGAAAAACGTGAACAAGATTCTCAGTGCCGTGTCCACAACGTTGGCAAATTATCCACCGGAAACGGCCTATAACGACGCTGCTCAACCCGTCCCGGAAGTCAATCCGCAATTCGGACAAATGCCGCCTCAACCGCAGCAGGCCTACGAGCAGCCGCCTCAACCACCACAGCAGTCATACCAGCAACCGCCACAACCGCAACAGCAGGCCTACGAGCAGCCGCCTCAACCACCACAGCAGGCATACCAGCAACCGCCACAACCACCACAGCAGGCATACCAGCAACCGCCAGAGCCACAGGCATACCAGCAATCGCCACAACCGCAGCAGCAGGCATATCAGCAGCCACCGCAACCGCAGCAGCAGGCATACCAGCAACCACCGCAACCGCAGCAGCAGGCATATCAGCAGCCACCGCAACCGCAGCAGCAGGTCTATCAGCAACCTTCTCAGCCGCAGCAACCGCCGCAGCCTCAACAGCAACCGCAGTCAACTTACCAGCAGCCGTACCAAGCGCAGCAGCAAGGGTATCAACAGCCACGTACTCCCATGCGGCCCGAAAACAATATGCTGTGGGGAATCTTATGTACAGTGTTTTGCTGTCTGCCCTTAGGCATCATTGCTATCGTGTTTTCCAATAAAGTAAATACATTGTACGATTCCGGAGATTACAGTGGTGCACAAGAAGCCGCCGACAATGCCAAGAAATATGCTGTTATGGGAGCGATTTGTGGACTCGTCTTCATCGGTATAGCGTTCATCTTGTTTGTACTCTCTAATCTATAGTGCAAGTCAGCATATAATTATTCCACTTTTTTATTGGATTTTCACATTTTTTATATAACTTTGTCACGTCGATAGGGCAAGATGCCCTGCAGTGCTTTTACTTGACCCGATAATTCTTATTAGCATTATTAATACTCTAAATCATTTATCTGACATGGATAACAACCAAGATTACCAGCCTCAGCAGCCGCCGCAGTACCAGCAACCGCAGTACCAGCAGCCGCCTCAGTATCAACAGCAGCCGCCGCAGTATCAACAACAGCCGCCGCAGTATCAGCAGCCCTATCAGCAGCCTTACCAGCAGGCCTATCAGCCCGGTCAACAACCGCCTATGAAGCCCGACAACTATCTCGTGTGGGCTATCCTGAGCACCATCTTGTGCTGCCTTCCTCTGGGTATCGTTGCCATCGTCTATTCCTCCAAGGTAGACGGCTTGTACAACCAGGGTGACTATGCCGGCGCACAAGAAGCCGCCGACAATGCCAAGAAATGGGCCATGTGGAGCGCCATCATCAGCATCGTTATCTTGGTTCTCTACTTTATCGCACTCGCCGTCTTTGGCATTTCAATGGGAGGTTTCTGATCTGCTATGACAGTCAAGGTTGACAGAGTCATGGCTTTGGCCTTTCCGGTCATTGTTATCTTGCTATGTGTGACATATCATTTTGTTGACCCTTCATCCGAGACGCACCTCATCCAGTGCCCGTGGCGATTGCTCACGGGCACTTTGTGTCCAGCCTGCGGTTCTCAGCGGGCCTTGCACGCACTGGTTCACGGCCACTTGGCCGAGGCTTGGAGTTACAACTACTTTTTCATCATCTCCATCCCCTTAGCGCTGGCGGTCGTGCTGGTGTCGTGGTACAACTTCGGGCACCGGCTCGACGGACTGAAGCGCATCGTGCTCCACCCCATCACGCTCAAGGCCTATGTCGTCGTGTTTTGCGTCTGGTGGATTGCACGCAACCTGCTGCACATCTGAACGCGGCTTTTCAACCCAAAAACAAAATCCCGCAGGCCAATTAAGGCTTGCGGGATTTGATTACCTCAGAGACTCGTTAAGTTCTACTATTTGATGGTCGTGAGACGCACAAAGTTGAGAGTCTTACCGTTCTGCTTCATGTCGAGCGTAGCGCCGTCCACATTCACAGTGTAGTCCATCATCTTGTTGAAACGGGCCTTGAATTCTTTGCCATTGATCTTGGCATTGGTGTTGGATTTGATTTTAGCATTGTTGGTTACCTTGCCGTTCTGCGAGACATTAAGTACCTCGGTGCTGTAGGTCTCCATGTTGGGATTCAGAATCAGTCTGTCACCAACGAGGGTATAGGCACCCTTCAACTCAATGACTGAAGCAACTTCCTGAACCATCGTGGAAGCGGGCTTGGTTGCCTGGGTGTACTCATCATAGAGCGTGAAGGTTCCGTCGGGATTGAACGTATAGGTGAGATGCTGAGCCGTGAATGAGCCATTTGCACCATTTTCAACAATAGGCTGCACAGTGCGCCAAGTACCACAAATCTGAGCCTGCACGGACATTACCGCCATCAGGGCAAAAAGTGAAATTAAGATCTTTTTCATAACATAAAGGTTTATATAACACTGCAAAGATAAGCATTTATTCTATTAAATACCAACATCAGCGCAGTTTTTGTTGATATTACTATTTCAAAATCTGTTATTTTGGCGCCGGATGTGCATTCAAGACAACAATCCCGCAAGCCACTGCCGGCCTGCGGGATTGGAAGAATCGTCAGGAAACGATGATCAGTTCTGGATGGTGGAGAAGCGCGCCAGCGAGAGCGTTTCCTCGCCATCATTCATCTCGAGCATATCGCCGTTGACCTTGACGGTGAAATCCTGCGCCTCGGCAAACTGGGACTTAACCTCATCGGAGTTGAGCATACTCTTGACCTGAGAAGTGATCATGGGGTTGGAAGTCACCTTACCGTTCATCGACAGGCTCAGGACCTCGGCCTTGTAGGTGCTGGCGTCAGGAGTGAGCGTCAACTTGTCACCCTCGAGGGTGTAGGTGCCTTTAATAGCGATGTTTGTAGCAATCTCCATAGCCATTGTGGGTGCAGGCTCGGATGACATTGTGAATTCGTCGGCCATTGAGAAGGTTCCGTCCTCATTGAAGGTATACATAAAAGTCTGGATTACCAAGGAACCATCTTCGACGGTTTGAACAACAGGTTGAACGGTGCGCCAGGAAGCGCAGATGGATTGTGCCTGTACGGTCATGACCGCCATCAGGGCAATAAGAGAAAATAAAATCTTTTTCATAACTAATAAATTGGTTTTGATTCCAGTGCAAAGATAATCATATTTTTAAATCCAAATCACAATCTAACGTGTTTTTGAACAGTCCAAGCACGTTATCAATGCAACTTTCAATGTTCATAGATTGAAAAAATGGCCTAAAGTTTAATATGCCATTCAAGAAAAGTAACCTGCCATGTTCATTCACCCACGCAAAAAAGCAACCGGGGCCGCCTGTTGGGGTCCCGGTTGTCATGGGTGAGTGTCTAAACGCGGTTAGATCAGATGAGTTTCTGGTAGCCGTACTCGCCAGCCTCGTCGAGTTCTTCCTCGATGCGGATGAGTTGGTTGTACTTGGCCATGCGGTCGGTGCGCGAGAGCGAACCGGTCTTGATTTGGCCGCTGTTAGTGGCCACGGCGATGTCGGCGATGGTGGTGTCCTCGGTCTCACCGCTGCGGTGGCTGGTCACGGTGGTGTAGCCATGACGGTGGGCCATCTCGATGGCGTCGAGGGTCTCAGTGAGCGAGCCAATCTGGTTCACCTTGATGAGGATGGAGTTGGCGGCACCCATCTTGATACCCTTCTCCAGGAACTTCACGTTGGTCACGAACAAGTCATCGCCCACGAGTTGGCAACGATCGCCGATGGCCTTGGTGAGTTTTACCCAGCCTTCCCAGTCGTTCTCGTCGAGACCGTCCTCGATGGAGTCGATGGGGTACTTGGTGATGAGTTCTTCCAGGTATGCGATCTGCTCGTCGTCGCTGAGTTTCTTGCCCTTGGGATCCTTGGGCTGACCGCTCTTGAGTTGACGGTAGTCGTAGTAGTACTTGCCATCCTCTACCACGGCGAACTCGCTGGCAGCGCAGTCCATGGCGATCTTCACGTCGTCACCGGGCTTGTAGCCGGCATCCTTGATGGCTTGAACGATGCTGTCCAGAGCATCCTCGATGCCGTCGAGTGCGGGAGCAAAACCACCCTCGTCACCCACAGCAGTGCTCAGGCCGCGCTTCTTGAGCAACTTGGCCAGTGCGTGGAATACCTCGGCACCCATGCGAACAGCCTCGCGCTCGTTCTTGGCACCAACGGGACGAATCATGAACTCCTGGAAGGCGATGGGGGCATCGCTGTGTGCACCGCCATTGATGATGTTCATCATGGGCACGGGCAGCACGTGTGCGTTAGTACCACCGATGTAGCGGTACAGGGGCACACCGAAGTAGTTGGCGGCAGCACGAGCCACAGCAAGCGATACGCCCAGGATGGCGTTAGCGCCAAGTTTGCTCTTAGTGGGGGTGCCGTCGAGTTTGATCATCGCCATGTCGATGGCGCGCTGGTCAAAGGCATCCATGCCCTCGATCTCGGGGGCAATCACCTCATTGACGTTCTTGACAGCCTTGAGGACGCCCTTGCCGCCGTAACGCTTCTTGTCGCCGTCACGCAGTTCAAGAGCCTCATTCTCACCCGTCGAAGCGCCACTGGGCACCGATGCACGGCCCATATCACCGCTCTCGAGGGTTACTTCAACTTCAACAGTAGGATTGCCACGCGAATCCAGAATCTCTCTGGCATGAATCTCTTCAATATACATAATGTTCTAAACTTTTGGTTAGTAATAAAATGCTGATATCATTTAGTGACCGCAAAGATAGTGCAAGTAGAGCGAAATGCCAAATTTATTTGAGGATTTCCGAAACGCAGCCTATCTTCGGGGGCGAAGCCCCCAAAGTAGTGCAAGTAGAGCGAAATGCCAAATTTTGTGCAAGCCA
>ONRP01000002.1 GCA_900320245.1 uncultured Prevotellaceae bacterium
AGCAGCACCTGGGCCGACAACTTCGCATTCGGTGCACTCAACAACATCTCCGACCTGCAGATCGTTGTTCGCTTCTACTATGTTGTGAACGGCATGATCGAGAGCACTGACTACGTCATGGATCGCGATGGCGCTCCCGCCGGTTACGGTGCCGAGTCGCCCGGATTCTCACCCGAGCCTCACACCGGCATCATCGAGGTGCTGAAGCCCAACCACGGCAGTGTTGTCAAGACCACCTATGTGAACCCGCAGGGTATGCAGTCCGACAAGCCCTTCGATGGCGTCAACATCGTCATCACCCGCTACGAGGACGGCACCACCAGCACCAGCAAGGTGATCCGTTAATCACAGCGATTAATCCCCACTACAATGAGGTTGCCCACTATGGGGCAGCCTCATTGTTCTTTATCCACACAAGAACCGTGCTGCGCACGAGAAATCCAAAAACTTTGCCCAACCCATAATGATTTTGTTTGATTTCTTGCGAGCCACGACGAGCAATCCCTAATTCCCCGCTCTCCTCAGCACTGTGACAGCAAGGTGATGACGCAGCCAAACACCCGGAGGGTGACCTTTGAGTAACCCGTGGTACATGGCCGTGAAACGAGCCCAGCGAGTGCAGCGGCTGGCACCACGGGTCAGGGTGGCCCGCCTGGGGTCGCCTCCAGCGACCCCATCGCCTGTCTTGGTATTGGGGTCGCCTCCAGCGACCTTCCATTGCATCATGGTATTGCCCGTGGTGATGCTGGCTGCCTTGCTTCGCTCGACAGCCTGCATTACCACGGGTTACTCAGAGGCTCGCCTTTCAGGCGAGATGATTACGAAATAGTTTGTTGATTTTTAGCATCCATTACTCAGGGGGTATTATAATTCTTGTTTTGGGGTGTGGTACTGGGAGATGCCACATTATTATATATCCGGCACTAAGGTGTTGAAAATGGGGCCGTTTTTGCTCCCCTGAAGCAGGCGTTGGCAGTATACCAAATTTTCCTGTAAACTGTTGCACATCTCGGCAAATCTCGCTACCTTTGCGGCAAGAAACGGACCTCGCTTGTATAAAGCACTCAGAATGAACACTTTTTTGTTTATTAACATATTTCATTAACTCATTCATTCACGTTTTTATGAAGAAATTATTTTCTCTCCTCACGTTAGCCCTGCTGACCATGTCGGCATGGGCTGGCTCGACTGTGACCTTTGACTACACTGTGGATCAAGGCAATTGGACTACAGCTGGCGAATTCTCTGTAACAAAGGACAATGTGACACTCGCTTTCAGCAATGGCACTATTAATGCTGCATACCGTGTGTATGCAAATTCGACACTCACCATTTCGTCAGCAAGTGAAGAAAACATCACCAAGATTCAATTCACCTGCACAAGTGGTAATCCCGCATCTAACTTCGATGAACTTGATGGCTTTAACACTGCAACTGGAGTATGGACTGGCGACGCTCAATCCGTAGAGTTTAAAGCCCATGCACAGGTTCGTGCTACCCAAATCGAGGTTACCCTGGGCGAGGGTGGCGATACCCCCGTTGATCCCGATCCCGTTGTTAAAACCTATGTCAAGGTGACCAGCGCTGATCAACTCGTTGCAGGTCAGAAGTACATCATTGTAGATGAGGAAGCGCCCTATGCCATGGCCTCGATTGGCAACAATGGCGGCTTGGGAACAAGTGTAACTATCAATAGTGGTATTATTTCCACCGCCGATGCTCTTGAGCTCACCCTGGGTGGTACCGTTAATGCTGCTTCGTTCAGCTATGACAATAATGGCACGACCACCTACATGAAGGCTGCCAGCAAGAGCCTGTCGACTTCTACCGACGAGTATGCTGAATGGGTGATTGACACCGAGAACTTCACGCTGTCAGCAATGATTGGTACTGATGAATTCACGCTCCGTTACAACTCTAATGCAACTTCTGGCCCGTTCCGCTGCTACAGCACCAGTACTGGCCGCGTCGTTTACCTCTACGTCTATGACGAGAACGCTACTCCCGTTGAGCCCGTTGAGAACGAGATTGGGTCACTGGAGATTTTAGCCGACATGGCTAACGATGTTAACTTCACCTTCACTGGCAACGCTTATGTTTCTGCCCAGAAGGGTAACTACCTGTGGCTGCGCGATGATACGGGTTATGGTCTCATCTTTGGTTATAATAATCCCACCTTCGTGCCCGGTACTGAACTGAATCCCGGCTGGAAGGCCACCACAAGCATCTACAATGGCTTGATGGAGTTTACTAATGCTACTGGCCTTGACTCAATCGGTTTCGATGCCGCTTATGCTGAGCCCCAGACGATTACCGCTCTGGATGCCGACATGCTCAACGCCTACGTTCAGGTGCTCAACGTCAAGAGCTTTGCCGTCAGTGGCAGGAACGTGACCGCTACCCTGGCCGATGGCACGACCATGGTTATGTACAACCAGTTCAACAACGAAGTAACCGTGCCCACCACCGAGGGCAACTACACCGTCCTGGGTGTTGTGAGCACTCACAATGCTCTGCAGCTGATGATCCTCAGCATCGAGGGTGACTTTGTCGTAGCTCCCACGCTACCTGCTTCTTGCGACTTTGAGGGCAGCATGAGTGTTGAGATCACCTGCAGTGATGAGGATGCTACCGTGATGTACGGCTATGATGGCACCACCTGGAACGAGTACACCGAGGCCCTGACCATCACCGCTACCACCACCGTTTATGCTAAGGCTGTCAAGGGCGACATCGAGAGCGAGGTTGTTAGCGCAACCTACACCTTGGTTGATCCCGCCGAAATGGTTACCTATACCCTGGTGACCGACGTCAATGAGCTCGCCGATGGCGACAAGGTCATCCTGGTTGGCTTCAATCAGGTTGACAGCGTGACCGTTCAGCCTTATGCTATGGCTGCATACCGTCCTTACAACTACAACTTCCAGGCCGTTGAGGTTGAAGTCGTGGACAATACCGTCACCACCGCTCTGGCCAACGTGATTACCCTTGAGGCCGCCGATGAAGGCTTGTGGAACTTCAAAGCTCAGGAGGGTTACCTCTACGCCGCTAGCACCGAGAAGAACTATATGCAGGTTGAGGAAGCACCTGATGCCGATGGCAATGCCAATGCCCTGATCTACATGGCTACTGACTCCATGAGCATCTCGTTCCAAGGCACCAACACCCGCAACTTCCTGCGCTTCAACTACAACAACGGCACTCCCCTCTTCTCTTGCTATAAGGTGGACAGCGGCGTTCAGACTCCTGCCTACATCTTCAAGGCTCAGTCCGATACTCCCGCTTATCAGCGTGGCGACGTGAACATGGACGGCAATGTCGACATCAACGACGTAACCCGCCTGATCGACGTTGTTCTTGGTAAGTCTGGCCTTGAGTACGATCAAGATGCTGCCGACTGCAACATTGAAGGTGGCAACGGTATGGTCGACATCAACGACGTTACCGTACTGATCAACCGCGTCCTCAAGGGCGTTTGGGATTAATCATCATTGATTTTAATAATCAATCATCCATAAAAGGAGGGTGTGACGTCACACCCTCCCTTTTGTTATATCTAGCCACATGATGCAAGCCAATGGCATGAACTATTCTTTTACATTAGCACATGCCAATTAGCATGGTGATCTACGTGAAGGGTCGCCTCCAGCGACATTCACCGTGCATGGATTTACCCGTGGTGATGTTGACTCTCTCGCTACGCTCAATAGCCAGCATTACCACTCAGAGGCTCGCCCGTTGGGCGAGATAATACCTAAAGCATTAGTATCCGGGGGAAAGCCCCGTTAGGGGCGTCAAGGATTTAGGCAGGGGTGTAACGAGGCGAAGTCGAGTGAAACCCCTGCAGCAGTTGAGAACATCTGTTCAAGCCCCATCGGGGCGACAGTAAGTCATTGACACACAATCTGTCACCCCTAACAGGGTTAATTGATAACTGGATGTCCATTTACAGGGGTTCTGCTACGCTACGCCCCTGCCTAAGCCCCGACCAGCCCTAACAGGCTTCAAAAAAGCGTGTCTAAGCCGTCGAACAGTGTGGGCTGCGGCAGCAGTTGGAAGGTGTGACGGTGATAGGGCGTGGCGCCGTGGGCCGCGATGGCCGCACGGTGGTCGGGCGTGGGATAGCCCTTGTTGCGGCGCCAACCATACTGCGGGAACTCTTCGTCCAAGCGACACATCAGTTCGTCGCGGTGAGTCTTGGCCAGAATCGATGCGGCAGCGATGCTCAACATCTTGCCATCGCCCTTGACGATGGTCGTGTAGGGAATATCATGGTAGGGATAGAAACGGTTGCCGTCGACCAGGATGCCCTCGGGACGGACCGACAACTGGTCGAGGGCGCGGTGCATCGCGGTGATGCTCGCACGCAGGATGTTCATGCAGTCAATCTCCTGGGGTGACACCATCGCCACGGCCCAGGCCACGGCTTCGCGCTCGATGACGGGGCGCAGGCGCTCGCGCTGGCGTTCGGTCAGTTGTTTGCTGTCGTTGATCAGTTCGTTGTCGAAGTCGGGCGGCAGAATCACCGCAGCGGCCGTCACAGGACCTGCCAAGCAGCCGCGACCGGCCTCGTCACAGCCAGCCTCGATACGTCCTGCTATCAAAAAACGCTCCAACATAGAAATAAGTAAACAAAAACTACAAATTACGCTAATTTTAACGAATATGGCATCCGCGCTCAATTATAACGAATTTATTAAACCCGCATGCCAGCAATTCGTGGAATTTGGCTCAATAAAATCAAGGGGTTCGGGAGCCAGAAATTAGTATAATTCGTGTAATTCGTAGTTAAAAAGCAGCGCGGATGTCTCCCCAAAAAAGTTGTTTGAAACAGAGCGCGGATGCTTCTCTAAACTCTAAACTTTAAACTCTAAACTCTAAACTGCGAGCGCAGCGAGCATTACAGCCTGCGCTCGATGACGTAGTCAAAGATTTCGCGCAACTGGTCGACGGTCTCGTCGGGCGAATAGGGCGAAAGCACGTCGTTGGCCTCGTCGCGCAGGCGTTGCATCACCTCGTAGGCATAGTCGATGCCGCCGGCGCGCTTGGCGAAATCTATCAGGCGGTCGATGTCCTCGCCGGTGGGTGATTCCTTGTTGACCAGAGCGAGCATCTCGTCATGCTCGGGCAGGTCGTCACGGCGCAGCGCATAAATCAGCGGCAGCGTCACCTTGCCCTCGCGCAGGTCGTTGCCCGTGGGCTTGCCGATAATCGGGTCGTGGTAGTAGTCGAACGTGTCGTCCTTGATCTGGAAACAGATGCCCAGCAAGCGGGCGAAACGGCGCAACTCGTCGATGGCCGTCTGCGGCGCATCGTTGGCATAGCCGCCCACAACGGCACAGCACTCAAACAGCGACGCCGTCTTGGCACGGATGATGTCCATATAGGTGCCCTCGTCGATATTGTGGTTGCGAGCGATGTCGACCTGGTCAATCTCGCCCAACGACAGGTCGCGGCCCATATCGGCCAGCGCACTCAGGATGCGGCCGTCGCCGGTAGCCACGCCACAGCGCAGCGCTCCGGTAACGAAGAAGTCGCCCACCAGCACAGCCACATGGTTGCTCCACACGCTATTGATGGTGGGGATACCGCGGCGTTCCTGAGCCTCGTCGATGACGTCGTCGTGGATGAGCGATGCGTTGTGCAGCATCTCGAGGGCTGCAGCACCCTGCAGCGCCTTCTGGTTGACGCCGCCAAAGAACTTGGCGCTGAGCAGCGTCACGATGGGACGCAGCAGTTTGCCCTTGCTCTTGAGATAACTCGTGACGATGCTGTTGGTGAGTTCACTGTTGCTCGTCAACGTCGCCGTGATGATGGCGTTCATCGCGTCGAGTTCAGGTCGCAGTTGCTCTTGGATATGTGCTAACGTGTTTGACATTGCAGTGCAAAGGTAACAATAATTCTCGGTAGCATCACCATTTTTAAGAGTTATTTTTATTTACCGCAGCCCGACGTAACAATTCAGCCATATCATCTGCCACAAAACCTCACGCTAAGGCGCTAAGTCACAAAGACGTTGATAATGAGATCATCTTATTATTAAGGACCTATCACGTGTTTTATCAGTATTCTTCATGAATGATTTAATGTCATGATAATAAAAAACTTAGCACCTTAGCGGCTTAGCGTGGGGCAAAATTCGCTGAATAGTTACAGGACCGCCAAGGCACGAAAACGAAAACTTTTTACTACCTTTATGCCCTGTAAAAATTGCATCACCACAATGGAAACGAACAAGAAACTGCTGCTGCTCGACGCCTATGCGCTCATCTTCAGGGCATTTTACGCCATGATACGCAGCCCGCGCGTCACGTCCACCGGCATCGACACGTCGGCCGTGTTCGGCTTTGTCAACACCTTGCAGGAACTGCTCAAGCGCGAGCAGCCCAGCCACATCGCCGTGTGCTTTGACCCGCCGGGCGGTAACACGTTCAGGCACAAGAGTTACGAGCCCTACAAGGCCAACCGCGACAAGACGCCCGAGGGCATCCTCGTTGCCGTGCCCTACATCAAGCGCATCCTGCAGGCCTACGGCATCCCCATCTTTGAGGTCGACGGCTATGAGGCCGACGATGTCATCGGCACGCTGTCGCACCAGGCCGAGCAGCAGGGCTTTTTCACCTATATGGTCACCGGCGACAAGGACTTCGGCCAACTGGTGACGCCCAACATCAAGATCCTCAACCCCGGCAAGCACGAGATTCTGGGTGTTGACGAGGTCAACGCCAAATACGGCATCCAGTCGCCCACCCAACTCATCGACATCCTGGGCCTCATGGGCGATACCGCCGACAATATTCCCGGCTGCCCGGGCGTGGGACCCAAGACTGCCGAGAAACTCATCCAGCAATACGGCTCGATCGAGAACCTGCTCAACCACACCAGCGAACTCAAGGGTGCGCAAAAGCAGCGCGTCGAGGAGAACGCCGAGCAGATTCGTCTCTCGAAGTGGCTCGCCACCATCATCACCGATGTGCCTATCACCCTCGAGGCTGATGCGCTCAAGCGCAAAGCGGCCGACTTGGACGCCCTGCGCGAGGTGTTCAACGAACTGGAGTTCCGCACGCTCACCCAGCGCCTCATCGACGACGGCGAAGCCAATGTCAACGTGGACGGCAAGGCCGAGGCTCAAGTCCCGGCATCCCCTTCCACCCCACCCTCTCAAGACAATCCAGCCAATCAGTCCGACCCGGCCAGTCAGCCAACTCCGGCCAGCCCGGCCAAGCGGCCGGCACCGGGCCAGCAACTGTCGCTGTTCGACCTTGACACTCCCGGAGAGGAGGCTCCCGCAGCCGATGCACCCGCCTACTCGTCACTCGACCAGGTGTCACACAACTACCGCCTGGTCACGACGCCCATCGAGGCCGCCGCAGTGGTCAGCGACCTGGAGGACAAGCAGCGCATCGCCGTCAGCCTGCTGGGAAGCGGCAGCAATGCCATGCAGTTCAAGATATTGGGTCTGGCCCTGTGCGGCAAGCGCCACGAGGCCGCCTTCATCAAGTGTGACGACAGGCAGGACATGCTGGGAGCATTGGCACCCGTCTTTGAGGGCAAGGCATGCATCGTCGGCAGCGACATCAAGCGCCTGATGGTCGTGCTGGACCAACACGGCATCAAGTTCACGGCACCCTACTACGATACCGCCGTGGCCCACTACCTGCTGCAGCCCGAGCGGGGCCACTCCACCGCCGAGATGGCCTACGAACTGCTGCACTACACTGCCATCACGCCCGAGCGGCTGCTCGGCCCGAAAGGCCGCAACCAACTCAAGCCCTCGCAGGTAGCACCCGAAGCGCTCACGCGGTGGGCCTGTGAAGCCGCCGACCTCACGCTGCAACTGCCCGATGTGCTCAACAAAGCCCTGGAGGCCCAGGGACAGTACAAACTGTTGACCGACATCGAACTGCCGCTCGTGCAGGTGTTGGCCAGCATGGAATTGGCCGGTGCCCGCATCGATGTCAAGGCACTGAAGGAATACTCGGTAACGCTCACCCGGCAGATGAACAGCCTGGAGGAAGAGTGCCACCGGTTGGCGGGAATACCCTTCAACACGGCATCGCCGGCACAGGTGGGCGAAGTGCTCTTTGACTACCTGAAAATTGACCCCAAGGCCAAAAAGACCAAAACAGGCCAATACAGCACCACCGAGGACATCCTGCTCAAGTTGCGCCAACGCCATCCGCTGGTAGACAAGATTTTGGAACTGAGAGGTATACGCAAGTTGCTGTCCACCTACGTCAATGCGCTGCCGGCCCTCATCAACCCCAAGACAGGCCGAATCCACACGACCTATAACCAGACCGTGACCGCCACCGGTCGCCTGTCCTCGACCAATCCCAACCTGCAGAACATCCCCGTGCGCAACGACGAGGGCAAGGAAATACGCCGTGCGTTCATCCCCGCCGACGGCAATGTGTTCTTCAGCGCCGACTATTCGCAGATTGAATTGCGCCTCGTGGCCGACTTGAGCCACGACCAGACGATGCTCGAAGCCTTTGCCAACGACCACGACATCCATGCCATCACCGCGGCACGCATCTATCACAAACCGCTGGAAGCAGTCACCGGCGACGAGCGCCGCAAGGCCAAGACGGCCAACTTCGGCATCCTGTACGGCATCAGCGCCTTCGGCCTGGCCCAACGACTGAACATACCGCGCGACGAGGCCAAGATGCTCATCGACGGCTACTACACCACCTTCCCGCAGGTGCGCGACTACATCGATCGCAGCATCGCACAGGCACGTGAACAGGGCTATGTGACCACCGTGTATGGCCGCCGCCGCATGCTGCCCGACATCAACTCGCGCAATGCCGTGGTCAGGGGCTTCAGCGAGCGCAATGCCATCAACGCGCCCATCCAGGGCACCGCCGCCGACGTCATCAAACTCGCTATGGTGCGCATCTATCAGCGCTTCAAGCGGGAAGGCATCCAGTCGCAGATGATTCTGCAGGTGCACGACGAACTCAACTTTGACGTCATTCCCGGCGAACTCGAAGCGGTGCAGCGCATCGTCATCGAGGAGATGGAAGGCGTCTACGAGGGCAACGTCCGGCTGACGGCGAGCCACGGTGCCGCCAGCAACTGGCTCGATGCACATTAAAAAATAAGGCCATAACATAGAAACTGGCCCATCTACGTTTTTACCGCCTTTTAGGCGGGAAGTTTAACAAATTTGATTTACAACATTCATTTGATAACTTTCCCGCGCGTTAGCACGGTATATCAGTGCGACATACTGCTACAGGGGGCATCTGCCGCATCGTCACATTAAATATTATTGAGAAAAATTGCTCAGATTCAAAAAAAAGCAGTACCTTTGCACCGCTCTAAGAGTTTCGGGGTGTAGCACAGTTGGTTAGCGCGCCACGTTCGGGACGTGGAGGCCGGAAGTTCGAGTCTTCTCACCCCGACTCGATGTGGTCTAACTTGCAACGAGTTAGCAAGTTAGACCACTTTCTTTTAAATAGCCGGGACAAAATCGGGACAAACCGTTATTGGCCCTTTGTCAAACAGGTGGCGTTTCCCAAGAAATGTCGCTAAAAAAAATGTTGACACCAAACAAGCATTCTAAATCCTCTGTACTACCGTACAAGCGCGGTAACACCGACTATGTAAAGCAATTTACCTTACCAGTTCTTAGGGAAGGAACTGAATGGTATATTGAGTTCTATGCCTTTGACCCAGCCCTTGGGAAGCTCAGGCGAAAGAAAATCAAGATTAACAGAATCAAGTCGCTCATGAAGCGCCGGGCCTATGCCCGTGATGTGATAGGCCGCTTGACTACCCAGCTGCAGCGAGGGTGGAATCCATGGATTGCCCAGGACATTGGCGACCTTCACCTGTTCAGCGATGTATGCGACTCCTACGATAGATACATCGAAAAGATGTACTCCAGCGGAAATTATCGCAAGGAGACCTACGTCGGTTACAAGTCCTACCTGAAGAACCTGAGGGGCTACGTTGAGGAGCACCCTATATATTATATGTATCAGCTGGACCGGGCCTATATCGTCGAGTTCCTGGATTACATCTTCATCGAGCGTGACAATGGCGGGCAGACCAGGAACAATTACCTTTCATGGTTGAGTAACTTCTGTGGATGGGCAGTTGATAAGTGTTACTTAACAACTCGCCCGACGGATGGCATCCCCTACATTGACAAGAAGCACCTGCGCAAGAAGCGCCAGGTGATTCCCACCAATGTGGTCAAGCAGATATCGACCTGGTTGAAAGACAATGATCCTTATTTCCTACTTGCTTGCCAGCTGCTATATAACTGCTTCATCAGACCGGTTGAGATGACCAGGCTTCGGGTGGGCTGGTTCAACATTAAGGCAGGGACCATCACCATCCCTGCAGATGCAGCCAAGAACAGAGAAACCATGGTGGTGACCGTCCCCAAGAAGGTGATGGCGCATGCCATAGAGCTGGGCACCTTCCACGCTGCCAGTCAAGATTTCCTGTTTTCCATCGACCTCAAGCCAGGCGATCATCAGGTTGACCCTGTTATCTTCAGGCACCATTGGGCGGTAGTGAGGCGAACTTTGAGCCTGCGCCCGGAATGGCAGTTTTATAGCCTCAAGGACACCGGCATCACCGAGATGCTGGACAGGAACATCGCCAGCATTGCGGTGCGGGACCAAGCCAGGCACAGTTCTTTGGCCATCACCGAGGTGTACACGCGCCACCTTCAGCGGGCCAATGAACAGGTGCTGCAGTGGGAAGGTTCACTCTAGGATGCGATAGAAGGTGCCCTTCTTGAGCTCGCTCATGCCGTTCTCGTTGATGTCCGTCTTGATGGAGGCACACAGATACTTGTGGCCACGGATGATGAAGATGGCCCGGACATCGGGCAGATCATCACTCAGGAATGAAAACTCATACTTTTTGCGGTTGTCAATCTTTATGGTCTGGGCGAGCCGTGCGCCCTGGCCATATTGGTCACTGTTCAATCGCAGGCTGCCATGATGATAAGAGCTCTGCGAATAGAAGCTCTGATAATACATCACTTCATTGGCAATCGCAGAAGTCTTCACCTCATACTCATCCAGGAACGGATGTGGCGGTTCGTTCAGCAGGAAGTAGGGTGAATTATAAACGGGGTCTTTCAATCCATACCAGAAACCCACCTGCAGCGTGGAATAGTTAGTGCTGCCGTCATTTTCTCCATCCTTTATCTGTCGGAACTTGTTCGACTGGAGGATTTGGTCTGCTTCGACTTCGCCCTGGTTGTTCGGCGTTTCATGGCCATCATAGCTGCTCTTATATTGTTCACCCGAAGAAGAAGTGTTGTCCAACTCTCCAGCCTCAAAGAACACCATCCAACCTTTATCCGTCTGGTCGAGCCAGGCGGGCACAATGCCGATTTCCTCTTTTTCGTCCCAGCGTTCATCGTCAAAGATGCGGTTGCCGTAGGCGTTAAGCGGCAACAGTCTATAGATGTTGATGTATTTCATCACATCATTGTGCTGGCGCTCGTCATAAAGGTATCTGGCCGTCACATAAGGGATGAAGTAATTATCAACATCCTTGGCATAGAAAATGATATCTACAGCCTCACCATGGAACCAGGTTCTAGGTTTAGCACCAAGATATTGTTCCAGCTCAAACAGCGTATTGAACTCCGTCACCCATACCTTGCTCTTGTGGAAGTACCAGTCACAGGAATAGATGTTGGACATATTATGCCCGCCATCGGCATATCCAATATTTCTTGACCCCCGGTACTGGCTATCGTCCTCCTTGGAGACTGATGCCTGGAACTCATCCACAATCTTATCGATGGCGACAGTGCCTGCATTGGCAACATTTTCGTTACTCCACGAAAATGATATGGTCTTATCCTTGTGGTTAATGTCAAACTCACAAAGCATCAGTTTCTCCAAGTTTTCAAAGAACTCGTTGATGGTCCAATGGGGAAGCGTGTCTTCCCAGCTGCAGCCGCCCCAGGCATAAGGCACAGCATTGAACGAGTAAAGGTTATAGTAGGCGCTCTCCCTCCAGCCTTCAGCGCTGAAGGAGTACCCCAATGCTTGGCAGACCAGCTCCACAATCTTATAGAGGCGAATCTGACACGAGAGGCCACGCACCACTTCAGTGTCATCTTCATCCGTCTGTCTGACATGCCATGTCCAGTTACCATAGACATCATAGTCAGCCCTGTTCTGGATGTTGCCACTGGAATTATTGACCCACGGCAAGGCGATAATATCGCCGGTGCCCCAAGCCATTTCGGGCGAGATATAGACCGAATCAACCGGGGCAGAATCCCCACGAGGCCTGGCACCGCCTGGCCGTGTCGATGGACGGTCATTGCGGTTATTTCCCCCTCCCTGGGCGTCTGCAATATTGTTAGGCAGCCATGTGGGGATGGCGCCCAGGTCCAGCTCATCGATGTAGGTGTCATCGAAGGCTGGGTAGAAGTTCTGGTAGGAACGACCTGCAATAAACTGCACCTTGGCCATCGTGTCGGTGATGGAGGTGAGCACGACGGCTCCCGTCTTGTGCCAATCATCCGCAATGATCTCGGCATCGAAGTAGATGGTTTCGATGTCGGCATCTTTGCGGTTGATATTGCCAAAGATTTCGGCATTGGCCTTGATGTCGAGCGGCAGTTCAATGTTCATCGTGTAGTCATCACGATCAGCAAACAGCCGATTGTCCGATGTGTACTCAAAACTCGAGCCATGCTTGATGGCTGCAGGTTTGCCTGATATAAGCAGAATCATCTCCTTTTGGATTTAGGAAGTGTATTGTTCTGAAGTCTCTGATATTCGTCTTGGGCCTGCTTGATGCCAGTGTCGCCGGTCACGGTGTTGACGGTGACGAATGGCTCATCAAGCCGGTCACCCAAGCGTTCCATCGTGTCACCATAGCGGGACATGACGGCCACCATGGCGACCATGGTGCGCTCCATCGATCCGTCGGCAGCTGCGCCAGCGAGTACAGATGGAGCGGTGACGGTTCTCGACACATCGGCGGCACCAAGTCGCCCGATGGTGTTATTACGCTGTGCAGCATCCAGGGCGTCAATGGCAGCACGGGTTTGCGGATTCTTCAGCAGTTTCTGTGATGCCACCCACTCACCGGCATGAACCACACCAACAGGCTCATCAACTGCACCAGCTGGAGTAAAACCGCCCTTCGAGTAACCTGTAGCCAGTGAAGCGGCCTGTTGTTTCTTGATGGCAGCGATTTGGATTCCACCGGCTGCGACAGCCATGGCTGCAGCGATAGGGCCAAGAATCCAGCTGACCTTGGATGCAGAAGCATAGGCATTGATGGCAGCAAGGGCCGTTTCGGCAACAGCGGAAATTACCTGTTGAGCGAATTGGCGCTTGGATGCCTCAGCCTTGAGCTTTGCTTCATCCTTCTGTTTCTTGCGCTCCAGCTGCTTCACCTTGTAGGCATTACCTTCGGCCATCGAAATCTCACGCTCATAGTATTTCTGCAGTCGAGCCAGGCGAAGCTCGTTCTCAGCATCGGCCAACTGACCGAGCGCCGAGAAGGTTGCAGCGACTGTTGAATACATTGCCTTGATGCCTTCACCATACTTGGACCAGGTTCCCTCTCCAAAAATCTTATCCATCAACCTGCCAATCCAATCTTCAAGCGAATTGCCAAGCTCTTGCCCCATCTCCTTCACGGGCTCGTGAAGTTTCTTCAGTGCATTCTCGTATTGGGATGTGAGTTGCGATATTTTAGAGGCTTTTTGGTCTGGGCTCAGACTTTCATCCATCTCAATCAAAGCCAGCTTTGATTTGTATGCAGCCTCAAGCAGTGCTTCAGTTTCTTTGATAATCCTTGCACGCTTTTCCTCTTGAGAGACTGCATATTCTTCCCAAGCATCCTCAAGTTTCTTTTGATGTTCTTTTTCCTTTTGCTCAAACTCTTGTTGGCGTTTCAGCTGGTCGGCAACAAGGCGTTCACGGTATGCCGTTTCAGCCTTTGCTCTTTCCTCGGTACCCTCTTTGGTAATGTGGGCAAGAGCTCTCATGTGTGCCATCTCAACATTCTCCATCTGCATGTTATATGACTCAGTGGAGATGCGTTTCTGCAGATAGTCATCCTGGATTTGCCGTTTAAGGTCGGCATAAGCCTGGTTTTCCTCCTCGATGGTCCATTTGTCATATTGCTCTTGCTGCTTCTTCAGCGCTTCCAAATATTCGGCTTTTATTTGGACTTCTTCATTGCCAGTGAGATCAGTATGAAGAAGGCGTTTAGCATGATATTGGCTTTCAATCTCCAACATCATATCCGTATATTCTTCATAATCCCTTTTACCTGTTAGCCAAGCAATCTTGTTGAGCGCTATTTCACGCTCGCGCCAAGCCTTTTCAGCAGCGAATTTATCGGGCTTGGCATGGCTACCATGACTTCCACCAGAGCCTGAACCGCTGCCGGATGGTGTATATCCACCACCTCCTCCTCCACCATCTTCTGTTGCATCGACAATGACCAAATCCTCGTTTTTGGAGTATTCCATCAATTTGTCGATTCTTTGCTTGAGCAGTTTCCTCTTTTGTTTCTTGTCATAGGCAATACCAGGCATCACTGTTATTTCGCCCTGCGCATTTATTGAATAGCCATAGGCATGAGCAACAGCTTCTTTGTTTTGTCTTGATTGGCCTTTAGTTGACCAGCCTACCCTTTCGCGTTCCGCATCCTCAGCTTCATAAATTTCACGCTTTAGCTTTTCATCTTCTCGGATGAGCCTTTCATATTCCTCACGATTTGCCTCCAGTCGTATCTTCTTTTCAAGAGAGAGAAGATAATCGTCAAGCGCTCTTTTATTCTCTCGGTACTTGCCTGTTTCTGCATCAAGGCTAGCGCAATAGCCGGGGATTTTAGCGTTGAGAATATCGATTGCCTTCTGTCGTTTTTCCATAGAAACAGTCTCGTCTCTTGCTACAGCCACCAGCTGATTGATTTTCCCTTTCTCTGCATCCAACTTTTCCATGTGGTCCTGCCTGGCTTTTGCAAGTTCTTTGTCCATTTCGGCCATTTCCTTTTGAGCCTTTGTGGCTTCTCTGGTTCTCTTTGCAAAAGCGATAAGACCAACGACAACGGCAGTGATTGCTGCTGCGGCAAGTCCCCATGGATTCATCTTCATCGTTGCATTCAACAACTTTTGGGCAGCAGTGGCCCTAGTAATGTTTCCAGTAAGTTTATTGTATGCAACGGAACAGAGCAATACAGTCACCTTGTGCGCCTTCATCAAAGCATCTTTCGTCACCAGCAAAGCATAATGAACATTATCAATCATGTTTGCCGCATGAACAGCGACTTTGTATGCAACAATAGCAGCGGTAACGGTGATGATAGCACCTTTGTATTTAATAATAAAGTCTACAGTGACGGCTAACACTCTCATCATCGCGCTGGAGCCAGTAATGGCGTATCGCATAGCAGGAGCCAGTTTTTCGCCAAGGGCAACTGCCATTTCGTTGAAGTTCTTTTTGGCCTTTTCAAGTCCGGCCTGAACGGTGTTGTTCTGAACATTGAACTCCTTATCGATGGACACAGCCTCCTCAAAAGCCTGGTTTGCCACAAGCTGCTGAGACTTCACTTCATCGATATGGCTGGCCAGAGTAGAGAGGGCAGCGACAGCGCGGGCGCCGTTCTCGCCCATATCCTTGAACATCGGCGAAAGCACATCCATTCCACCAGCCTTGTTCAGCGCTTCCAGAAACTGGATGAGCGCAGCGTTGGCATCCTGTTTCAACAGGTCAGCAAAGGCCTTGACATCGAGCCCAGCGACCTTGGCATATTTCGCCGGATCCTGATACAGGCGAACAATCACCTGGGACAGCGCGGTGGCCGATGCCTCAACCTTCTGGTTGTAGGTATCGAGCACGGCACCAATACCCATAATCTGCTGTGTGGTCATGCCTGCTTGAGCACCGACACCGCCAAGGCGGCTGGCAAACTCAGCAAGATAAGGAGCAGATGCCGTACAGTTCTGGGATAGCTCGTTGATAACCGAACCGACGGACAGCAGCGACTGTTCAACGCCCAGTCGCTCCCGATCGCCAAAGATGGTGGTCAGTTTAGACAGAGTTAGTGTGGCACCTTCACCCAGGTCATCAAGGGCGACGTTAATCTTATCAGCAGCACGCACGAAGCCCATCACATCCTCTTGGGACTGCATACCCAAACGGCCAGCCTCCTGGGCGAGTTTATTCAGTTCCTCTCGACTGGTGCGAGTGTCCATCTTCTTGAATTCATCATTCAATGAGGCCACTTCATCAGCAGACATGCCAGTGAACTTGCGGACATTGGCCATCTCTTGGTCCATCTCGGCAAAAGCCTCTACAGATTGGCGTGCAGCCATAGTGAGGCCAGTAAAAGCAGCTACAGCGCTGGCTATGGACATGCCCCACTTGTTGATGGTGCTATTGAGACGGCCAATAATCGAGTCGTGCTCACGCATCTCTTTGTTGACCTTATCCAGCTCGCTGCGAACAGTACGGATTTTTTTGGTCTGCTCATCCCAAGCCTTGGAGCCTCGCTCGATGTTCTTCAAGTCCTTCTCGAGACGGCGCAATGTCTCACGCAGTTCCTTGGGCGTGGCCTTATCGAGACGTTTCAGCGTCTGCTCAACATTGACCATATCGTTTTGCATGGTGCGAATTTCTCGATTAGTGGCCTTGAGATCTTTGGTCAGCTTATTAGCCAGCTTATCGTTGCCCTCCTTATAGGCTTTTGCGATGGCATCGCGGAAGTCATCGGCACGTTGTTTGAGTCGCTGAAGTTGTTGGCCAGCGTTGCCGTTCACATCAATCTCGGCAACAGCTCTAGTTCTTATGTCACTCATATCTCAGTCATTTGTTTTTGACAAAGATAAATGACCAAGTTATGAGCAAAAAAGACAGGCGACGCTCACGCGCAGCCTGACCCACCAAAAATTTATGTCATTCCAAATCACATTGTCATTTAATGCGTCTGATAGTACCGGCTATTCCGGCGCATCTTGTCACTGTCGAGTGCGTCGCTCACCGCTCCCAGGAACTCACGTCCTACCGACTCAGCCATGAAGTCCTTCAGGTTCATGAAAGAGGCGTAGAACTTGCGGGAAAACCATGGGTGCTTTTGGCGCACCTTGTCTCGCCCGATGTCACCAGGATTGCCCCGGGGCGTTTCTCGGCCAGTGCCATAGTTTTGCCAAAGACCATATTCCAGGAAGGACTGCCCGAGGGTGATAGCCGTTATTTTGTCGTTCTTATCGCAGCGGATTCCTATGGGAGACTCAAGCAGAGCGCCGGTGTCGATCACGCCGAGCAGTGTAATCTGCTCTTTCCAGATCTTCACCATCGTATCGTTGAACGCATTGATGTATTTCTCGCGTTCAAGAAGCGCCTGTTGCTCTGTCAGTCGTTCAGCCATTCCTCAGGGCGATAGACCAGGTTGGTATATACGTCGAAGGCCACCTGGAAGTAAGCGCAGGCGCAGCCCATGGCGAAGTACTGTTCAATCTCCTGGAAGGAGACGCGCGGGTCAAGATAGAGGATGCCTTGCTCAATCTTGGTGCGTTCCTTGAACAATACCGACATCATCTGCCGGAACAGTTCCCGCATCTCATCCATGCACGCCTGTCGGGCCTTCATGTCATTGATAGCATGACGCTTCATCATGAAGACCGTCTTCACGCGCCTGGTGTGCGGTGTGTTGTTCATTTCGGTATAGCCGGGGGAAATCTCGCTGATGCAGACAGCAGCAGTCACCGTTCTTGCCTGCTCGATATATTCCTCCAGCCCAGCAAGTCCGCTCACCATAGCGAAGCGGTAGCCCTTTTCACGGGCCAGCTTGTTGCGATGCAGCAGGTCACGGAAGTAGGCCGTTGCATCCCAATTATAGTTTTTATCAAGAAGATTTGCCATATTTCCTTTGCCATTCTTCGGCCTCACGGGCCAGTGCGTCTAACTCAGTCAGTGCCCTCCATGTATCCATGGCCAGCACTTCTTTTTCCTTGGTGATGTCGCCCTTGGTCAGTGCCCTGATCTGGGCGTTCATGGATTCCTGCAGCTGGGCACCGATGGACTTGGCGTTACCAAGCAGGTTGCCATCCTTCGGCGCCGATGCCGGAACAAAGAAGTTGGGGAACTGTTTGGCGAAAAACGCCTTCAGCGATGTCCACCAAAAGAAAATGTTCATCTTCTCAGCCTGGCCGAACATCAGTTCCTCACCATCATACAGCAGCCGTCCCATCTCATTGAGCAGGTCATGGCGCGTCGTGTTGAGAAATCCCTGGTACAGGTTTTCGAGCGTCAGATAATCCTCGAAGGGCACGCCATTCATCACCGCATCCACAGCCTCATGTTTCTTGATGACCGAGATGCGGACAGGCTTGGGTGATACATCCTCCAGCCACTTCAGCGAGGAGATGGCTGCAGCGATGTGCTCCACGTCGGTGTAGAATTCGGCCTTGCCCTGCTTGATGAGGTAGCCGTCGCCATAGCGACACACCACGCCAAGATGCCCCCAGCGGAACAGGCAGAGCGTGCGGATCTGTGCACCGCTCAGGTTGTCGGCTATCAAGCCATAGACGTAGTAGAGCTGCTGGTCGTCCAGTTCGCTCCACGACTTGGGCATATTGAGGTGGATAACGGGAACCATGATCAGAAGAAGTAACCGGTTGATTCTTTCTTGTTGCGGAAGATGGTGGGCGCGTTATAGAGGCGTGCCGTCTCGCTGGTGGCCCAGTCGGGGAAGATGTCGCCGTTGTTGCGGATGAAGTTCACGATGCGGTCAAGGTCCCAATGGTTGCGAGGCATGCCGCGCAACTCATTGAACACGCAAGAGCGCACCTTCAAGGCTACCTGGTGAACAGTGGCATTGTTGACGATAAGCAGCTCAGTACGCAGCTGTGTCATCACATCCGGACTGATCCATTTCTCGGCAATGGCATCCTCGATGAGGATGGCACGTTCACGCAGCTGCAGGAACTGGTCCCATTGCTGACCCTCACGCGGACGGTCAACGACAGTGTTCACACAAGCCTTGGGCCATGAAATCAGCGATGCAGCAAACCACTGGTATTGCTCAGTGTCCTGCCATTCAGCAAGCGTCCTCAGGTCATCAATCAGCAGGTTGATGTAACTGTCACGCTGGGCAACCAGTTTGGTGATGAGACGTTCCACACGGTCCTTGGATGCCGGTGCCAGGTTCTGGTTGCTCACGATGCCGAAGCCATTGGGCGTGAGCACCAGGTCAAGAGACGGGATGGCGCGATGAAGGGCATCTTCAACGATGATGCCGGCAACACGTTGCCAGAGCGTTCCCGTCGTGTCGGCTGCAATACCATCCAGGATGTCTTCACCTGTAAAGGTGCGGGCCACCCAGTCCTCAGCAGCCTGCAGTTCCGGAGAGATTTTCTCAAAGAGTGTCTGTTCCCCTTCTACCGTGGTCACCACATTGGGGACCAGCGCCATCAGTAGCTCGTTAGTCGTTATTATCTTCATTGCCGGTATTCTTGTTGATTTGTACCTGTTTTGCGTCAAGACCTTCATCGAGCGTCGTGAGCTGGATGAAGGGCACCTCAACCGTCACATTCTTCCATCCATTGAACTTGATGATGATGCGATGCACCAGGAACATCAAATCATGGTAGGGCTTCTGCAGGGCTTGGGCGATGGTGTAGAGCTCGCGTTTGTCGCTGCCCGAGTTATTCATCTGCGACTTGCCCGGAACGGAACCGACTAGGTTGCTGTGCACCTGGAAGGTGAAGCAGATCATGTTCACGCTTTCCTGGATATCGCTCTCCCAGTCGCCACCTTCCTTGTGGTCATCCACGCGGGTAATCATCACCTCGTGGTTTTCCTTGCCGTCGGGCGAGACATAGAAGTTGGCAAACCAAGTTTTGCCAGAATTCTCGGCACCCGACAGGAAGTCCAAGATTTCCTGCTTGACGGCCACGATGCGCTCCTGGCGTTTTTTCGGGTCGGTGATACCCTCTTGACGGAACAGTCGCTCAAAGTACTTGTCGGAAATCTCCACCAGGTAACGGATGGGTGACGAGTTCTGAATCTTCGACTTTTTGGCCAGCCCGATAAGGCGCTTGATGTCGTACCATCCCGAGCGGAACAACGCTGCCCAATAGGGTATCGGGTAGTAGGTGTGGTCGCTGGTCGGCATTCTCGTGACGATGGCGAACTTGGCATCCTTGTTCTTGGGATCCTTGAGGCGTGCCTGAAGGTCGCCCCAGGGATTCAACTCATTCAGCAGGGGAATGGTCTCCACTTTATCGATGTCCAACACTGCCTCACGCCAGGGGCCGTAATAGACTTTCTCGATGATGCCGGTCTTCTCGTTGGCACGGGAAAAGCGGCAATAGCATGCCTCCTTGCGGATGAGGCGCGAGATGCGTTTACGGTCCTTGCTCAGGATAATGACACTGATGGCAAAGCCCCAGTGCTTCATGTCCTGTGCCACGCCCCAGAAGTAGGTAGGCAGTGAATTCTCCAGCGTCCATTCGTCCACATCGTCGGCCACCTTCTTGGTGGCTTTCTCTGTGTTATACTGCAGGCCCGAGCCATAGCACATCTGCGAGTTCCACATCAGGCAGGTCGAGACCGTCTCGTCGCTCTCGATAAGGTCCATGATGTTATAGGGCATGGCGTTGTCCATACCCCACGGCATATAATATTCGTGGTCGCCAAGAGGCTGGGCTTCGATGTCCTGTTCACGGAACACGCTGCTGCTGTTGACGTTCAGAAAAGCAGCCTTAGCCTGCACCCCGGGGATGTCGTGGATGCTCGGCACCATGAATCTCTCATATCCAGTATTCTTGCTCATAGGTAAACTGTTAGTCCATTAATTTGATAGATGCACACATCGCGGATGGTGCGAATCTGGCGAGAGGCCAGCACTTTGATGTTGTGGGTACCCGACCTGAAGTTATATCTCAACCCCACCACGTCATGCAGTTCGATCAGGTCGCCGTCCTTTGTCCAGAAGGCGATGTCCACCGGATCTCCCGACTCGAGTATCTTGCGAGCTGTCGATATGTGGATAGACTGTGCCATTTAATCGAACTGATGACTGAACGGAGGTTGCTGGAAGATGTTGATGTCGGTGCCGTCGATGGTCATCACGTCACGGGCATCATCATACTGCCATGTGAATTTTATGTTGTTCATTACCGCTGCATCGTCACTGATGGAAGCATCGCCATCGGTGATGATGATAGGCTCGCCATTACCCAACCATGTCCAGGGACTGGTCACCAGCTGGGCAAGCCAGTGGGCTACCTCCAGCGGCAGCGGGGACGTCTCCACCTCGTGTGTCACGCTCTGGTCGAAGTCATAGAGCATGGCACGGCGGGCGACGGATGCCACCTTGCGGGCATCTTTCGTCTTTGTGACCGTCACACAATTCAGCCAGGCCGTCTCCTGCACTCCAAAGGCATTCGCAAACACGAAAGCCTGGTCTGCAGGGATCGCCGGCTTGTAGTATGTCATCACTCTAGATTCAACCCGGATGGTCACGCCAATCACTTCTTCCACCGTCTCCTCGGCCTCCATGGCGGCGGTTGTCACGTTGTTGAGGCTCCACAGCACCTGTCGCACAGCGGTACCGTTGGCAGGGATTTCGCTGAAGTATTCCTCCAGTTCTATCACCCTTACCTCACCAGTGGTCAGGCGGCATGTTGCCAGCAGTTCCGGAGTAACAGCCACAGGAACCGGGTGCACGAAAAACAGGTTTTCCGTTGCGCCTGGTGCCGGCAGCGGTTTACTCTCCAGGGTGGTCAAGAAGTGGGTCATCATCCATTCACTGCAGCTGGTGTAGATGTTCAGGTTGCAGTAATAGACATGGACGGCATTGGCCTGTGAGAACGTCCGTTCCCCAGCTTCTCTCCAGCGCACGAGCAGCGTGATATAGGACCGGTTCAGGTGGTGCATTCTGCGCTCCACCACTTCGCGGACTTCCCACAGCTTCACCACGTTTGCCGTCGGTGTCAACGTCACCTCGAGGATGGAGCCACCATCAGGGCAGAACAGCGATACCGTCAAGGCCTCGCTGTCCGTCTCCCAGCGGAGGTCGGGCAGCTGGCTGCTGAAGTAATACGCCAGAAGGTTATTTTGAAGTGTCGTTGCCATACTACAAAAGTAAAAACGACTACTTTTCTATGAAAAGACAGGCCGAGCGCACCTTTTTGGGGTACGCTCGGCGCGATGATCTGCAGGGTGGCATTACAGCCCATCACAGATGGCCACCCGCTTGCCTGCCCTTACCAGCCTGGGCAGATAGCTGTCGATTGCATGAGCTGGGAAGGCTGTCATGTAGGCGGGCTTCTCATAATGGAAAAACTCATCGATGCGGGTGAGGGTGAGGCCGCACACATCGGCCACCACTTCGGCATCATCGCCATGGGCCTCATAGAAATCGCCATGGCGGAAAAGCAGGATGGCATCGGGATGCTTGGCCTTCATCTCGGCATATTGCTTTGCCACGGGTGAAGGCTCTGGGGCTGCAGGCTGTTCGGGCTCGGGCTGGGCTGCCTTCACTTCGGCCATCAGCTTGTTATAGATAGCCTTCGGGATGACGGCGCCAGTGCGCTTGCGGAGGATGAACGCATACCGCAACGCCTTCAACGCCTCCGAAAAGTAGAAATCGCCACTTTTCACATTGTCCTCACTACGGTACACATGCCACATCATTGCACCACTCTTTACCTCGTGCTTGCTTGCTAAAATCAGATTTGCCATAATACTAAAAATTGAATGGATTAAAAACTATCGACGTATAAATACACATTACAGTAATTCACCTGCAGGCCTTCGGCCATGGCCATGTCGGCGGCCAGCTCGCTGGCCTCCTGCTCGCTTCGGGCATCCACCTCATAGGTGTGACTCTCATTGTCAAAGTCCACGACTTCAACCATGTAATTATTGTACTTGGATGAGCGGTAAGCCCTTTTACTTACTTGGCTCTCAGCAGGGATGGGAGAACCCAGGAATGATATGTTATAAGAAGCTGTCATAATGGATTAAAAATTTTATATGTTAATAATCATTGTCCATGTTGTCGCGTATAGCCTTTTTACGGTGCTATTCAGGTAAGGGCTGTTAGTGATACGTCTGTCAAGGCTTTTCAGAAAAATACTACCCTGCAGGGGATGGAGATTTTTCAAGAAAACTGTGCATGGCCTTGCAGTATCACGATGCCCACTACCTTTGCACAGGAAAAAGCTGGGAGCGACTTGGACAATGCAACCTATAAAATTCCTTATGGCGGCTTCCCATGTCATTCCCTCCCGACCTGTAGAGAGGCGAGTATATGAGACAGCGATGGCGGCCCTCACGAGTCGCCATCACATTCATTACTATGTTAAATGATAAAGTATGAAAATGAAATTAACTTATCCAATACCGGAAATCGAGTAGTTGCTTGAAGCCACCACCTGGGGGAACTTCTCGCACCCTATATATAGCGTATCAAAGGCATCCGTGCCGTCGGTACGATGTTCCAGCAGATTTTCTTCGTTCTCCTCCAGTTTCTCGCCGGACTTGTTTTTGCGGAAGCCATTGCGTCCACGCTCCACGCCAGCCGTCTGGATGGCCAGGATGAGGTCGTCATTGTTTTGGCGGTTGAACATCGGCATGAGCCGTTGTTTGCCGGCAAAACCCTGGTTGATGAGCAGGTACTTCTCATCATGGCGCATCGGGTGCCCCAAGTAAACATCCTGGACATACCATCCACGCTTTTCAAACTCGGTCATGATGACCCAGCGGAAGTCCTGGTCATTGACAGCATAGTTACTGCCCAGGGCCGTCGTGTCATAGTAGAAGATGACCGTTTTCTCGCGGTGGTGCATATAGTAGGAGCAAAAGTCGTTCACGAGCTCCGGCAGTTTCCTTTCGTACTTCACATAGAAGGATTTGAGCACGAGCAGTTTTTTGCCCCTGGGCTGGCCTGCCACTATCCAGTTGATGTTGGCGTTGTAGTCCATGCCGATACAGATGGGCGCATCGGGATCCACGTCACGATCCGCGCGGCTGTCCAGAGCCATCGGGTCAGGGTCCCAGCCCAGCGAGTCGAGATATTCAAAGTCGCTTGCGTCATACTTGTGGCTCTCGCGCATGGAGTTATAGAAGCCATCCTTTGCGATGCCGATGCGTTGGCACAGGATGGAAGTCTGGAAGGTCAGCGGCGTGAGGTCGCGTTTCATCTGCTTGATGTAGTTCTCACCAAGCAGCTGCAGGTTCTCGATGGAGGAGTATTCCTTATAATATACGGCCACCGAGCGCATCCGATTCAAGTCTCGATCGAGACGGCGCAGATGGTTGCGCAGGTAACCAGGCACTGGTTTACCTGCAGCCTGCATCTCGCGGATGCGGTTCTTGGTGTACCAGATATGATAGAGCGTGCCCGTGATGGTTTCAATCAGTTCCTCATCCATCTTCTCCCGATAATGAAGGAACCAGGACCCCTTGCTGGTCTGCGGCATATCGCTCAATATCATCAATGAATGGTTGAAGCTATGCTTGCCAAAGTGGCTCTTGATGCCACCATTGGCGGGGAATACCTCATCCTTCAGTTTATTGTAGTCGATGAATTTGGCCTCATCAACGAGGACCCACGACAGCGTTAACGAGTTCGCTGCACCCGGGCGATCCTGCGAGAGGATGATGGCGACTGAGCCATTATAGAAGCTGATGACGTGCTCATAGTATTTCGGGTCGATGATTGGCGAGGCAAACGACTTGGGAGGTTTCTTGCCCACCACATAGTGGATGCCCTCCTTGAAGCCCCATCGCTTCCATGCCGTCAACAGTCCAGGAATGGTGTTGGTCAAGCCATGCCTGAAGGTGGGCACAACGATGCCCCCGGTGCTGCCAGCCATGCGCTGCATGTTACGCAACACAAAAGGCGCAGCGATGGAGTCCGTCTTGCCGGTACGACGGCCAGCCACGATGACCGTGGTATTGGCACCGATGAGCTGCGTCAGCCGTTGTGGCTTATTGAAGTATATCGGATTCGGTTCCTTCATCTCTCTTAGGTGGTGCAAACAGTTCCTGTTCCTCGAGGTCTGCTTCCTCATATTCCACATCCTCGATGTCGATGGTCTCCTTGCGGTATTTATCGATCATCTCCTTGATGCGTTGTTCAATGTCCTTGATGGGCTTGATGCCGAGCACGCTCGGGTCATTGGTCGCCGTGAAGGGCTGGATAACGATATCCTCATAGGGGATGAGCTGTTCATCCTCAAGGTCAACACGGTTATACTTCGCGTAGGAAGCAGCGGCGCGTTCCATGGTCTTGGTGTCCTTGCGTCTCTTGGCCATCTGGTAGGTCTCGAGCAGCATCTGATTCGCCTTCCAGCGGTGCCAGTCACGGCTGGAGCTCGTTAATGCGGGCAGCAGCTGCTTGATGACGCTCAGGTCGCCATAGATGGCACGCTCGTGCATGCCGGTCCTGCCCGTGAATTCCTCTACGAATTGACGGTCAGGCAGGTCGGGATTGGCCAGCACCCACTGATATTCGGCACGGATGCGCATCAGGTGGTTGATGGTAATCACGTCATAGCGGACCTGTAAATCCTTCTCGGCGGTAAACAAGTCCTTCTTTGCGACCTCTATGATATTAGGTAACGGCATTATTCGTCTTCCTCCATATCGATGAGTGCCTGCCGGGCGTTCTCCAAGGCGAGCGGTGAACCCACCTGAGCGAGCTGGATTTCCTGTTTGCGGAGCTCCAGTTTTCGCATGGTCTTGCCCTTATTATAGGCGATGGCCACCGGGTTGCCTTTAATTTTGATCTGGCGGCGCAGTTCCTCGGGCCACACACCCATGATGGTGGCGATATCCGAGATGGACATGTATAGCGATGCCATCTGTTCAATCTGTTTCAATTCTTCCTCTGTAAAGGTCATGGAGCGGCACACTGTGGTTAGTTATTAAATCTTTGATTTGGGCGTTGATGGTCCTGAAGATGGTCAGGCTTGTCGAGACAAAAGCGCTCTCGGTGCGGTTGCCACGGGTGAGGTTCTGACTGGTGATGACCGTCACCACCTCGCCCTTGACGCTCTCCACCTGCAGCACCTTGCTGTGGTTGTCGGCCAGGAAGGTTTTCTCCACCACTTGGGTGAGGAACGGCCACAACTGAATCGTCTTATTCGTCGCCTTATGGTCGAGTACCAGGTTATATTCCTGGACCAGTCCCGACTTCTCGATGAAGAACAGCCGGCGCACAAACTCCTCGCTGATGGAGAACGAGGTCTGCCACACCGTCGCCTTGCCCACCTGCTCCAGAATCCATTCGAGCACATCGGCCACCTGCAGGGCATTCGTCAGATAGGCCTGATTCTCTGCCTCTGCAAGCGGCTTCAACCATTGCTCGATGTCAACGCCACGCTTCATTCAATGATGCCCAGTTCTTTGAGCTCGTTGGTCATCTTCTCGGTGGGGTTGATGACCAGGGCATAATTGTCGGCCAGCTGCTTCTTCAGTTCCTCGGTCGGGTTACGGCGATAGCGTCCCTTGTTGAGGTTGATGATGTTGCAGGCCTTCTTGCTGGCGGCACGGGCGTCAAGCTGTTCAATGACCTGGCCTTTCTCGAGGTCGAAGTCATCATACTTAGCCCAGTTGTCGTGATATTTCTTATCAAGTTCGATAAGTTCCTGCAGCAGCGGGAAGCAATCAGAGTCATGGCAGGGAATCTGTTTGCCGGCGGCTGCTTCTTCCAGGATCACGAGACGGCCATGCAGCATCCTCATGCGCTGCATGATGCCCAGGTTCTCGGTGTAGGCTGCCTGGATCTCCTCGGGCAACTGGTCATGGTCGGCACGCTTGCCGCCCTTGAACTCGCTGGCAGGGTTATCTTTCTGCAGGGAGCGGGACTTGGCGATGGTCTTCACCTGGTCACGCATCTGCTCCACCTGCTCATGGGAGATGTTGTCGAGACGGAAGGCAAGGCGTTTCTGCAGCTCACTCTCGAGGGCACCGGCCCACTTCTTGGGGAACATGCAGATATTCCTATATTGAACCTTGTTGTGGTTCATCTTCAGCAGCAGCAGGGCACCGTCCTTGATGTCGCGCTGTTCGGCAGGGGTGTCCAGCCATTGCTTGATGCGTTGAGTTAATTTTTCGTCAATCATAGTTTGTTGTTGATAAGTGTGAAAAATAGCATGTTCTTGTCATGCTGGATGAGCAGCTGCTTCATCGCTGCCAGCGTCTGCCCGGTGGTCACGAAGTCATCAAACACGATGACGTTTGGCTCCTTGGGTAGCACGTTCAGGTCAAATACCGCATTCACGCGCTGGCGTGTCCGGCACAGTGCCACATCCTCATAAAAAGGAATAGCCAGGGACTCAGCGATGCGCTCACTGATGAGCGTTGCGAAGTTCCTGGCCTTATGCCTGCGCTTTGGCGATGTGCAGATGCACCAGTCGCCCTTGTCAAGAAAATGGCCTACCGTCTCACGGATGACAGGGACGATGTTTTTGGCGCAGAACTCCACCATGGCAGGGTCGTTCTTGATATCAGTCAAGGTGCGGCCATGGACCGTCTTCTGCCAGATGGAGATGAAGTTGACATCGCTTCGGCGCGTCAGCCTGAGCCTGAAGGAGAAGTCGCATCGCGCTTCAACCGACTTATCCCAACCCTTACGCTGTTGCACAGCGAACAGGTCTTTGGCCTCAGGCGGGTTGTCAAGATCATCTAAAAGAGCGGAGAGTTGCGCAGATTCCGGCACATCCGTCAAGAGCCCATCGGCGTAACTCTCCATCCCTATTTTTCAGATTTTGCTTAACCTGCGGTGACGGTCACGGCCACTTCGATTTCCACCGCATCGGCACCGGTGCCATGGGTGCAGGTGATGGTAGCCGAGCCAGCTTGAACGCCGGTAATGAGACCTGCATCGCTCACGGTAGCCTTGCCTTCAGCTGAACTCTCGAAGGTCCAGCCTGTGGCGGGGGTCATGGTGAGCTGCTTGGTCGCATTCACCGCCAAACTAACGCTCGTAGGCGTCACGGTGGGAGTTGCGGCGGCATCGGCGGTCACCTTTGCCGAATAGACGTCACCGTCAGCGGTAACGATCTTACCGACATAGAAGGGTGCGGCCAGCTCGTCGGTCACCTCCACGTTGATGGTGGTGCCGGCAGGGGTCGTGCCCTGGCCATTGTCCTGGTTGACGGTGGTCAAGGTCGGCCACTTGTCATTGCCGACAACGCGGAAGTTGCCAGCCATGTCCTCAACGATGAACACGTTGTCCGAGTTGTTCAGGAAGCCAGCGGCAGCCGTAGCCTCCTCATCAACGCCATTGTGCATGAGCACGAGCTTGTTGAGCTGGGTCTGGCTGGGCTTTTCGCCCTGGGGCTCGCTGGTGAGCTGAGATTTGTCGGGGTTGATGTCCACATACTGGAAGGTGGCATTCTCCACGAGCTCGAAGTCACCGCTGTACACGCTCGAGGTGGGACGTCCAAAGGCGTCACGGGTCAAGGTGGGCCACTTCGCAATCAAATTCTTGTTGCAGAAGTAGGCACGGCGACGGATGCCCGGGTACTGGGGCATACCGTCACACCAATCCAGAGATTTCTGCAGAGCAGATACACATTCTCTTGCCATATTGATTGTTCAGATTAAAGGTTCAACAATACGGTTTAGGCAGCCGTAACGGTTACCTTCACAACAATCTCGGTGGTGCCGTTGGTGCAGGTAATGTTTGCAGATCCAGCGGCGACGCCCGTAATCTTACCCGCGCTGCTGACCGTAGCCTTGCCGGTTGCCGACGAGGAGAAGGTCCAGCCCGTTGACGGGAATACACTCAGGTCATAGGTAGCGTTAGCTGCCAGGGTGACCTCCCTGGGCTCGATGTTCGGCTGAACAGCCGATCCACCAGCGATCATAGCCACCTTCAGGAAGCGCTTGTCGTAGGTACGGAAGCCCACACCGAAGAACATCTTCGCGTTTACCGTGAAGGTGTCAGCATTGAGGCGCAGTACCTCGAACTTCTCCTCGTCCGATACACCGTCGTAGCCATAGATGACGTTCTTCTTGGGAGCGATGAACATCACGCCTGTACCAGCGAGACCGTCGAGCGGAGCGAAAGTCATCTTGCGGTTGCTGCCCTCCACGTAGTTCTGTTCGAACTTCTGGTTGTAGGGCACCGAGGGATGGGTGAGCAGGTAGCCCTCGTTGTAGAGGTCAACGATGGCGGGATCGCAGAACAGGAAGCGCTCCTGGCGGCGCAGTCGGGTGTCAAGACCATATTCCAGGCCCTTGATAACTTCCACCACGTTGTCCGCAGTGATAGCGTCCGAAATCTGCACCAGGTTGCCGTTGGCGACAGACACCTTGCCGGAGATGATAGCCGACGAGATCAAGGTGGCGAAGCCATTGAACAGGTCCAGCGTGGTGTTGCCGCTGGCATTGCGCTTAGCTACAGGGAGTGCGAGGGCGAGTTTCTCGCCGGCGCTTTCCATGATGGTGCTCAGCACGAGCCTTGCCATCTCGCTCTGGGACTGTCCCATGCCGAGCTTGTCGGCATGCTCACCGAGGAGCGTTTGGATGTAGTCGTTGGGCACGAAGTCGTGGATCATCGAGCCGAAGAAGATCTCCAGCGTCTCGAAGTTGATGGCCGTCGAGCCATCGCCGCGCTTGTCGGCCACGTAGGGGTAGAACTGGGCCTCACTCTCTACGGTGCCCAGGTGCTGGTTCGTGCGGCAGCCGGGAAGGCCCGTCATGAACTTGGTAGCGTCGCCCATGGCGAGCACGGGCATCTTCAGGAATACACGTCCCCACTTTTCAGCCGCTTTCTTCCAAGCAGCCTCGTCGGGGGTTACATTGATAAGATGGTTAGCCATGTTGTCTTACTTTTTGAGTTGGTTCAACATTTCGCGGGCTTCGCTCACCTCAGCGCAGTAGTCCTGCAGCTGCGAAGGCTCGGCGGCAGCCTGGTTCTGATTAGTCACCTGCTGAGTGGCTGCGGCGGGCTGTTTGGACAGATCCGCAATCTCAGCATCCTTGGCCACGATCTGGGCCTTGAGGCCTTCGATTACCTTGTCGCGCTCCACCATCTGGGTGTGAGCCTCATCAACCTGGCCCTGCAGGGAGTTGATGTGGTTCTCCAGCGTGGTGAGCTGCTCATCGGTCAGCGAGGCACTACCACCTTCCTCGCACTCGAAGGTCTCGACAGCGAGGATGGCAGCAATAACAGAGAAAAGTTTCTTCTTCATTGTGCTTAATACTTGGTTAGTTGTTTCCTTGGTTGTGTAGATACCTCTCAAGAATTCCTTGAAGCGGGAGAACATGCCGCGCTCATCGTCATCGTCCATGGGCAGGTTGGGCATCGGGATGCCCTCGGCTGCCATGAAGTCCTTCACTTCTTCCGTCATTACCGGCTTCTTGTCTTCGGGCAGGTCGGTCACCTCATCGACGAAGCCCCAGTCAAGAGCTTCCTCGGCGGTGAGCCAGCCGCCCTCTCTCATCAGGTCGAGCAGTTCGGCTTTCTCCTTCTTGCATCGGGCAGCATAGCCACCGGCGATGTTCAGGTCTATCTTGTTGAGATCTTTCTTGGTCTTCTCACACTCCTGGATGAACTGGTCCAGCTGGTCGGCATTCATCTGGTCCCACACGAGCATGAACTGGCTGCACTTGTGCACCAGGTACATCGCATTGCGGTCAATCGTGACCGTCTTGGCACCCAGGGAGGCGATGGTGGCAGCGCTCGCGTTCATGCCTTCATAGTGAACGTGCACGTTGCCATGACGCTTGAAGGCAGCGCTCACACTCAAAGCCGTGGCGACGGATCCGCCAAGCGAGTTGATGAGCACGTGCACCTCATCGTCCTTATATTTATTGAGGACATAATCGACGTAATCGCTGTCAAAATTCCAGCCGCCGACGTAGCCCTTCAGATGCAGATGATAGGTTCTTTTTGCCATAATCAATCGAGTTTGTCACAAAATTAAGCCCTCAAACGCCCTATATAAAAGACTTTAAGGCCTCAATTCTCCAGGGGAATCAGCGCTTTATAGCCCTGATATTCCACCGTCACCGTCGCCACGGCACGGTCACCACCAGGCACGCCGGTGTTGGTTGTGACCTTCACGGTGGGGTAAACGGGTTCACGGCGCCCGATGAGCCACCAGCCGCCATTGGCCTGTCGGATCATCCACACGACGCCGGCACGCGGCACGTCCTCGGTGGTCATGAAGGTGAGCGTCACCTTCTCGATCCTGCCGTTATTGCTATGTTCCTCAACGGCCTGGCAGGTAGGCTCGCCCTCCAATGACACGCGCGTGCCATCGACGAACACTGCAGCGGGAACTCCGGCAAGGTAGCAACTCACCACATCGGGGGTGATGTCTTCGGGCTTGAGATGTCTGACTTCGACGATGCCCGGCATGTTATAACTGTCCTGTGTCATGTTGTAGTGCTTAGTAGTTGTTTGTTATACTTTGGTTGTTTAGTTGCATTTTGTTGAGGTTTGTTAGATTTACGGTTTGAAATCCACGTTAAAACGTGTTAAAAATCGCGTTTTTATCGCTTAGGAGGGGTTTGACCCTCGCGGTAGGCTTTTCGTTGCCTGAAGAACATCTGGCGGATGGCTTCCCAGGACTTTTCCTCGGGCTCGATGCCGTGCCGCTCCATCCAGTCATAGATGCAGTCGGTGATGGGCAGCGAGAGCTTCTCCACCTTGTAGAGGTCATTCCACAGCTGGACACGGAACCTCACCATGATCACATGGGTGAGTACCTTCCTGGCATACTCACTGAGCACACACCAGTAGGGTGCAGGTTTCGACTTGAAGTCTGGAATCTCGATGGCAATTTGACCATCCTCGCGCAGCTGGGGCTCTGCTCCCTCCGGCAACTTGTCCAGCTGCATCTCGAGCACATCATTCTCGGCACTCCCACGGGGAAAGCGCACGACGCCGTTAGCGTCGCCCCAGTCATGGAGGCACCATTCGCCGAGATACTTCGGTAGTGTCAGGTAAATGATCATCATAGCGCACAATACTGATATCGATAGCACAAAGATACTAATTTCTTCATATTCAGGTGCAAGTAACCGAAACAAAAATGTGCAGAACTTTTTATAAAAGTTTCTACGTGGGGGTGCCTTATATATAGAAAAAAACTGTGCAGTTGTACGGGCTACCCATTTTGAAATATTCAATTCGTTGTGCATCAGTGCGTTAACTTCCGCACGATTTTTGCACGATTTTCGGGCCCCGTACAACTGCACTGTACGTACAACTCCGCACTTTTTTTTTCGCAAAATCGTGCGCTTGTAACTTGCTGATTTTCGGCAACTTTTCCCACTTCCGTACAACTGCACTCTTTTTTTTACCTTTGAAACAAGTAAAAAGTAAAAAAATAAATTTATGAATACACCGCCGACTTGGCGGCTGCTTCGAGCCTTGTTTATGTATGGTAATTCGCCAACATTCTCCTATACATCATCATGCAGGTTCGGGCGTCGGGCCCCGCTCCCCCTCCATCGAAGGCTTGAGCCAGTACAACGGTACCTGTGCACTATGATATTCGCTTAAAGTAGGGGTCCGGGGTTCCCGACGGGCAGGAGCCCTGGCATAAAACATAAACTCCCGAAAAAGAAAAAGGGCCCCGCGTCATCTCGACGCAAGGCCCGGGCCTTTGTTCAAACTAAAAAATGTCAACAAAAAAAATGTTACTGTCGCCTGGCCATCGCCCAACCATGTCGGCCATCAGGGCGATACACGATGCGATATCCGGCCATCTGCATGAGGGTGGCCACCTCGCCCTCTTGGGGCTCTGCCATGTCCTGGAGCTCGCGCTCTATGGCTTCGGTGGTCTTCAATAGCACGTCCGTGCCATCCTGGGCGGGTTCAAAGTTCTCCAGATAGGCTGCCAATGCCATTGCAGCCGGTGAAACTTGGTTACTGTCCATGGTCACCTCCTTCCTTGTAGTTGCAGCCCAGCTGGCGGCTGTTGCAGCTCTTGTCGGGGCAGTCACAGCAGGGGATGTTCTTGGCACAGGGCGGGTAGTTCGCCCACTTACACACTTTGCACGTCATTGTTTACCTCCTTTCTTTTTTGGTTCTCCTTCATCATCTCAATATAGGCACCGATGGCGTCATGCAGCACCTCGAGGTCGCTGATGTCATCGAGCCAGATGGTATCGTCTGGCACGCTCATGCCATTGTCAACGGGGCTATCGATGTGGATGCGGCATGCCACTGGCACGCTCGTGTCATTGACATCGATGCAGCGCTCTATCGTGATATTGATGTGGCCACGGCCTTCAAATCGGGTGGCCATAATCTTCAATCCGTCCTCGATCATACAGCAACAGCCTCCTTTCCGGCGGGCGACATGCCCTTGTAGTCCTCGTTGATAGTCCAATAGTCACCGGTCCAATTATGGAAGCAGCGGTTACCCATGAAGCTGCCCAGGTGGTCCCAGGTGTTCAGCGGTTCGTTGAAGGCTCGCACATTGATCTGGTGACGCTGGCTGGTGGCCATGGTGTCGCCCATGCGCCGGATCTCCTCAAAGGTGCAGTTGGCGTCGGCCACCACCTTGCGCCCATTCAGCAGCTGGAAGTGATATCTCTTGGCACTCATCGCGCACCTCCTTTCATGTTAAGTTGAGGTTCAATCGTCTCGATGATCCTGCCAAGAGTCCGCATGGCGTTCTCATGCTTCATCATCATGGTCTGCTGCTTCTCGTCGGCTTCGCCACTATCGTGGATATCCTTATACTTCTCATAGAGTTTGGCCTCACGCTTGTGCTCACGCTTCAAGGCGGGGAGCATGGCGGCTGCAGTAAGAGCGTCCATCACCAGCTCATAAGAATATGCCTTGGTTGATACCTGGTATTTTGCACGCCACTTAATCATGACTCACCTCCTTCCTCATCGGGGACCAGCAGCAACAAGTCATGGCCGGTGGTCACATTATTTCTAACATCACGCTTGCCATTGAGCGTCCATTGCATGGCTACTTCTTGATCGCCAAATTCAACAAGGCCCACAACAGGGAAGTCTCCCTTGGCATTGAAGACCAGAAGCCTCACTTTGCGGAATTCTAAAGTCCTTACTTCGCCCTTGATGACCTCGTGCTTGATATGCCTTGCCATCTTGACATTAAAGGGGATTTCCGTTAACGGCTTTTCAAACATACTCATACCTCAGCACCTCCTTCCTCTTGCTGGCGTGCCTGGCGGTTCTGCTCGACGGCTGCCAGGTACTGCTGATGAAGTTCATCAGCCTGGTTGATGTAGTGCTTGTTGATGGCCCGGCGTTCCTCCTGGTTCTCCTTGCACCGGTTGTCGAAGGCTGCCTCAGCATCATTCAAGGCAGTCACCATCTGACGCTCAAGGCCAATGACCTGCTTATGCAGGGCCTCGATGCGGTTGGTGAAGTCCTCAAGGTCGCCCATGCCGGTGGTGTCGGCATCGACGCTCAAGGCGTGGCGCAGGTTGGCCCGCTGATCATGAAGGTGGGCAATCTGAGTCTTGAGGTTGAGGCGGCGCAGGCTGAAATCCTCCTTGATGCGGATGCGCTCCATGCGGTAGGAGGTCTTGATGATCTTGTGTCGCTCATCCACCTGGGCCAGCTCGTCTTCCTTAGCCTGGCGCAGGTCCTTCAGTTTGCGTGAATACTGAGCCTCGAGTTGCTGCGCACGCATGGCAGCGTCCGAAAGGATGGGATTGCCGGTCATCATAACTGGTCACCTCCTTTCGCAATACTGATGCAAAGCATGACGGACAGATGGCCCACCCAGGCGAGGATCGCCACGATGGTGAGGTCCATGTGCTGCTCGCTGATGTAATAGGCAAGCAGGCACACCAGGGCGACAGCCGCCAGCAGGATGTTGACTTGCAGGGTTAAAAACTTCAGCACGATGTGACCCAGTGCTGTAGCCAGAGCTTCATAGCTCTCACTCTCTCGGTTGATTTGAATTGTGTTGTTCATAACACTTGTTGGTTGTTTGGCTATGGGTGATATAAAGAAACGGCCACCCGTTCCGTTGTCGCCAAACAACCAACAAGTGTCATCCCGAGGGAGCGCTTTATTGATCCGGAAGGGCAGCCTTTCTATGGGCTGACTCGAGCACAAAAAAAAGCCCGAGGTTTTCGAGCGTATCCGACGCTCCACGGCGATGACTAACATCGTTGGTTGTTTGGCATCGGCAAATGTACAACGCCCGTTGTAAATGTACAAGCCAAAACGCCAGAAAATTGCCGAAATATGTTTTATAACATAAAAATCGGCAAGAATTCCGTGAAATTCCGCCGATTTTCCGCGAGTTTTCCGCGAAAACTACCGATTAAGCAGGTTTGAATCTGCTTAATCCATACATTTTGCGAGAAATATAACCATCAGCACAATGAAAATAATGGTAATTATAACAGCGCCTGCTTGATTCTCATTATTACTGTTTGCCTTGGCCATCTCAGTCCGCTTAGCTCTGATTTCTATTTCTTCTTGAGCAGCAGCTGGATTATCCTTGGCAAATGCAATAGCATCCTGAATGAGATTGAAAACCGCGTTAGTTTTGTCCTTGGTTTGAAGCAGAATCTGGCGCTCCCTGCCATTTTCATTAAACAGTAGCACGATTTCGCTCTTGTCTTTGGCCTTGGCACCGATAGCAGCACCAGCCAGCAGACCAATGCCACCAGTTAGGACACCACCGATGAGGGCACCAGTTGCGGCACGGGCACCGCTGCGCTTACTCTTGGCATCAAACGAGATGTCAAGAATGTCCTGGCCATTGATGAGAATCTCTTTCTTGAAGACAGGCTCATAGATGCGCACCACGCCTTTGTTGGCACTCACGTTCACATTCCTTTTGTTATCCCATCCTGGATAACCGATAATGTATTTTACTCCGTATTCCATAACAATGAAGATTAAGTTACCCTGCAAAGGTAACAATTTTTCCTTTGGTGCGTGTATATTTACAACGGCTATTGTAGTAATACACGCATTAGCGAGAAAAAAGTAATGGATGTTAATTTTTTGGAGCGTTTTGCTTATTCCGCCATGTTCAGCGCGACATGGCGGAAACCGTTGGAATAATAGCGCATTCAGCGTGATTTTTATGCGTTTTTCTTGGTTAAATTTTGTTGGTATGTAAAAATCATATTCATAAATGCCTGTATTTACGGCATTTTCAGGGTATTGTTAAAGGGAATATCCCTTTAACTCTGTCAGACGACCCCCCGCCCGCCCTGCGGCGTGGGTGTCCCTTCCCCTTCCCCAAGTTAGCGGAATATGCTAACACATGTTAAAATCGTGTTGCCCCAGCCGAGCGATGCGCGGTGATGGGCCTGGCGCCTGCGTCTGGCTCATCAAGGGTGACGTGATGCTGCCACCATGCCCCATCGATGGGCGGTGATGATGCAGTGCGCCGCATGTAACGGAGTGGCAGCGCAATGCCTCAGTGGCCGGCGTGAGCGCACCGCATCCCGGTAACCATGTCGGGCTCATCCTGACTATAGCGAGAGCGAGGCACGAAGCCCACGCCATAGGAAGGTGAGCCGGGCATGGCGGGATGCGGTGAAAGAAGCGAGCCCAAGGCCTGTGAGGGATGGAGCGGGAACGGAGTGGATGCGGGCACACGGAGTCATCACGGCCCAACGAAACTCCCCGATGCAGGGTTGCACCGGGGAGAGTCAGATAATTATACCACCTCCATTCTATTATTATGATGAAACACGTTGAGTCATTGCTTGACCTTGCGATGGATGAAGTATAGTATTACCAGGGCAAGGATGACTGCAGGGACGATATAGACCCAGGGAGGAACCGGATGAGCCACGGCTACGACATCACTGGACTCCTGGATCTGTGATGTGGTGTCCTGGCTGCTGCTGGTCGAGTCCTGCAGCTGGGCAGTCTGCACCACCGTTCTCTCGGCCACTGTCCCGCTGGTGAGGGTGGCACGGCGGGCCTTGAGCAGCACCGGCACCCGGCCGTTGCTGTTCGATTGGGATGACTGCTGTGCCAGCGTCGTGGCTGTATCGGGCAGAAGGTAAGCCAGGTTCTCCTGCCCGATGGGAAGCCACAGCTCAAGGCTATCGAGAGAAAGGGTGAAATTGTGGTCGATGTGCTGCTGATCGACAGACGTGACATCCTGTGTGGTGACCGTGACAGCTTCGGCTGTTGCGGTCTCCACGCGGGTGGATTCTTTCGTGCTGCGACACGATGAGACAGAGATAGAGATCAGGAGTAACACCAGAATGATGAGCAACATGAACATGATGCTCTTGAACAGGTCTTTGTAGCGCGATTCCATAGGCGTTATGGTTTTGAGTTAGATATTGGCGTACTCTTTGCGGGCGTCGAAGGAGGGACAGGCCTTGTTGGCAAATTCACGATGGCCATGGATTGTGGCCTTCGGGTAGACGGCCTTCAGCTTCTTCAGCAGTTCCAGCAATGCTTTCTTCTGCATGGGCGTCCTGGTGTCCTTGGGCGTGGTGCCGTCACTCCTGCAGCCGCCAACATAGCAGACCCCGATGGAGTGGGTATTGTGCCCGGTGCAATGAGCGCCCGACTTGTCAACATGGCGGCCAACATGCACTGAGCCGTCCAGGTAGACGACATAGTGATAGCCGATGTCCGAGAAGCCACGCTGCAGGTGCCACTGCCTGATCTGGGCGACGGTGACATGCTGGCCTTCACGGGTTGCCGAACAGTGGACAATGATTTCGTCGATCCTGCGCTTCGACACCGACAGCCCTGCGGCACCGGTGATGGTCGCCCAAGTCTGAGGGCCAACCACACCGTCCGGATAAAGCCCATGGGCTGCCTGGTACTCTTTGACAGCCTCCTCGGTCAGCGGGCCAAAGATACCGTCAGGATACAGGTGAAGCGCCTCTTGCAAGGCCTTCACGTCATCGCCTTTACATCCCTTCTTCAGTATTCTCATCTTGATTGGGTTTTTCGTAGTCCATATACTTGTCATCGTCCATCATGCCGGGGTGATGCGTATGATGGCGCCGATAGGAGTCATAGGTCTTGTAGCGGTAGTGGTAGTCAACGCCAATCAATGAGCCGGCAAAGGTGCAGCACTCACCGAAGGCAACCAGTACAGAGTTATGGATTTCGCCGTGAGGAGCGGCAAAGAAGCCGCAGAACAGCAGCACGAGCCCTGCTGTGACCAGCACGACAGCGATGCCGAGCTGAATATTGAGTTTTATTTCCGGAGTCAATCTTTTCATACGGCGAAGTTACCCCATTTTGGTACCCCTCAAAAAGACAATAACGGCTCTCCCGAGTCGCTATTGTCAGCAATTTTTAATCCATGTATGTTACGGCTGCTGTATGTGCAATTCGTATTAGCAGCCGAGTATGTCTATAGCAATAATCGTGCCATTACACTCTCCGGCAAAAATGCCTACCATCAACAGTATCGAGGCGAGTTATCGCCTGTATCTCTCGCGCTTCAGCAAGCAGTCCACACGGGCAGGGCGACGATGACCGCCGCCAAGATGCCTGCTGCGAGATGTTTGATGTAGTCGTTCATATTATAATAAAGTTAAATCACAAAATATTCCGCAGTGGTCTGTTAAGGTGCTGTCGTCAATTACTGTCACGTTGCCCATTGCAAACCCTTTAACCATGATGTTGTCAAAAGAACAGTACGGCACTGCTGGCGTTGAGTTCCACTGTTGTTGCCACCCTGTTGCTGGCCATGTCATAAGCGGGTCGTTTATCTGGTTGGCCATCGTGAAGCCAGCAGTTTGGAACTTCTCATATTCTTCAGGCTCTGCCACATTGAAATCACCGCCAAGAATGATATGATTGTATTGCGACAGGTCTGAAATTACCGTATCGAACTGTGCAAGGCGTTCAGCAGAAGAACCTGGCGTAGTATGGAGGCAAGCGATGACAACATCGGCAGACCCTATCTTCACCATTCCTTTTAGGAGATACCGCGCTGAGCCTAAATTCACTTCTTCTTTAAGAACGCCATCGTGCCAGTAGAATGGGAATCTCCTTGTATAAAGTGCGTTGTGGCTGTACCCTTGGTTTGTGCCGTCAATATAGTACGGAAGAAACGCACCGAACAAGGTGTCGTGAGTGTCCACGCTTGAAAAAGTCGTGTGATACTCACTAACAAGAAAGACGTCAGGCGAAATTGCGCCAAGTCTTGCGTTCCAACGCTGTCTCTGCACTGCTTCGTTGCCATTCGGTGTGTACGCCTCACCCTCTGTGAAATCTCCATAACCCCTGTCGGGCAGCGATGGACTGACATACCCAGACGCTGAATTGCCCATAGCGAAATGGCCGATGTTCCACGAAAGGACGCGGATAATGCCGACATCAACACGATGGTATGATTTCAGCCGTTCTATCGCCATGCTGGCGTTGGACACCTCCACCCCCCCGATAACGGCATTGTAAACTACATCGTCCAACGGCAGACCGATTGCACTGTCGTTGATGACGGCAGTCTTGAGCATATCAGCATACACTGGATTGGGGGGTTCGTCACCGTTCGCGTTAGCAACAAGCATGTCAAGTGCATCTTGCAAGTTCGTTGTCGGCGTTCCGTCAACCGTTATGTCGCAAGCCACGTCTGCGGCCTGCACTCGGAGCCTATTTCCGTTTATTGTCAGTTCCTTTGCCATAGTATCAAGATACAGTTATTTCTTCAATCTTAGCGATTGCTGCGGTTAATGTGTCTGCTGATGCCCCATTATCAGAACCATTCCAGCCAAGTAGTTTCAGCCAACGCCCTGCATGGGTCTTTGATGAATCAGAGTAATACTGTTTCATGCCTGTCGGGACTTGTAACTTGCTTACCTGACTTTTTTGATAACTGAAATTTGCATTTAGGCATAACACTCCATTCTCGCCTGATGCGGTTCCTGATGTTGTTTCGATACGCATGGTTCCTATTGTGGTACCGCTGAGAGAATACCCTTGACTGAACGGGTTTGTCGTTCCAGTAGGGACAATCATCGTTTGAATAGTGCAGGAGGTGTACACCCACTGTGCGCTGTGTGTCGCATTCTTCGGCACGGTGAGGCGGATAAGCAAAGGGTCATTCTGGACGTAGTTGCCAACGCTCGTAACACTGTCTGGCAAATCAAGGTATTGCAGTGCCGACATATTCGAGAATGCGCGATACTCTACACTTTCAATCGTGTTAGGGATAATCACTTGGCGTATCTGGGACTTATAGAATGCAGAATTTCCAATGCTGCTCACCGTGTAGTCCGTTCCCGCCCAAGTAACGGTAGAAGGAATGGTGAAGACATCACCTGAATAGGTCGACGGGTCGGCTGTTGTTCCAGTGCTATGCTCTACCTCGAGTTTGTTATTGGCAAGCACCTTGTAGCGGATGCCTCCCTTTGTGATGATGTCATCAACAGCGGGCGTTCCCTCATATGTGACACCGAGTGAGGCCGAGAGTCCGTCAGCCGAATCAGTGAATGTGACTGTAGCATCATTAGCAGATGCGCCAGAAACCCTCGATATAACGACAGGGACACCCTGCGCACCAGCGGCATTGATGTCTGCTGCCGAGATAGTTGACGGGTTGATGGAGAAGTCCGCGCTGCTTGACACACCGACAACATTGCCGCTTAACAGCGAGCCGATGACGTACACAGTGGAACTTGCACTGCTGCCGTAAATGCCGAGTGAACTTGCAGACAACGACAAGGACGGAATCGCTGCAACACCCTGCAATCGCACGACACCGACGATGTTGTTGCCGACCTTTACGTTGAGTGTCGCATTTTGGGTCGTTTTGCCAACAGGGAAATATGTCACAGTTACGGTGGAATCAACGCCACCGCCTACTGGCGATATGGAGTTTTGCGATAGCGTAAACATTGTGCTGCCGTCAACTTCAAGCGTAACATTTCCAGACACGCTTTCCCCGCTGATGCTGATTGTCTTTGACTGGTTCCCGCCGACCTGTGCATTGAACGCAAGCGTGAGCGGAGAAACATTCAGGACTTGAAGGCTCGATGCTATGTTGATGTTGATGTGCGTGGCATCTTCCGTTACATATAAGTGTCGTGCGCCCAATACCTTTCCCATCTCCGCTGAAAGAGCCTTTGTTGCGCCGCCATCGGTGAGGTTGTTGACCACCTCCAACTCGTTTGCTGCACCAGTGTAACCGCTGTTGCCTTGTGCGCCTTGCGAAGGATATTGGGTCACTTGGCCGTTCACAATCCAGTTGCCAGTATTCGGGTCGATGGTCGGCTGCGCAGCAGAAACTCCAGAACTGATGTCGACAACACCATTGATGTTCGGTGAGTATTCCGTTGAGCCAATCTTTACCTTACTCACGCCGCCGCTGATGTCTTCAACGGCATCGTCAATCATATCCTGCACGTCAGATTGGGACAAGATGGTCGGCTTGTTGCTCAAATCGTTATAGCTGCCGCTGGTTGCGACCGTGGCGAGTATAGGCTGGAATGTGTTTCCATTCCATCGGTACATCTTCCCGTCTGCAAGGCAGAAATAGATGACCTTCCTGGAAGGTGCACCGATGTCCGGGTCACCTGATGGGTCTTCGGTGTGCCAGAACAGGTGGCCACTGTCGAAGTAAGTGTCGCCCTCGTTCAAATCATCGAAGACGGTGGCAGTGACGTTGCGGAGCACGACAGGAGTGGCCATACTCTGCTTGATGTGGTTGGAGGCGTCTTTGAGCTCTGCAGCACCATCGATGGTGATGTTGCCGGTGCCCGTAATCGTCTGACCGTTGATGGTCTTGAGCGGCTGATGGGCGGTGAGGAAGCCCATGTCATTGATCAGGTCACTGAGCTTGGTGGGCACAGTGACGTCACCTGACGAAATGAATACAGCCTGCACGAAGCGGGAGCCCGTCCAGCGGTAGAGTGTCTGGTCTGCCAGGCAGTAGTAGATGACCTTCCTGGAAGGTGCACCGATGTCCGGGTCACCTGATGGGTCTTCGGTGTGGTAGAACAGGTGGCCAGTATCGTAGTAAACATCGCCGATAGCCAGGTCATCGAAGACCGTATCGGTGACATTGCGCAGGATGGTCGGGGCAGCGTATTGCTGTTTGAGGTAGCCGGCATCGTCACGGACCGACTCAGTAGGGCCAGCAGCAACGAGTGCTGCCAGCTGGTCGGCCTGTTCCTTGGTCATCAAGCCAGCCTTGCCTCCCGTTCCGGCTGTCGCGCCCACGAAGGTGACGGACTTGGATGTGCCGTCGCCGAAGGTGATGGTCAGCGTTACCACCGACTCGCTTGACGGGGCACTCATCAGGTTGACGCGCTTGCCGTAGGCCGTATCGAGGTGAGACTTGTCGGTGGCGGTCATGATACCGGCACCGGTTGACGATGCAGCAGGGAGAACGACCTGCTTGGCAGAGTGGCCGTGCTGCTTGATAGAGAGCGACACTTCATCTTCATCCTGGGATTGGGTGAAGGAGTCGATGACGTTGCCCGCTGCACCAGCCTGGGCATTCTGTGCAGCCTGCAGGGCCGTCGATGCGTTGGACTCAGCGGCAGAGAGACGTTGCAGGATGGCCTCCTCGTCCTCCACATCGATGCCACTCATCGACGAGATGGCATCAACGATGCGCTGCAGGATCGAGCCAAGGCCATTGGGCGTGATGGAGTCCCGGGCCGTCTGTGCACGCAAAGTGCTGATAAGTCTAGTGATGTCTGATAAATCCATAATGTTCCGAAATTTGTACTGCACGAAGTTACTACCAGGCTGAGGCAGACGAAAAGACAACAAAAACAAGGTCGGGTGCATCCCTGCAGCCGACCTCCAAGCGTTTACTTAATCCATGAAAAAACTTTCTTTATTAACTTTAAATTTTTCCTTATGAAGACTAGTACTTTTGGTTGTTTTACGCCCTACCCGGGCCAGGTGATGACGGATGGCGTGCATCCCTGCAGGCCAATCCTGGTATGAAAAAATCAATACTTCCTTCTGTTTAACCCATAACTATTGTATCTATGAAAAAATTTTTAGCATGCCCTACCCGGGCCAGGTGTTGCTTTGGGGGAACGAGTTCCCCCGGGTTGAATTAGAAAATGTCAATACCTATTTTGGCATACCTTACTACCCTCACGGGCCTCAGCGAAACGCGCCACATTAAACGGGGAATACCGTCAATGTGTAGCGAGAGGGACACGTCCCACGAGGTTCTTCTGGCCCGCTGGCCTCCTCAACTCTTTTAAGTCAACACGCTGCGTTTATCGTCCAGCTTGACTATCCTTGTCGGGGGAACACGGTGGTTATCCGTGTGTGGTGTCGCCGAGGGATGGGCTTGCACCATCGTCTCATCCGGTTGCACCCGGAGCGCTTGCATTCGTCAGCTACTCTCGACTCGGCCCTTATCGCAAGAGGCCTGCTTTGTAGGGAGGGGTGGAATCGAACCACCCAGGTTGTTTTTAGACACCCCTTTTGGGGGAGTGGATTTTGCCGTTTGGCTGTTTCGCTTTCCTTAAAAACTTAACATTTAACACACTTTTGTTTATTAACACGGTTACTATATAAGCCTTTCTCCCCACCATTGGTCTAGTACTCGGTCACACCTCCTTTCGATGAACGGTCATAATTTGTCTTAGTGCGCAGGTACCAGGGTTTGGGATGATCCTCCCGGTACTCCTCGAGGTCGTCACGAAGTTTCTTCAGACGCTGTTCCTCGGGTGAGGGTTCAGTCTTGGGTTTCGCCATCCTTATTCTTCCTTTTCAAGGTGAATAGTGAGATGTTCCACCACAACATGTTCTGGAACGAGGCAAGCAGCAGAATCGCCAGGCCGAACCATGAGGCCCCGATCAGCGACAGGATCATGAGGAACTCACCGACGGAGATGCCGAGCTTGCCGTCTTTCTTGTACGCGCTGCAGCCAAGGATAATCAGCACGATTAACGTGGCTGCCAAACCGATAAAGTAAAGGATGTTCATAATGTTGTTTATAATTAAGTTATTGTTCTTTCTTGCTTGGAATCGTCCTCTGAGATTGCAGATACCAGGGCTTCTTCAGCACGGATTCCTTCTTCTCCTTGGGTTGCTCGCTTTCGGCTGCAGGCGTTTCGGGATTCAAGACATCATCGCCGCGCTTCACGCCCATCTTACTGACGAGTAGCCTGATGGAGGTGTCCGTCCTGCCGAACTTTTCGGCGATAGACTTGATGCTTTGCCCGTCTGCATACATCATAGCAATCTCTGTTTTTTCTTCTACCGTAAACCGCTTAGGTTTTTTACTTACTACTGTTTTCGGCGTGGGGGGGGTAGATGTTTCCTCTGTGGAGACAGCTGGCACCTCGATGCGCGGCTGAGGAGCCGGAATTTCAGAAGCAATACTGATCTCTGATGGTGGAGTCATTGTTATCTCCAGCTGATAATCGTTGTACTGTTTTTGCATCCTACACAACGCCTGAAGCATCCCGATATACACATTCAATGGCAGACCGTCTCCTTCCACTCCTCGAGAGGAAAGAAACACAGTATCATCTGCAGGGTTGTATTCAACCAGTATTTTTACCTCAGCTTTCATTCCTCTCCTCCTTTCTTGATCTGAGCTTTGAGCTCATAGATGTCCATTACCATTTCGTACTCTTTCGGGCTGTTCTCCCAAGTCACTTCCTGGAGTGCGCCTTCAGGAAGTGGCCACTGTCCTCTTATTGTAGTTTTGGCGATTTCAGGCATGAAGAAGGTGTCCTTCCTGTCTGGTTTGCTATCGTACATAAACAGCCCACCGTCAGCGTCTCTTGCAATCCAAACTTTCATGACTCACCTCCTGCCTCTATATATTGATAAAAAGCCACGTCAAGTTGTGTGTTATTATGCACTTCAAAAAGTCTTTCGACCCTTTTGACGATTAGCCTGGCCACATTGTAGTCAACAGCTTGTTTACTCTTGAGCTCTATAAAAATGACTCTATCCGTAGTGTCAACCTTGAACGGTGCAGTTCCTGGACTCTCTTTGTCCAGTGCGTCACAGTGATTCTTGACGATTTGTGTCAATGCTGAGAAGACGCCACCATCAACTGTTATACCGGGCACGATTAGGGCATTATTAAATGTTTCAACCCATTTAATGAGAGCCCTGCATTTATTGTTCTTAGGAGCAAAGGTCTCGACCTGCACAAAATATCGATCAATCATTTCTCACCTCCTTTCTCGATGGGCGTGACGATGAATTTACCGACTACTACCTGGTAGCCTTTCTCGTTTTGGATCTTTACCAGATCCACCGCACGCTGACAGGTCATCGGGTCAACATCCCTGCAGCCTTGCTGGTCTCTTTTTGGGCATCCCACACAGTTCGCCGTAACGAACTCAAGATGGTTGCCGAATGACAATGTTAGTTGTGACATAATTTTGGATTTTAGAATGGTTCTTGTAATGCGTGGTTTGTGTCGTACACCGAGAAGTACTCGATACCGCCGGACTTATCGTCTCCACCGATGAAGCTCTCACCGGGGTGGTCGGCAATCCAGTTGCGGAAGCTCTTGCCCTCCTTGTTCAGCTTGGAAGGGTTGAAGTGGTAGCCCTTGAACTGGCAGAAGTAGATGAGGCGCTTCTTGAAGTTCGCCGTGCTGATGCCGGAACGGGCGTCGGGGAAGTGGTTCTTGAAGTCGCCGAACATCTCACCGCGCTGCTTGCGGGTGTTCAGGACAAAGCCCGTTGAGTCGAAATAGACCTCAGCCCACTGGTAGAGGCTCTCGCTCATCTGCTGGCGCAAGGTGCGCTGCATGATGTCGTGCATGGGCGGGAGGATAACACCCTGGCCAGGGCGTGCCCATCCGTCGCGCATCGATGTGAAGTAGAGGAACACACATTCAATCATCAGATTGAAGAACAGGTCCCACTGTTCCTGGCTCCAGTCATCAAAGAACTGGTGGCCGAACACATCCATCGGGTGACGTGAATCGTTGAAGTAGTTGCTGAAGCCGATGTAGATGATACGCTCGAGAGAGCTGCGCGACTCCGAGCCATTGATGGCGTGATTGGTGGCGATATAGATTTTCGGTGACCGTTCACTCGGGATAGTGAAGCGGGTGCCGCCCTTGACGTTCACGTTCAAGTCGCCGGTGATGGCCACATACAGGCGCTCGAAGTTGAAGTTGACCGGCACGTCATCGAAGAACACGTTGCGCGTGCGCAGCGTCGTCTCAGTAAACATGAAGTCATCATCATTCTTGGTCTTGCGGCCATCAATCTTAGCCTGGTTAATGATGTAGGAAATCGCCTTACCGATGAGTGACTTACCCGTGCGGCCATTGCTCTGGCCCACGTCGCTCATCTCACCGTCCATGGCGATGACTGCCTTTAGCTCGGTTTGGAACTTGTAATCGCTCAACAGGTAGCCGATGGCCGTCAGCTTGTTCATCAGGTGCTGCTGGTATTCCTTGCGCTCGAGCGGTGTCTGAGGGCCACCCTTCTGCCACCAGAAGTCAGATGCATAGCAAAGGAAGTTCAAGAAGTCACAGCGCTTGCCCGACTCGGTGAAGGTCAGACTGATGCCACCAGTCTCCGGATCGGTGTCCACGCTTTGGATGATCTGCACGCGGTTGAAGGTGCGCTTGAGCACCTTATGCTCCCAAACAGTAGCATCGATAATCTTGTCCTGCTTGATGCCTTCAGGCGTGACGGTCACCATGCCGTTCTTGAAGTAGAAGCGTTGCTGGAACGGCTCGAAGGTGTCGAAGTCATCCTCAATCTTGGTCAGGCGCTCCAGTTTGTCGGCACCCATGTCGCTGCTCAACCGGGCAGAGAAATGGTTGCGGACAACCGGGTCCTTGCTGGTCATCTTGATATATTCCCAAACGAAGTCACGGATATCACTGCCTGCCACCTCATGGGCGACGCCATCCTCGATGTGGACAAAGCCATATTCGCCTTTGGCCATGTCATCGGTGTGGATGCGATGGAAGCCAGCCTGCTCCACGAACTGCAGGGCCTCGAAGGTTTCCAGGGAGACAGAGATGCGCCCAGTGTTCTCGTTCTTGTTGACGGTCCAGAACTCCTTATCGGCAATCACCTTGGAGGCCAGTTCCACCTTGCCATCCTCGGTAATCTTATAGCGGAAGCGGTTGAACTTGAAAAGTTTCAACGGCTTCAGCCTGTCCTGGTACTTGGTGAAGAACGACTCGATGTCATTCAGCAGCCAGTAGTCCTGGATTTGAATGTCGGTGTTGGTTGACACGTTGAAGATGGAGCAGTACTTGCCCAAGCCGTCATGAGCATGGATGGCGAAGTCGATATCCTTTGCCAGCTCATCCTCATGGCCCTTGAGTGTGCCCACCAACAGGTCATCAACGCCCTTATCGCCGCGCTCGTTGTCATTGATGTGGCCAAAGAAGATGTCCACATTGACGCCCACGTTGTGCATCGTGCCCACATACTTTTTGAACTTGATGGCTGCCTTGGAGAACATGCGAGGACGGTAGTCCACGGCTTCGTCTGGGTTGAGCTGCTTGCTCAGATCATCCCAGTCGCTGTCGAAAAGCAGCACCACATTTTTCACCTGGCATCGCTGCACGATGTACTGCAGATCCTGTGGCAGTCCACCTTCTTTGTTCCCGATGTTGAAGATGCCCTGGATGGCGATGCTGGGAATGCCATGCTTGCAGGCTTTCTCGGCCTTCTTCTCGCCTTCCTGGATAATCAGCGTCTCGATGGGTGTCTCCTTCTGGTACATGTCACGGACACGCTGAGGGATATAGAAGCGTGTCGGTGCACCGGTGGGAGACATGTATTTATTCTCGCGTGAGCTGCCTTCAGGAGTATGCAGGGAAGGGTTGGACCACCTGATGCGGATGTAAGGGCGCAGCGCACCACGAGCCCCACGGGTGGGGTACATCTGCATCGAGCCGTCAAGACCATAGTAATAGATCAGCATCTCATCGTCACTAGGATGAACGATGCCGGCCTTATCGATGCTGCCCTTGCGCATGGCGGGCTCGTATTTCTCCAGGCGTTCACCCTTGACAATCTCCACGCTCTTGACCATCACGTCCTCCACCGTCAGGCCACTGGCCTCCAGCTGGCGTTCACAGAACGACTTGGCAATCTGCTTGCGGTGGTTCTTGGTCACGGCAACGCGGCGCTCGTTCTCGCTCTGGATGAAGATGCCGGCAGCATCGGCAGTCGCCTTCACCGCTTCAGCAAAATGCTTGCGATCCTCATTGAACTGGTAATACATGGTGGCGTCCAGCGCGTCCTTCAGCGCAAAGCCACAGGAGAAGCACTTGGCAAGGTTCTTCCTGGAATTGTGGGTGACGCATAGGCCAGCATTCTTGCCGTCCTTGCCACACTTGGGGCAGGGAACGTAGGATGTAGCCTTCGAGTGGTCGGCACCAGGGATGCAAGTCCTGATGTCGGCCTGCGCTCTCAGCAGGTTGACAGTATTATTATCATAAAACTCGCTCATTGGAATAGACGGTTATTCTCGGCATATTTAACGAACTCGGCCTTAGAGTGGATGCCAAGACGGAAGTAGGCATTACGGATGTGGTTGTTAACGGTGTGAGCCGACAGGTATAGCTGTTCGGCGATTTCCTCCTTGCTGAGTCCCTGGTGCCACAGACGCATGACGCGCATCTCGGCATCGCTGAGGTTGTGTGCGAACTCGGGTCGGCACACCACATTCTCCAGCTTGCACTCGCCACGCAGCGGGCAGGGAACACACTCCAGATGGATACGGCCAGCGGCATCGATGTCGGAAGTCCTGTCTATCACGCCGAAGTTGCACTTGATGAAGCGCACTGCAATACGGTAGCGATAGAAGGACATGTTGGGGATGCAGCGCTCGTACTCCTTGCACAATGCAGTGAAGGCAGCCGGATAAAACTGTTCGATCATCTCGTATATAGCAGAGATGATATCGCCATGGTTCTCGGTCAGTTTCTCGGCCCTGCCGTCGCCGAAATGCACCCACGCTTCATCATTGAAGGTGTAAAATTCGATATTTGATAGCACGTCCATGTTAATTTTCGCACTTTTCGAGTTTGTCAAAAATCGATTTTCCAAAAATTTCCTCAATTTTGCACTTGTGCAATTCGGGAATTCTAGCTAGGCCCCTGATCCAGTTATGTATCGTGTAGCGAGGCACCATACAGCCCTCACAGATCTTATCGTAGATCACCACGATTTCGTTCTTTGAATGGCTCTGAATAAAGTCTCGTAGAGCAACAGAGTCCTTCCTAATTTCTGTAGTTTGATTCGTCATAATTTTGTGTATTTACATTCTTTGTTGTACATTTACAACCGCAAATGTAAATATAAAATTTAAAACTCGAACTAATATATTAAGTAACTCAAACGATTTTAGCAATTTTTAACCTTTGAAGTTATGTTACATATCGGAAACGAAATCAAAAAGGCAATCGAGGAAAACCATCTTGTTAAGCAGGATGTGGCCGAGAAATTAGGTGTATCACCCACCTATTTAACTCGGATGTTCAAGTTGGAAGACATGCGTTGTTCAAGTCTTGACAAAGTATGTAAAGTGATTGGACTTTCAGCAGCGCACATCTTTGAACAGGAAAGTGCAGTTAACGTCCAGAATGTTTCGGCCAATTCATTTATTGGTGATGCCAGAGCGGAGCTGAACATCACTCCTGGAGAGGTCGCCACGCTGCGCGAGCTGCTTGCAGAAAAGGAGCGTACCATCCAAATCCTCCTCCAGCAAATCGGGACAATAACGGGACAAGATGGGTGAAAATTGGACGCATATTGGCCCTTTGTCATCGCTGATTATCAACCAATTAGCAAGCGCCACCTGTGTTGAAACAATTCTTCTCACCCCGACTCAAGCCAGAGGCGGCAAGTTGATGTTCAACTTGCCGCCTTTCTGTTTTATTTGCGCCATTGGCAAAAAATTGCTACCTTAGCACCGTTCTAACCCGCACAAGACAATGAAACAGAACAGAATCACCCAAATCGACCTGAACGACGTCCCATCAGTCTACCACAACTTGAAGTACAACGACGGCGAAATCTTCTTTGCCGACAACATCACATCAATACCGGGGCTGATGAAACAGTTCCAGGTCAATTTCATTGTCTATGTGATGGTGCTCGAGGGGCACCTGACGCTCGACCTCAACTCGGTCAACTACAGGCTGCGCAGGAACTGCTCGCTGCTCATCGAGCGCAAGATGGTCATCGACAACGTGAAGACCAGCGAGAACTTCAGGTGCCGCATCTGCGCCATCAGCACCGACGTCGGCTTCTCCTTCATCAACAAGAACCTGATGCAATCGGTCATGCACCTGCTGGCCAACCCTGTCATCGAGATGGAAAAGGACGATATCGAACTGATGGTGAAGTACTACGACCTGCTGGTGTTCAAGATGGACCATCCCGAGATGAACTTCGGGCGGGAGACGATGAGGGACATCATCCGCTGCTTTGCCTACGACCTGCTGTCAAACATCAACAAGCACCTGAAGCCCGAGGACGACGACTCGCCGCGCCAGGGCGACCGCATCTTCCGCCAATTCATGCTCCTACTGGCCGACAACACCAACATCAACCGCAGCGTCAAGTCCTATGCCGACGAACTGTGCGTCTCGCCCAAGTACCTGACCAGCGTGTGCCGCAAGCACAGCGACTACACCGCCAGCGAACTCATTGCCGCCTCGGTCATGAGCCGCATCAAGCAATTACTGCTCTACAGCGACCTGAGCATTAAGGAAATAGCAGGTGAAATGGGATTCCAGAACCTCTCTTTCTTCGGGAAATACGTGAGAAAACACCTGGGCCTCTCGCCCAACCACTATCGCAAAGCCAATAACTACGGCAAGTAAACCGTCATCAATGCGACTCTTCTCCTGATGACATCTGTTCCAGCATCTGGGCGGCGGTGAGCCCCGTCACGGGGTGACGCCATTCGGGTGCGAGGTGCTGCATGGGTATCAGAAAGAAGTCGCGCTCGGGCAGATGCCGATGGGGAACCTGCAGCGAGGGCGAGTCGATGACCAGGTCGTCGATGGCCACGATGTCGATATCCACCAGGCGGTCGACATAACCGCCCTGGGCGTCACGGTGGGATGCGCTGCCCAGTTCGCGCTCTATCTCATGGATGCGTTCAAGCATCTGCCAGGGCGACATCGTGCTCTGAAGGCACACCCCCAGATTCATGAACCGGTTGTCGCTCTCGAAGCCCCACGGCTCGCTCTCGACAATCGGCGAGACGGCACAGTCGCCGCCCGTGCATGCCGCAAGAGCAACGACGGCGCGATAAAGATTATCGCGCCGGTCGCCAATATTGCTACCTATATTCAGGTAATAATTCATTGTGGATTACAAGGTCTTGTGAACCTCAACCTCCTCAAAGGCCTCGATGATGTCCATCTCCTGCAGGTCGTTGTAGGACTTGAGACTCAAACCGCAGTCATAGCCACTGGTGACTTCCTTGGCATCGTCCTTGAAGCGCTTGAGCGAAGCCAACTCGCCGGTGTGGATAACGATACCGTCGCGGATCACGCGCACCTTGCTGCCACGCTTGATCTTGCCCTCGATGACCATGGCACCGGCGATGGTTCCCACCTTGCTGATGTGGTAAACCTGGCGCACCTCGGCGCTACCGGTAACCTCCTCCTTGATGTCGGGCTGGAGCATACCTTCCATAGCACTCTTGACCTCCTCGATGGCGTCATAGATGATGGAATAGAGACGGATGTCGACACCCTCCTGCTCGGCGGCGCGCTTGGCCGAAGCCGACGGACGCACCTGGAAACCGATGATGTAGGCATCACTGGCAGCAGCCAGGGTAACATCGCTCTCGGTAATGGCACCCACAGCCTTGTGGATGACGTTGACCTGGACCTCGGGGGTCGACAACTTGATGAGCGAGTCGCTCAGAGCCTCGATCGAGCCGTCCACGTCACCCTTGACGATACAGTTGAGTTCGTGGAACTCGCCCAAGGCACGGCGGCGGCCGATGTCCTCGAGGCTGACACGATGCTGGGTGCGGCGGCTCTGCTCACGCTGCAACTGCTCACGCTTGTTGGCAATCTGGCGGGCCTCCTGGTCGGTGTCCATGACATTGAACTTGTCACCCGCGGTGGGTGCACCGTCCAGACCCAAGATGAGCACGGGCGTCGACGGCCCGCTCTCGGTGATGCGGGCATTGCGCTCGTTGAACATCGCCTTGACCTTGCCGTAGTGGGTACCTGCCAGCACGATGTCGCCCACATGGAGCGTACCGTTGTCGATCAGCACGGTAGCCACATAGCCACGACCCTTGTCCAGCGACGACTCGATGACCGAACCTGTCGCCTTGCGGTTGGGATTGGCCTTGAGGTCGAGCATATCGGCCTCGAGCAGCACTTTCTCCATCAGTTCCTCGACACCGATGCCCTTCTTAGCCGAGATGTCCTGGCTCTGATACTTGCCGCCCCAGTCCTCGACCAGATAGTTCATATTGGCCAATTCCTCCTTGATTTTCTCGGGGTTGGCACTGGGCTTATCAATCTTGTTGATGGCAAAGATGATGGGCACACCGGCAGCCGACGCGTGGTTCAGCGCCTCGACGGTCTGCGGCATGACGTTGTCGTCGGCAGCGACGATAACGATAACGATATCGGTGACCTTGGCACCACGGGCACGCATAGCGGTAAAGGCCTCGTGACCAGGGGTATCCAGGAAGGTGATGCGGCGGCCGTTGGGCAGTTTCACATTATAGGCACCGATGTGCTGGGTGATACCACCGGCCTCGCCGGCAATCACGTTGGAGTTGCGGATGTAGTCGAGCAGCGACGTCTTACCGTGGTCCACGTGACCCATGACGGTCACAACGGGCGGACGCTGAACGAGATCGGCGGGATCATCCTCCTCGTCGCTGATGGCCTCGGCAACCTCGGCACTGGTGTACTCGGTCTTGAAGCCGAATTCATCGGCTACAATGTTGATGGTCTCGGCGTCAAGACGCTGGTTGATGCTCACCATCACACCCAAATTCATACAAGTGGCGATAACCTTGTTGATGGGCACGTTCATCATGCTGGCCAGGTCGTTGGCCGTCACGAACTCGGTGAGTTTCAGAATCTTGCTCTGTGCTGCTGCCAGTGCGGCTTCCTCGCGGGCCTCCTCACGATGCTCTTCACGCTTCTCACGGCGGCGTGCAGCGGCTTTCTTGTTGGTCTTGGCGGTGAGGCGTGCCAGCGTTTCCTTCATCTGGCGCTGTACGTCCTCCTCGCTCACCTCGGGCCTGAACGGCTTGCGGTTCTTGTTCTTGTCCTTGCTGCGCTTGCTGCCCTCGGCCTCCTTGTTGCCGCCACGGTTCTTGCCGGGCTGCTGCGATGCAGGCTGGCTGCCGGCACTCTCGATGTCGACTTTCTCCTTGCCGATGCGTTTACGCTTGCGCTTGCCGCCCTCGGCCTGAGCCTTGGCGATGCGGTCGGCGCGCTTTTCTTCCTTGCTCTTCTTGCGCGGACGGGTCTGCTGGTTGAGCGAGGTCAGGTCGACCTTGCCCACCACCTTGAGTTGAGGTCCGGCAACGGTCTTGGCTACCGGCTCAAACACGTCGGAATTGTCGGCCTCGGACTCAACAGCCTCGGGTTCGGACTGCTCGACAGGTGCTTCCTGTTCGGGCTCGGCGGGAGCAACGGGGGATTCTTCCTGGGGTACAACGGCAGGCTTCGGAGCCTGTTCGGCAACGGGTTCCTCCTTCTTTTGTTCAGCGGGCTTCTCCTCGGGCTTGGCCACCGGCTTCTCAGCCTTCTCCTCGGGAGCGGGCTCGGGCTTGGGAGCAGGCTTGGGTTTGCCTGCCGCCTCCAGGTCTATCTTGCCCACGACCTTGGGCTTCTGACCCGGCACCACGGTTTTGATTTCGTGGCTCTCCTTGGCTGCCGCGCTCTGTTTGGCCTTCTCCTTCTGTCGCTCGTTGGCCATCTTGTCCGACTTGGACTTGAGGTCCATATCGGGCTTGAATTCCTTGACAAGCATTTCATAGACATCGTCCTGGATGCGCGCATTGATGCTGGCATCAATTTCGATACCCTTCTTGTGGAGGAACTCCTCGATGGTTTGCCTGCCCACGTTCAAATCTGCGATGACTTTACTTATCTTTATCGCCATAAAATGTTTTTTATCAGTTCGCTTTCAGCAACATGCTGTCGGCATTAATATGTTTTTTTGTTGTGAGAAGTGAATAATCGGTTTCTTCTTTAATACAGTTGGTCGGCACAAGTGCGATTAGTCGTCAAACTCGGCGCTGAGCACAGCCAGCAGGTGGTCGACCGTGCTTTCCTCGAGGTCGAGGTCGGGACGGTTGATCAGGTCCTCACGCGGTGTGCGCAGCACCGACTTGGCGGTGGCGAGTCCCACATTCTTGAGGGTCTCGATTACCCACTCGTCGATCTCGTCCTTGAACTCGTCCAGGTAGATGTCTTCCTCGCCCTCGGACTCAACGTCGCGATAGACGTCGATGCTGTAGCCGGTGAGGATGCTTGCCAACTTGATGTTCAGGCCGCCCTTACCGATGGCCAGCGACACTTCGTCGGGACGCAGGAATACCTCGGCGTGCTTGGTCTCGTCGTCCAAGCGGATCGACGAAATCTTGGCGGGGCTCAAGGCGCGCTGGATAAGCAGTTGCGGGTTGTTGGTGTAGTTAATCACGTCGATGTTCTCGTTCCTCAACTCACGCACGATGCCGTGGATGCGGGCACCCTTAACGCCCACACAGGCACCAACGGGGTCGATGCGGTCGTCATAACTCTCGACGGCAATCTTGGCGCGCTCACCGGGGATACGGGCGACGGCACGGATGACGATCAGGCCGTCATGAATCTCGGGCACCTCCTGCTCGAACAGGCGGCGCAGGAAATGCTCACTCGTGCGCGATACCCTGATCTTGGGGTTGTTGTTCTCGTTGTCGACCTCCTTGATGACGGCGCGCACGACATCGCCCTTGCGGTAGATGTCGGTAGGAATCTGTTCCTCCTTGGGCAGGAGCAACTCGTTCTTGTCCTCGTCGAGCAGGAGGACTTCACGCTTCCACACCTGGTAGACCTCGCCGGCAACAAGTTCGCCCTCGCGGCCCTTGAACTTGTTATAGATGGCATCCTTCTGGAGGTCCAGGATCTTGCTGGCCAAGGTCTGGCGCAGGTTCAGGATCGCACGGCGGCCGAACTTGGCAAAGTCAATCTTGCGGGTGTGCTCCTCGCCCACCTCACAGTCGGGGTCGTCATCGGCACGGGCATCGGTCAATGAGATTTCCTTGTTGGGATTCTCCACCTCGCCGTCATTGACAACCATAAGATTCTGGTAAATCTCACAGTCGCCCTTGTCAGGGTTGACAATCACGTCAAAGTTATCGTCGCTGCCAAACACTTTGGACAGCACACTGCGGAACGACTCCTCGAGCACACTGATCAGTGTGGTCTTGTCGATATCCTTGAGTTCCTTGAACTCGGCAAACTGTGCGGTCATGTTAACCGCTTCTTCTCTTTTAGCCATAATGCTCTTTTGTCTTTTACCTTAGTCGTCAACCATTAGCCGTCAGCCGCCGAGAACGGCAGCCATCAACTAATCGCTGAACGCCCAAAGGCTAGATCGTGATGATATTTTTTGTTTGTTTGATGTCGTTATAATTGAACCGTTCACGCTCTTCGACCATCTCGGGGCGTTTTTTGCCCTCGAGTTTCTTCTTGACGGTAGTAACCAGCGTGAATCCCTCGTCGTCGGCATCCTCGAGGACTCCCTTGAGTTTGCGTCCGTCGGCTGTGAGCACCTCCACATCATTGCCCACGCTGTTGCGGTACTGTCGCGGCAGCAGCAGCGGTGAGGTCAGGCCATAGGAGCCCACGGTCAACTCGTAGTCCTCGCCGGTGTCGCGGTCAAACGCGGCAAGCACGGCATCGTTGACGGCAACGCAGTCGTCAATGGTGATGTCCTCGTCGCTGTCCAGGGCCACGTCGATGATGTTGTCCTTGCTCACCTTGAGGGTGACCAAAAACATCCCCGTGCCCTCCAGGGCCTCGTTGATTACTCGTTCCAGTTCTGTCTTGTCGATCATATTATAGTTTCTAGTTTTTAGTCCCTAGTTTCTGGTTGGCATCCGCTGCGATAATCGTAAAGCAAATTATAATAAAAACGAGGAAGCCCAAGTGCTCCCTCTCACGAATGCTGGCGCAAAAGTACTCTTTTTCTCGCACACACGCAATATGTAATGTAAAAAGCCCTATAAATCCACATATTCTTTCACATAATTTAACATTATTTAAACGTCAATCCCGCTCTTTAACACCAAAAAGCCAAGTTCTACATGCTTCATCGGCTAATTACAACGGGTGCTGACAATAACCCGAAAGGGTGTTTTGCCCAACACATTTCACGAGCCAAAAGGGGCGATAATGAATGAGAGCATCCGCGCCCCCATTCAACAGGAGCGCGGATGTCAACTGAATGCTGATTATTTTGTCACCAATCTCCCTTCAGGACATAGTTAATCAAGGATGTCACGTCGTCGATGTCTACTCCGTCAAGCAGATTACAGTTCGCGGCTTCCAGATTCACACCTGTTGCATCACCGGTGAGGACATAAGCGATGAGTGCCGTCACGTCGTTGATATCAACAAAACCGTCCATATCCACATCGCCACGGGAGTTATAGAACGACATTGAGTTCACCTCACCATAATAGCCAACCCAAGCACCGTTGCTGGCACCTATCATCCAATGGATGGTGTGCTGGCCGCTGGGCACAGTCGCCATGTCAATTTCTATCACGCCAGCCACGGTCTTGCCGCTGACGGGAAGGGTGCCGACCACCAGATTGGCCACGTCGTCGTCAAACCAGTAGCAGTAACTGACGAGTTCAACGTCCTCTTCCACTTCCTCGTGAGGAATGATGAAGTGCACGGTCTTCTGCGAACTCCACTGGCCCAGGTCGTCCTGGGCGCGCATGGTCAGCGAGTGCAGGCCAGCCGGCAGCGACGAGATGTCGACCGTGGCCACCGAGGCACCGATGGCCTGGCGCGCCGCATAGTTGTTGTCGAACCATACCTCCACCCGTTGTATCTGAGAGGCGGCCGAGTTGTCTATCTCGTGAGGAATGATGAACGCCCGGGTCATCGCGGGGCTCCACACGCCCTGGTCGTCCTTGACACGCATCGTGAACCAGTGCAGGCCCGCAGGCAGCGACGAGATGTCGAGCGAGGCCGGCGAGGCACTGATGGCCTGGCGCGCAGCAAAATTGAAGTCGAACCAGGCTTCGCGCTCGGTGACACCGCCTTGGGCCGCCGCCACCATGCTGCTGCAGATGGCGAGCGCCGATAAGCAATATTTGAGAATATTCATAGCATTAATCATTTAAACGATGAATTATTCTCTTACCTCGGCCTCGTAGTTAATCTTGAGCGACGAGCCTTCAACATTCAGGCCCAGGCTCTTGATGACAGGAATCCTGGGAACCTTGCTCCACCCTTGACCACCATGCAGGCCAATCTGGGTGCCGTCCGTGCCAATCCACACGTCAGGCTGCTGAATCTCAAAAGTGCGGTCAGCGCTATAGGCACCACCATCAGTATCGGTAAAGATATTCGAGCCAATGCCAAAATAACAATTTTCTTGATCAATGGCATCAAAGTTTCGGTTTGCATAGAAGATACAATTCTTCACTACAGTCTCGGATGATAGAATATAAATATCATTCTTGGCAAAAATTGAATTCGAATAATAGTAAATGCCGTATCCATTTTTGTTCAGCACACAATGATCAATCATAACAGGACTTAGAGTGGGGAAATAAGCGATTGTGCCGCCAACATAACAATTGCTGATCAGCACTGAATTAAATTGAAAATTGGAATTTCCCCAGACGTTACCTGTAATGACATTGCTGTACAACACCATGTCCAAGACGCTACCACTACCAGACCAACCGATTCCACCTATCTGGCAGTTTTGGATGCGTAACGACTCAATATTACAATTACTGACTGAAGCACCGAAAGAGCAGCCCTCGATATGAAGATTGGATATCGTGCCCTGAATGTATGACTGACCATTGATTTGGGTAGCCCTCGTTCCGGTAATATCGTCATTCTCAAAGCCCGCGCCATAGATGGTGAGGGACTTGCCGTCGATAGTAAAAGCGTTGAATGTGCCTTCTGAGAGGGTGATGACATCTCCGTCCACCGCCGCATTGACGGCTTCGTTAAGCGCATTGGCCATCTTGAACACCGTCAACTCGTTGCCATGCTGCAGCGTGGCGGTCACTACATCGTTCTGCCCTTGAGCCGCCATCATGCAGCCCAGGGCCATCATTGATAATAAGAATTTTTTCATAATGATCACTGTTTTTGAGTTATTGTTAATAATTTGTTTTGTTTGCAAATTTACCATCAGTGTGCCATTGCGGGACTCTCAAAAATGTAAAATCGACTCTCAAAAAAAAATTGAGAGTCGATTTTTGGATAGTTATCACCATTACGCTTTTTTCTGAATGACTCAAGTCCCTAAAAATGATTGCACTCTATCAGATTACGACATGACTGTATCATTATAGCATCGCCTGGAAATAATACCGCCCGGCGGAATGGAAATTAAACAAATTTTGTACTTTTGTGCCCATATTCATATTCATGACCATATGAAACCGACAATCATATTGTTGACGATACTGGTGGCGGGTGGAGCCATCGTTTGGCTCATCGACCGCCTGTTCTACCACAAGGACAGGGCCGAAAACGTCGATGAAACCGAGCAAAACGGTGACACCGGCACCTCGCGCCAGGGCTGTGCCGACGAGGGCTGCGGCCTGCGCTCGATCTGCCCCAGCGAACAACTGCTGGCTGGCGAGTGCAAGCAGGAAATCACCTACTATGAGGACGAAGAACTCGACGCCTTTGCCGGACGCAACGAGAACGAGTATACCCCCGAGGAAGAGGAACAGTGGCGCGACGTGCTCTATACACTGCAGCCAGCCGACCTGCTGGGCTGGGGACAGAGCATCAAGCACCGCGGGCTGGTGATGCCGGCCGCCATCAGGCAGGAATTCCTGCAACTCGCCGCCGAACGTCACACGTGAAATGCAATAAAACCGCCACACGCTCGTTATATATAGTACATCACAAACAAGTACAGAGTAGATTGAACAATACAAGACGTTTCATACCGGTGCTCATCATCACGATGGTGGTCATTCTTGCTGCCTGCAGCAACAAGACCAACACCGCGCGTTCACGTTTCTGGCACTCGTTCACCACCAAGTACAACGTCTACTTCCACGGCAAGACCAACTACGACGAGCAGATGAAGGAGATGATGGACAATTACGAGGACGACTACTCCCAGCGCTTGTACATGCATCCTGCCGAAGCCCGATCCAACCCCAAGGCTCCGCAGCCCGGCGGCAGTTTTGACCGCACCATCGAGAAGATGGAGAAGGCCATCGCGCTGCACTCCATCAAGAAAAAGCCCAAACGCAAGGCCGGTAAAGGCCGCGACCCGAAATACCAGGAATGGCTCTCCCGAGACGAGTACAACCCCTACCTGCACAACGCATGGTACCTGATGGCCAAAGCCCAATACATGAAGGGCGACTTCCTGGATGCCGCAGCCACCTTCCGCTACATCGCCCGCCACTTCACGTGGAAGCATGACCTGGTACAGGAGTGCCAGGTGCGCGAAGCCCTGTGTTACTGTGCCTTGGGTTGGGTCACCGAGGCCGACAACGTGCTCACCCACATCCATCTCGACGAAATCACCAACAAGCGCGTCCGCTCGTTGGCCTATGCCGCTTTTGCCGACTACTATGTCAAAGCGCAGCAGCCCGAGGAAGCCATCCCCTATCTGTCAAAAGCAATCAAGGGCTTCAAGGGCAACGAGAAGGCCCGCATGAGTTTCCTGCTCGGACAACTCTATGAAGATGTCGGGGACAAGCGCAACGCCTATCTGGCCTACAAGCAGGCAGGCAGCGGCAGCAGTTCGACCTACCGCACCAAGTTCAACGCGCGCATCAAGCAGAGCGCAGTGTATGAGGGCGCCAACATCGCCAGCGAGGTCAAGGCCCTGAAGCGCATGACCCGCTATGACCGCAACAAGGACTATCTGGACCAGATCTACTACGCCATCGGCAACCTGTACCTCACCCACGGCGATACGCTCAGCGCCATCGAGAACTACAGGCTCGCTGCCGAAAAGAGCACCCGCAACGGCGTGGACAAAGCCATCAGCCAACTCACGCTGGGCGGCATCTACTTCGCCCGACGCCAATATGACGATGCACAGGTGTGCTATGCCGAGGCCATTCCGCTGATCAACGATGACTACCCCAACTACAATATGCTCAAGAAGCGCAGCGACGTGCTTGACGAACTCGCTGTGTATTCGCAAAATGTGACGTTGCAGGACTCGTTGCTCACGCTGGCCAAGATGACCCCCGAAGAGCAGAAGGCCGTTATCGCCAAAATCATCGAGGAACTGAAGAAAAAAGAGAAAGAAGAGGCCGAGAATGCCGCGCGCGAGGAATACCTCGCACAACAGGGCGCCAAGGGCAGCCCGTTGGGCAACAAGGGCAACGAGCCCTCGACCTACACCATGAACACCGACAACTCATGGTACTTCTATAACGCGCCGGTCAAGAATGCCGGTAAAACGCAGTTCCAACAGCAATGGGGCAACCGCAAACTCGAGGACAACTGGCGACGCCGCAACAAGAGCACCTTCTCGTTCACCGACGAGGAGGCCGACAGCCTCATGGCCGCGATGGCCGACAGCGTGGTCGTCGATGAGAACGGCGACACCGTGAAAGTCGATCTCGAGGCCCTCAAGCGCGCCGAGGACCCACACTACGAAGAATTCTACCTCAAGCAGATTCCCAAGACCGAAGAAGACATCCAGTCGGCCCACGAGATCATTCAGGAGGGACTCTACAATATGGGCATCATCCTCAAGGACAAGATGGAGGACTATGATGCCGCAGCCTATGAGTTCAACCAACTGCTGGATCTGTACCCCGACAACACCTACCGTCTGGACGTGTACTATAATATGTACATGATGTACATGCGCAACCAACAGGACGCCGATGCCGAACCTTATCGGGAAATGATTCTCGACGAGTTCCCGGATTCCAAGTACGGTATGGCCATGCAGGACCCCAACTATCTGGAGAACCTCAAGAATATGGGCCGCGACCAGGAGAACATGTACGAGGCGGCCTATGCCAACTACCTGGCCAACAACCACGCTGCCGTCCACGAGGCCTACGCCGAGATGATGCGCAAGTACCCGCTGTCCAAGATCATGCCCAAGTTCATGTTCATCGACGCGCTGAGTTACCTGACCGAGAAGAACCACGACAAGTTCAAAGAGACGCTCAAGGACATGCTGCAGCGCTATCCGCAGACCGACATCACCCCCGTGGCATCCGAGATTGTCAAGCAACTCAACCAGGGCCGTCGACTCGAGGGAGGCAGCAGCAACATGCGCGGCATGTTGTGGACCACGCGCCTGAGCAACGATACCACACCCCAGGCATTGGAGCGCACGTTCACCCCGTTTGCCGAGGACAACGACAAGCCGCAGGTGTTTATCCTGCTCTATCCCAGCGACAGCATCAACTCCAACATGCTGCTCTATGAGGTGGCACGCCACAACTTCAACTCCTTCAAGGTCAAGGACTATGACATCGAACAGATGAACTTCGGCACGCTGGGCCTGCTGATAGTCAAGGGAATGGACAACTTCAAGGAGGCCACCAACTACCGCAGCCAGTTTGAGAAGGACAACACCATCAACGTGCCGCGACAGGTGCACTACGTCATCATCAGTGTCGACAACTTCAACCTGCTGCTGAACGAGGGCCGCACCTTCGAGGACTACTTCAACTACCTGGAGGAGAAGAACGACAAGGAACACAGCGACCTCGAGAAGAAAGAACTCGACGAGGCCGAGAAGAAGGCCCTTGAGGAGGCCGAAGCCGAGGAAGCCGCAGAGCGCGAACGTGAGCGTCTCGAGGCCGAGCAGATTGCTCGCGAGGAAGCCGAACTCGCCCGACAGGATGCCGAAGCCAAGGCACTCGAGCAGGCCGAGGAAAAAGCACGACTCGAGGCCGAAGCCGCCGAGCAGGCACGCATCGAGGCCGAGAAGAAGGCCCAGCAGGAGGCTGAGCGCCAGCAGATCAAGGCCAGCGATTACCGCAACCGCTCTACCGTCGCAACCGGCCAGACGCAACTCAGCGAGAAGGAGCGCAAAGCCCAGGAACGTGCCGAGGAAGAGCACCTGAAGCAACTCGAGCGCGAAGCCAAGGCCCGCGAGAAAGCCGAACGCAAACGCCAAAAGGAAATCGAGGACAGCATCAAGAAGGAACAGAAGCACCAGCGCAAACTGGACCGCATCGCCGAGATAGCCGAGCAAGACTCCATCGAGCAGGCCGAGCGTGAGAAAGAGAAAGAACGTGACTTCCGCTACAAGTGGCGCGAAGACTCGGCCAAGGCCGCCTACAAGGCTGCACAGCAAGCCAAGAAGGATGCCAAGAAGGCTAAAGAGCAGGCACGCAAAGATAAGCAGAAAGAGCGTAAAGAACTCGCCAAGCAGCGTGAGAAAGAACGCAAAGAAAAGGCCAAGCAGCGAGAACGAGAACGCAAGGAGAAGCAGAAAGAGCGCAAAGAGCAGGCCAAGCAACGCGACCAGGAGCGCAAGCAGCGGCAGAAGGACCGTGAGCAGGAGCGTAAGGAAAAGGCCGAGGAGCGCAAACAGCAGGCCAAGGACCGAGACCGGGATAAGGACAAAAACAATCCCAAGTCCGGGCAATCCGGTGGCACCGGGCAGCCCTCCAAATCCAGCGACTCCAACGACTCTGCCCAACCCTCCAAGGACAGTGGCGCCAGCCAGTCCAGCGACACCAATGCCAACAGCCAGCCCGGCAACGACAAGTCCACGCCGCGCTCTGTCAAGCCTGACAAGAAGAACGACTAACACGATAACAACGATACTAAACGCATGAGTAAAGAAAGAATTCTGTGGGCCGACGACGAAATCGACCTGTTGAAGCCCCACATCCTGTTCCTCCAGAACAAGGGCTACGAGGTGGAAACGGTCACCAACGGACGTGACGCCCTCGATGCCCTGGGCAGCCAGATCTTCAACCTCATCATCCTCGACGAGAACATGCCGGGTATCAGCGGCCTTGAGGCCCTGCAGCGCATCAAAATCATGCAGCCCAATGTGCCCGTCATCATGATTACCAAGAGCGAGGAAGAGGACATCATGAACCAGGCCATCGGCAGCGAGATCGCCGACTACCTCATCAAGCCCGTCAACCCGATGCAGATTCTGCTGTCCATCAAGAAGAACCTGCACAGCGAGGCCCTTATCACCGAGAAAGTGACCGGGGACTACCAGCAGGAATTCATGCGCATCAGCCAGATGATCAACACGGCACAGACCATCGAGGACTGGTATGAACTATATGCCACCCTCGTGCGGTGGGAACTCACCCTGTCCAACGCCGACACCAACATGGACGAGATGCTCAGGATGCAGAAGACCGAGGCCAACAGTGCCTTTGCCAAATTTGTCAAGCGCAACTACGAGGACTGGCTCACCAAGCCCGAACACCCCCTGCGCAGCAACGAGTTGTTCAAGACCAAGGTGCTGCCGCTGCTCGACAAGGGCGAGAAGGTGTGCTTCGTCGTCATCGACAACTTCAGGCTGGACCAGTGGCGCACCGTGAGCCCCCTGCTGGCCGACTATTTCAATATCGAGAGCGAGGAACTCTACACGACCATCCTGCCCACAGCGACACAGTATGCCCGCAACGCCATCTTCTCGGGACTGATGCCCGTCGACATCGAGCAGATGTTCCCCGACCTGTGGGTCGATGAGGAGAGCGAGGAGGGCAAGAACCTGAACGAGGCACCCCTAATCCAGACACTGCTCGACCGCTACCGCCGCAAGGTGCACTTCTCTTACAGCAAGATGAACGACAGCGCCGCCGGTGACAAACTGATGCAGAACTTCGGCATGTTCAAGAACTACGAACTCAACGTGCTGGTGTTCAACTTTGTGGATATGCTCTCGCACGCGCGCACCGAGTCCAAGATGATCCGCGAGTTGGCCAACAGCGACGAGGCCTACCGCTCGCTCACCAAGTCATGGTTCATGAACTCCAATGTGCTTGAAATCTTCAAACTCATGGCACAAAACGGATACAAAATCGTGCTTACCACCGACCACGGCACCATCAAGGTGGACCGCCCCATCAACGTCATCGGTGACAAGAACATCAATACCAACCTGCGCTACAAGGTGGGCAAGAGCCTCACCTACAACGGCAAGCAGGTCTATGAGATCAAGCAGCCCAAGCGCGTGGGACTGCCCGCCCCCAACATCTCGAGCACCTATATCTTCGCGATGAACCGGGACTTCTTTGCCTATCCCAACAACTACAACTACTACGTTTCCTATTACAATGAAACGTTCCAGCACGGCGGCATCTCGATGGAAGAGATGCTCGTGCCCATCGTGACCCTCTCCCCCAAGTAATAGGTTCAACAAGGTTCACCGTGCCGCGACTATGTCGCGGCCAATAAAATACCAGAATTATGAAAACAATTGATATACCGATTCCCAACCTGGAGGCCCTCGAGGAGGCCGCCTACAAGTTCATGACCGAGATGGGTGACCTGACGGTCTATGCCTTCTACGGTGAGATGGGCGCCGGCAAGACCACGTTCATCAACGCCCTGTGCAAGCAACTGGGCGTGGAGAGCGACGTGACCAACTCGCCCTCGTTTGCCATCATCAACGAGTACCGCAGCGACGCCACCGCCGAACTGATCTACCACTTCGACTGCTACCGCCTCGAGAAAGAGGAAGAGGCCGTTGACCTGGGCGCCGAGGACTACTTCGACAGCGGCGCCTTATGCTTCATCGAGTGGCCCGAGCGCATCGACGGCCTGCTGCCCGATGACACCGTGCGTGTGGACATCACCGTCAACGACGACGAGAGCCGCACCCTCAAGATGACCTTCCCCGACCTCGCCTGACCTGCCATGCCCCACTACATCAAGGTCAGCCAGACGGCGAGCACCAACACCTACCTGTCCCGCTTGGCAGCAACGCTGCCGGGCGGTACGGTCATTTATACGCCCAGCCAGACCGCCGGCCGCGGCCAGAAAGGCAACTCCTGGGAGAGCGAGGACGGCAAGAACCTCACCTTCTCGATGTTGCTCAAGCGGCCCCCTGTCAAGGCCCGCGACCAGTTCTACCTGAGCGAGGCGGCTGCCATCGCCGTCGTCGAGGCACTGACTGCCGAGGCGGGCGACGGCTTTACTGTCAAGTGGCCCAACGACGTCTATTGGCAGGACAAGAAGGTATGCGGCATGCTGCTCGAGAACTCGCTCGACGGCAGCGGCATCGCCCACTGTGTCGTGGGCATCGGCATCAACGTCAACCAGGAGCGCTTTGTCAGCGACGCGCCCAATCCCGTGTCACTTATCAACATCACGGGTCGGGAGCATGACCTGATGGCGCTGCTGAAGGGCGTGTGCTCACGCATCGAGCAATTGGTCGATTCACTGGCCGATGACAATGCGCGAACCGACCTGCACCAGCGCTATATGGCCGCCCTGTACCGCAACGACGGACAGTTGCACCCCTACGAGGACGCCGACGGCAACCGCTTCATGGCCAGCGTGGCCGGCATCGCCCCCGATGGCACCCTCACCCTGCTTCACGAGGATGGCACCAGCCACGACTACCTGTTCAAGCAGGTCAAGCACATCATCAACAACACCGTCCTCTAATAAACATCAACTGTTAACTATTAACTGTCAACTATTAACTATTAACTGTCAACTGTTAACTATATGAAGATCGTCGTTTACTGCAGTTCGCAAGAGGGGCTGGACGAGAAATACCGGCTCTTGGCCCGCGACCTGGGCACCTGGATTGGTGAGCACGGCCACACGTTGGTCTATGGCGGTTCCAATGCCGGCCTGATGCACATCACCGCTGCCGCCGTCCACGAGGCGGGCGGTCACATCATGGGCGTGATACCCGAGATGTTCAGGCACCGCATCGACCCCGTGTGTGACGAGGTGGTCTATACCGCCAACCTGGGTGACCGCAAGCAGTACATGATTGAGCACGGCGACGTGTTCGTCGTCATGCCCGGCGGCATCGGCACCCTCGACGAGTGGATGTCCACCCTCGCCGTGATGACCATCGGCAACGACGATCCGCGCCCCGTCATCGTCGCCAACATCGACGGCCTGTACGACGCCACCGTCCAGCAACTCGCCGACATGACCCGCACCCCCTTTGCCCGCGGCAAAAACCTCGCCTGCACCCTCGCCGCCACCTCCGCAGCCCACCTGCTACAAATCCTAAACGAAGTGACTCCTTGATACCCTAACCCCATTTTTTTTCAAAAAAAATTGCCATTAGGGGTTTAGTAAACGACCCGCCGCGTGTCTTAATAGTGAATGGCAATCAAGAACCGTCATATTGAACGCCTGTTTAAGGCGCATTACCACGAGATGTGTCGACTGGCCATCATGCTACTGCATGATGAGGAGGAAGCACGTGACATCGTGCATGACATCTTCGCACGACTCCTTGACGGGGAAATTCGCTTCGATCCTGAAAAAGCCAGGAGTTTCCTGATGACTTGTGTCCACAACAAGTGCCTGAACGCCATGCGCAGCCGCAGCATGCGCGAGCAGGCCTTGTCGCTCTATCCGCTTGATGACGAGTCACAAGCGCTCACACTGCAAGAGCAGCACATTAAAGCCCTGCAGGACGGTATCGAGCGGCTTACACCGCCCATCGGCCGTGACATCGTGCTCATGCACTACCGTGACGGGCTGACCTTCAAGCAAATCGCCGCCCACTACAACGTGAGCGAGACGACTATCTATAAGCACCTGCGCAACGCGATGAATCAACTACGTTTAACATTAAAACAATTGGGATGATGGACAAGACTGAACTGCTGCTCCACATGATGGAACAACCCGAGAAATATGATGACAAGCAGTGGCGCGAAATCCTGGCTGACAAGGAGTGCCGCACACTCTACGCGATGATGTCGGCAACCAGGAGCGCCATGGATGCTGAGCGATTTGACCGTCAAGCCGATGACACCCTGCAGCAATGGGAGCGGCTCGCGGCTCAACATCCTCATGCGGGCTCCACCACCCGTCCCTTATGGCGCAGGGTGGCTACCGTGGCTGCCGTGTTCGCTGTTTTTGCCAGTCTCGTGGTGGCAGCGGTACACACGCACGGCTTTGGCTTGCTGCAGCAGGATCGTGTGAGCCAGCAGGCCTCGCTGCGACAGCCCACCTCCAGCTTAGACGTTTCAAGTGATGTAACCCAGGGCCAAGAAGAGACCTCCACACTGCAAGACGAGGCACACCTCTATGACAACGTGCCGCTGGAACAAATCATCGACGACATGGCAGCAAGATATGACGCGCAGGTCGAGTGGCAATCAAGCAAAGCCAGGTCATTGCGTCTGTATTACCGCTGGGAACCTTCCTACTCCATCGACAAGGTGGTGGACATGCTCAACAGTTTCCAGGCCTTCACCATCAGCCGCACAGGTAACAAACTCATCATCAGCGACATCGAGGGCGACCAATGATCAAGCACTGCCTCATATTGCTGCTCGCGCTATGCCTCACGGCGATGACCGCTGGGGCGCAACGGGTCACCCATCGGTTTGACAACGTGTCGATGAGCGACGCGCTGCGCTTCTTGCAGAATCAGACCGACGACTATCACATCGTGTTCATCTTCAACGAACTGGAAGACTTCAACGTGACCGCAAACGTCAAGAACCAGACCATACCCGAGGCCATCAGGCAACTCATCGGTTTCTATCCCATCGCCATGACCACCAAGCAGGGCGGGCGGGAAATCTATGTCGAGTGCACTCACAAGACCGAGTACCGACTCAAGGGGCGACTCATTAACGAGAATGCCCAGCCGCTGCAATATGCCAATGTCGCCCTCCTCAATCCTGCCGACTCCTCATTCATTACCAGCGGTGTGAGCAACGCCAGCGGCATCTTTGTCATTCCGGTTGAAGTGCCTTCGGTCATCGCCCGCATCAGCCACGTGGGCTACAAGACGGTATATCGGCGTTGCCAAGCCACAGCGATAGGCAACATCACGATGGAGCGTTCTTTCACCCCTCTCCAGGGGACACAGGTCACCGCTCCCAGCATCAATCTGCAGCATGACGGGGCCAACTACACCTTGACCAACCTGGGCGGCACCATGATGGGCAATGCGGGCACAGCGCTCGACCTGTTGCGATGGACACCCGGCGTGGTCATTGACGCTGGCGATAACATCAAGGTCATTGGCCGCAACAAGACCCTGGTCTATATCAACAATCGTCTTGTTAATGATGTAGCCGAACTCTCGATGCTCAATTCCCACGACATCAAGCGCATCGAGATCATCCGTGACCCCGACGCGCAATATGCCTCCATGGCCGATGCCGTCATCAAGATCTACACCCACAGTTCACTCAAGAACTACCTGGGTGCCAGCGTTGCCGATGTGGTAGACTTCAAGCACAAGGTGTCTAACACCACCTCACTGACCATCGACGGCAAGTATAACAGGTTATCGGGCAACGTCTCGTTGAGTTACAACCACTACAACTCGCGCAGTTCCAACACGCAGCACACCCACATCTACAACAGCGACAAGGACGATACCATCCACTACGAGGGCAGCGGTAACGACTACCGCGTGTTTGCTGGCATCAACTATGCCTTGACGCCCAAGAGCGTGCTGGGTGCGCAATACAATGGCAGTTACAGCAAGACGGGCATAGGCCTGCAAGTGACGCGGCAGTTCCTGCGCACGAGCAGCAACTCTTACTACATGATACGCACCATTGACGACAACGACATGAAACTTGGCTCGGTGAGCAACAGTTTCTCGGCCAGTTACTCGTGGCAGCCCAACGATGATGCCCAGTTGCTGGTCATCGCCGATTATGCCACCTCGCGACAGACCAACGACCAGAAGATTGTCGATCAGTATTATCAGCAGACCCAGACGATACACTATTCCAACGACTATGACATCACCACGGCGACGGCAAGGTATGATTTTGCCGCCCTCGGCTGGAAGCACAAGACCGGACTGGAATGGGGCCATGCCGGCAACAGCGGTGAGGCGACCAAGGACCACGACACGCAGCAGATCAACCGCGACAACGACTGGGCAGCCGCCTACTATTCCGTCGGCAGGCAGTGGAGGCGCTGGCGCGTCAGCGCGGGGTTGCGCTACGAGTATGACCACACGAGCAGTGTCCAGGACGTCGTCATCCGCTACAAGAAGGACTACCATGACGTGCTGCCCCATGTCAATGTCGGGTTCCGCGTGAACCGCGACCTTGACCTCACGGCCAATTACCGCCGCACCCTCGCACGCCCATCCTACAACCAGTTGCGCTCGACTTTCTATTTCAACATCCTGCCCTACAGCAGCCTGGGCTACTCGGCGCTGGCGGGCACCGATTTCATGGTATTTTCCACCCAGTCACAATCCGTTTCGCCCAGCAACAGCCTGTCGCCAGGCGTCACCTATGTCTATGCCGACGACGTCGCTACCGGCAACCCCCTGTTGCGCCCCACGGTGACCGACCGCGTCAGTGTGGCAGCGCGTTATCGCCACATCAATGCCCAAGTGTCTTATCGCCACGTGAATAATGGCATACAGACGATACACCAGTTGCTCCAGTCGGGAACGCTGCGCCAGAGTCCTATCAACATCAACCCTTATCACGCCTGGACGCTCGACCTGGACTACTCGCTCAGCACCGACAGGCTCAGCCTCTACCTGCTGGCTTCGGGTACGCTGCCCCGCATCACCATCCCCGTGCTGGGACTGGAGACCGAGAAGCGCCCCTATGGCCTGCTGCACGGCAATGTGCAGTACAACGTGCTGCGGCAGTTGATGCTGGGCTGCAGTATGCTCTACTCGACACCGTGGACGGCGGGCTACACCCGCTGCAACTCGATGTTGGGATTGAACCTGAGCGTGAGGGCCACGTTCTTCAAGGGCAGGCTCGTGCTGGGCGCCAACTATCATGACGTGCTGAACCGCGGCATGAGCACCCGCAGCGAGACCAATTACCTGGGTGTGTTCAACAGCACCGAGGTCAACAACGACTCGCGCAGCATCCAGGTCATCGCGCGGTGGACGTTCAACACCATCAACAACCCCTTCAAGCGCCGCAGCGGCAACGACGCCCACCTGCAGCGCACCCAGGAAACCGTCAATTAACCACTTAAACGACAATAAAGATATGAAAAAGAAAATGATTTCAATGGCAATGATGGCCCTGATGGCCCTGACAGCCTGCACGACCGACGAGCCTGAGCCCGTCATCCAGAACGACCCCGCGTCGCCTGTAATGCCCGTAGGGGACTTCAAGATGTGGCCCACGCCCACCATCGACGACAGCAACCTGCAGGGCGAGGGCTACACGTTTGACTACTGGCAGGCGCACAAGGGTGAAGCCCAAACGGGTGATGAACTCATGGCCATGTGCAATGTCCCCAACGATCTGCTCAAGAACATGTCAACGGCCAATCTGGCATGGACCTGCTTCAACCATCCCTACCATTTCAATTGGGGCTATTTTAACGACATCTATGACGGCATTCTGTCGGTCATGACGAGGTTTAACGGCTATGAGGAACTCATGAAGCGTAAAGGCGGTGCACAGTCCTTGATTGACCTGTACTGTCGTTTAGGCTGCAAGAGAATTGAGGCCGAACGTGATGGAATCACACTGGTTGAGGAGTTCGATCTGGCATCATGGGTGCTGGTCATGAGCACCGCAGCCGATTATCAGGCGTTCAGCCAAGACCAAGTCTCAGCACTGGCCAAGGAGATGCTCCACAAGAGACGCATCCACGCCGTGAGTTCCACCTCTCATTCGTGGCTCGATTATTCCTCTTATTTACTGGGCGGCTTTATAGCCTACCACTATGACGAGACGCTACCCGTGGAGCAGCAAGTCCTGCTGGCCAATTTCATCAAGTACTGCTGCAAGCAGCAAGGCGTGGGCGGCGACATGGGCCGCTCCCATGACATCATCTTGACCAGCCTGCAGCGCCTTTCTGGACAGCCCCTCTGGCAATAACATTGATGAAAGAGATGAGAAAGATATTTTTCATATTGCTGGCGGGGCTGCTGGCACTGGCGGCCTGTGACGATAATGGCAAGGACAGGCCCAGTGAGGGCAAATCGGCACGCATCTATCTGGAGATATTTACCGGTAGCCTGGGAGGGTACTATATCTATGACTCCAATGGTAAACTGATATTTGAGTGCCCCAAGGGCTATGGCATCACCCAGTTGACAGGCGAGGGCAAGAACTGGTATGGCGTGCTGCAGTCCAACAGCGACTCGATCTACCGCATCTTGAAGAACGGCAAGGTCGTCATCTCCACGCCCAACGAGATCATGGGTCTCGCCGTTGAAAATGGCGACATCTACACCTTGCAGTGGGACAAGGAACCTAACTTCAACTCCATCGATCACTACACGGCAAGGATCTTCAAGAACGAGCGCCAACTCTATGAGTACGACAGCGAGGAACTGTTTATCTACGGCCTCAGCGTGGATCACGGCGACCTCATTGCCAGGGCATACTATAACGGCCACTACGGCACGCCCACCTACTGGCTCAACGGCAAGATTTATTCACTCCCGATACACGTGGGCAGTGATTTCACACCTATTGCTGAAATCGTTAAAAACGGGAAAGACACGCTGGCTGTTATAGACGAGTATGTTTACAGCCAGTCCCCGTACTGGTGGATGAACGGAGAAGCCCATCAGTTGCCACAGGACTTTGGCCTTAACATTGGGATCGGGTCGAGATACCCGAGACCAAAAATCGCCATTGCCGGTGGCGTTTCTTACATGGCAGGCTACCGTCGTAGCACAATTGTGCTGATGGTGGGTGGCCAGGAATACCCACTTGACGTTCCAGCCGGCAACATGATCATCAAGGTGCAACGCCATGGCAACGACGTCTATACGCTCACGTGCAGTAATCAAACCAAATATCCGCCTAATGGCAACACCCGCATCTTCAAGGGGACAGAGCCCGTTGAGATCGACGGCAGGGCCTATATCAAGGACGCTCGCTATCCAGGCGACGGATCAGCGGTCTTTTATCAAGGGGGCGACACGGTCAACTTGTCCGAATTTTCGGTCTATGACTTCGTCGTCCTGGACAAATAAGCATGAGGGAACAAAATGGTTCCCTAAAAACAGTAGTGAACGCATCCACGACATCAGACAAAAAAGAGGAATACGCACTAACTTTTTGGAAAAAATGCATGTGGATGCATTCACTTTTTCTTTAAATTTGCACTGTAACAATCATCTCATTAGCCATGAATGTCTCGTTAGGTTACAGCCTACAGAGTACTGACATTGTTGTCCGCACCTACGGCGAAAACACCATCAAGCATCTGGACTACAAACCAGACTACCCGAACTTACAGAACGACCGCTATCACTGTCTATCCTTCAAACTGGGCATCGAGTTATAGGACATTAATCGCCAGAAATTCGGCTCACCCGATAAAAGGTGGGGACGGTGTGGTCGAAGACCACAGCAAGGCCAGCAGCCTTGGCGAGGTCTTCCGACCTCATGCTTGCCCCCACTAATTTTCCGCTGAGCCTTAAATTCCCGAAAAATCATGAATTTTAAGGAATCTATTCCCGAAAAATCATGAATTTTAAGGAAATTTGTTGCAGAATTAACATCCAGGCAAGGAGGTAGCGATACTGCGTGAATTGACCGAAAGTTACCTCTATAAAGACATTCTTGAATTCGATAGGATTCATAAGCCCGAAAAATTGACCAAACTGCTTCAGGCTTTAGCCTATCAGGTGGGGGCCGAAGTGTCCTATAATGAGTTGTCACAACTCTGCGGTCTGGATGCCAAGACGGTGGCTAGTTATATCTCTATTCTCGAGCAGGCTTATATCATCTTCCGTTTGGGCACATTCAGCCGCAACCTGCGCAACGAATTGAAAAACAGCCGCAAAATCCACTTCTATGACAATGGAATCAGAAATGCCTTAATAGGCAATTTCTCTCAAGTCGAGAATCGCACTGATGTTGGGGCCTTGTTTGAGAATTATGCCATTGCCGAACGGATGAAACGCAAAAAGTACTTGATGGACTATGCAAGAAGTTGGTTCTGGCGAAATACCAATAAACAAGAAATTGACTATATCGAAGAGAAAGACGGTAAGATTCATGCCTATGAGTTAAAATGGAACCCCAAACGCAAAGCCTCAGCACCATTGTCGTTCCGCAATGCCTATCCAGATGCCGATTTCACCGTCATCAACCGAGACAACATTGAAGATCTACTCCTTTATTGACCATGAATGGGCCGTGAATATCTTAATCCATGATCATTAGCGGTCATTCGTGTTTATTAAAATTTGATTCTCTGGATTTTATGTCGTAACTTTGCGGTTATGACAACAATAGGCACTTTATTGATATTTGCTGCTGCCATCGTGCTGATGGTGGTGGCGATTGCGCGGTGGAAGGTCCACCCGTTCCTGGCGATACTGGGTACCGCGATATTGCTCGCTGTGGTGCTGGGCGTGCCGTACACCGACCTCCCTGACGTGATAGGCAAGGGCTTCGGCGGCGTGTTCTGCGGCATCGCACTGGTGATTATCTTCGGCACGCTGATTGGCAGCGTGCTGGAACACACTGGCGGCGCGGTGGCCCTGGCCCGCGCGGTGGAACGCGTGGTGGGCAAGCGGCATCCGCGCCTGGCGATGATGCTCATCGGCTGGATTGTGTCGATACCGGTGTTCTGTGACAGCGGTTTTGTGCTTGTCAGCCCGATAGGCAAGTCGCTGGCACGACGGTCAGGCGCTTCGCCCGTGCCGCTGATGCTCGCGCTGGCGGCGGGACTGTTTGCCTCGCATGTGTTCATCCCTCCCACACCCGGTCCCGTGGCAGCCGCCGGCATGGTGGGTCTCGAAAACGACCTGCTGCTGGTCATCGGCCTGGGTGCCGTAATCTCGCTCCTGTCGCTTGTTCCCGCCTATTGGTTCTCTGGAAGATTCATGATCCCGGAAAACTCGGAGAACTCGGAGGGCTCGGAGAACTCGGAGGGCTCGGAGAACTCGGAGGGCTCGGAGGGCTCGGAGGGCTCGGAGAACTCGGAGGGCTCGGAGAACTCGGAGATCTCGGAGAACTCGGAGATCTCGGAGGGCTCGGAGAACTCGGAGCGCCAGCGCCCGAACTGCGGGGCGACGCTGGCGCTGCTGCCTATCCTGTTGCCCATCGTGCTGATGGCACTGGGCAGCGTGGCGTCACTGGTGGCAATGCCCGAAGGCATCACCGCCGCACTTACCTTCCTGGGCAAGCCTGTCATCGCCCTGATAATCGCGACGCTGTCTTGCCTGCCGCTGCTGATGAAGGCCAAAACGACAGACCTGTTCTATGACATCACCCAATCGTCGCTCCAGACCGCAGGTCCCATCATCTTTATCACCGCAGCAGGCGGTGTGTTGGGCGCCGTGGTCGTAGCCAGCGGCTTTGTCGATATCATCAAGGAGTCGGGCGAAGCGCTCAAAGCCCTTGGCGTGGTGTTCCCCTTCCTGATCGCCGCCATCCTGAAGTCGGCCCAGGGCTCATCGACCGTCGCCATCACGACCACGGCGAGCATGATGGGCCTGTTCAGCGACTCGGGCTCGATGATGAACGCACTGGGATTCACCAGTCCGCTGGCTGCCGCCCTGGTGGTGATGGCCATCGGCGCCGGCGCCATGACCGTGTCACACGCCAACGACAGTTACTTCTGGGTAGTAACCGGTTTCGGCGGCATCAAGGCCCGCGACGGCTACCGCACCATGACGCTTATGACCCTGTTGATGGGCCTCACTGCCATCGCAGTCATTGCCCTCGCCGCCGCCCTGTTGCTGTAAAGGGAAGAAAAACGGGAAAAAAGGATACTGACATTTTTACAGTGGCACGTTTCTTGCTGGTGATATAACATTGGCGGAATTTGTCCGTTATGTTTAATATGATTCATCAACAATAACTACAAAACAGGATATAAACACTATGAAAGGTAAAGTTTACACCCGCACCGGCGATGCCGGCATGACGTCGCTGGTGAGCAGCAACCGCGTGAGCAAGGACGACGTGCGCGTCGAGGCCTACGGCACCGTCGATGAGTTGAATTCCAACATCGGTGTGCTGCTGCACAGCACCAAACTCGATGACCATGAGGTGATTGACCTGCTGCGCAAGGCCCAGAACAAACTGTTCAACATCGGCGCCTATCTGGCCAACGATGCTGCCGACGCCACCCTCTACGGCCTGACACAGGACGACATTACGGCTCTGGAACAGATGATGGATAAGATGAGCGAGGTGCTGCCGCCCATGCGCGGCTTCATCCTGCCTGGAGGCACCCGCCTGTCGGCACAGGCCGACCGCTGCCGCACCATCACGCGCCGAGCCGAGCGCCGTGTGGTGACCCTGAACAGGACTGCTCCGGTCAATTCGCTTGTGCTCGAATATCTGAACCGCCTGAGCGATTTCTTCTTCGTTTTTGCGCGTTATAACAATATCCAAAACCAGGTAGAGGAAATTTATTGGGACAAAGACGCATGAAACTGAAAAAAAATTACGATTTTCCAACCGTATCTGAAAAATTGTATTACCTTTGCGCAATTTTAAAAAACAGGATATTTTCATAAAAAGCACAACTAGAAAAAACTATGTATTGGACACTTGAATTGGCAACAAAACTCGAGGATGCTCCCTGGCCCGCTACCAAGGCCGAACTCATCGACTATGCCGTGCGCAGTGGCGCACCTCTCGAAGTGATCGAAAACCTGCAGGAGATAGAAGACGAAGGCGACACCTATGAGTCCATCGAGGACATCTGGCCCGACTATCCGACCAACGACGACGACTTCTTCTTTGACCCTGACGAGTATTGACACATCATTACAAATGATATGAAAACAGTGACAGCCCTGAGGATTTTCCTCGGGGCTGCCTTTTTGTCTTGAAAACAACCTGACGGCGTGCTAGAAGAACACACCGCTGGTGTAGCCGAACCAGCGCAGCACGGTCTCGCCCCACACGATAATCATGATCCAACTGATGAACATCATCGTGATACCGAACTTGAAGGTGTCGCTCCAACTGTACTGGTTGGTGGTGTAGAGCAACGCCGCCGGCTTGCTGTTGAAAGGCAGCACATAGACGTGGCCGACCAGCAAGGCCACGGGGAAGGCCAGGCTCATGATGGGATAGCCGTTCTTCTGCGCCACACCGATGGCGATGGGAATGAAGATGAGCGTGAGCATCGTCTTGGACTCAAAGACGAGCGAGAACAAGAGGATACCCGCCGTCAGTATCAGGTATATCGTCCAGAACGGGGTCGACTGCGTGATGCCCAGGCTGGTGAACAAAGCGTCGACCAGCGTGCCCGACAGGCCCGTGGCGTCGAGTCCCGCACCCAGCGTATAGGCACCGGCCGAGAACAGCAGCAGGTGCCAGGGGATGTCCACATCGTTCCACTTGACAATGCCGATGCCAGGCAACAGGGCCACCACGGCGCCCATAAAGGCTACTGCAGTCTGGTTGATGCCATGCTGCTTGTCGGTCGCCCACAGCAGCAGCACGACGACAAAGATGGCGATGGCCTTGTACTCCTCAGCCTTCATCTTGCCCAGTTTCTTGAGTTCGTCGCGCAGGCGGTCCATACCGCCTTCAATCTGCGGCACACGCTCCTCTTTCTTGAGCGGGAAGTAAATCTTGGAGCCCACAAACCAGGCGATGAGTATCAGCAGCAGGTTCATTGGGAAGGCAGCCTTGAACCAGTCCTGATAACTGAACGCGCCCCAGCCCATCGCTCCAGCGATAATGGAACCGGCAAGCAGCGTGGCACCCGAACCGGTCAGGAACGAGTTGGCGCCCAAGTTGATTTGGAACAGGTTCTGCAAAATCAGGTTGCGGCCGAAGTTGTTGCGGTTCTTGCCGCCCGTAGCACCATAGATGGCTGCGATGACCATGAAGATGGGCAACAGGATGGCTGCCTTGGCCGTCGTCGCCGAGATGAATGCCGAAAGCACCAGGTTGATGACGATGAAACTGATCATGATGCCGCTGGCGTTCTTGCCGAACTTGAGCACAAACCAGATGGCAAACCGCTTGGCGACCTGCGTCTTGACCAGCATGCTGGCGAGGATGAACGACAGGATGTTGAGCCACATCACGGGATGGCCCAACTGGGCATAGGCCGTCTTGTCGGTCGTGATGCCCGTGAGCACAATTGACAAGATAACGATGAGCGAGGTCAGATAATTGGGTATGGCCTCCGATATCCACAGGATAATCGCCGCAACAAACACAGCCAGCATCGCATAGTTGATGCGCACAAACTTTTTGTGAGTGGCCTCGGCAAGTTGCGACTGTTGCTGCTCGTTGAGATTTTCGGCCTTGAGTTGCTCGCCATCGGCCGTCTTCATCGTCTTGAGTTGATCGGCCTCCATCTGCTCGTAGCGTTTCATCGCCGACTCGGTGAGTGTGGTGGTCTCCTTGTTGGTGTCGATCTGATTGATGAACGGGATGTCGGCCACCCAATAGAGGATGACAAAGGCCAGAATGGCCAACGGCGCACCGATGCGCTGTAATATCTTTTCAAACCCGGACTTCTGCATCTTGGGCAGTTTTTCAATCCGGTAGTTGTTCATGTCCAGCGGGTCATAAGCCTGCTGCGTGTTCTGCTCCTCGGCCATTGGGTCGTTTTCTGTTTGATTGGAAAAAAGGGGGCACACGGCGGGCTGCCGCGGCCCCCTGCATTAAAAACTTCTTCAGTTGCTGTCTACTGTTATTTCCAAGTCTTGAAGGGGTTCTTCATGAGCATGGAATTGTAGTAGCGGGCGTCGCCGGTGACCTCCTCACCCAGCCATGCGGGGCGCTCAAAGGCGGCATTCTCGTCGGGCAGTTCCACCTCGGCGACGATGAGGCCCTCGTTGTCGCCGTAGAACTCATCGACCTCGAACGTGTATTCACCGGCCTTGACCAGATAACGCGTCTTGTCGATGACACCGGGCTCGCAGATGAGCAGCAGTTCCTTGACTTCCTCGACAGGAATCTCCTTCTCCCACTCATAGCGGCTGGCGCCGCTGGCATTGCCGATGCCCTTGATGGTGATGAAACCCTTGTCGCCCTTGACGCGGACACGCACCGTGCGCTCGGGCACCGAACTCAGATAGCCCTGGGTGATGCGGGTAGCCTTGAAAGCCTCAGGCTTGAAATCACCTTTCACCAAGAATTTTCTTTCGATTTCTTTTGCCATATCCGTTTAGTTTGCTAAGGGTTTGTTAATCATACCGATGACACGCTTGATGGCCTGCAGGTAGTTGATGTTCTCAACACCCTCGAGGCCCACGTCGGCCAGGGTCTTCTTGATGTCCTCGACCTCGGTGGACTCGGAGTTGATGGTCCTGACCAGAGCACCGTTGATGTAGACGTCGCCCGTCTCGCAGATGGTGTCGTTGACCATGTAGCCATAGCGGATTTTCTCCACGCTGACGGCCTGCAGGTCGGGATGGGCATCAATCATGCCCAGGAACTCCTCCAGGGTATAGGTATCCTTGGTCAATTCGGGCATCCCGTCAACCTTGAAGGCGGGGAAGACCTCGTCGCGCAACACTTGGGCCGAGATGGGGAACTCGCCCTTCATCAGGGGATTCCACTGCTCCAGGCCGTCAACAGTCTGCACATAGGTCTTGATGTCCATCTTGCCGTTGCGGATCTTGGTGTTGTTCACATCGTTGGTGCGGCTAACGATATAGGTCTCGCTGCTGTGGCGCTCCCACACCTTCTCGGGAACGGGGGTACTCAGGCGGGCCATACGCTTGGCTGCCTCACAGAAACAGCGACCGAAACTGCGGAACTCAAAACGGGGTTTTGAGATTTCGCCAATCTTCAATTCTTCTTTTGCCATTTTGTCTTCTTCACAATATTATTTAAAACGATTAACTGTTATCTATTAACTGTTAACTATTAACTGTTAACTGTTATCTATTAACTCTTAACTGTTATTGTACCACGGTGGGATCCTCGACGCCGGTGTCGGGATTCTTGGCGCCCAGGGTGGTTTCCTCGGTAATCATGAACTTACCCGTGCCGTTGGGACAGCGGCTCCACGAGCCCGTCACCTTGGCCAGCGACTGGTTACCCCAAGCGTCTTCCTTCTCGCCGCGCTGGAACTTGTCAATCAGGTTGTTGTTGGGGTCGTAGATCTCGATGAGCACGCTCTTCTTGTTAGAGAAACCGCTACTCAGACCATGCGGGGTAGTGCCCTTGGCACCCACGATGGTATAATAACTGTGACCCATGATGACATCCTCGGCCAGACCGCGCCATGATTCTGTCTCATCCTTCTTGATGACGACATCTTTCAACTTGATGGGGTCATCGCCGTTGTTGTACAACTCAATGTACTTGCCTTCGTCAGCATCGGCGGCGGCATAGAGTTCGTTGAGCACCAGTTTGGTGAAGTCTGAAGGCTTGTCGCCCACGGTATATTCCTTCTCGGGCGAAACGGTGGTAAAGTCTGCATCATTGACGATGGTAACGGTATAGGTTACCTTAGTGCCGTCGGGTTGAGCCGGAATCGTGCCCATCCAGGTATTGCCGTTGCCGCTCATGGGCACACTGCCTGAATTAGACCCGGCCTTATAGTTCAATGTAGCGGTTTTTACACTTTGCAGACCCGAAACGACTGCGGTGACCACAACATCGTCAAACGAGGTGGGAGCCTCGGGCATCATCGAGACGGACTCAATCTTTGACGGTCCCTCATACACTTTATCCTCTACACATGATGTGGCCAGCAGCATCGTGGCCAGCAGCAGGAGTGCTAATTGTATCTTTTTCATTGTCGTAATATTCTTTAAGTGGTTGTCCATTAGAAGTCAATCTCGAAACGCAGGCCCAGCATGTGGTAACTTACACCACCCTTGCCCTTGGCTTCAACAGCCTTGGTATAGTCGGCAGTGGGAGCGCCGGTGGCATCGTGGCCGATAAAGAGTTTGCCCTTGCCGTTGGCATAGCGGTCGTTGTTGCTGTACTGGTAGTTCAGGACAATCTTCACCGAGTTGCCCAGGTAGAAATTCAGGCCGGCGGTGATGTTCTCGCCCGAGCCGCCATAGATGCCGCCATCGTTCAAGTCAAGATAGTCGTAGCGCAGGGCCAACTCGATGTCGCCCCACTTGCGGCCGCTCGAGGGCTGCGTGAACTCACCCTCGGCGACATTGAAGCGCTGCTGACCTCCCAGCAACAGATAGGTAGCGTGTACATACCAGCCGCCGAAGTTGTAACTGTTGGTAGCCGACACATGGCTGCGGATCCACTCACTCTGGATGCGGGCCGGGCCATAATAGGCGGCACCTTCCAGACCATAGAGCCACTCATGGTCCACGTTGGGGATGACGTCGGTGTCGAGGTATTTCTTGCGGTTGATGCTCGTGGCATTGCGGGTGCTGTAGCGCACACCGCCAAACTCGTTGGTTGCCATGTCGGTCTTGGGAGTGCGGTAAGAACCCTTGCCGCCCAGGTACAGGCCCCAGTAGCGGTCCTTGCTGTAGGGCATGTAACCCACCTTACCCGTGAACGAGTAGCCCTGGCTGCGGCCGAAGTCCTTGTTGTTGTCCTGGACATTGGTCGCCTCCTCCGAGCCGGCAATCGTCTGGAAGAACATACCCAACGAAGCGCGGAAGTGGTCGAGCAGGTACTCGCCCTGGATACCGATGTGACGTGAGGGCACCAGCGCCTTGCACACCATCGGGCGCTCCATGAAGGTCAGGTAACGAGAGGTCGTGGTCTGCTCCATCGAGAAGTCCTCCTTGAAGTTACCAGCCTTGAAGGCGAAGTGCTCCAGTCCGTCATACTCGATAAGAGCGTCCTTGAGTTCAAACACGCCGTCGGACATGTCCATATCAATCTCACCATACCAGTCGGGGGTCACTTGGGCCTTGACAGCAAAACGTGCACGCCTGATCGACGCTCCGTTACCGATGGGGTTGTAGTCCGAGTGGTTCTTGCCGAAGAACATGGCACCATCCACCTGGACACGGTTGTCAAACCACACTTTGTACTTCTTGCTCTTGGACTCGAGCACCAGAATGTTGTTGCGCTGTTCGGCACGCAGTGCCTCGCGGTCGACCTGCACACCATATTGGTTGTAGGCCACTTCTTCATCATCTTCGATGTCTTGGGCCCATACACTCCCCGTCAGGGAGATGGCAAGCCCGACCATCAATGTCAGTAATTTTTTGCTCATAACATGTTGTTTAAAGGTTTATATATAACATATTTCAACTATTCTTCGTCTTTTGCCTTTTAACTGTCATTATTTATTGGCTACGCGACAAAAGTAGTAACTAAAAACAAAAAATGCAAATATTTTTTAAAGTATCGTAATTGAGCACACCCCTAATCAGCATTTTGGGACCCGTTTTCACCCCTCGGTGGACCGAACGGGCGCGGCACGGTTTTTGCAGTATTTGCGCATTAGCGTGGTTTTTACTATTTTTGCAACACAACAACCGCTCATAATTCAATATGAACTACACCTGTCCCAAATGCGGCAAGAAGATAGACCTCAGCGTCGAGGCCCTCATCGACAGCCAATACAAGGTCACCTGCCCCGAGTGCCGTTCTGAACTGCAGATCGTGGGCGACTATGCCTATATCCCCAACGAGAGCCTGGAGTTGGACGCCACCGTGGAGCCCTCGCAGACCATCAACTGTCCCAAGTGCGGACGTGAGATGAGCAGCAATGCCCACTTCTGCCCCAACTGCGGCTTCAGTGCTGACACTGCCGCACCGACCCCGCCAACCGAGGCTGGCGGTGCCGCTGTCGATGGACTGACTCCCACGGCTCCCCCACCCCCTCCTGGAGCCGACCCGCTCTTCAACGAGGTGGTGGAATACCTGAAGGGCTGTCCATCCATCACGCCCATGATGCTGCGTGACCGCTTCCACCTCACCGACGACCGGGCTGCCGAACTCATCCGCCAACTCGAGGCTGCCGGCATCATCGGTCCCTATAACCACGGAGGCCCCCGACAGATCCTTATCCCCCATCAGGACCTGATGATGCGCAATCCTCGCAGGGTTGTCAATCCGGGCGATTCCACTGGACAAGGCCAACAGCAAGGCATGCCTCGCCGCGGGGGCATCGGGTGCGTGACCCTGTTTGTCATTATTGCCCTCATCATCATGACGGCAAAAGCATGTGCAGGATAAAACCACTCTGATTTTAAAAAAATCCTGTCACCATTGCTGTTATTTAACAAGATGTTTGTAAATTTGCAATTTAGATAATAACATTATTCACCTTATAAAATTTAAAAGACAATGAAAAAAGGATGTTTGGGACTTTCCGGACTCGGTCTCGTAGTCGGTGTTTTGGTATTATGTGCATTAATAGCGATTCCTATGTATAATGGACTCGTTAAGTCACAGGAGAGCGTAGAAACTGCTTGGGCCGATGTGGAAAGTTCATATCAACGTCGTGCTGACCTGATTCCCAATCTGGTAGAGACCGTTAAGGGTTATGCCAAGCACGAGCAGGAGACGCTCGAGGGCGTCATCGAGGCACGCGCCAACGCCACTAAGGTGACCATCGACGGTGCAAATATGACTCCCGAAGACCTGCAGAAGTACCAGGCTGCACAGGGTGATGTGACTAACGCTTTAAGTCGCCTGATTGCAGTCAGCGAGGCATATCCCGACCTGAAGGCTAACGAGAACTTTAAAGATCTGCAAACACAGTTGGAAGGTACTGAGAACCGCATCAACAAAGCCCGCAACGACTTTAATGAGGTGGCAAAGCAGTACAACACCAAGCGCCGTACCTTCCCCACCAGCATTATTGCCAGTATCTTCGGCTTTGGTGACAAGCCTTACTTCCAGGCACAAGAAGGTGCCGACAAGGCTCCCAAGGTAGACTTCGGAACCAGCGAGTCCAAGTAAACAATGGCACTGGCCGATTTTATTCCCAGTGAGGGCCAGCGTCGCATTGCCGATGCCATTACAGCGGCCGAGCGTCACACCACGGGCGAGATTTGCGTCCATGTGACGCCCCGTTGTCGTGGCAAGGTGATAAAACGTGCCATCAATACGTTCAACCGTCTGCACCTATACACCACCAAGCGCCGCAATGCCGTGCTGATTTTTATCGCCTACGAGGCACGCAAACTGGCCATCCTGGGCGACTCCGGCATTAACGCAGTGGTGCCCAAAGGCTTCTGGAACAACGAGGTCGAGGAGTTGACCCGTTACCTGAAAGCGGGCAGACCTGTTGACGGGTTGTGCGAGATTATTGCCCATATCGGCGACCGCCTGTCGGAATTCTTCCCGGGCGTGCGTGACGACGAGAACGAGTTGAGCAACGAGGTATCCTTCGATGAACTTGACGATGACGAACTTGACAATGACCATCATGACAACTAAGGCGACATGCAATAGCAGGTTGTCGCGACTGACGGCCATTCTGTTGCTGTGCCTCACCGCATTGACGGTGACGGCACAGGTACCGCCACGTCCCAACCCACCGAAGTTAGTCAACGACCTCGCCGGCATCTTGGGCGATTGCCAGTGGCTGGAGGACTCGCTCCAGCAAATTGCCATGGAGACGAGCAACCAGATCTGTATCGTCACCATGAACGACTTTGGTGGCCTTGAAAAGGCCCAGATGGCCTACACCATTGGTGACAAATGGGGTGTTGGAAAAGCCGACAAGGATAACGGCGTTGTCATCCTTATCAAGCCTAAAACACCCGAAAGCAAGGGTGAGGCATTTATCGCCCCAGGATTTGGCCTTGAAGGTGCCATCACCGACGTTACCTGTAACCACATTGTTGAGAGGGAGATGATTCCCTACTTCAAGGAGAACAACTACCTGGACGGTGTGTGGGCCGGAGCACAAGTCGTGCGAGACTTGGCCATCGGCGAGTATAACGAGGAGGATTACATCAATCAGTACGATAGCGCAGATGCGTGGTTGGGCTTCCTCGTGTTTGTCGCAATCATAGCGCTCGTCATCTACGCATCGACCAGGAGTGGCAACGGTGGCGGCAACAATAGGCACACCGGCACCTGGGGCGGTCCCGTCATCATCACCCACGGCAGTGGTGGCGGCTGGAGTGGAGGCTCCCACAGCGGCGGCGGCTTCGGCGGCGGCGGATGGGGCGGCTTCGGCGGCGGCTCCTTCGGCGGCGGCGGTGGCGGCGGCAGTTGGTAACCCCCACCTTAATAATAACTACGAATTACTCGTATTTTATCTACGTTATCCATCATCGCCCTGCGGGCGAGAAATCAAAAAAGGTGAGATGCAATCCATTGTGAATTGTATCTCACCTTATTTATTTGGCTCTATTGGTTTTCTTTGATTTCTCGTGTGAGGCTCGATTACCGTTTCCAGGCATTAAATAATGGTACGCCCACACCCGAGCGCACCCGCGGATACCCCCTAAACCCTAAACTCAAGAGGATGTGTCATAATTGCGACTCGGTAGCATAACCGTGCTTCGCACGGGAAATTTAATAAATTTTTAAATTAAAATTGGCATTTCTAGTATATTAATGATAATTTTAAATTTAATTTGCTTAATTTCCCGCCCGCAGGGCGGTTAGAGTTCCAGCCTTTGTTTTATGACACACCCTCTTGATTATACGAACAGTTGCTTCAGGATGTCAGGCGAACGCAGGGTGCCGATGGCGGCATTGTGCAGGCGGTAGTAGCCGATGATGACGTCGAGCATGCGGTTGCGCTCCTCACGGTTAAAACGGAAGACACCCATGTTGGCGAACGTCATGCGCGACAGCAGGTGGATGACCTGAGCCTCCTGGGGCTGTAACAAAGCATGGCCCCGTGCTGCCGACGGGACGAAGACACCGTCGGTCATGTCAAACCAATACCCCTTGCGGTAACTCTCCACATTAGGCTGGATGCCCAGATGCGCCCCCAGATGATAGAGGAAACAGATATGGAAATTGGCCACCTGGCCGGGCAACTGCTCCAGCAACTGCACCGCCTGCTCGATGTAGCGGAACATCGGGTCGTTGCCCTCAGGCTCTTGCAACACATGGGCCAACAGTTCGCTGATGAACAGTGCAATAGCGTTTTTCATAGGGTCGCTGTAGACGGTTGCCAAGGGATAGTTGCGACGCGCCTCGCGCAATATCGCCAGGTCGCTCCCGCTGCGCAGCCCCGCCTCCAGATCCACCAGCGACAGCGGCATGAGGGCCGCATTGCGCATGCGCGCGGCCGGTGTCTTGCCGATGGGTACGGCAAACGACATCAGCCCGCGCCCATCGGTGTAGATGTGCACGATATTGTGCTTGTCGCTGTAGTGGATGGTATTGAGCACTATGCCCCTCAATTTCTCATACATGGCGCTAATTTACTCATTATTCGGCAATCAGCAACCATAAAAAGACAGAAAAACGCAACTTTTTCCGCTTTTCGAGAGGTTAAATTTTGTCAATTCAAAAATTAGTTCTAATTTTGCAGTCGCTTTTGCGGAAAAATCCCGCTTGATGGCCCATTCGTCTATCGGCTAGGACGCAAGATTTTCATTCTTGAAAGAGCAGTTCGATTCTGCTATGGGCTACTGTAAACAACTAAAAATAAAAGTTTTATATTTCAATTATGGCAAACCATAAATCAGCAATTAAGAGAATCCGTCAGAGCGAGACCCGCCGTCTTCGCAACCGTTATTACAGCAAGACCATGCGCAATGCCGTGCGCAACATCCGCAAGATGACCGACGCCAAGGAAGCCGCCGAGGCTATGCCCAAGGTAGTCGCCATGCTCGACAAACTTGCAGGTAAGAACGTGATCAGCAAGAACAAGGCTGGTAACCTGAAGTCAAAACTCGCTCAGCACATCAACAAGCTGAACCAGGCCTAAGCAATTAGGAGCGCGGTGCCTCCCACCAGGTGCCGTGGTTCAGCCAGGTACGGCCCATTCGTCTATCGGCTAGGACGCAAGATTTTCATTCTTGAAAGAGCAGTTCGATTCTGCTATGGGCTACCGCAGCAAAGCGTTAACGTCTGTTTAGCGCTTTGCCTTTGTGTTTTTTGTACTCATGCAGACTATTCCGCAGGTTAAAGGTTAAAGGTTAGTGAGGGCATCCTCACTGGTGCTGGGTGCAAAGAAGGAAAAAGGAAAGACAATGATTCAGCAGTTGGCCCAACCTTTAGTTCGGGGGAGCCAAACCCTGCGGGGCTAATACGAATTTTATCAGATTTTGCGAATAGATTATTTTCTTTCGTGTAATCCGTCTAATTAGCGTAATTCGCATTAAAAAATACTTTCAAGGTCAACTGCTATCTCGTTCCCAAAGGGAAAAAAGAAAAGGAGACGGACACTGGGTCTATCTCCTTTTTCTTTGGTTGCCTTGCCCGGACTCGAACCAGGAAATGCGGCACCAAAAACCGTTGTGTTACCATTACACTACAAGGCAATCCTTATGTCAATCTGGCGGCGTGCCGCCAAAATTGCGGTGCAAAATTACTGCTTTTTTTTGAATTACAACCTTTTTGGTCGGATTTTTTTACAATCCACCAATAGCCTCAGTCGCTAATTACTTGACAATGAGCAGGAAATAGTTCTTTTTGCCCTTCTGGGCGAGGATGTATTTGTCGTTGAGCAGCAGGTCGGCACTGGCCGGCATGTTGGGGTCGGCAATCTTCTCCTTGTTGATGCTCACGCCGCCGCCCTGGGTGAGTTTGCGCATCTCGCCCTTGCTGGGGAAGACTGCAGCCACATCGGTCAACAGCGAAATCATCGGAGTTCCCTCGTCGATGGCGCTGCGCGGAACGTCGAACGTGGGCACACCCTCAAACACGCTCAGCAGGGTCTCCTCATCAATCTTGTGCAGGATGTCCTTGGCCTTGTTCGAGAACAGGATCTGCGAAGCCTCGACAGCGTTCTCATAGTCCTCGGCGCTGTGAACCATGGTGGTAATCTCTTTGGCAAGACGTTTCTGCAGCGGGCGCAAGCCGGGATCCTTCTCCTGCTCGGCGGTCAGTTCAGCGATTTCATCCTGAGGCAGGTCGGTGAAGATTTTGATGTATTTCTTGGCGTCCTCGTCGCTCACGTTGATCCAGAACTGGTAGAACTTGTAAGGCGAGGTGCGCTTGGGGTCCAACCACACGTTGCCGCCTTCGGTCTTGCCGAACTTGGTACCGTCGCTCTTGGTGATGAGCGGGCAGGTGATGGCATAGGCCTCACCGCCGTTGATGCGGCGAATGAGTTCGGTACCCGTGGTGATGTTGCCCCACTGGTCACTGCCGCCCATCTGCAGTCGGCAACCCTCATGCTCATAGAGGTACAGGAAGTCGTAGCCCTGCAGCAACTGGTAGGAGAACTCGGTGAATGACATACCGTGGTCGGCATTGGCAGCGAGGCGCTTCTTCACGCTGTCCTTGGCCATCATGTAGTTCACGGTGATGTGCTTGCCGATGTCGCGGATGAAACTCAGGAAGGTGAAATCCTTCATCCAGTCATAGTTGTTCACCACGATGGCGTGGTTGGGGGCGTCACTGTCAAAGTCCAGGAACTTGGCCAGTTGCTTGCGGATGCACTCCTGGTTGTGGCGCAGCGTCTCCTCATCGATGAGTTTGCGCTCCTGCGACTTCATCGAGGGGTCGCCAATCATGCCTGTGGCACCGCCAATCAGGGCGATGGGGCGGTGGCCCGCACGCTGCAGGTGCTTGAGCATCATCACGCCCACGAGGTGGCCGATGTGCAGTGAGTCGGCAGTGGGATCGATGCCCACATAGCCGCTGGTCATTTCCTTGTTGAGTTGCTCCTCGGCACCAGGCATGATGTCGTTGATCATGCCGCGCCATTTCAGTTCTTCTACAAAATTCATCTCGTTATCTTTATCGTTATTGATTGGTTTCTTGTCTATTTGAGCCACAAAGGTACAATTATTTTTTCAAACTACAGATATCTCGGATTGTTTGAAAAAATATTACCTTTGTAGTTCAATTAGTAATGATGCGATAACGATGGCTAAGGATCCGCTGAATACACCGATGATGAAGCAGTTTGTCGAGATGAAATCCAAGCATCCCGACGCTATACTGCTGTTCCGTGTGGGAGACTTCTATGAGACTTACCTGGAGGATGCCGTGACGGCCAGCGAGATACTGGGCATCACTTTGACGAGGCGCAGCAACGGTGCCGCTGCTGCGACCGAGATGGCGGGTTTTCCCCATCACGCGTTGGACACCTACCTGCCAAAACTCGTGCGCGCCGGCAAGCGCGTCGCCATCTGTGACCAACTCGAGGACCCCAAACTCACCAAGAAACTCGTGAAGCGCGGCATCACCGAACTGGTGACGCCCGGCGTGGTCGTGGGTGGCACGATGCTCGACCGCAAGGAGAACAACTTCCTGGCTGCGGTGCACTTTGGCAAGAAACTCATCGGTGTGGCGTTTCTCGACATCAGCACGGGTGAGTTCCTCACCGCCGAGGGCAACGAGGAGTATGTGGACAAACTGTTGGTCAACTTCTCGCCCAAGGAGGTGCTCATCGAGCGCAGCAACCGCCAACGCTTTGCCGCCACCTTCTCGTCGCGCTACCTGACCTTTGACCTCGAGGACTGGGTATTCACCATCGAGTCGGCCAACGACCGCCTGCTCAAGCATTTCGAGACCCAGAACCTGAAGGGCTTCGGCATCTCGAGCATGGACAACGCCATCATCGCCAGCGGTGCCATCCTGCACTACCTGGACATCACCCAGCACACCCAACTGGGACACATCACCCACCTGTCGCGCATCGAGGCCGAGCGCTATGTGCGCCTGGACAAATTCACCATCCGCAACCTGGAACTCGTGGCACCCATGAACGACGACGGCAAGTCGCTGCTCGACGTCATCGACCGCACCATCTCGCCGATGGGCGGACGCATGATGCGCCGCTGGGTGCTGTTCCCGCTGCAAGACCCCAAGGCCATCAACCGCCGCCTCGACGTGGTGGAGCACTTCATGCGCGACCCCGACGGCCGCGAACTGGTCAAGGAGCGGCTTGAACTCATCGGTGACCTGGAGCGCCTGACCTCCAAGGCTGCCGTGGGCCGCATCACACCGCGCGAACTGGTGCAACTCAAGAGCGCCCTGCAGGCCATCGAGCCCATCAAGCAATACTGCGGACAATCGCCCTGTGAGGTGCTGCGGAGCCTGGGCGAGCGTCTGAACCCCTGCGCACTGATACGTGACCGCATCGAGCGCGAAATCAACCCCGACGCGCCCAACCAGACCAACCGAGGCAACGTCATCTGCCGCGGCGTGGACGCGCAACTCGACGAGTTGCGCGACATCTCCAGCAGCGGCAAGGACTACCTGGTGGCCATGCAGCGTTCGTTGAGCGACCAGACGGGCATCCCCAGCCTGAAGATTGCCTACAACAACGTCTTCGGCTACTACATCGAGGTGCGCAACACCCACAAGGACAAGGTGCCCGAGGAGTGGATACGCAAGCAGACCCTGGTCAATGCCGAGCGTTATGTAACCCAGGAACTCAAGGAATATGAGGAGAAAATCCTGGGTGCCGAAGAGAAAATCCTCATCATCGAGGGCCGCCTGTTCAACGAACTGGTGACCGCCGTGACCGAGTATATCCCCGCCATCCAGAACGACAGCGCCATCATCGCCCAACTCGACTGTCTGAACGCCCTGACGCGCGTGGCGATGGAAAACCGCTACAACCGTCCCGTGCTCGACGACAGCCTGGACATCGACATCGCCATGGGCCGTCACCCCGTCATCGAGTGCCAGTTGCCGCCCGGCGAGACCTATGTGCCCAACAGCATCCGCCTGAGCAACGACGACCAGCAGATCATGATCATCACGGGTCCCAACATGGCAGGTAAATCGGCGCTGCTGCGCCAGACGGCGCTCATCACGCTGATGGCGCAGATGGGCAGTTTCGTGCCCGCCCAGCAGGCACGCATCGGCGTTGTCGACAAGATTTTCACCCGCGTGGGCGCCAGCGACAACATCTCGCTGGGTGAGTCCACCTTCATGGTCGAGATGACCGAGGCCGCCGCCATCCTCAACAACATGAGCCAACGCAGCCTCATCCTGTTCGACGAGTTGGGCCGCGGCACGAGCACCTATGACGGCATCAGCATCGCCTGGAGCATCGTCGAGCACATCCACGAGCACGCGGCAAGGCCCAAGACGCTGTTCGCCACCCACTACCACGAGTTGAACGAGATGGAGAAGTCCTTCAAGCGCATCGTGAACTACAACGTCAGCGTCAAGGAAATCAACGGCAAGGTGGTATTTGTCCGCCAACTGGTGAAGGGAGGCAGCGAGCACAGTTTCGGTATCCACGTGGCCAAACTCGCCGGCATGCCGCCCACCATCGTCAAGCGTGCCAACGAGGTGCTCAAGCAACTCGAGACCAACAACCGTAACGACGCGGCCATCACCAAGGACCTGGGCGACGTAGCCAGCAGCCGCTCGGGCTACCAGTTGTCCATCTTCCAGTTGGATGACCCCGTGCTGAGCCAAATCCGCGACGAGATCCTGACCATCGACATCAACAACCTGACGCCCATGGAGGCCCTAAACAAACTCTACGACATCAAGGGCATCCTCACCGGCAAAATAGAACGATAACATGGTTTTAAGTTTTTAGTTGTAAGTTTTTAGTATGAATACTTTCGCCTTAAAGACCAGAGACAATGGTATTATTACTTACAACTTAAAAACTTACAACATAAAACTTATAGAACAATGAAACGGTCCGATTTTGAAATCATGGCCCCTGTGGGCTCCTGGGAATCGCTGTATGCCGCCCATCAGGGCGGTGCCGACGCCATCTACTTCGGCATCGAGGGACTGAACATGCGGTCGCGCTCCAGCGTCAACTTCACGCTCGAGGACCTGCACACCATCGCCCAGTGGTGCCACGAGCACGGCATGAAGAGTTACCTGACGGTGAACACCATCGTCTATGACGAGGACATGGACTATATGCGCCAGATTGTCACCGCTGCCCGCGACGCCCAGGTGAGCGCCATCATCGCCAGCGACATGGCGACCATCCTGTTTGCCCGCAGCATCGGCGTGGAGGTGCACATCTCCACCCAGGTCAATGTGAGCAACAGCGAGGCCGTGCGCTACTACAGCCAGTGGGCCGACGTGATGGTGCTCGCACGCGAACTGAACTTGGAGCAAGTGACCAGAATCACCCGTTTCATCGAGGAGAACGACGTGCGCGGGCCACATGGCGAGCGCGTCAGACTGGAGATGTTCTGCCACGGCGCGTTGTGCATGGCGGTGAGCGGCAAGTGCTACATGAGCCTGCATCAGGAGAACACCAGCGCCAACCGCGGCGCCTGCCGCCAGATCTGTCGCCGCGGCTACCGCGTCACCGACCTGGTCAACGGCGACGAACTCGCCATCGAGAACAAATACATCATGTCGCCCAAGGACCTGAAGACCATCCACTTCCTCAACAAGATGGTGGATGCCGGCGTGACCGTGTTCAAAATCGAGGGACGCGCGCGCGGACCTGAATATGTGCGCACCGTTGCCGGCTGCTATGACGAGGCGCTGCGTGCCATCTGCGAGGGCACGTATACCGACGAGCGCATCGACGCGTGGAACGAGCGCCTGGGCAAGGTGTTCAACCGCGGCTTCTGGGACGGCTACTACATGGGGCAACGTCTGGGCGAGTGGTCGTCGAAGTACGGCTCCAGTGCCACAAGGGTGAAGGTGTATGCCGCAAAGGGCATCCGCTACTACAGCAAACTGGGTGTCGCCGAATTCCTCATGGAGGCCGGCGAACTGCACGTGGGCGACGAGGCCTGGATCATCGGCCCCACCACGGGTGCCATCCCCTTGACCATCAAGGAAATACGCGTCGACCTCAAGCCCGTCGAGAAGACCGTCAAGGGCGAACACTTCTCCATCGCCGTTCCCGAGAAGATACGCCCCAGCGACAAACTCTACCTGTGGCGCCCCGTCACCCCCAAAGACGCCACCCCACCGCCTCCCCCTGCCTCCTCCTGCGGCGACTGAGCCAACGGGCAAGGGTTGCTTCAACATTATTTAACCAAGCGTTAACCTTTAGTAAATAATTTGCTGAAGGCGCCCTGCGTTTATGTGTCAATTTCATTTATTTGAATTTGTTACACTTACACCTAGGAAATTATGGAAGAGAACATCAATGAATCAATGGCTCCGTCCATGGAGCAGAATGTGACGCTCGGTGAGCCTATTTACCCCAAGCCCGAGAAGAAATTCACCCAAACGTTTACGTTTAAAGTACTGTTTATCGCCATCCTGTCGCTGTTGCTGCTGATTCCCAGCCTGATGATTTCGTCGTTGGGCGAGGAGCGCAAGCAGACAGCCACGGCTGCCGAGAATGAGATTGCCTCGAAATGGGGACTGCCGCAACAAGTCACCGGACCGGTCATCGCCATACCTTATTATCAAGGTAAACAGCAGAAGGTCCATTACATCCTGCCCAAGACGCTCAACATCAATGCCGACATCAAGAGCCAGACGCTGTACCGCAGCATCTATGAGGCGGTAGTCTACAACAGCAGCATCGACATTGACGGCATCTTCAACATCTACGACCTGTTGCCTAACCTTGAGGACAGCGATAAAATCATGCTTGACGAGGCCTACATCGAATTGGGCATCTCGGACCTGAGCGGCATCAGCAAGAAAATGCAGTTGCAACTGGGCGACAAGACCGTCGATGTGAATGACGGCGGTTCAGACAGCAATATCCAGTCAGAAATCAACTTGCCGGGGTCAGAAAAGCCCAAACAACTCAAGATGGGTGAGAATACCCCAGAAGCAGGCACCAGGGGCATTGATGCCTGCGTAGCCAAGGCCAAAATGGACCTCAGCGAGATGGCGCAGTCCACAAGCATACCCTTCAAACTGCATCTTGACCTGAAAGAGTCCGAGACATTGAATTTCGCTCCCGTCGGCGAAGTCACCAAAATCCATGTCAAGGGCGATTGCGCCACACCCAGTTTCAACGGCAATTTCCTGCCGACCGAACGCAACGTGTCGCCCGACGGCTTTGAGGCATCGTGGGAGGTCATCAGCATTAACCGTCCCTATCCGCAGGCCTTCAGCGGAAACAGGTCCGATGAAATCGCTGCTTCGCAGGTGCAAGTCGGCCTGAGAATACCTGTCGACCGCTTTCAGAAGACCGAGCGCGCCATCAAGTATGCATTGCTGGTCATCGTACTGACGTTTATCGCAGCACTGTTCTCAGAGTTTAAACTGCGCCGCCACATCAACGTGTTCCAATACCTGCTCATCGGCTTGGCCCTGGTGCTCTTCTACTCACTGCTGCTCTCGATGAGCGAGCACATGGCATTTGCCCTGGCTTATCTGATAGCCACCCTGATGACTGCGGGCTTGGTGACCACCTATCTGTTCGGGGTGCTCAAAGTCAAGAAACAGGCCATCATCATCGGGGTGATGCTCCTGTTCATGTATGCCTACATCTTTGTCTTGCTCAACCTCGAGAGTTACGCCCTGCTGGCAGGCAGCATCGGACTGTTCATCATCCTCTCGGCCATCATGTATTACTCATTGAAGATCCGTACCGAGGACCTGATATAAACACCGCCACAATCAGCGACACCAACTGATATGATTGATGAAGGGCGCCCCGATTCACGGAGCGCCCTTCATGATAACTGGCCATTAAATGGTTACGGCAAGGTAAAGGAGTCTTGTTGAGTGGGCCAAATGCCTGCATCACAGTAATACCTTATCTGCAGTGCGGCCGTTTTGGTCTCAGGATCATAAGTGCCCGCATAGCCCGACTCATCCTCATTGGCATAACCCATCATCGTGATGATGCCATAGTTGGAGTCATTATAACACGGTTGAGGTTGGATGTAAACCTTATTATTGCTATCGATGGTGAAAGTGATATCGTAATTATAGTCAAACGGTTCTTTCATTATGTATTTATTGGTCCCGCCGACCTGGTAGAAAACGACATCTACCGATTGATTAAACAATCCCGACTCATAGACGCCCCAACCCAAGTTAATCCAGTTCTCACGGGTTACTGAAACCTGCATGGTCGTGATGGCACCGCCAGTGGCGGCATCCTGAGGCGAGAGCGACAGCACGCAACCATAGGTTTGTCCGATTTCCATATTATTGATATACAGCCATGCGTAGGCCCTATCTACGCCATCAGCAAAATAAACACTCGTGTTGCCCAAAGTAACATTACTCTGGTTATTGCTCATGGTGAGCGTAGCAGAGTATTCCCCCTCGGTAGTGGCACGAGTGAGGGTGATAGGCACCGAAGCATACTCAGAAGAGGTCGATTGAACAAGGGATGACTGCTCAAACGAAATTTCCTGTCCGTCAGGATTGCCGTTCTGGCAGTTGATGGTGAACGAGTGGGAACTGATGTGGCTGCCACCGGTGTGACAGGCTTCGTCATATTCGCTCAATGTCACGGTGCCGCTATAAGTCTGTCCCAACGACAAGTTATCGCAATCAATGATTACATCTGTATAATCCACACCATCAGGAAATGTCACGGTTCCTACTGACAGGTTCTCGGATGTTGCCGTTGTCAATTTGACGGAGGTAATATACTCGCCCACAGTTAATCGACGGTTAAGACGGATACGATATACGAAACTGGTCCGAGCCGTTGTCATGCTTGAAGTGGCCTCCTCGAACGAGAGATTCATACTTTCACCGGTAATATCTCCCAGCGGGTTCTGGTCACCCAGGGGCAGGAAATCGGGATTCATGTTGGGATTACCCTCGAACTCTGAAGCGGGAATCGTCAACACCCAAGCATAACTATCGGGATAATCCAACGCCTTACCTGTCAACTGCAGCGATACAGGCCATCCGTCCTCCTCGGAACGCTCGAAGCCTTGGTCCAGGCGGCGGATTGTATAGATGCGTCCGTCCTCACCCCACAACTCGAGGCGGCGCTGAATGAGGATTTCCTCGAGCAGCGAACCGGTCTCTTCGTTAGTCAACTCGCCTAATGTGTTGCCTGATTTGGTACAGTTGTAGTTGGGATCACGCTTGGCCATGAACTGATTAAGCAAAGTCCTTGCATTAGAGTCCATTCCTCCACGGTGAGCCAGCGCTTCGGCAGCGTTAAGATACATCTCCTCGACACGCATATAGATGTAGTCGCCAGCCCCCATGACGCCTTCCCTCATTTTAAACTTCTGGGTAACATAGCCTCCAGTGCTATAACTACTGCTGGGGTCCCACCAAGCGCGGCGCGCGTCGGTAGCGCTCATTTTATCATAGAGCCATGTGGTGATCTGTTTGGGTGCACGCTGAGCATAAGTAGTAATACTACCTGAGGCATCCATGTGTGCAAAGAACGAAGCATACTGGGTTGACTCTTCATCGGGAATAACGGCTCCCCACATCACGTTGCCTGCTGTAGCATCGTTCAAGCCGGTGAAGTCCGACACCTCCTGGATGCCCTTGCCCTCAGCCTCAACTGCTGTGATGGCATTCCTCGCGGCAATATATGCGTTGTTCCATTTCTCCTCGACCAGGAAGATGCGCGACCGCAAACCCTGAGCCACAGCATAACCGATGTGGGACGGATCTTGCTGAGTGGTGCCATTCAATAAATTGACCGCTTGCAGGATGTCGGCATCGATTTGGGCATACACCTGAGCCACCGTCGAGCGGGACTGGCCTGTCGAACCCGTGAAATAGGTGCCGGTGAACAGGGGCACGCAGGGCTCGTCCTCGTGGTGCTTGTAGGTGCGTGCAAAACTCTGGGCAAGCATGAAGTAACTGTAGGCGCGGATAGCGTAGGCCTGACCCTTGATGTAATTCTTCTCAAGGTCCGTTCCACTCATCGACTGTGCCGCCGCCAGGATGTAGTTGGCATTGGCAATCCAGGTGTAGTAGGCATTCCACAGGTCATAACTGCGCCATGAGGTGTAAACATAACGCGACTTTACATTGTAAGTAGCGTCAAACCAGAACCAGCCCGAACCCTGGGCACCCATAATCATGTCGTCACCCATCACCTCGGCCATCAGGTTATAGGCGGTGATGCCAAAGCACTGGTGGGTGTTGCCCGTTGTTGACCAGCCGGGGGTACGCATCGACCGGTAAATGTCATCCAACGCCTCAAGACCGCTTGCCACGCTATATTGGGGAACACCTGTCAACACCATCGATATCAACTCCGTGACATCGTTGATGTCGATTGCCCCGTTACCGGTCACATCCCCGTTGGGGACTCGATCGCCGGTCAAGACCGTATTGATGAGAGCGGTCACATCGTTGATGTCGACCACGCCATTGCAATTCACATCGCCTGAGAGATGTATCGCCCGCACTGTGGGGGCTTTGAGCATCGGGGCGGCACTGGGTGTTTCCTCACATGTTGCCTCACTCGAGATGCTCTGAGGCCAGGCTGCCATCGGTACACACAGCATGGCCGCCAGCATAAAGACATGCCTTAGATAGTGGGTAAAAGATTTTTTCATAACTACTTAGAGGTGGCCAATGCAGTTCTCACATGGCCTTTATTCGTTTAGACTCGGAAGCGTGAACTGTATTGCCCATGACAGATGGACAAAACGCTCCTTACATTAGTGATTCTACTCCTTGAAGTGACAAAGATAAGAAAACTTTTTAATGGCACAAAAAAATCCGCATTATTTGGCGGATTTCTTATTTCTCCTTATTTGGCGGATTTCTTATTTCGGGATGTGGTAGGCTTGGGTTTGGCTGGACGCTTGGGCTTGGGTGCCTTCAAGCGCAGCACCTGGGCACTGCGTGCCGGCAGGTAGAGTTTGAGCCAGCCCAAGTGGGCATCGGCATACAAGCCGTCGTGCTCGGTCAGATGGCTGACACTGCTGTCGATGTTGCCATAACCGCCATAACGTGCATTGTCGCTGTCAAACAGGCCTTGGTACTCGCCCTCGGGGGCCAACATCGGGTAATCGACATGGGACTGCGTGGGGCTGAAGTTGAACACGAACACGAGGTCGCCGCGCATGTAGGCAAGCACCTGGTCGTCGTCCTTGTCCCAGAGTTTGCGCACCGGCAGACGCTGGAAATTCTTCACGCCGCCCACCAGATGTATCATGTCGTTATCCCAGTTGTTCAGGAACTGGTACTTCAGGTCCTCGCGGTCCACGAGGTCCCACTGGCGACGGGCATACTTGTAACTCCAGCCGTTGCCCTCGCGGGGGAAGTCAATCCACTCGGGATGTCCCCACTCGTTGCCCATAAAGTTGAGGTAGGCACCGTTGATAAGCGAGAGGGTGACCAGACGGATCATCTTGTGCAACGCCATGCCGCGGTCCACCGTGCCGTCGTGGTCATCGGTCATCATGTGCCAGTACATCTCTTTGTCGATGAGGCGGAAGATGATGGTCTTGTCGCCCACGAGTGCCTGGTCGTGGCTCTCGGCATAGGAGACGGTCTTCTCGTCGGCACGACGGTTGGTGAGTTCCCAGAATATTGATGTCGGTTTCCAGTCCTCGTCCTTGCGCTCCTTGATGGTCTTGATCCAGTAGTCGGGAATACCCATGGCCATGCGGTAGTCAAAGCCGATGCCGCCGTCCTTGAACTTGCGGGCCAGGCCCGGCATGCCGCTCATTTCCTCGGCGATGGTGATGGCGTGGGGGTTGACGGTGTGGATAAGTTCGTTGGCCAGTGTCAGGTAGGTGATGGCATTGGTGTCCTCGCCACCGTTGTAGTAGTCGTCATAACTGCCGAAGGCCTGTCCCAGTCCGTGGCTGTAGTACAGCATCGAGGTCACGCCGTCGAAACGGAAACCGTCAAACTTGTACTCCTCGAGCCAGAACTTGCAGTTCGAGAGCAGGAAGTTCAGCACGGCATTCTTGCCATAGTCAAAGCACAGCGAGTCCCATGCCGGGTGCTCGCGCTTGTCGTCGCCGTAGAAGTAGAGGTCGCCCGTACCGTCAAAGCAGCCCAGGCCCTCGACCTCGTTTTTCACCGCATGGGAGTGCACGATGTCCATGATGACGGCCACGCCTGCAGCATGAGCGTCGTCGATGAGGTGCTTGAGTTCCTCGGGGGTGCCGAAGCGCGACGATGCGGCATAGAAACTCGACACATGGTAGCCAAACGAGCCATAGTAGGGATGCTCCTGGATGGCCATGATCTGGATGGCGTTGTAACCGTCGGCGACGATGCGGGGCAGCACATTCAGGCGGAATTCCTCGTAGGTGCCCACGCCCTCGCGGTTCTGGGCCATGCCGATGTGGCACTCATAGATGAGCAGCGGTGCCGTGTTGGGCACAAAGTCCTTGACCTTGAACTCATAGCGATCCTCGGGGTCCCATACCTGGGCCGAGAAGATGTAGGTCTTCTCGTCCTGGACGACGCGGGTGGCATAGGCCGGGATGCGTTCGCCTTCACCGCCCTGCCAGTGCACGCGCAACTTGTACAGGTCGCCGTGGTGCATGGCGCGGGCCGGCAACTTGATTTCCCAGTTGCCGTCGTCGAGACGTTTCAAGCGATAGGGAGCGCACTCACGCCAATCGTTGAACTGGCCGACGAGATAAATCTCGGTAGCATTGGGAGCCCACTCGCGGAACACCCAGCCGCCCTTGATGCGGTGCAGGCCATAATAATTATAGGCATTGGCAAACTCCACGAGGTTTCCCGTGCCGCCGGTGAGTTCGGCGATCTTGTTCACAGCGTCCTGATGACGCCCGTTGATGGCATCGCTGTAAGGCTCCAGCCAGGGGTCATCGTTGATAATCGCAAGATTCTTTTTCTTCCTCATAATCGGTCAGTGCTTGGTTAATGATGAAGGCAAAGGTACATAATTACCGACAATATACACGACAATTTGGTCCAGTTTTTGCAATCAACGATGGAAAACGATTGCAGAACAAAACAAAAAAACACGAAAATATTTGTTTTAATTGATTGAATAATGAAAAAAATATTATATTTGCACTCTTTAGCAAGAATCTATTAACAACTAAAATACATTAATCATTATGAGACTTGACGGAAGACGCGAAAGCGAGAATGTTGAAGATCGCCGCGGTATGGGCACCGGTACCAAATTGGGCCTGGGCGGCATCGGCGGACTGATTATCGCCGGACTGATCACCCTGCTGATGGGTGGAAACATCGGAGACGTGTTACAACAGGCTGGCGGCATGGCCATCCAAAACGATGGCGGAAACCAAACCGAGTTCACCCAAGAGGAAGAGGAACTCGCCAAGTTCTCCAGACAGGTATTTGCCAGCACCGAGGACATCTGGGCACAGATTTTCAAGGAGTATGGCATCGGTCAGTATCCCGCCCCCACACTAGTATTGTACACGGGTGCAACCCAGACCGCTTGCGGACAGGGTCAGGCTGCCATGGGTCCCTTCTACTGCTCGGGTGACCAGAAGGTTTATCTGGATTTGGCTTTCTTCCAGACGATGGATAGCCAACTCGGCGTGAAAGGTGACAATTCCAGCCTCGCCAAGGCCTATGTTATCGCCCATGAGGTGGGACACCACATCGAGTACCTGATGGGTACCCTCGACCAAGCCCACCGCAAGATGCAGGCCACCAACCAGACCACCGCCAACAAGTACAGCGTGCGCCTGGAACTCATGGCCGACTTCTATGCCGGCGTATGGGCCCACTACGAGAGCAAGTACTTCAACTCCATCAGCGACAAGGACTTGATGGAGGCCATCGACTGCGCACAGAAGATTGGCGACGATTACCTGCAGAAGCGCTCACAGGGTTACGCTTCGCCCGAGAGTTTCACCCACGGAACCAGCGAACAGCGCATGAAGTGGTTCAAGAAAGGTTACCAAACCGGTGACGTGCGTCAAGCCACGACCTTCCAGGAGAGCGACGCCACCCTGTAAACAATCGCGACACAACCAACAACGACGATGCCCGCCCCACTGAAGGGGCGGGCATCGCTGTTTTACTAGGGGGTTCTAGATGCTCTAGATTGTCTAGATAATCTAGAGTTTTAGGTTATCTAGATACTGCGTTTAATGATGCCGGTGAAGGTGCGGCCGCTGGCCGTGCCCAAGCGGCGGGCCGAGAAGAAGCGGTCATGCTCGCAGCGGGAACAGTGCTGCGACATGATGATGGCCGCAGCGGGAACTCCAGCGGCGAGAAGGACATCACGATTGGCGGCGCGCAAGTCGATGTGGGCCTTGCCCGTAGCGGCATTGCGCTGGACAATGGTATCAAGGTCGAAACGCGCCTTCTTGAATGCCTCGACCACCTCGTCACCGACCTCAAAGCACTCCTGGCAAATGCTGGGGCCCATAGCGGCTTGGATGCGGTCGGCACGCGCGCCCATGCGGCACATCTGCTCGACGGCCGCCCGTGCGATGCGTCCCACGGTGCCCCGCCATCCGGCATGCACGGCAGCGATGACACCTGCCACGTCGTCGACGAGGACGATGGGCACACAGTCGGCCGTGTTGACACCGATAACCACCCCGTCGAGTGTCGTTACCAACGCATCCACGCCCTCGAGGACAGCCTCCTGCCGGTCGATGTCAAGGGAGCGGAAACGCTCATCAATGACCGCCACACGGCACGAATGGGTCTGGCGCGGCATGACCAGGTCGTCGAGGTCCACACCCAGTTGCATGGCCAACGTGATGCGCGAATTCAACACGCACAGGGCGTCGTCGCCGACATAGTCACACAGGTTCACGTTCGAATAGGCATTGCGCCCGTCCACCTCGCCGCGAGTGGTCGAGAAGGCCTCGACACCGTCCACGGGGCGCATAAAATCCAATTTCTCCAGTTGCATCATGTTGACAAAGGTAGCATTTTCTACTTGTTTCGACCCCAAAAATGGGAAAAAAACAGTACTTTTGCACTATGACACTCAATACTGCGACCATCGTCAACTACAAGAACATCGCTGAGGCACGGCTGGAGTTCTCGCCCAAACTGAATTGTCTGATCGGCAATAACGGCCAGGGCAAGACCAACGTGCTCGACGCGATCTACTACCTGAGCATGTGCAGGCCGTTTGTCACAGCAAGCGACAACAGCGCGGTCATTCGCCATGGCGAGCCCTATATGATGCTGCAGGGCAACTATACCCGCCAAGAGACCCCGCTCGAAATCAGCGTCGCCCTGCAGCGCGGCAAGCGCAAGGTCGTGCGCCGCGACGGCAAGGAGTACCAGCGCCTGAGCCAGCACATCGGCCTGCTGCCGGTGGTGATGGTGTCGCCCATGGACTGGGACCTGGTGCGCGGCACCGGCGAACAGCGCCGCCGTTTCATGGACCTGATCATCTCCCAGAACGATGCTGAGTATCTCGATGCCCTCATCCGCTACAACAAGGCGGTTGAACAGCGCAACGCCATGATCAAGAAGGAGATGCGCGACCCGTTGCTGTATGAGACCGTCGAGGCCGAGATGTCACGGCACGCCACGTTGCTTCACCGGCGCCGCCAGCAGTGGGTGGAGCAGTTCCTGCCCATCTTCATGCACTACTACAGCGCTGTCGCCGGCGATGGCGAGACTGTCGACCTGCAGTACAAGAGCCACCTGAACGAGGGCAACATGGCCGAGCACCTGGCAGCAACCCGCGAGCGTGACCTGGTTATCGGCTACACCACACGCGGCATCCACCGCGACGACCTGGAACTGATGCTCGACGGGTACAATATGCGCCACACGGGCAGCCAGGGGCAATGCAAGACCTACACCATCGCGCTGAGGTTCGCCCAGTTCGACTTCCTCAAAGCCAACAATCCGGCAGTGCCCATCCTACTGCTCGACGATATCTTCGACAAACTGGATGCCAGCCGCGTGGAGCGCATCGTCGACGTGGTGTCGAGCGACCGCTTCGGCCAGATTTTCATCACCGACACCAACCGTACCCACCTCGACGAGATTGTAGCCCGCCATGGCGGCGGCCACTGCCTCATGCACGTCGAGAACGGTGACATATCAGTCATGAAAGGAGGTGAACCGGCATGAAGCGCACCGAGGCGAAAAATATCGGGGAAATCATCAATGACCTGCTCAAGAAGGAAAACCTGGATGTGGCGCTCGACGAGCACCGCGCCAGCGCCCTGTGGCCGCAAATCGTGGGCGACGGCATCAACCGCTACACCATCAGGCGCTACGTCAAGGACGGCGTGATGACCGTGTACATGTCGTCGGCAGCACTGGCCAACGAACTGATGCTGAACCGTGCCACCCTGATCCAGCGCATCAACGAGGCCCTGGGCCGCGAAATCATCCACGAAATCATCTTCAAGTAATCCAGAGCATCTAGTTATGCAGATGCCAACTATTAACTATTATCTGTTAACTGTTAACTAAATATGAACCACGCTATCGAAGCCCAGTATCCCTTCAAGTGCAGCATGCCCATGCAGTTGCGCTTCAACGATGTGGATGCCCTGGGCCATGTCAACAACTCAGTATATTTCCAGTTCTTCGACCTGGGCAAGACAAAGTATTTCAAAGGACTGAACGTGCAGAGCGACATCGACTGGCGGCGACCTACGGTCATCATCGCCAACGTGAACTGCAGTTTCCTCTCGCCCACCCTTTTCAACGAGTCCGTCGAGGTGCTCACCCAGTGCGCCCGTCTGGGCAACAAGAGCCTGACGCTGCTGCAGCACCTGGTCAACAGCGAGACGCGTGAGGTCAAGGCCACCTGTGCCACCGTCATGGTCAACATGGACCCCGAGACCAACCAGCCCTCACCGCTACCCAAAGTGTGGCGCGACGCCATCGTCGCCTTTGAAGGCCACGAGTAACCCGGCACTATTCAGATAAATGATGAATGATTACTGCTGCCGCCGGGCTTTGCGCGTGGCGATGCGGTTGATGAGGTAGCCCATGACCATAATCACGATTCCTGAGATGCCAAAGAAACCGATATAGAGATTTCTTACATTGATTGTACGTCCTGGAGCCACAGGCAAATCGGTGGGAATACCCATATCGAAAACCGTGAACGCCAGTACTAACGCAAAACAATAAATAAAGCCGAAAACAAATGCCTGGCGCCACAAGGTGCCCCAAAGGCTATAGCCAAACAACTGCTTGTAACTAATGATGTAATAAGCCATCACGACGAGTGTAGAGACCGAGACGATGGTCATCTGCTTGAAAAAGAACCAGAACGGCAGCGACAACAGGCAGAGGACCACTTGAAGGTCAGCGAAAAACACCTGGATAAAGAATCCCTCAGGCAGCGAGTGGCGCGTGTTGCGCGGTGAGTAGCGGAACATCACCCAAGTGGGAAAGATGGCAATGAAGGACAATATCAGCATCACCCAACTGAAATGGGTCTCATACCAGTCATAGAACGGCTTGACCATATTAGCAGCCAGTTGTTGCTCACCCTCAGTAAAGCCAAATTCACTGAAATCCACACCAAATCCCAGAGCCTTGAAATCAGGGAACAACCAATGGAAAATGAGCGCATAGGCCAGCGCGAGAATGAACAACATCTTCACAGGGGGGAAACTCACCTGCCGCTTGCCATTGATGTAGTCACTGATGAAGTAGCCTGGGCGCAACAGCAACTGCCACACGCTGAACAGGAAGGAACGGGTGCCCAGGCCCCAAATGTCCATCACGCTCTGGCGCACACTGCGCCACCCGATGTGCCCCACACCGGCCCGCTGCGAACAGCAAGGGCAATAGTTGCCCGTGAAGGTGAACCCGCAGTTGCTGCAGCGGTGCTCCTCCTCACTGTTGACGTATCGCATCGGCTCACGTTGCCAATTCCTGAAACGCTCATAGAGTTCTCTAAAAGATGGCCTACTCATCTCTGACTAATTATCTAAATCACACAGCAGTTAATCATTTCTACTTGCAAAAGTACAGAAAAAACTACCATTATACATTTTTCATCGCTCAAAAACTGAAAACTGACGAGTATTTCGTACCTTTGCAGGTCGAAAACAATCTTATGTCGTTTTTTTATGGACGTAAAACAAACAATGCGGAAAATTCTGGAGACCGAGAGCAAGGCCGTCCTTAACATACCCATCACCGACGCCTATGAAGAGGCCGTGAACCTCATCGTCGAGCAGGTGAAGCACAAGGGAGGAAAACTTGTTACCTCGGGCATGGGAAAGTGTGGCCAGATTGCCGACAACATCGCCACCACTTTCTCCTCGACCGGCATCCCCGCCATCTTCCTCCACCCCAGCGAAGCCCAGCATGGCGACCTGGGCGTGGTTCAGCCCCACGACGTGATGTTGCTGCTGTCCAACTCGGGCCGCACCAACGAAATCTGCGCCCTCGTGTCGCTGGCCCACAACCTGTATCCGCAGTTGAAGATTGTAGTCATCACCGGCAACAAGGACAGCGAGTTGGCTCATCTGGCCGACATCTGTCTGTGGACCGGCTCTCCCCAGGAGGTGTGCCCCCTGGGACTGACACCCACCACCTCGACCACGGTGATGACAGTCATCGGCGATGTGCTGGTGGTGAACACTATGCGCGCCACCGGTTTCACTAAGGAAGAATATGCCCTGCGCCATCACGGCGGCTACCTGGGTAGCATTGTCAAGGGCAACAAATATTAACCCCACCAGCAAACCCACCTATAGATCAATGAATCCCCTGCCCATCACCGTCGCCCTGCCGCGCCTCAACAACGACATGACCATTGCCCGCGCGCAAATGGCCAACAGCGGCACCATGCCTCCCAGCAAGGGGCTCGACCCGGGCATCGTTGCCGAGATGCAGATGTGCTATATCGAGTACCTGATCAGCGACAAGCGCGACCTGGAGGCCGAACAAGTCGTTGAGGGATTCATCTATGACGACGAGCGCATGATGCAGTTGCCCGAACTGCACGCCGCATGGCTGTGGCTCGCCCGCATGGCGCTGCTCATCGGCGACGGCAATCCGTCGCTCTCGCTGGGCGCTGCCGAGAATGCCCTGCTCGTGCTCTCCAACCACCAGGGCAAAAAGACCGAGGACTTCAATGCCATCGTGGCATCGCTGCTCTATAACTTAGCCCTCGCGCACCACGACATGGGCGACAACAGCCGCGCCGCCAAGGAACTCACCAAGGCCCAACAACTGCTGGAGCGCCTCGCCAAGCGCAACGAGGCCCGCTTCTCGGCCATGCTGCTGATGGCTGTCGAGGCCTCGACCGAGGTCATCAAGTCCAAGACCAAGCAGATGAACGTCCTGGCACACTACCAGAGCGCCAGCGAACTCTATATGAGCGAACTGAACAGCGGTGACTCCAACGCCACGCGCATCGCCATGGTCAATCTGGTGGACACCCTGGGCAAGGAGGGTGACATCATGCTCGAGATGGGCAACGGGCGCAATGCCGTGAAGTACTACACCAAGGCCTTGCGCTACCAGAAGAAACTGGGCGAGAAGATGGGACACCGCGACCTGCAACTCTCCATCGGGCTCGCCAAGGCACTGATGCGGCTCATCAACCGCCGGGCAGCCGCCGAGCAACTGCTGCGCTCGCTGCTGCCGCTGGCCCAACGACTTGACGCCACGGCCGAGGTACACGAGATTCAAGACCTGCTGAACAACAAGAACAAAAACGTGAACATCATGACACTGCTCAAGAGCATCTTCACCGCGGCCCTCATCCTGCTGGGCACGCTGGGCATGCAGGCCCAACTCATCGTCGGGCACCGCGGCTCGCAATGGGGCGTTGAGAACACCCGTGCCGCATTTATCAACGGTGCCGAGGCCGGAGCATGGGGCCTGGAGTGTGACATCCGCGTCACTGCCGACGGCACCTTCGTCATCAGCCATGACGACAGTTATAAGCGCCTGGGCGGTCCCGAGACCAAGATTGCCAACATGAACACCGAGACCGTCCTCTCGACACGTCTCACCAGCAAGCGCCACGGCATCACCTATGCCGGCACGCCGTGTACCCTGGGCGAGTTTCTCGACATCTGCAAGCAGTATGATGTCACGCCCGTCGTCGAGGTCAAGGTGTGCACCACCATCCACAGCAACACCAAGGCCGAGAACGAGCCCGTCTTTGACGGCATCCCAGCCCTGATCAACCTCATCGACCAGAAAGGATTGACCGACCGTGTGGTCATCATCTCGTTCATGCCCGGCGTGGTAGACTTCATCCACCGCCACTATCCTGACATCACCGTGCAGGTGCTTGCCGGCGACAGCGACGGCAGCATCATGGAGTGGGTCGAGTGGTGCAAGCAGTATGATATGGACCTCGATGTCGTCCACTCCATTGTCACCCAGGAGGCCGTCGATGCCATGCACCAGGCGGGACACAAGGTCAACGTGTGGACAGTGGACAAACCCGAAGACTTCGAGCGTGTCAAAGCCATGGGCGTGGACTTCATCACCACCAATGCCCGTTTCCCCAACGAATTGAAATAAGCGTCATGTCAACCCAACTGAACCATAGCGAGGGCAACAGCGCCCTCCACCAACTGCCCCACGTGGACGGACTCACCGTGGGCATCGTCTGCGCCGAGTGGAACAACCAGATTACCGATGCCCTGCTACAAGGGGCGCTCGACGTTTTCAGCAAGGAAGGCTATGAAGACATTACCATAGCCCATGTTCCCGGCACCGTGGAACTGACTTACGGAGCCGCACAGATGGCACGCACGGGCCGCTACGACGCCGTCATCATGATCGGATGCGTCATCCGCGGCGGCACGCCCCACTTCGACTACGTGTGCGACAACGCCACCCAGGGCTGTGCCTTCCTCAACGCCACCCAGGACGTGCCCGTCATCTTCTGTGTGCTCACGACCGACGACATGCAGCAAGCCCTTGACCGCGCGGGGGGTGCCCTGTGCAACAAGGGAGCCGAGGCTGCCGAAGCCGCCATCAAGATGGCCCACTTCGCCAGCACATTCAGCAAATAACCAATAGCGTTTACTTTTTGGAAACCGGAGGGGTCTTTAAGTAAAGATCCAGCAGCCTCAGTACCCGTGGCGAGAGCCTGATGATGGTGAACATCGTGCAGCACGCCATCAGGGCGAAGGCCAAGTCCATGATGCTGACCATGAGTTTGAGCGGTATCATCGCTGCCACGACAATCATGGCCAGGTAGTAATAATTGTACCACTTGACGTTGTGGGCACCGAAGAGGTAGTTGGTGCACTTCTGGCCATAGTAACTGTAGGAGAACATTGTCGAGAAGGCAAAGAAGAAGACAATCACCATCAGCAACAGGTGACCGAGACCGGGAAGCAACTGCTGCCAAGCGCCCAAAGCGACGAAGAGTCCCTTAGGGTCTTCCAGACCGACGTAGTTGCCGGCGATGATAATGGGAATGGACGTCAGCGTGCACACCAGGCCGGAATCGATGGCCGGACCCAGCATGGCGATAAAGCCCTCACGGATGGGGTCGGTGTTCTTGCTCGCACCGTGCATCATCGAGGCGGTACCCACGCCGGCCTCGTTGACAAAGGCGGCGCGCCGGGCACCCGTCAGCGCCACATGGGCAAAGGCGCCAAATCCGGCACGCAACGTGAAGGCCTCACTGAAGATTTTCCCGAACACGCCAGGTATCTCCCTGAAGTGCAGCGCCATGATGATAATGACAAGGATGAGATAGAGAATAACCATCACGGGCACGATGCGCGATGCAAACAGCGCAATGCGCTTGATGCCGCCCAAGATGACGGCTGCCACGATGGCAACCATGATGATACCCAAGATGAAACGCAGCGTCAGCGTGTTCTCAATCCCCATCGGGTCGGTAAAAATCGTCGTCACCGACTCCACCAACTGGTTGGCCTGCATGAAGCACAAGGTGCCCACAAGGCCGAATATCGAGAAGGCCACTGCCAGCGGTTTCCACTTCGCACCCATGCCCTGGGTGATGATGTACATGGGACCGCCCTGCACCTCGCCGGCGCTGTCGCGTCCCTTGTACATGATGGACAACGATCCCTCAAAGAACTTGGTCGACATGCCCACCAGGGCACTGACCCACATCCAGAAAACCGTGCCGGCACCGCCAATCGACAAGGCGATGGCCACACCGGCGATGTTGCCCATACCGACGGTGGCGGCAATGGCGCTCAACAGCGCCTGCACCGAACTGATCTGTCCCGATTGCTTGCCGCTGTCGGTGGCCTGCTTGTCACGCAGGGCACGCAGGGCACGCGGCAGGCACCTGATAGACACCGCTCTTGAGCAAATAAACAAGAACAGGCCTCCACCTATCAACAGAAAGAAGTAGGGCCAGCCACACACCACATCACAGGCGTCGATAAATTTTTCACTCAAATATTCGAGCATGTTTTCCATATGGGTCAATGTAATAATGATTGATATCGGCAAAGGTAGCCAAAACTTTTCAGTTCACAAGTGTTTGCCGTTCACTTTTTGGATAACGGCAAACTAAAAGCGAGGCAACTCACGCAGCCTCGCTTTCAGCGCTTCTTCTTGGACTTGAACCAAGGACCCCCTGATTAACAGTCAGATGCTCTAACCAACTGAGCTAAAGAAGCATTCCTCTCTCAAAATTTCTATCTACTACATTGCGCTTCTTCTTGGACTTGAACCAAGGACCCCCTGATTAACAGTCAGATGCTCTAACCAACTGAGCTAAAGAAGCGTTTTCAGCACCCTTGCGGCAAACCCTGCCGAAAAATGCGGTGCAAAGATATAGCCAATAATTGAACTGTGCAATAAAAAAATGAAAAAACTTGGTTTTTTTCGTCCTCTGGCGCATTTTTTCAGGCGGTAAACGTCCAAATTCGAGGATTAAGTAGTACTTTCGCAGACAAATAAGTAATCATAATGAAAAAAACGCTCAAAATACTTGTCTGGAGTTGCCTGGCTATCGCCCTGGCTGCTCCGTGCGCTATGGCCGGCAGCGATGACAACGTCAACGATGACGCCGCAGTGGCCCGTAATCTGGACATCTTCAACTCGCTGTACAAGGAACTGAACACCTTCTACGTCGACACCATCAACGCCCAGAAGGCCATTGAGAACGCCATCAACGCGATGCTCAACGAGATAGACCCCTATACCGAGTACATTCCCGCCGTCGAGGCCGATGAATTCATGACGATGAGCACCGGCGAGTACGGCGGCATCGGCAGTTACCTGACCGAGCGCACCGTGAACGGCAAGAAGGGTGTCTACATCAGCGGCCCCTATGAGGGTAGTCCCGCAGCACGGGTCGGCCTGCGCGCCGGTGACCGCATCATCGTCATCGACGGCGACAGCACGACAGGCTGGACCTCCGACAAGGTGAGCAAGCGCCTCAGGGGCCAAGCCAACACCCACCTGACGTTGACCGTCGTGCGTCCCTACGACGAGGACAGCATCAAGACGTTCTCGTTCAACCGCGAGACCATCAGCGTCAACCCTGTGCCCTACTACGGCGTGACGCGCGACAACATCGGCTACATCGGTCTGACCACCTTCAACGAGAAATCGGCCCAGCAGGTGCGCGAGGCCGTCATCGAACTCAAGAAGGACCCCAGGGTCAAGGGCATCGTCCTGGACCTGCGCAGCAACGGCGGCGGCATTGTCGAGGGAGCCATCCAGATTGTGGGCTGCTTTGTCCCCAAGGGTACGCAGGTGCTCGTCATGCGCGGCCGCGACAAGTCGAGCGAGCGCACCTACAAGACCACCGTCGACCCCGTTGACACCGAGATTCCCCTGGCCGTCATCATCGACGGCGGCTCGGCCAGTGCCAGCGAGATCACTGCCGGAGCGCTGCAGGACCTCGACCGCGCCGTGATCATCGGCAACCGCTCCTTCGGCAAGGGACTGGTACAATCCACACGCTCGCTGCCATATGACGGCATGCTCAAGGTGACCATCGCCAAGTACTACATCCCCAGCGGACGCCTCATCCAAGAGGTGGATTACGGCAACCGCAACGAGGACGGCACCTACAAGAAGACCACCACCGACAGCACAGCACGCGTCTTTTACACGGCCCACGGCCGCGAGGTGCGCGAGGGCGGCGGCATCATGCCCGACATCAAGGTCGAGCCCCGCGAGATGAAGCGCATCGTCTACAACATCATGCGCGACCAGTGGGACTTTGACTTCGCCACCAAGTATGTCGCCGAGCACGGCAAGGACATCCCCAATCCGACCGACTTTGAGGTGACCGACGAAATCTTCAACGAGTTCAAGGCCTTTATCAATCCCGAGAAATTTGAGTATGACAAGGTGTGCGAGCAGCAACTGGCCACCCTGCGCAAGACCGCCACTGCCGAGGGCTACATGAACGACTCGACAGCCGCGCAGTTCGACCGCCTGGAAGCCATGCTCAAGCATGACCTGGACCACGACCTGGACCTGCACCGCCGCGACATCGCCTACCTCATCGGCCAGGAAATCATGGACCGCCTCTACTACCAGCGCGGCCAGGTCGAGAATTCCATCAAGGACGACGAGTATCTCGACGCCGCCAAGCAGATGTTTGACAAACCCGGCGAGTATGCCCGCATCCTCAACCTCAAGGCCAAACCCGCCAAGAAGAAAAAAGGAAAACAATAGATACAATAAATACAAGAGAATTGCCATCAGGCGCGACACATCACCCGTGTCGCGCCTTTTTCTCGGGGTCGTGGCAAAACCACGACACGGCGAACCTGGGCACCTGGGTGCATCGGTGCAAGCCGCCGCTTATGGGACAGCCTCGAGGACGGGAACAGCCGCTGGGACGGGGAGTATCTCGACGCCGCCAAGCAGATGTTTGACAAGCCCGGCGAGTATGCCCGCATCCTTAACCTCAAGGCCAAACCCGCCAAGAAGAAAAAAAGGAAAACAATAGATACAATAAATACAAGAGAATTGCCATCAGGCGCGACACAACACCCGTGTCGCGCCTTTTTTCTCGGGGTCGTGGCAAAACCACGACACGGTGAACCTGGGCACCTGGAACGGCGGCAGAGCCGCCGCTTATGGGACAGCCTCGAGGACGGGAACAGCCGCTGGGACGGGGATGGGGACAGCGATGGCATCGCTGTGTACTGAACGGTCGTTGCTTAATGAACAGTCGTCCTTGGGTGTAGAGGGGTGGGTCGGAATTGTTAATGAATTGTTAACTGATTTGCATTTATTACTGATCGACTGGTGGTTAGGGTAGTTATTAGAGGTGGTGTTGCAACTATCAAGTTTATCTTGAGTGACGTCGTCGATGGCTTTGCACTTGGGGTCTCGTTCGGCTTCGTGGGGAAGGTTGTCTTCTCCGATGGTGAAGCGGAATTGGGTATCGTCTGGGCTTCGGCTGAGGTCATAACTGGTGACTAGACGTACGGTAGTGATTTCGCGCTGTGTAGAAAGCGAGAATACGTCGGTGGCGTCAATGAAAAGGTACTTGCCGAGGTTCCCAGTGGTGCTACCTTTCTTGCCGAGGTGGTTATATCCGATGAAGAGGAAGGCAGTCTCGGAATGGTTGGTGACATCTCGCACGATTCGGCAGAAATCTGTTGCGATGCGAACGCCACAGAAGGGCATAAAATGGTCGATGTCGTCAATAACGACCAATTCGGGGTTTAGCTGCTTGATGAGTGCCTCAATGTTGCGGTTGATGGCATAGAAGTTCTCGCGCTGTCCACCAAGGATGTCGAGGCAAACGAAATGCAGATTTGCCTTTTCTGGAGCGTGTGCGACGAGTTCGTGGTAAATTTGGTTGCAGATGTATGGGCCGTGGAGGGTGTCTATCCAAAGGACCTTGCAGCAACTGGACGGATTGGACTTGTACAAGCCCGAGGCTTGCACTCCCTCAACCGCCTGCTGGGATGCACTACTGAGGACATGTGTGGCTATGTACTTGGCAAAGTGGTGGGCGCGACAGGTGTCCTTGCCAGTCAGGTAGGTGACATGATGTTGACGCACGATGGGCTGTCTGTTGATTGTGACTAAAGGCTTGACTGCAGATAAGGAACTGAGTTCGGTCTCGTTGGTGAATTGACAGTTCTGCCAGGATTCATCCTCGCTTGAGGCGTTAGGATAACGATAATAATTGATTCTCATTGTGTTTTTCATTTGATGTGTTTAACTTGGTAATAACTCGGGTGCAAAGATAATACCTGGAAGGGGCGGTTGTCAATAGATGAGGGAAATTTTTACGAGCCAGAGGCTCGCAATACATCGACAGGTATTTTTACGAGCCAAAGGCTCGCAATACATCGACAGGTGTTTTTTACGAGCCAAAGGCTTGCAATACATCAACAGGTGTTTTTACGAGCCAGAGGCTCGCAATACATCGACAGGTGTTTTTACGGGTTGGCAACCCGTAATACTGGACTGGGCTGCTATTTGGTGGCTTTTCGGTCGTTGGTTTGGGGAATAATGAGTAACTTTGCAGGCATGGAGATACGGGAGTTGTGTGACATATTCAACCGCAAAGGGCGGATGACGGCTGTCAAGAAGTTGATTGACGGCTCGGGCAATGCCGTGATTGACGGGCTGGCGGGGTCCAGCGCGGCGATGCTGTTCGCGTCGTTGCCTCAACGCTCCTGCCCCTATCTCATCATCGTCAACGACCTGGACGAGGCGGGCTACATGTACAACGACCTGTGCCAACTGGCAGGCGACAAGCAAGTGCTGATTTTCCCGTCGGGCTACAAGCGAGACATCAAGTACGGACAAGTGGATGCTCCCAACGAAATCCTGCGCACCGAGGTGCTCAACCGCTGGTTCGACGACCCGGCGGTGCGGTGGGTGGTGTCCTATCCCGAGGCACTGGCCGAGCGTGTGCGGCGCCGCGAGGATGTGGAGGCCAGCACCGTGCAGTTGCGCACCGGCGGCACGGCCGACCTGAGCGAACTGGCGGCACGCTTGCGCGAACTTGGTTTCACGGCGACCGACTACGTCTATGAGCCGGGCCAGTACAGCGTGCGCGGCTCCATCCTCGATGTGTTCTCCTACAGCAACGAGTTGCCCTACCGCATCGACTTCTGGGGCGACGACATTGACTCGATACGTACCTTCAACGTCGAGACGCAGTTGAGCGAGGAGCGCCTGGAGCAGGTGAGCATCCTCAACAATAGCACGTCGGGCGGCCGTGAGGACAACGTGTCGCTGCTTGACTATGTGGGCGACGACACCATCGTGCTGTGCCGCAGCGAGCAGTGGCTCAAGGTGCGCATCGGCGAGATTGCCCGCGAGGGGATGTCGGCCAGCGCACTCATTGCCGACGAAGGCGACACCCAAGCCACCAACAAGGTGGTTGACGCCGACCTGTTCATCCAACGCCTGAACCGGTTGCAACGCATCACCTTCACCAACGGCGAGAGCACACCCGAGAAGGGCGCCAAACGCATGACACTGCACTGCAAACCCCAGGGCATCTACCACAAGAACTTCGACCTCATCGGGCAGTCGTTCACCGACTTCCTGTCCAAGGGCTACCGCATCGTCATCCTGAGCGACAGCGCCAAGCAGATTGAGCGATTGCGCAACATCTTTGAGGACCGCGGCGACGACATCACCTTCGAGCCCGTCTACCGCACACTGCACGAGGGCTTTGTCGACGAGGACTTGAAACTGTGTGTGTTTACCGACCACCAGATTTTTGACCGTTTCCACAAGTACAACCTCAAGAGCGACCGCGCCCGTTCGGGAAAACTGGCCCTGTCGCTCAAGGAGTTGAACCAGATTGAGAAGGGCGACTACATCGTCCACGAGGACTTGGGTGTGGGGCGCTTCGGCGGCCTCATCCGCACCTCGATGAACGGCACGCCCCAGGAGATGATCAAACTCACCTACCTGAACGGCGACGAGGCCTACGTTTCAATCCACTCGCTGCACAAACTCTCGAAGTACCGCAGCAAGGAGGGTGAAGCGCCCCGAATCAACCGCCTGGGCAGCAACGCCTGGGCCAAAATCAAGGCGCGCACCAAGAGCCGCCTGAAAGACATCGCCCGCGAACTCATCCGCCTCTATGCCGCGCGCCGCGAGCAGCAGGGCTTTGCCTACACCCCCGACGGCTACCTGCAACAGGAGTTGGAGGCCTCGTTCATCTACGAGGACACTCCCGACCAGTTAACCGCCACCCAGGCCGTCAAGGCCGATATGGAGAGCAGCAAGCCGATGGACCGCCTCATCTGCGGCGATGTGGGCTTCGGCAAGACCGAGATTGCCGTGCGTGCCGCCTTCAAGGCCGCGACCGACGGCAAACAGACCGCCGTGCTGGTGCCCACCACGGTGCTTGCGTTCCAGCACTGGCGCACCTTCAGCGAGCGCTTGAAGGACTTCCCCGTCAGGGTGGACTACCTGAGCCGCGCGCGCAAGCCCAAAGAGGTGAAACAGATACTCTCCGACCTGAAAGAGGGAAAAATCGACATCCTCATCGGCACCCACAAACTCATCGGCAAGAGCGTTCAGTTCCATGACCTGGGACTGCTGGTGGTCGACGAGGAGCAGAAATTCGGCGTCGCCGTCAAGGACAAACTCAAGCAGATGAAACTCAACGTGGACACGCTGACGATGAGCGCCACGCCCATCCCGCGCACGCTGCAGTTCTCACTGATGGGAGCACGCGACCTGAGCACGCTGACCACACCGCCAGCCAACCGCTACCCCATCCTCACCACTGTGGGCACGCTGAACGACGATATTGTCGCCGAGGCCATCAACTTTGAGTTGTCGCGCAACGGCCAGGTCTTCTTCGTGAACCACCGCATCGAGCAACTGGAACAGTTGGAGAACATGATACACCGCGTGGTGCCCGATGCACGTGTCGCCGTGGGCCACGGCCAGATGCCGCCCGAACGGCTGGAACAGACCATCATCGACTTCGGCAACCACGACTATGACGTGCTGCTGTCGACGACCATCATCGAGAACGGCATCGACATGCCCAACGTCAACACCATCATCATCAACAACGCCGACCGCTACGGCCTGAGCGACCTGCACCAGTTGCGAGGCCGCGTGGGGCGCAGCAGCCGCAAGGCCTTCTGCTACCTGCTCGTGCCGCCGGGCAAGCCGCTGGCAACCGATGCGCGCCGCCGCCTGCAGGCCATCGAGAGTTTCAGCGACCTGGGCTCCGGCATCCAGATTGCCATGCAGGACCTGGACATCCGCGGCGCTGGCAACCTGCTGGGAGCCGAGCAGAGCGGCTTCATCGCCGACCTGGGCTATGAGACCTACCAGCGCGTGCTCAAGGAGGCCGTCACCGAACTGCGTACCGAAGAATTTGCCGACACATTCGCTGCAAGCGCCACAGATAACGGTGATGCGCTGGAAGGCGGCACCGAGTTTGTCACCGACTGCGTGGTGGACACCGACCTGGAACTGATGTTCCCTGCAAGTTATGTGCCTCAGGAGAACGAACGCATCACCCTGTACCGCGAACTCGACAATATGGAGACCGACGACCAGGTCGAAGCCTTCGAGGAGCGGATGGTGGACCGTTTCGGCAAGATTCCCGAGATGGCCGCCGAACTCATCCGCATCGTACCGCTGCGACGCACCGCACGGCGCCTGGGCATCGAGAAACTCGTTATCCGCCAGACACGCATGCACTTGTTCCTGGTGGGCGAGGAGAATGTGGCCTATTACCAGTCTCCGGCCTTCGGACGACTGCTGAACTACGTGCAGCAGAATCCCAGACGCTGCGCCCTGAGCCAGAAGAACGGTCGACGCAGCATCATCATCGCCAACATCTCCAGCGTGAGCACCGCACTGAGCGTGTTGCGCACCATTACCCATCTCGATAGCCTTTAGGGAGGGAAGAGTTAAGAGTTAACAGTTAAGAGTTAACAGTTAAGAGATAAGAGATAAGAGATAAGAGATAAGAGATAATAGTTAATAGTTAATAGATAAGAGATAAGAGATGATGCTGGGAAGGAGTGTCATCTTTTATTGTTTGTAGATGATTTTTGGGGATTGATTGAAAAAAATTGCCTTTTAAAATAATGTGTAATAGTTTTGTCGGATAAAATCATGTTTTAATAACTACAAAAACACCACAAAACTTAACATTTATGACAAAACGATTCCTACTAGCAACACTGATTGCGATGGCTGGTGTTTTGGGCTATGCACAGCAGACCATGTGGGTACACACTGGACATGTGCACTGGGCCTATAACACCGATGCAGTGGGCAGGATGCCGTACACTTCGGCCAACATGCTCACTGTGCTGGAAAAGGGTTTCACCCTTGCCGATGTGGACAGCGTGACCGTCGCCAGCGAGACGTTTGCCGACGACAATGTCCTCGTCAAGTACAACAACAATGTGGCCGATGTGTATGTGGCCGGTAACATTGCCAACCACATCACCGCCCAGGTGACCGGCGCACGCGTAGCCGTGATGCAGGATGCCGACGTGGCCACCGAGTACACCTACACCCTGCAGGGTACCAGCAGCAGCGGCTGCTTCTACCACGCGGGTTCCTACAAGATGACACTGGCGCTCAACGGCGTGAACCTGACCAACCCCGACAGCGCCGCCATCAACATCCAGAACAGCAAGCGCATCGCCGTGCAACTGGTTGACGGCACGACCAACGTGCTGAAGGACGGCACCGCCAACACCAAGAAGGCTGCCTTCCTCGTGAAGGGCCATGCCGAGTTCAGCAAGGGCGGCTCGCTGACCATCACGGGCAACAAAAAGCACGCGCTGGCCTGCAACGAGTACATGGAGGTGAAGAAGACCATGGGCACCATCACCATCGTGAGTGCTGTGGCCGACGCCATCAATGTGGCTCAGTACTTCCAGATGAACGGCGGTACCATCAACATCCAGAGTTGCGGTGACGACGGTATCCAGGTGGATGCCGAGGACACTGCCAATCCTGAGGAGGACGGACACGTGCTCATCAAGGGCGGCACGCTCACCATCAACGCCAGCGCCGCTTCGACCAAGTGCATCAAGGCCGAGGGCAGCGTGGACATCGAGGGTGGCACCCTGACGCTGACACACTCGGGCGTTGCCTCGTGGGACAGCAGCGAGAGCAAAATCAAGGAGCCCATCGGCATCAGTAGCGACCGCAACCTCACCATCAATGGCGAAGAGGCCGTGGTGAACATCACCATGACGGGCAACGGCGCACGCGGCATGAAGTGCGACAGCACGATGACCTGCACCGCCGGCAACATCACCCTGAACTGCACGGGTGCCGACTGGGCATACAACACCGTTGACACCAGCAGCGTGCGTTGCGCCAAGGCCGACTACGCCTTCATCCTGAACGGCGCCAGCCTGAAGTGCACAACCACCAAGAACGAGGCCATCGGCGTTTACAGCGAGGGCACCGCGCTCATCAGCGACGGCACCTTGACGCTGAACACCTATGACCACGGCATCAAGAGCTTAGGCAATATGGACATCACCGGCGGTACCATCAACTTCACCGTGACCGGTAAGGCCAGCAAGGCTGTCAAGTGCGAGGGTGACCTGCACATCACCGGCGGTAACATCAGCGGCACCGTGAGCGGTGGCGGCGAGACTGCCAGCGACAACACTACCGCGGCCAGCGCCGGCCTGAAATGCGACGGCAACATGGTTATCGACGGCGGTACCATGAACCTGAACGCCACCGGCGCAGGCGACAAGGGCATCAACGTGGATGGCACGCTGACCATCAACGACGGTAACATCACCGTATCCACCACTGGCGGCCGTTACGGCACGACCAGCAGCGGTGGCGGCGGTTGGCCCGGCGGCGGCATGGACAACAGCGACACGCACTCGTCGCCCAAAGCCATCCGGTGTGAGGGTAATATGACCATCAACGGCGGCACCATCAAGGTGACCACCACAGGCGGCGTATCCGGCAGCAGCGGTGGCGGCATGGGTCCCGGTCAGAACGAGACCGGCGCCGAGGGCCTCGAGTCCAAGTCCATCATCACCATCAACGGCGGTTACATCGAGGCTACCACCTATGATGACGCCATTAACTGCGCATCGCACATGTATTTGAAGGGTGGCTACATCTATGCAGTGGCTACCGGCAATGATGCCATTGACTCGAACGGCAACATGTACATCAGCGGTGGTAAAATCTTCTGCTACGGAAGCGAAGAGGGCTTTGACGCCAATAGCGAAGGTGGTTATAAAGTTTATGTACAGAGTGGTGCCTGCTTCATGTGCATTGGAGGCAGTATGGGCGCCATCGAGAGCGGTGCTCAGCTCGGCCAGACCTGCAAGCAGGCTTCGGTAAGCGGCAACACTTGGTATGCGCTCTATAACGGCAGCAGCGTGGCCTTTGCAGCCCTCATGCCCACCTTCTCCAGCGGTGGCTGGGGCGGTGGCGGCTCAACCAAGACCATGGTTGTCACAGCTCCCTCCACTCCGGCACTCTATAAGAGCGTGACCGGAAGCGGCACATCGTTCTGGACCGGTAAGGGTTATAGCAATGCAACCGGAGGTTCGTCAGTGACTCTCTCGAACTATTCCGGTGGCGGTGGTAATCCTTGGGGTGCTCCTATCCAGTAGTTATAAACAATGAAAAATGAGTTTTAAGTTGTAAGTTTTAAGTTGTAAGCGGCATCCGCTCTCATCTGAAAACTGAAGACTGAAAAACTGAAAACTGATAGAATAATATGAAAAAGACGATTATAACGATGCTGATCGCACTGGTAGCCATGGTTGCCGGCGCCGAGACCTATAACTACCTGAAGTTCACCAAGACCAACGGCTCGACCCTGACCTACTCGGTAGAAGGTCTCAAAGTTACCTACGATAACACCAACGTGTATGTCACCAATGCTGAAACCAGTGCGACCATCGCCCTGGCCGAGGTGCAGGACATGTACTTCAGCAACGAGGCCGGCACGACGGTCAAGCGCGGTGATGTGAACAATGACGGTGAAGTCGACATCAACGATGTCACCTACCTGATTGACGTGGTTCTGGGTAAAGATGTGGAATACAATGCCCAGGCTGCCGACTGCAACACTGAAAGCGGCGACGGCGACATCAACATCAACGATGTGACCGCACTCATCAACTACGTGCTGAGCGGAACCTGGTAACCGGCAGCCTAGTACCTTATTACATGCGTTGCGCCATGCGGGAAGAATCCCCGCATGGCGCAATGTCATTAATCAATTGGAGGTGTGGAGTGTTTAGCAACCAGGTACTGCAGAATGGGTGAATCGACGGTCAAGAAAAAGAAAATTCTTAAAAGATGTTAAAAAATTTGGTCAATTCAGTACTATTGTTATACCTTTGCAGTGTACTATTAAAGTAGTACACTAAGACAGTAAAATATTCACTCTTTAAATATCTATCTGTTATGTTACAAATCAATAATATCAGTTTCGGTTACAACAAGAAGCGCGGCAACTTGTTCAGCGACTTCTCGTTGAATTTGGAGGCAGGCAACGTGTATGGCCTGCTCGGTAAGAACGGTGCCGGCAAGTCCACGCTCATCTACCTGATGACCGGACTGCTGACTCCCCAATCCGGTGAAGCCCTGATGGACGGCGTGAACGTGCGTGAACGTCTTCCCAAGACGATGAGCGACCTTTTTCTGGTTCCCGAGGAGTTTGACCTGCCACGGTTGAGCATCAAGCAGTATGTGAGCATCAATGCTCCGTTCTACCCCAACTTCAGCATGGAGGACATGCAGCGCTACCTGGAGATCTTTGAGATGAGCGATTACATCGACGTGAACATGCACTCGATGTCGATGGGCCAGAAGAAGAAAGTGTTCATGGCCTTCGCTTTTGCCACCAACACCAGCGTGCTCATCATGGACGAGCCGACCAACGGCCTGGACATCCCCAGCAAGAGCCAGTTCCGCAAACTCGTCACCACCGGCATGAGCGATGACCGCATGATGCTCATCTCGACCCACCAGGTGCGTGACATCAGCGACATCCTGGACCACGTTGTCATCATCGACAACAGCAAGGTGCTGCTCAATGCAAGTTTTGCCGACGTGACGAGCAAATTGGCTTTCCGCCCGCTGCGTGCTGGCGACGAGCCCCTGTTCGTGGTACAAAGCCCCTTCGGCCCCTTGGCCGCTGTTCGCGCCGAATCCGGCGAGGAGACTGTCGTTGACCTGGAAATGTTGTTCAACGCCACGCTCCAGAACCCTGCTGCTATCAACAATTTATTCACCGCTAAAAACTGAACACCACTATGAATACCGTCAATCAAACATTCGACTGGAACCGCTTCACTGCTGCCCTGCGCAAGGAACTTGTAGAGAGCAAGCGCGGTATCTTAATCACCCTGCTGAGCATCTACGGACTGCTGACGATGGTCATGATCATCGGCAATGTGATCTTTGGTAGCGAGAGAGTGGGATTCCCCTATGCTGTGGTATTTGTCATCTTCACTTTCACCGTGTGCATCGCAGCGGGTTTGGCATTCAGAAAACTGACAAAAAAGAACGGACGCGTCGACTTGTTAACCTCACCGTCGTCGACACTGGAAAAATTCCTTGTCAACGCCCTCATCTATGTGCTGGGATTCATCGTGGCCTTCTTTGTCTGCGCCCAGTTGGCCGACTTGACCCGCATTGCAGCCTTGTGGTACTTCCACAATAGAATGAATGTGCCCGGCCCCATCAATTTCCTGAACATTTTATCCTCTCCTTTCAGTTTTGGTGACGAGGAACTTATCGGCTCGTCAACATTAACCATTACCCTGCCCCTTAGCGTGATTGCAAGTGGAGGCTTATTCCTGATGGGCAGTGTCCTGTGGCCGCGCCTGTCGGTCCTCAAGACCTTTGCCGCACTCTACGGCGTTGAAATTGTTGTGGTTGTTCTGGGCATCGTGTTCTCGGCTATCGTGGGCGATAGCGTGGTAACAGAATATGTCAAGAAATTCGTTAGTGTTTTCTCCGGCAGCGACATCAGTTATTGGACCATCGGCTGGTATGTCATCCAGATACTCCTGTTCTGGGGTCTGGCTTGGTACCTGTTCAAGCGCAAAGATGTTGTTTCACTCAAGTGGTGGAAGTAATTCAAGGTTAAAGGTTCAAGGTTAAAGGTTAGAGGGATTTTTCATATCCATATAACCGGAAAACCTAAAAAAATAAGACTACAATGAACTTCAAGGATAATAAAGCGATTTATCTGCAGATTGCAGACCGCATCGGCGACCAGATCCTCTCGGGGAAACTGATGCCGGAAGGGAAAGTGCCGAGCGTGCGCGAACTGGCCGCCGAAATCGAGGTCAACGCCAACACCGTAGCGCGCACCTACGACCACCTGCAGCAGAACGGCATCATCTTCACCAAGCGCGGACTGGGCTACTTCGTCAGCGCCGACGCTAAGGACAAGATCATCGCCTCACGCCGCGACCTGCTCATGCAGGGCGAGATGGACTATTTCCTGGGACAACTCAAGGCCGTGGGCATCACCCCCGCCGAACTCCAGGACCTCTATAATGACTACCTGAACAGGGCCAACGCCTCAAGTTGACGGCCCCCTAAGGACGAATCATGCAAGACAAGAAAGACCAGGACAATGAACTCATCGATAAGTAATGACTCTCTCGCTCAACATATCCACCACCCGTGTTGTGACTGTCTTTCTTGTCTTCTTTTCTCAAAACAACATCACTACGACTTTTAAAACAAACGTGTTATGAAACCTCAAGCATTCGTCGCCACGGCAGCCGCCATCGCCGTCGCCCTCATCAGCCTAGTGACCAGCATCGTGCTCTCACACACCACCATGTGAGCGACTACGGCCCGAAAAAATGACTGAGATGTGTAGTTTCTTGAAAGGCTACTGCGTCTAAACAACAGAAAAAGGCAAAAACGAGAATTAATCAATATTATTTACTTAAAATGAGTATTATGAATGTGAAAAAATTATTTGCAGCGTTGCTGCTCATGCTGGTAGCCTTCGGCGCCAACATGGCGACGGCACAGGAAATGACCATCCCCGTTGATGATGCTGTGCGCGTCGGTAAACTGGACTGCGGATTGACCTACTACATCCGCCACAACGACTATCCCGAGCACCGTGTGAACTTCTACATCGCACAGCGCGTGGGCTCCATCCAGGAGGAGGAAAGCCAGCGTGGTCTTGCCCACTTCCTGGAGCACATGGCCTTCAACGGCAGTGAGCACTTCAACGGCGAGGGCAAGGGCATCATCGACTATACCCGCTCGCTGGGTGTTGCCTTCGGTGCCGACCTGAATGCCTACACGAGCATTGCCGAGACCGTCTACAACATCAACGACGTGCCCAGCACGCGCCAGAGCGCCATCGACTCCTGTCTGCTTATCTTGAAGGACTGGAGCACCGGCCTGTTGCTCACCGACGAGGAAATCGACAAGGAGCGCGGCGTGATCCACGAGGAGTGGCGACTGGGCCAGAGCGCACAGATGCGCATGCTGGAGCGCCAACTGGAGACCCTGTTTCCCGGCTCAAAGTTCGGCAAGCGCCTGCCTATCGGCTTGATGAGCGTTGTCGACAACTTTGAGTACAAGGAACTGCGTGACTACTACCACAAGTGGTACCGTCCCGACAACCAGGCCCTGGTCATCGTGGGTGACGTGGATGTTGACCATGTAGAGGCCCAGATTAAGGAACTCTTCAAGGGTATGACCCTGGATCCCAATGCCGCACAGGTGGTTGACGAGCCCGTTCCCGACAACGATGAGCCCATCATCGTGGTCGACAAGGACAAGGAGCAGCAGTACAGCGATGTATCGATTTGCTTCAAGCACGAAACCATGCCCAGAGAGGCCAAAGCCGGTATCGAATACCTGGTCTATGAGTATGCCAAGGGCATGATTACCCGTATGCTTAACACGCGTTTGAGCGACATGGCACAGGAGCCTGACTGCCCCTTTGACATGGCTTACTGCTATGACGGCGAATACATCCTGGCCAACACCATGGATGCCTTCACCATCGATGCCATGCCCAAGGAGGGCAAGGCCGAAGCCACTACCGAGATCCTGCTTGTCGAGGCCATGCGTGCCGCCAAGCACGGCTTCACAGCCAGTGAGTACAGCCGCGCCAGCGACGAGTACATGAGCCAACTGGAGCAGTGGTACAACAACCGCAACACCATCTCCAACGAGACCTATGGCCGCGACTACTGCAGCAACTTCCTCGACGGAGAGCCCATCCCCTCGGTAGAGACCTATTTCCAGTTGATGGGTCTGATTGCTCCCCAAATCAACGTTGACATCATCAACCAACTGATGTCCGGACTGATTGATACCGACGGCAAGAACATGGTCATCGTGAACTTCAACCAGGAGAAGGAAGGTGCCACCTATCCCACCGTTGACGCCTTCAAGGATGCCATCGCCGCTGCCAACGCGACCGACATCACCCCCTATGTTGACAATGCACCGACCGAGCCCCTGATGAGCGAACTGCCCAAGCCTGGCAAAATCGTCAAGGAGAGCGAGAACAGCGTGTTCGGCTACAAGGAACTGGAACTGAGCAACGGAGCCCGCGTCATCCTCAAGAAGACCGACTTCAAGGAAGACGAGGTAACAATGAGCGCCTTCCAGCGCGGCGGCCAGTCACTGTATAACGAGAAAGACTGGGCCAACCTGCAGATGCTCACCTCGCTGAACTCGTTCACCGGCCTGGGCAACTTCTCCAACTCTGACCTCAATAAGGCCCTCTCCGGTAAGCAGGCTTCGGTTTATCTTAACATCGCCGACTATACCGACCAGTTGTCAGGCAACAGTACGGTCAAGGACCTGGAGACTATGTTCCAACTGCTCTATCTCAAGTTCACCGCACTGACCAAGGACGAGAAGAAGTTCAACCAGACGATGAGCCTGATGGAGACCCAACTCAAGAACAAGGACCTGATGCCCGAGACCGCACTCAGCGACACCCTGCAGTATGTCATCTCAGACCGCAACTGGCGCAACAAGCCCTTCAATGTAGAGGACTTGCAGCAGGTAAGTCTGGACCGCATCATGGAGATTGCCAAGGAGCGCACCGCCAATGCCGCCAACTATACCTTCACCTTCGTCGGCAACTTTGACGAGGCTACCATCCGCCCGCTCATCGAGCAGTACATTGCCAGCCTGCCCGCCAAGAAGGGTGTGAAGACCAACTGGAAGAACGAAGTCAATATGCCTAAGGGTGAAGTCATCAACCACTTCACCAAGAAGATGGAGTCGCCCAAGGAATTCGAAGTCGTCATCTGGCACAACAACGAGTTGCCCTACAGTCTGGAGAATGAAATCAAGGCCGAAATTCTCGGCGAGGTGCTCGGAAAGGTTTACCTGCAAAAGATCCGCGAGGATGCCGGTGCCGCCTATTCCACCGAGGCCATGGGTCAGGTCGGAATTTCCGGTGGCAAGCCCCAGACCCTGGTACTGGCTATCTGCCCTGTGAATCCCGAGTTTGAGGAGACCGCCCTGAAGATTATGAACGAGGAGATGGCCAACGCCTGCAGCACCATCGACCCGACGGCTCTTACCGAGGCTAAGGAAAACATGCTCAAGAACTATGCCACCAACATCAAGGAGAACTGGTACTGGCGCAGCACGATCATGCAGTATCTCATGAACGGTGTCGATGGCCACACCGGCTATGAGGACATCGTCAAGGCCCAGACTCCCGAATCGATTGCCGACTTTGCCCGCCAACTCTTGAGCGCCGGCAACAGGATCGAGATTGTGATGGCTCCTGAGCAGTAAGCAATTCATAATACTCTATTTTCGAGAGCCAGAGACACCACAAGTGCCCCTGGCTCTCATTTTTTAGGATTACTGTGTAGTTTTATGGGGAGCATCTGCGTCTAAATGGGTAAAAAGCAGTATTTTTGTGCTAGTAGATAATTAAAAACCAAATACTATATCACATGGCTTATCTTGATATTAACAACGTGGTGAAACGCTATGAGGGGCATACCGCCCTGGACGGCGTTTCCATGCAGGTGGAGCAGGGCTGCATCTACGGCCTGTTGGGCCCCAACGGCGCCGGCAAGAGCACCCTGATCCGCATCATCAACCGCATCCTCGCTGCCGACGAGGGCACCGTGCTGCTCAACGGCAAGCCGATGACCGATGCCGACATCACTCACATCGGCTACCTGCCCGAGGAGCGCGGCCTGTACAAGAAAATGAAGGTGGGTGACCACATTGTCTACCTGGGCCGCCTCAAGGGCATGACCAAGGCCGACGCTGTCACCTCGATGCGCTGGTGGCTCGACCGCTTTGACCTCAAGGAGTGGGAAAACAAGAAGGTGGAGAACCTGTCCAAGGGTATGCAGCAGAAGGTGCAGTTCATCGGCACCGTCATCCACCGCCCGCCGCTGTTGATCTTCGACGAGCCGTTCTCGGGCTTCGACCCTGTGAACGCCGAGCAGTTGAAGGTCGAGATTCTGGGGCTGCGCGACCAGGGCAGCACCATCCTGTTCTCAACCCACAACATGTCATCGGTCGAGGAGGTCTGCCAGCAGATCACCCTGCTGAACCACGCCAAGGTGGTGCTCACTGGTAGTGTTGATGAAATCAAACAGCAGCACAAGAAGAACATCATCGCGGTGAAAACTTCCGATTCCATCGAAGAAAAACCCGATATGTTCAGCCTGCTCCCACCAACCAAGCCGCAGGACAAGGATACCCTGATTAAACTGGCCCACGGTGTGGAGGTGCGCGATGCCATCGCCTGGCTCAACGAGCATTACAACCTGACGGGCTTCACCGAGGTGCGTCCCAGCATGCACGAGATATTTATCGAAACTGTTAAATCCTATAATACTGAACAACAATGAATAAACTTCGCCTCATCATCGCCCGTGAATATATGTCGATTGTCGGGCGCAAGTCATTCATATTGATGACCTTGGGCATGCCCCTGCTGTTCATCATCATCGGAGCCGTCCCCATGCTGCTCGGCTACCTCAACGATAAGGGCAGCCCCACCCAACTGATTTCGGTTGTCGACGAGACAGGACGCTATGGCGCCGCACTGCACAGCGACGAGATGTACACCTATGTCATCGAGGAGGGCATGACCGCGACAAGTGCCCACGAATTCTATCAGAAGTCCGGCGACGGCATCGACGCCATGGTCATCATCCCACGCGATGTGGACAGTACAGGCATGGTCAACATTTTGAGCAAGGGGACCATCACACCCGCACTGGTGACGACGGTGCGCAGCGCCATTGCCGACACCATCGAGAGTGCCCGCCTCGCATCGATGGGCATTCCCAACCTGCAAGAGATGGTCGACAAGGCCCACGTCAATGTTGACGTGCGTTCCATCAAGTTGAGCGAGGAGGGCGAACAGGAATCGTCGACCGATATCGCCATGGGCCTGGGCCTGTTCCTGTCATTATTCACCTATATGTTTGTGCTCATGTACGGTGCAATGATCATGAACAGTGTCATCGAGGAGAAGACCAACCGCATCGTCGAGGTGGTCGTGAGCAGTTGCCGACCCTTCCAGTTGATGCTGGGTAAAATCATCGGTGTGGGCCTCGTGGGCCTGACCCAAATGGCCATCTGGATTGTCATGCTTGTCGTTGTCACCATGGTGGCAGGCAGCATCCTGGGCATCAGCGGAATGGCATCGGGAAGCGTCACGCCCGAGACAATGGCTGCAGCGGGAGCAGCGGCCGAACAGGGATTTATGGATGGCTTCATGAGGGAGTTGTACTCCATCAATTTCGCACCCATCATCCTCTACTTTATCCTATACTTCCTGGGTGGTTATCTGCTTTACAGTTCGCTGTTCGCGGGACTGGGCTCGGCTGTGGATCAGCCCAGCGACTCGTCACAGTTCATGACCCCTGTGATGTTGATCATGATCATAGCCCTGTATGCCGGAATATTCTGTATGGAGAATCCTTCGGGACCCACAGCGGTGTGGTGCTCCATCATCCCGTTCACCTCACCAGTGGTCATGATGGTCAGGATACCCTTCGGCGTGCCCGCCTGGCAGATGCTGCTGAGTCTGGTACTGCTGTTCGGCACTGCACTGGGTATCACGTGGATAGCAGCACGCATCTATCGCCGCGGCATCCTGCACTATGGCAAGAAAGCCTCATTTGGCGACCTGTTCAAGTGGATCAAGTGAGGTATTCTGTCCCTAAGTATACTTAGGGACAGAAGTTTAGGGTTTAGAGTTTAGAGTTTAGAGCATAGAGACTGATAAGTAAACTAATGAGAATCGTGATACAACGCGTGACCGAAGCATCGGTCACCATCGACGGACAATTGCACAGCACCATCGGCCCCGGCATGATGGTGCTGGTGGGCGTCCGTGAGGGCGATACCGAAGACGATATGCGCTGGCTGGCGCAGAAGACGGTGAACCTGCGCATCTTTGACGACGAGCAGGGCGTGATGAACCGCAGCATCATCGATGCGGGCGGCGAGGTGCTGGCAGTGAGCCAGTTCACTCTCAACGCTTCGACCAAGAAGGGCAACCGTCCCTCCTACATCCATGCTGCCGGCCACGACCTGGCAGTGCCCCTGTACGAGGCTTACTGCGACGAGGTGGCCAACCTGCTGGGTCGCCCGACCAAGCGTGGCGTATTCGGCGCCGAGATGCAGGTCGCACTGGTCAACGACGGCCCGGTGACCATCATCATCGACAGCCGACTCAAGGAGTGACCCATGGAACCATGACGCACCCTGCGCTAAAAGGCTCCCAAAAAATGGTCATTTCAGGCCAAAAAACATCGGTTTCATCGAATTTTTTTGATATTTTCAAGGGAGGGACCACCTCCCATTTTTGATTAAAAATATCGGTTTTCAACACAAATAAAAACATAAAAACACTTGCATTGAAAAAAAATATTATCTTTGCAGTGGATGATGAGGTCACTACTACATATTTTTGTCATTCTTAGCATACTGGCAGGTTTACTTGCCGGCTGCCACGACACGCCTCATTATGACCAGCGGCTGATGAAGGCCGACAGCCTGCTGCAGAACATTCATGACAGCCACCTGGCTCTTGAACAACTCAATGGTTTACAGCGCAATAGCCTATCCGGTGAGGGCAACAAGGCCTATTACGACCTGCTGCTCACCCAGGCGCGCTACAAGTGCTACATCAAGGCCACAAGCGACAGCGACATCAACCGCGCCCTCAAGTACTACACCCAGCACGGTGACGAGCAGGACAAACTCTTGCGCGCGTACATATATAAAGGTGCTGTCATGGAGGAACTTGGAAAGCCTGACAGTGCCATGACCATGTACAAACAGGCCGAAACGGTGATTCTGCCCACCGACTACTTCAACCAGGGCTACGTGAAGATGCGAATGGGCGACCTGTACAACCAGCATCATGCCTATGGCGGCCGTAACATCGAGAAACTTGAGCAGGCCCTGGAACGCTTCAGGAAAGCCCAAGACACTCATTACCAGATTGTTTGTCTCAAAGACCTCGGCGCCATGTACCGAGGGACCAACACCGACAAGGCCGAGGAGAAGTTGAATGAGGCCATCGCCCTAGCCACATCGGCCAATGATACCAACAACCTGATCAATTCACGCAACAACCTGGCCTACCTGTACTTCATGATGGGCCAGAAGGACAAGACGTATTACTCCAAGGCTTACAAGGAGTTACAGCACATCAAGCGATTCAGGCTGAAAGGTCTTCCGGAAAATGTGTACACCACGTTTGCCTGCGTTTACGCCAATCTGGGCATGCCCGATTCGGCCCTGTGGTATCTGCAACTTGCCCAAGTGGGTACGGAGCGTGACTCGTCTTACTTCCAGTCCAACAACTACCTTGAGCCCATGAGTCAGATTGCCAAGGCCCGTGGCGACTCACTTAACTACCTGAAACTGAGTTATAAATCAGACCGCAACTCGTTCTCGTCGCTGAGCGACTCCAATATCGTCAACATCATGTATGCCGAGAACGACTTCGACCACGAACTCAGTCGAAAGCAGGCCCAAGAGCAGCGCAAGGCCCGCAACACCCTCATCGCCGTCATCTCGGCAGTCATCCTGTCGCTGCTGGCATTGGCGCTGCTGTTCTATCGCCGCGCGCACCGTTATGACCGCCTCATCGTCGAACTTAAAGACCAGTCCCAGAGCCAGATGAATGACTTGTCGGACCTGCAAGGCAACATCAGCGAGATGAAGATCAACGACGAACGCCTCAAGGGCTTTATCTCGTCACACATGGGCATGATGCGTGAGATGATCGAGGCGTGCTACCATGAGCCCAACAACCGCATTGCCGAGAACATGAAGCGCATCGTCAAATTCCAGGACAGCAACAAGGACAACTGGGTGAAACTGTATGACTACATCGACATGGAGCACAACAACATCATGACCCACACGCGCAACACCTACCCCCAACTCAACGATCGCGACTTGCTGCTGCTGGCCCTGACCAGTATGGGATTTTCGTATATACAAACTGCCATCATCATGGGCTACTCCAATGCCACCAGCGTGAGCGTCATCAAGCAGCGCCTGGCCCAGAAAATGGGTCTTGACTGCTCGCTCAACGAGTACATCAAGCGCTATGGCAGCAGCGACAACAAGCCCAAAACGTAAAAAATCACCCCAAAAACACCCCAAAAATGAGGTCATTGAAAACGTATTAGAAAAAAAACAATAACCATTTGGTCATCAGTGCATTAAATATGCCTTGTATTACGAAAAAATTTGGTCAATTCAATAAGTTGATGTAATTTTGCGACAGAAATCTAAACAGTTCTTTTGAAAATCTAAACATATCGAGTTATGAAACGTATTTTTTTCATCATCATATTGTCCACCATCTGCGGCATGACCGCGTTGGCCCAGGACAGACCCGACATGATCAACCAGTCCACTGGTGGCAACCATGACGGTGTTGTATATTTTTACATAAACAGGCCAAGCGTTGACTACAACGCAACGACCCACGAATTGACAATCATCGGGGACGGTTCCTCGGCATTCTACCTGGTTGAAATTACCAATGCCGCATCCGACTTGTTAGTCTTTTCGACCGTGATTGACGGAACCTTTGACGTCATCGACGCCAACCCTTATCTGTTCGGAGTTTACAACATCCGACTCACCGACGATAACGGGCATCCGTTCCTCTACACCTTTGATGGTGCCATACATGCTATCGGAAACGGGTTCAAACCCAACACCAGCGGTGGCATATTTAACATTGACAGATATCAACTGAAATAGAGAAATGTTTAGATTTTAAATAATTAGGTATTCCTTAAATTAGAGAAACACACATCATCCAAACTGCTGCCCGCCACCATCCATGGCGGGTAGTTGTTGTTTTGTCCCCTGCACCTTTCTCCTTTGCCCCTCCAGGCACGCCATGACGCCAGCCCACGTCAGCCCCACTCGGGCTCCGGGTCGCCACGGTTGCCCTATATGGTTTTTTTGGTTAAATTCACATTCGTTATCACACCTATGTTAAAAATAATGGCTAATTTTGCAACTTGTAGCGGCATAGCACCCATAGCATGGGTGCTCTAACCACATCAACACAATAAACGACAAGACTGCAAGACAGTAAGATAGCAATGATTAATCTGAGTGTAAACGTCAACAAGATAGCGACACTAAGAAACGCACGCGGGGGCAATGTGCCCGATGTGCTGCAAGTAGCCATGGACTGCGAGCGTTTTGGTGCCGACGGAATCACCGTTCATCCCCGCCCCGATGAGCGCCACATCAGGCGCAGCGACGTGTATGCGCTACGTCCCATGGTACGCACCGAGTTCAACATCGAGGGTTACCCGAGCGAGCAGTTCCTGGAACTGGTGCTCAGCGTGCGCCCCACCCAGGTGACGCTGGTCCCCGACGCCCCCAACGCGCTGACCTCGTCGGCCGGATGGGATGTGACGGGAAATATGGAATTCCTGACCAATGTAGTGGACAGGCTCAAGGAAGCCGGCATCCGCACGAGCATCTTTGTGGGCACCGACGAGGAGACCATCCGCGCTGCCGCCCGCACGGGAGCCGACCGTGTGGAATTGTACACCGGCCCCTATGCCGAGAACTTCGATGAGAATCCCGACCGGGCCGTGGCTCCCTTTACCGCAGCCGCCCTGGCCGCCCACAGCGTGGGCCTGGGGCTGAATGCCGGCCACGACCTGAGCCTGCACAACCTTGAGTTCTTCCAGCAGCATGTGCCCCACCTGAGCGAGGTGTCGATAGGGCACGCACTGATCAGCGACGCCCTCTACCTGGGTCTGGAGGCCACCATCAAGGCTTATAAGGACTGCTTGAAATAAAGAGCAGCATTTCACGTTAACAATATAGAAATCAAACAATAACCAAATAAAAAACGAATTGTACTGATATGTCAATCCTCAACTTAATTCTCCCCGAAGAACTCCCTGCAGTCGACAACATGACCGAGCAGGTCGCCGACTCCCTGCGCCAAGCAGCCGACACCGCTGCCCAAGTCCTCACAACCGCTGCCCCCTCGGTTACCTCAGTCCAAGAGACCACCGAACAGGCAGTGAAGAACCTCTCGATCTGGGACCTGACCATGGCAGGTGGCTGGCTGATGATTCCCCTGGCGCTGCTGGCAGTCGTGAGCATCTACATCTTCTTTGAGCGCCTGTTCGCCATCAACCGTGCCAACCGTCAGGACAAGTCCTTCATGGACCGCATCAAGGACTTCATCCACCGCGGCGACGTGGACCAGGCCCTGAAATTGTGTCAGGACACCGACACCCCCTACTCCCGCATGATTGAGAAGGGCGTGACGCGCATCGGCCGTCCCATGAACGACGTGCTCGTGTCAATCGAGAACGTGGGCAACATGGAGATTGCCAAACTCGAGAAGGGCTTCAACTGGCTCGCCACCACCGCTGCAGGAGCACCGATGATCGGTTTCCTGGGCACCGTGATCGGTATGGTACAGGCCTTCTTCCAGTTGGCCAGCGCCGGCAACAACAGCAACGTGTCGATTCTGGCAGGCGGTATCTACCAGGCCCTGGTGACCACCGTTGCCGGTCTGATTGTCGGCATCATCGCCCTGTTTGCCTACAACTACCTCACCTCACGTGTCAACAAGGTGATGAACAAACTCGAGGGCAAGACAATGGAATTTATGGACCTGCTCAACGAGCCGGCCAAGTAATCACGTTATCACTTTACCGCGCTATATGGCACTCAAGAGACAACACAAAACCCAGTCGATGTTCAGCATGGCGTCGATGACCGACATCATCTTCCTGCTGCTCATCTTCTTTATGGTCACCTCGACCTTCGTCTTCCCGTCGGCGCTCGAAGTGAACCTGCCTCAGAGCAGCGAGCAGACGGCCATCAAGCCGTCGACCCGCATCTACGTCGACAAGGACCTGAACATGTACGCCACCCAGGCTACCGAGACCGGTGAGACCGACTTGATGCCCATTGCCCCCGAGCAACTCGAGGACTTCATGCAGTCGCTCAAGATCGCCAACCCGAACGAGTTTGTCGCCGTCTATGCCGACGAGGAAGTAAACTACGGCAAGATTGTCGAGATTCTGGACAAGGGCTCGAAACAAGGCATTAAGATTGTGCTGGCCACCAAGCCCAGCGAGGCCTCCTTTGCCCCCGCTCCCGCCGAGGAGCCCGCAGCGTTGCAAAGCGATGTTCCCGCCGAGGACGCCCCCACCCTATAACAACTTGTAAACGATGAAAGAGAATCGTCGCAAAGATAGCCTGTGGGCCTTGTTGCTGACCCTGTTGATTACAGTGGGGACCCTTCTGCTGTTGCTGCGCATGTCGTTGCACTACCAGCCGACAAATGAGCAGAACCTGACAGAGTTGGCACAAGACTCCATCTTGTTTGGCGGTGAATATGTCATGCTGGGCAACACCATGGAGAACCTGCAGGACAACTTCATGGACGAGCAGGCCAGCGAGCAGAGCGCATCGCCCGAACAGGGCGATGAACCCGACATCGAGGGCGATGACCTGGAAGATGCCGGCGAGGCCACCCAGAAGACGCCTCCCCTGGTGACGCAGAAGACCGAATCGCCGCACAAGGTGAAGGAACAGCCCAAGCAACCCGAGCCCAAGAAGCCCGGTCCCAGCAAGCAGAACGACAAGGTGACGGAGAAGCCCAAGGCCAAGAACACCAACTCCGAGGCCAAGGAAACCAAGACGCAGAAGACCACCGAGCAAAAGACTGCCACCAACAATGCCACCGACAGCAAGGTGAAAAACGCCTTCGGCAAGGGCAACGGCCAGGGAGGTGGCCAGCAAGGCTCGCCCAACGGCAACTCCAGCCAGGGCGTGCTCGCCGGCAAGCCCAGCGTCAGCGGACTCGTGGGTTACACCCTCGAGCACTGGGCCAAGCCCGTGCCCAACAGCAAGTGGTCGGGCACCGTGACCGTCAGGGTCACTGTCAACCCGCGCGGCCAGGTCATCAAGGCCTCGGCCACCGGAGCCACCGGAGCGTTGGCATCGCATCCCGAGGTGCGCCGCGCCTGTGAGCAGGCCGCCCTCAAGTCCAGTTTCTCGGTTCCCAAGAACACCATGACCGAGAACATCGGTACCATCACTTACATCTGGCACTAACTATCAGTGACTCAGCAAATATAACGGGACGTCCTGCCGCGATGCAGTACGTCCCGTTTTTTACTTGTATCAACGGTATCCACTGCCGCAGATAGCCTATTCACTGAGGCAATGGCAAGAATCACTGAAATAATTTTGCCGTTTGTGCACAATCACCTATTTTTGTTTGCCAGATTAACCAGATTCAGTGCCCATGAGCATTTTCTATAAGCAAACCAAGCAGGAAACCATCGTCTACGCCATCGTGTGGACTGTGCTGTTCTTGTCTCCGCTGGTGAGTCTGGCATTCAGCCCCCAAGACGCTTCGAGTGACAGCGCATGGGTGCAACACTCGCTCGTTGACTCATGGGCCAACCTGTTGGTCTTTTTTGTCGTGTTTCTGATTCACAACCATGTGCTCGCCCCCATACTGGTGAAACACAAGCGCGTGACGGCCTACGTCATAGCCTGTGTGGCCATGGTTGCTGTTTTCCAGATTGCGCAATGTGCCCACAAGCCCAATGGCCAACCCCTGATATCGGCTGCAAATAACGAGATGCCGCCACCGCCGCCGCCCAACGGCCATCCTCCCGTCGACAAGCACGACATCTCGATGTTCATCATCGTTACGCTGATGATCGGTGCCAACGTGGGTGTGAAATACTATTACCAGAACGAGGAAGAGAAGAAGCATCTGGCACGCCTGAAGGAACAGAGCCTGAAACAGGAACTGGACTACCTGCGCTACCAGATCAACCCCCACTTCATCATGAACACGTTGAACAACATCCATGCCCTGGTAGACATCGACCCCGAGCAGGCCAAGGACAGCATCGTGGACATGTCGCGCATGATGCGCTACCTGCTCTACGAGAGCGACAAGCAGTATGTCTCGTTCAACAAGGCGCTTATCTTCCTGAAAAAATACCTGAACCTGATGAAGTTGCGCTACACCGACCAGGTTACCGTCAACGTGGACATCCCCGAATGCTGTTCCGAGAATGTGGTACAAGCGCCGCTGGTGTTCATCCCCTTTGTGGAAAACGCCTTCAAACACGGTGTGGCCTACGACAAGCCGTCGACCATCGACATCGACATCCAGCAGAAAGACGGACGCCTGCTGTTCCACTGCCGCAACACCAAGAGCGGCGCCAAGCATGAATACGGCGGTGTGGGCCTCAACAATGTGACCAAGCGCCTGGAACTCATCTACGGCACCGACTACTCGCTGGACATCACCGACGGCGAGGACACCTACGACGTGCTGCTCGACCTGCCCGAGCGACACCCCGATGACTTCAACCAAGACAACAGCCAGACCTGAGCGCCAGGCGTCAAAATAATAAAAGGCTATGATTAAATGTATTGCAATTGACGATGAACCGTTGGCACTCAGGAAACTGGTGACCTACATCAAGAAGATACCCTACCTTGAACTCGTGGGCGAGTTCCGCAGTGCCGCCGAAGCCAAACAAGTGGTTGAGCAACAGGAGGTTGAGGCTATCTTCCTCGACATCAACATGCCCGACCTCAACGGCATAGACTTTGCCAAATCGGTCGAGCAGGACCACTCCCGGGGCCCCATTATGGTCTTCACGACTGCCTATGCCGAATATGCCGTCGAGGGCTACAAGGCCAATGCTGTGGGCTACCTGTTGAAGCCCTACGGCTTTGACGAGTTTGAGGCTGCTGCCCAAAAGGTGCGCGACATCCACGAGATACGCCAGCAGGCGGCAACCGAAGTCACGACCGACGGCACCGACAATGACGTCATCTTCGTCAAGAGCGACTACAAAATCGTGCGCATCGACACCAATGCCATCCGCTACATCGAGGCGATGAGCGAGTACCTGCGCATCGCCTGTGACGACCGCGACAAGCCCGTCATCGTGCTGCTGAGCATGAAGAAGATCGAGGAACACCTGCCCTCGAGCCGGTTCATGCGCATCCACCGGTCCTATATCATCAACCTGAACAAACTGCGTGAGGTGAAGAAGAACCACGTGGTGCTCGACGACAACAGCACGATGCCCATCGGCGACAATTACAAAGACGCGTTCATGGCCTACCTGAACAGCAAATTCCTGACCAAATAACAAATCATCTGGTTATCATCAGAAGAAGAGGCAGTGATCTAGAAGTTGGTCCTGCGAAAGAACTACGCTACATTTAACCGTGCTTTGCACGGGAAATTAACCAAATTATATTTTAAAATTTAGTTTTCTTCTAATTTCCCGAAACATGGCGGTTAATATAACTGATGGGCCAACTGCCATATCATTGCCGAAGAAGATTATCAATATTTTTCTCATAACTTTTTTTGGAGTGGCCCGTGCGTGACGCATCGGCCACTCTATTTTCATTATCTGGGCGATTTATTGGGCCCAGGGTTGGTGGTTCGAGAGAATTGTTGTAACTTTGCACGTTTTTAAGCGATTATAATAATTATTCGGCATTATGAATATTTCCTATAAATGGCTCAAACGCTACATTGACACCGACCTGTCACCCGAGAAGGTGGCCGAGGCGCTGACCTCGCTGGGTCTGGAAGTGGGCGCAGTTGAACAAGTAGAAACCATCAAGGGCGGCCTGCGCGGCCTGGTCGTGGGACAGGTAGTGACCTGCATCGACCACCCCAACAGTGACCACCTGCACATCACCACCGTTGACCTGGGCGACGGCAATGCCCCCGTCCAGATCGTGTGCGGTGCTCCCAACGTGGCCGCCGGCCAGAAGGTTATCGTCGCCACCCTGGGCACCAAACTCTATGACGGCGACCAGGAGTTCACCATCAAGCGCAGCAAGATGCGCGGTGAGGAGTCGCTGGGCATGATTTGCGCCGAGGACGAGATCGGTGTGGGCACCAGCCACGACGGCATCATCGTCCTGCCCGAGGACGCTGTGGTGGGCACTCCCGCAGCCGAGTACTACGGCATCGAGAACGACTACCTCATCGAGGTGGACCTCACCCCCAACCGCATCGACGGCGGCTCGCACTACGGTGTGGCACGCGACCTGTCGGCATGGATGAAGCGCCACGGCATGGACGGCCATCTGCACCGTCCCAGCGTTGCCGACTTCGCCAGCGACCGCGCCGACGGCGGCATCCCCGTCACTGTCGAGAACGCCGAGGCCTGCCCCCGCTATGCCGGCCTTACCGTGCGTGGCGTGAAGGTGCAGGAGAGCCCCAAGTGGCTCAAGGACCTGCTGCTCGCCGTTGGCCAGCGTCCCATCAACAACATCGTCGATATCACCAACTACATACTGCTGGGCACCGGACAGCCCATGCACTGCTTTGACCTGAGCAAGGTCAAGGGCGACCGCATCGTCGTCAGGACCGCCCCCGCGGGCACCAAGTTCGTCACCCTCGACGGCGTGGAGCGCACGCTCACCGACCGCGACCTGATGATCTGCAACGGCGAGGAGCCGATGTGCATCGGCGGCGTGTTCGGCGGTCTGGACTCGGGTGTGACCGAGGGCACCACCGACGTGTTCCTGGAGTCGGCCTATTTCCATCCCACATGGATCCGCAAGACGGCCCGCCGCTTCGGCCTGAACACCGACGCGTCGTTCCGCTTTGAGCGCGGCATCGACCCCAACGAGGTGATTTATAACCTGAAACTCGCCGCCATGCTCGTCAAGGAACTGGCAGGAGGCGAAATCTGCGGCGACATCATCGACGTCAAGGCCCACGACTTCCCCGGCTTCCCAGTGGAACTGCGCTATGACTACGTGACCGGCCTCATCGGCAAGGACATCCCCCACGACACCATCCGCGACATCGTCAAGAGCCTGGAGATGGAAATCACCGCCGAGGATGACGAGAAGATGCAACTCGTCGTGCCCACCTACCGTGTCGACGTGCGTCGCCCGTGCGACGTGGTCGAGGACATCCTGCGCGTCTATGGCTACAACAACGTCGAGTTCACCGACGCCGTGCATGGCAGCCTGTCGAACAAGACCGACGTGGACTGGCGCGACGACATGCAGGAGACCGTCAGCAACCAACTCACCAGCGTGGGCTACCACGAGATGATGAACAACTCGCTGACCGTGGGCGCCTACTACGAGGGCCTGACGACCTATCCCGCCGACCTGTGCGTGCGCATCATGAACCCCCTGAGCAGCGACCTGAACGTCATGCGCCAGACGCTGCTGTTCGGCGGTCTGGAGAGCATCGCCCGCAACATCAACCACAAGAATCCCAACCTGCGCCTGTATGAGTTCGGCAACGTCTACAGCCATGACGGCAGCATCAGCCAGGAGGAGAAAGCCCTCGCCCCCTACAGCGAGAGCACCCAGATGGCAATGTGGCTCACCGGCAACAACCACGACGAGTCGTGGGCCGACAAGGTGAGGGCACTCAACGTCTATGACCTGAAGGCCGACCTCGAGAACGTGCTCGTGAACATGGGCATCAACATGCATGACCTGGTCATCGAGCAGTGTGAGGACGAGATTCTCGCACCCGCCCTGCGCTACAGCAATCGCGGCGGCAAGACCATCGCCGTGATGGGCGTTGTGAACGACGAGTTGGCCAAGCGCTTCGACGTGGACCAGCCCGTCTACTATGCCCAGGTGAATTGGAACTTCGCCTGCAAGGTGGCGATGAAGAAGGACATCAAGTACAGCGACCTGCCCAAGACGCTGCCGCTGCGCCGCGATCTGGCCCTGCTCGTCGACCGTCAGGTGACCTACGACGACATCCGCCGCGTGGTCGAGGGCAGTGAGAAGAAACTGCTGAAGTCAATGACCCTGTTCGACGTCTACGAGAGCAACAAACTCGAGGCGGGCAAGAAGTCCTATGCCATCAGCATGATTCTGCAAGACAATGAGAAGACGCTCAACGACAAGCAGATCGATGCCATCATGAACAAGATCATCAAGAACCTGGAGACCCAACTGGGCGCGAAACTTAGATGAGTTAGGAGTTAGGAGTTAGGAGTTGGCATCCGCCAACAACTAGGGACTAACAACTAGGGACCAACAACTAGGGACCAACAACTAGGGACTAACAACTAGGGACTAACAACTAGGGACTAGGGACCAACAACTAGGGACCAACAACTAAGGACTAGGGACTATAAACTACAAAGAAAATTTTAATCATTAAACTACAATACTACAATGGGAAGAGCATTTGAATACCGCAAAGCAAGAAAGATGAAACGCTGGGGCAGCATGTCCCGCACGTTTACACGTATCGGCAAGGAAATCACCATCGCCGTCAAGGCTGGTGGTCCTGACCCCGAAGGCAACTCCCGCCTGCGTGCGTTGATCGCCAACGCCAAGACGGCCAATATGCCCAAGGAGAACATCGAGCGCGCCATCAAGCGTGCCAGCGAGAAGGATGCCGGCGACTACAAGGAGGTCATCTACGAGGGATTCGGCCCCCACGGCATCGCCGTGCTGGTTGAGACCGCTACCGACAACACCACCCGCACCGTTGCCAACCTGCGCAACTACTTCAACAAGAAGGGCGGCAGCCTGGGCAACTCGGGCAGCGTGGCCTTCATGTTCAGCCACAAGTGCTACTTCCACGTGACGCCTAAGGACGGCATCGACCCCGATGAACTCGAACTCGAACTCATCGACTGCGGTGCTGAGGAATTCGCCATCGACGAGGAAGAGATGCTCGTTTCGGGCGACTTTGCCGCTAACGGCGACATCATGAAGTACCTCGAGGAGAACGGTTTCGAGATCAAGAGCAGCGAGTTCGTCTATGAGCCCGCCGACTACAAGGAACTCAACGAGGCACAGCGTGCCGAAGTTGAGGCACTCATCGAGGCCCTCGAGGAAGACGAGGACGTGCAGAACGTCTTCACCACCATGGCCGAGGCCGAGGAGTAACTCCCCCAGCCCACACGCCTCACATCACTGGCGACCTCACCACGAGGCCGCCAGTTTTTTCACCTCACGCTATGTTTATGAACTACGAATTACGCGGATTATTCTAATTCTTGGGCATCCGCGTTCCTTTACATCACGCTAAGACGCTAAGGCGCTAAGTTATTTTAGGATTGCTCGTGTGCACTCGCAAGAAATCAAACAAAAATTCTGGGCTGACGCGAGGCTTCTTTATGTCGGCGGATTAGACGGATTTGGTTGATTGGGCTTCCGCGATGCTTGGTACCACGCTAAGACGCTAAGGCGCAAAGTTATTTTAGGATTGCCGCTATTGGCTTTTCAAAAAGGAAGACAAGATTGACAATAATGACAAAGTCATCCAGATTATTGCAGAATAGAGAGAAAGAACTCAGATTTCGAATATTTTTTTAATGATTAATTTTGCTTGCCGCAAAAATATTCTTATTTTTGCGGCAAGCAAGATCTTAACCCATTAAAACAAACGACTATGAAAAAGATAATACTTATCACATTGTTCACCCTGCTAGGATTGACGCAGGCGGTGGCACAGGAGTATGAGTACGTGCCCTTTGTTCGCGAAGGCGTGAAGTGGGAGTGTTCGTGCTTCAATTTTTTGTCAGACCTTTTCCCCTATGGTGTGTCGTACTACACTTTGGAGATGAAGGGGGACACCGTTATAGACGGGAAACATTATAAGCCGGTCCACCTTTATAGTGGTGAATCCATTAATGAGGAGAATGACACAGTGCCTGTTTACCTGCGTGAAGAGGACAAAGTGGTCTATGCCTATATCCCTGATGGCCGGAGGTATGTGGAATGCCCGGTAGGAATAGGGCAGACCATCTGTGGCTACGATATTGATTGGGCTTGGTCGACAGGCGAGGAGCATATATTGTATGATTTCAATGACATGGCCGGTTTTTATGATTACCTTGAGGAGACATCCGGAGGTTGGGTATGGGGACAAGTGTACCAAGGCTCTGACATGGTGATGGTGTCTGACCGTATGGTTAAAAGGTATAAGTTTAGAAGTGACTCTGAATTTAACAAGTACACCCAGTACATTATTGAGGGATTAGGCTACATCGGCATCGATGGCATGCCATTAAGTTATTTTCAATGGGAAACGACAGGCATGCAAAACGGCTATCATTTGGAAAGAGTGATTGAGGACGGCCAGGTCATCTACGAGAATGGTGATTTCCCGTTTGAATATAATTATGTGCCCTTTGTTCGCGAGGGAGTCAAGTGGGTATATTATTACTACAATGGTAATGATTATTATCCAGCCAACCCTAATTTGGCCTCGGGTATGGTATATTTAAATCTTGAGTTCAAGGGTGATACGGTTATTAACGGCAAAACCTATAAGGCCATGCACAAATATTATGGTGAAGCCATCAATGAGGAGAATGATACCATACCCATTTATATGCGTGAAGAGGGTAAAGTCGTTTATGCCATTGTGCCGGACTGTAAGTTTTACTTGGATTGTCCCATTGGTAACTATGAGGGCTCTGCTGAAGACTTCAACGCAATGGAGCAAGGAAGAGAATTTGTGTTGTATGATTTTAGCGACCCTGTAGCATATTGGAACCAGGCCATCAATCAGCAAGATTGGCTCACAGGTATCGACACGATTACTGTAGGTAAACATTTGGCCAAGAGATACACTGGCGAGCATTGGGGAAGATTCTATATCATTGAGGGCATAGGATTTGATGCCAGTTCTTGCTATACCCTATGCTTTTTTATGCCAATGTCAACAGGATATGGCGATGTGTATTTTGGCTTGAGCCATGTCATTGAGGGTGGTGAAATCATATATGCAACCGATAATTATGACCCTGACCATTGGACAGGCATTAACGAGGTGGATGCCGAGAAGACGCAGCGGTCGCTTGATCCACGCTACTATGACCTGATGGGCCGTGCCCTTGGCACCGAGGTGCCGACCACGCCAGGCATCTACATCCACCAGGGCAAAAAGATCATGGTTCGCTAAAAGCAAACAACTGAAAATTCTGAATAATCTGGGGCATCCGCGCTTTTCTGTCGGCGGATTGGGCGGATTTGGTTGATTGGGCTTCCGCGCTGCATAGCATCACGCTAAGACGCTAAGGCGCTAAGTTATTTTAGGATTGCCGCTATTGGCTTTTCAAAAAGGAAGACAAGATTGACAATAATGACAAAGTCATCCAGATTATTGCAGAATAGAGAGAAAGA